>JBJOKE010000021.1:0-76304 GCA_046046245.1 Pseudomonadota bacterium | reverse complement strand
GCGACCGACACGCCGGCCGCGGCCGGCGCCGCGTCGCACGCCGTCCCGGCCACCGTCCTCGGCCCGCGGCTGGCCGCCCACGCCGCCCGCATCGACGCCGAGTTCCCCGCCGGGGTCCGGGACGTGCTGCGCGCCGGCGTGCTGCGGCTCGCCGACTGGCAGGACGAGGCGCATGCGACGGACTACCTCGACCGGTTGTGCGCGCTGCGGCACCGGCTCGCCTCGGTGCCCGGCGAGGTACCGTACGCGCTGCTCTCCGACACCGCGCGGCACCTCGCGCTCTGGATGTCGTACGAGGACACCGTGCGCGTTGCCGACCTGAAGACGCGGCGCAGCCGCTTCGAACGGGTCGCGGGCGAGGTGCGGCTGGGCCGCGACCAGCTGCTGGAGATCGGCGAGTTCCTGCACCCGCGCGTCGAGGAGATCGCCGACACGCTGCCGGCGTCGCTCGGACGGCGCCTGCTCGCGAGCCCGCGCTGGCGTGCGCTCGTGGGGCGCCACACGAAGGCGGGGCGCGTGGTGAAGACCAGCTCGGTCCGCGGCTTCCTGCTGCTCTACGCGGTCGCGTCGCTGCGCGCGATCCGCCGCCGCTCGCTGCGATTCGACGTCGAGATGGCGCGGATCGCCGACTGGCTCGCGCGGATCGACGCCGCCGCCGGGCGCGACCCCGCGCTCGCGCTCGAGATCGCCCGCTGCCAGCGCCTGGTCAAGGGCTACGGCGACACGCACGCGCGCGGCTGGGGCAACTTCGCACGGCTGATGCAGGCGCTCGACGCGCTGCCGCCGGGCGTGATGACGGCGGCGGGGCTGCGCGCGCTGCGCGAGGCCGCGCTCGCCGACGAAGGGGGCGCCGCGCTCGCCGCGGCGCTGGACAGGCTCGGCGGCACGGGTGGCCCGTCCGCGGCGCCGCCGTCGGCCAAGGCGGCCTGAGGCCGCCGGACGCCGCCCAGGGAGGATCCACGCAGATGGACACGAGCACCGAGGCGCCGCGGACCCGCGGCCGCTACCGCGACGACCCGGCCGCGCTGCGCGCGCTGGTCCGCGACGACGCGGTCCACCGCGACGTCTACACCAGCCCGGAGGTCTTCGAGCTGGAGATGGAGCGGCTCTGGGCCCGGACCTGGATCTACGTCGGCCACGACAGCCAGGTGCCGCGCGTCGGCGACTACGCCACCGCCGACGTCGCCGGACGCCCCGTGATCCTGGTCCGCGCCGACGACGGCGAGGTCCGCGTGGTGATGAACCGCTGCGCGCACAAGGGCGCGAAGCTGGTGAGCGACCGGCAGGGCCACGTCGGGACGTTCTTCCGCTGCCCGTACCACGCGTGGGCCTACGACCTCGACGGCGCGATCCGCGCGATCCCGCTGAAGTCGGGCTACGCGGGCACCGCATTCGGCCGCTCGGAGAACGCCGGCGGCCTCGCGCGGGTGGCGCACGTGGTCAACTACCGCGGCTTCGTCTTCTGCCGGCTGTCGGAGACCGGCCCGGACTTCGAGTCGTACTTCGGCGCCTCGCTCAGCTCGATCGACAACATGGTCGACCGCTCGCCCGAGGGGCGGCTCGAGGTCGCCGGCGGCGTGCTGCGCTACGACCACGACTGCAACTGGAAGATGTTCGTCGAGAACCTCAACGACACGATGCACCCGATGGTGGCGCACGAGTCGTCGGCGGGCACCGCGAAGAAGCTCTGGGCCGGCCAGCCCGAGGACGCGCCGAAGCCGATGGCGATCGAGCAGTTCGTGCCCTTCGCGTCGAGCTACGAGTTCTTCGACCGGATGGGCGTGCGCGTGCTCGACAACGGCCACGGCTGGACCGGCGTGCACGGCTCGATCCATTCGAAGTATTCGCAGGTGCCCGAGTACGAGGCCGCGATGGTCGCCGCGTATGGCGACGAGCGCGCGCACGCGATCCTCGGCGAGGTCCGCCACAACACCGTCTACTACCCGAGCCTGACGATCAAGGGCGCGATCCAGGCGATCCGCGTCGCGCGCCCCGTCGCGCCCGACCGCACGGTGATCGAGTCCTGGACCTTCCGGCTGGCCGGTGCGCCCGACGCGCTGCTGCGCCGGACGATGATGTATTCGCGGCTGATCAACTCGCCGATGTCGGTGGTGGGCCACGACGACCTGCACTGCTACCGCGCGATCCAGGAAGGGCTCGCCGCGTCGGGCAATCCGTGGATCAGCCTGCACCGCGACTTCGACCCCGCCGAGCTCGCCGGCGGCGATCGCACGGTCAAGGGCACGAGCGAGATCTCGATGCGCAACCAGTTCCGCGCGTGGGCGAAGCACATGACCGAGGGAGCCGCCGAATGAGCGCCGCCGCTGCCGCCGCACCGACCGTCGAGCAACTCGCCGAGCTGGTCTACCTCGAGGCCCGCCTCGTCGACGACAAGCGCTTCGACGACTGGTACGCGCTCTACGCCGACGACGCGTTCTACTGGGTGCCGCTGGTCCCGGGCCAGGCCGACGGCGAGAACCACACCTCGCTGATGTACGAGGACAAGCTGCTGCTGAAGCTGCGCATCGAGCGGTTCTCGAACTCGCGCTCGTATTCGCTGCATCCCACGCCGCGCTGCCTGCACGTGCTGCAGCGGCCCGAGCTGGAGTCGGCCGATCCGGCGGGCAACCGCTGGACGATGCGCACCAACGAGATCTACGTGGAGACGCAGGGCGAGCGCAAGCAGGTCTTCGCGGCCGTCGTGCGCCACACCGTCTCGGTGATCGACGGCGCGCTGCGGATCCGCCTCAAGCGCGTCGACCTGCTCGACTGCGACGCCGCGCTCCCGTCGATCCAGCTCTTCCCCTGACCCGCCCGGGCTGCCCGATGCCGCTCCCCGTCCCCGCCGACGCCACCGTCCACCACGCCTTCCGCCGGATCGCCCGCGCGCATCCGGACGCGACCTTCCTGTCGATCCTGCCCGAGGTCGCCGACCGCTACGGCATCGAGCCGATCGAGCTCTCGTACGGCCGCGCGCTCGACGCGGTCGAGGCGATCGCCGCGCGGATCCAGGCCGCCGGCTACGGCCACGGCCACCGCGCGGGACTGCTGCTCGAGAACCGGCCGTCGTTCTTCCTGAACTGGCTCGCGCTGAACGCGCTCGGCGTGTCGGTCGTGCCGATCAACGGCGAGCTGCGCCGCGCCGAGCTCGACTACCTCGTCGAGCACAGCGGCCTGTCGCTCGCGATCGCGCTGCCGACGCGGGTCGCCGACCTGGAGGCGGCGGCCGCGCGGACCGGCTGCGCGGTCTGCGTCGTGCCGAGCCACGACGACGAGGTCGATGCGGGCGTCCGCGCACCGGGCAGCGCGCCGCGCGGGCTCGCGGCGATCGTGCGTGCGCCCGCGGCGCCGCCGCTGCACGGCGAACCCGGCCTCCAGACCGAGTGCGGGCTGCTCTACACCTCGGGCACCACCGGTCGGCCGAAGGGCTGCGTGCTGCCGAACGCCTACTACCTGATCGCCGGCGAGGGCTACCTGCGCTGCGGCGGCCTCGCGGCGATCCGGCCCGGCGAGGACCGGCTGCTGACGCCGCTGCCGATGACGCACATGAACGCGATGGCCTACTCGACGATGGCGATGGTGCTGTCGGCCGGCTGCGTCGTGCCGCTGGACCGCTTCCACCCGAGCGGCTGGTGGCGCGCGGTCCGCGACTCGCGCGCGACCATCGTCCACTATCTCGGCGTGATGCCGGCGATGCTGCTGGGCGCGCCTGCGTCTCCCGGGGACCGCGACCATCGCGTGCGCTTCGGCTTCGGCGCGGGGGTGGACCGTCGGCACCAGGCGAGCTTCGAGCAGCGCTTCGGATTCCCGCTGCTCGAGGCCTGGGCGATGACCGAGACCGGCGCGGGCGCCTGGGTGATCGCGAACGTCGAGCCGCGCCAGGTCGGGCAGAGCTGCTTCGGCCGCGCGACCGACGCGCTCGAGCTGCGGATCGTCGACGAGCAGGGCGCCGACGTGCCGGCGGAGGTCCCGGGCGAACTGCTCGTGCGCGCGGCCGGCGACGATCCGCGCCGCGGCTTCTTCCGCGAGTACCTGAAGGATCCGGCGGCGACCGCCGAGGCCTGGGCCGGCGGCTGGTTCCACACCGGCGACGTCGTGCGCCGCGATGCCGACGGCCACCTGTACTTCGTCGACCGTCGCAAGAACGTGATCCGCCGCAGCGGCGAGAACATCGCCGCGGTCGAGGTCGAGTCGGTGCTGCGCCGCCATCCGGGCGTGCGCGAGGTCGCGGTCGCGGCGACGCCCGACGCGGTCCGCGGCGACGAGGTGCTGGCCTGCGTGGTGCCGGCGGCGTCGCTCGACGACGCGGGCCGCGACGCGATGGCGCGCGAGCTGGTCGAGCTCTGCCTGGAGCACCTCGCCTACTTCAAGGCGCCGGGCTGGGTCGCGTTCGTCGAGGCCCTGCCGCTGACCGCCACGCAGAAGGTCCAGCGCGGCGAACTGAAGGCGCTGGCCGCCACCCTGCCCGGCACGCCGGGCTGTCTCGACACGCGCGCGCTGAAGAAGCGGCCGCATTAGGAGGGAAGCGACCATGAGCGAAGCGCCCGAGGGCGACCGCGTCGCGATCGTGACCGGCGGCAGCGCCGGCATCGGCGCGTCGATCGTCGATCACCTGCTCGAGGCCGGCTGGACCGTGGTCTCGATGGCGCGGCGCGCGCCCGAGCGCATGCATCCGGCGCTGCACGCGATCGAGGTCGACCTCGGCGACGTCGCCGCGACCCGCGAGGCCGCGCGCGACGCGTGTGCCCGCTTCCCGGTGACCGCCGTCGTCCACAACGCCGGCGCGATGCGTCCCGCGCTGCTGCCCGACGTGAAGGTCGAGGACCTCGAGGCGTTGACCGCGCTGCACCTGACGGCGCCGCTGCTGCTGGTGCAGGCGGCGCTTCCGGCGATGCGGCGCCGGCGCTTCGGCCGCATCGTCCTGGTGTCGTCGCGCGCGGCGCTCGGGCTCGCGACGCGTTCGTCCTACTCGGCGACGAAGGCCGGGATGTTCGGCCTGGCGCGCACCTGGGCGCTGGAGCTCGGGCGCGACGGCATCACCGCGAACGTCGTCGCGCCCGGTCCGGTGGTCACCGACATGTTCCACGAGGTGATCCCCCGCGAGCAGGCGGCGCTCGAGGCGACCGCCGCCAAGATCCCGGTCGGGCGCGTCGGCCTGCCCGACGACGTCGCCCGGGCGGTGATGTTCTTCGTCTCGCCCCGGAACGGCTTCGTCACCGGACAGTCCCTGTACGTCTGCGGCGGCACGAGCGTCGGCAGCATCACCTACTGAGGTCGGCGGACGCGTCGCCCCGACCGGCGGTCGTCCGACCGCCCCGCGTGCGACCCCCGCGACGGCCGTGACCGGCCGTTCCGGTCGAGCCGCCGGTCGTCCGGCCGGACCTGTGCCGGGTCCGGGTGGCGGGGGAGACTTGGCGTACGCAAGGGTCGCGAACCGACCCCGGGACCGTCGTACCCCCTCACCCTGGAGCCCGTTTGGACAGCCACCCGGAACCCGGACCGGTCAGGCGGCGGCTGGCGCCGCTGCGCCGCTTCGCGTCCGCGCTCGTGCAGGTCGCGCGGGTCGGCGCCGGCGCGCGCACCCTGCCCGCGGACGCCCCGGCCGGGACGGCGGTCGCGGACGACGGCCACCGTCGCGCGATCGACGCGGCCCGCCACTACCGGCACCTCTACTACAGCGCGCCCGTCGCGCTGGTGTCGACCGACGCCGTGGGCACGGTGCTGCGCTGGAACGACCGGGCCGATGCCGGCTTCGCCGACCGGCTCCGCAAGGGTCGCGTCAACACGCTGACGATGATGATGGGTGGATCGGCCGCGGCCGCCGTGCTCGACGGCGTCACCGCCGACGGCCACCACGCGACCGAACTGCGCGACGCCGCCACCGGCCGCGTCTGGGCGATCGATGCGTCGCGGGTCGGCGACGCGGTCGAGATCTCTCTCGTCGACGTCTCCGAGCGCAGCCGGATGGCCGAGTCGCTCGAGCACATGGCGCATCACGACGTGCTGACCGACCGGCTCAACCGGCGCGGCCTCGAGCGTGCGCTCGACGCGCGGCTCGAGGACGCCGAGGCCGGCCCGAGCGCGCTGGTCTACGTCGACCTCGACCGGTTCAAGGCGATCAACGACGTGTTCGGCCACTCGGTGGGCGACGCGGTGGTCGTCGAGGTCGCGCAGCGGCTCGACGGCGTGCTGCCCGACGATGCCGCGCTCGCGCGGATCGGCGGCGACGAGTACGTCGCGCTGCTGCCCGACACCGACCTCGACGGCGCGCACCGCGTGGCCGTGGAGCTGCTCGAGGCGCTGACCTCGGCGCCGATGCTGGCCGACGGGCTGAACCTGACCGTCGAGGCGAGCCTCGGCGTGGTCGAGGTCGCGCCGCCGATGGCCACCCGCGAGGCGCTCGCGCTCGCCGACGAGGCCTGCACGCGCTCGAAGCGCGGCGGCCGCGGCCGGATCACCGCGGTGCGTCCCGACGCCGAGGCGCTCGACGCGCTGCGCGAGGTGGTCCGGCTCGGCTCGCTGCTGAAGACCCGCCTGCCGATCGATCGGCTGCGGCTGTTCGCGCAGCCGATCGTGCCGATCTCGCGGACCGACCGGCCGTGCTCGTTCGAGGTCCTGCTGCGCACCGTCGGCGACGACGGGCGCATCGAGGGGCCGGCCCGGCTGCTCGAGGCGGCCGAACGCTCCGGCGGCATGGCCGCGATCGACCGGTTCGTGCTCGAGCGGACCGTCGAGCACCTGGCCGCGCAGCCCGCGCATGCGGACTCGGTCGAGTTCTACGCGGTCAACCTGTCGGGGCCGTCGCTGAACGACGAGCGCTTCGTCCGCGACGCGGTCGCGCTGCTGCGTGCGCACCGCGCCATCGCCGGCAAGCTGCTGCTCGAGATCACCGAGGCCGTCGCGGTCTACGACCTGCGCGGCGCGCGGCGCTTCATCGACGCCTTCCGGGATACCGGCGCCTCGATCGCGCTCGACGACTTCGGCGCCGGCTACACCTCGTTCGCCTACCTGAAGCACCTGCCGGCGTCGATGATCAAGATCGACGGCCAGTTCGTCGTCGGCCTCGACCGCGACCCGCGCCAGCGCGGCATCGTCCAGGCGATCGCGCGGCTCGCGCACGAGCTCGAGATGAGCTGCCTCGCCGAGTGGGTCGAGGACGGGGCGGCGCTGCGCGCGCTGCTCGAGCTCGACGTCGACTACGCACAGGGCTGGCTGTTCGACCGACCGGCGCCGATCGACGCCTGGCTGTCGCGGCCGGTGTCGCTCGCGCCGCTGCGCGACGCGCGCGCCGCGGCGCCGCGCGCGCCGGAGGGAGTCCGATGAACGCGCGCGTCGCCCCCGAGTCGCTCGCCGCGTTCGTGCCCGGCGTCGCGCTGCCGCTGCCCCCGGGCACCATGCTGCGCGGCTGGCAGCTGATCGACGTGATCGGGCAGGGCGGCTTCGGCCTGGTCTACCGTGCGCGCGACCTGGCCTCCGGCCGGCTCGCCGCGATCAAGGAGTACCTGCCGGCGCAGCTCGCCGCGCGTCGCGAGGACGGCGCGCTCGGCCCGGCCTCGCCCGCATGCGCCGAGACCTACGCGGCCGGGCTGTGCGGCTTCCTCGACGAGGCCGCGCTGCTCGCGCGGGTCCGCCATCCGGCGCTGGTCGAGGTGCTCGAGGCCTGGGAGGCGCTGGGCACCGCGTACCTGGCGATGCCGCTCTACGAGGGACCGACCCTCGAGCGCGTGATCGCCGCGCATCCCGAGGGGCTCGACGGGACCACGCTGCGCGCGATCGCCGATCCGCTGCTCGGTGCGCTGCGCGCGATCCACGCGGCGGGCGCGGTCCACCGCGACGTCGCGCCCGACAACGTGATCCTGCGCCCCGATGCGGGGGCCGTGCTGCTCGACCTCGGTGCCGCACGCCGCGCGATCGGCGATCGCGTGCGCGCGACGACGGTGATGCTGAAGGCGGGCTACGCGCCGATCGAGCAGTACGCCGAGGACCCGGACTGTCCGGTGGGCCCGTGGTCCGACGTCTACGCGCTCGGCGCGGTGCTGCACCACGCGGCCTGCGGCGAGCCGCCGCCGCCGTCACCGCTGCGCGTGATGCGCGACACCCTCGTGCCGCTCGCGCAGCGCCTGCCGGCCGGGCTCGACGCCGCGTTCGCCGATGCGATCGATGCGGCGATGGCCGTGCGCCCCGAGGCGCGGCCGCGGACGGCGCGTGCGTTCCGCGAGCGGCTGGGCCTGACGGCGGATCCCGCCGAGGCATCCGAGGCGCCGGCCGTGGCGTTGCCCGAGCCGCCTGCGGCCGGCGAGCGCCGTCGCGGCGAGCGTCGCGCCGCCGACCGCCGCGCGCGCCGCCGCGCCGTGGTGCTGGGCGGTGCGCTGGTCGCGACGCTGGCGGTGTTCGCGCTGTCGGTGGGCGCGTGGCTGACCGCCGTGCCGCCCGCCGGCGAAGCGGCGCTGCCGCCCGACGACGGCATCGCGCTGCACGCGCCCGCCGATGGCGTCGCCCCGGCGGCCGTCGGCACGGCGGTCGCCCTCGCGAAACCCGAGCCGGCCAGGCCCGCGACGCTGCGGCTCGCGGTCTCGCCGTGGGCCGAGGTCTGGGTCGACGGTACCCGGCGCGCGGTGACGCCGCCGGTGATGTCGGTGCCGCTCGCGCCCGGCACGCGCCGCATCGAGCTGCGCAACCCCGGCGGCGAGACCGTGATCCGCAGCCTCGAGGTCAGGCCCGGCCAGTCGGTGGAGCTGGCACACCGGTTCGCTCCCGCCCCGGAGAAGCGATGATCCGCAGACTCGTCTCGATCGTGACGATCTCCGCCGCGGTGCTCGCGGCCGGCTGTGCATCGACCGACACGCCCGGCGGCGCGGGCGCCTCCGGTGGCGCCGGCGGACCGTCCGCGGCGGTCCCGGTCCCCGCGAGGCCGACCGAGCCGACCGAGGGCCGCAAGGTACTCGACCGCGCGGTGGCGCTCTTCGAGCAGGGCAGGTTCGCCGAGTCGATGCGGCTGCTGCAGGAGTCGCCCGAGATCCTGGCCGACGGCCCGCAGGTACGGGTCCAGGCGCTGAAGACGCTCGCCTTCGGGCAGTGCGTGACGGGGCGTCGCGCGGCCTGCCGTCGCAGCTTCGACGCGGCGCTGGCGCTCGAGCCGGCCTTCGGGCTCGCGCCCGCCGAGGCCGGCCACCCGTCCTGGGGGCCGGAGTTCGAGCGGGCGAGGGCGGCAGTGAAGGGCGGTACGCCTTCGGCGCCCGTCGCCGCGCACGCGGTGACTGCCACCGCGCCCGTCACCGCGTCGAAGCGCTAGGCGCGCCGTCCCCCGGCGGTGCGTCGGGTCACCCGGCCGGTGTCCGCGATCGCGGCCACGGCAGCGCACCCAGCGCGAGCACGGCGAGCGCGACGTGGATGCCCCGCAGCGCGTCGGCGCCGCCGGCGTCGGCCGCCGCGGCGAAGGCCGCGACCGCTGCGGCCGCCGCGACCGCCGACACCGTCGTCGCGCGGGCCCCGCCTGGCACGGGCGGCGGGTCTCGGGCGAGCATCGGGCCGGCCCAGGCGAGGCTCCACGCCGCCGCGTGCAGCAGCATCCCCGCGAGCAGCGCGTCGCGTGCCGGCGCGAGCACGAACGCGAGTCCGCCGGCGGCGAGCAGCACGGCGACCACGGTCGACAGCGCGCTGCGGCCGGGACGCGCCGGCAGCGCCCGCAGCATGCAGGCGGGCAGGACCATCGCCGCGAGGTGAAGCGCGGCGAGCGGTGCCGCACCGAGGCCGTCTGCGGCGCAGAGCTCGGCCATCACCGGCAGCGCGGCCATGGTGGGCAGCATCGCGAGCGCGGCCGCGTGCAGCGGCCAGTCGGACGGCGTCCGCCAGTCGCCTCGCGGCAGCGGCAGCGAACAGTCGAAGAGCCCCGCGCGGCAGCCGGCGGTCGGGGCGGCGCCGGGCGGGCGCAGCGCGACCAGCAGCGCTGCGGCGACGAGCAGCGCGAGGCCGATCCCGAACGGTCGCGAGACGGCCTGAACCGGGTCGGCCGCCGCCGCCCAGGCGAGCGCCGCGCCGAGCGTGGCCGGTCCGATCGGCGCCGGCACGGGGCCGGCCTGCACCGCGCGCAGCGCCTTCACCTCCCGCGAGGCGAGCACCAGCAGCGCGGCCCAGCCGACCGCCGCGACGGCGAGCGGCGCGGGGGCCGCGCCGTCGACGGCGGCGAGCGCGCCGGCCGTCGCGATCGCGGCGAGTCCGAGGCCGATCGCCAGGCCCCGCATCGACGTGCGGACCGGCGCGCCCAGCGCCAGCATCGAACCGATCGACGCGAGCCACAGCGCGAGCGGCAGCCCGGGCCACGCGCCGGCGCGCGCGGCGGCGTGGCCCAGCGCGCCGAGCACCGTCCAGCCCGAGAAGAGCAGCGCCCAGGCGATCGCCCGGGCGAGCCACAGTCGCCGTGCCGCGTCGCTCGGGTCCATCGGCGTCATCCGGCCGCGTAGCGGTGCAGCCGGTCGTCGCCGTCGGCGGCGTGCACGCTCGCGTTGAACGAGACGATGATCCGGTCGAGCTCGCCGTCGTAGGGCATCGCCTGGTGCGGCAGCCACGACGGGAACAGCGCGAGCTGGCCGGGGACCGGCTCGAGGTCGACGTGCGGCGGCTGCAGGTAGGCGTTGCCGAGGTCGACGTGCGCGCCGCCCAGCCGCGCGAACGGCGGGCCGTAGAAGCGGGTCACGCCGTGCTGCGCGCCGTGGACCCGGTGTGCGCGGCGGCGCTCGGCGGGGTCGACCTGGACGACGTAGACGCCCGACCAGGAGCAGTTGCCGTGGGTGTGGACGTCGTGGAACGCGCCGCCGCGGCTGCACTGGAACCACATGCCCTCGATCGCGACCTTCAGCGCGCGACGTCCCGGCGGCCAGGCGCCCGCGTTCGCGCGGCCGACCGCGTCCTGCAGCGAGCCGACGACGAAGCGGGCCAGCGCGTCGCCCTCGGCGGTCCGCAGCCGGCGCAGCAGGTCGTCGTCGCTCGCGAAGAACGGCGCGTCGGCGGGCTGGCCGCGCTGCGCGCACTGCGCGACGCGCAGCGCGCCGAGCATCCGCACGAGCACCGGGTTCACCGCGTCGGCCTCGGGCATCCGGTAGACCGCGAGCGGTGTCGGCCACAGCGCGTGGACGCCCGGACCGAGGCTCACGCGCCGAGCCCCGCGGGCCAGCGCAGCGCGTGGCCGGTCTCGCGCTCGAAGCGCGCGATGTCCTCGGGCGTGTCGACGTCGATCCGGTAGCGACGGTTGTCGGTGACGAAGGGCGCGACCGCCTCGGGGTGCGCGGCCTGCCACTGGCGGCAACCGAGCTTCGCGTCGCCGGCCAGCACCTGTTCGCGGACGTCGGCGCCGATCACCACCGGGTTGCCGCGCTCGCCGTCGACCAGCGGGTGGACGACCGACGCCCCCTCGGGCCGCTTCTTCCACGCGCCGATCAGCGCGACGATGTCCTGCGCGTGCAGCATCGGCTGGTCGGCGAGCGCGACCACCACCGCGTCGAGCCTGCCGGACAGCGCCGCGAGCCCGATCCGCTGCGACGACGCGAGTCCCTCGTCCGGGTCCGGGTTGCGGACGATCGTCACCGGGAACGACTGGATCACCGGCTCGATCGCGTCGGCATGGTGGCCGAGCACCACCACCACCTCGTCGACGCCGGCGCCCGACAGCGCGATCAGCTGCCGGCGGATCAGCGGCACGCCGCCGAGCTCGAGCAGCGACTTCGGCCGGCCGCCCATCCGCGAGCCCGCGCCGGCGGCGAGCAGCACCGCGCCGACCACGACCCGCGCGTACAGGCCGCCGCCGCCCTTCAGGATGCAGCCCATCTCAGCCTCCGCAGCAGGAACGGGGGGCGGCGGGCGCAACGGCTGCCGACGGCGTCGCGGCGGCCGTCGGGCGGCGGCGGGCGATCGCCATGCCGGCGAGCGCGACGGCCTCGGTCGCGACGGCCTCGGTCGTGCTCCCGCCGCAGCAGCCCGACGGGGACGGCGCGGCCCGCGTTTCCGCGGGAACGTTCCCGACGCGCGTTTCCGCGGGAACGTCCGCGGCGCGCGTTCCCGCTGCCAGGTCGCCCGCGCGCTCGCGCCGCGCCGCGACCACCGCGGCGAGCACCGACAGCGCGATCTCCTCCGGCGTCTGCGCGCCGATCGGCTGGCCGGCCGGCGCGACGATCGCGGCGACCGCCGCGGGGTCGCCGCCGGACTCGACCAGCGAGGCCTTCAGCACCGCGGCCTTGCGTGCGCTCGCGACGAAGAACACGCGGCGCGCGCCGACCGCGAGCGCCGCCCGCAGGCCCTGCAGGTCGCGGCGGCCCTGGGTCGCGACGACGACGAACGCGCCGGCGGGCACGTCGGCGGTCGCGCCGTCGTCGGTGACGACCCGCTGCGCATCGGGATAGCGAGCCGCATCGCCGCCGTGCGCGACCACGGTGACCGGCAGCCCGACCCGCGGCGCGAGGCCGGCGAGCGCCGCGGCGAGCGGCGTGTCGCCGACCACCACCAGGCGCGCCTCGGGCAGCACCGGGTCGACGAAGAGCTCGAGCGTGCCGCCCGAGTGGCAGGCCATGCCGAACTCGAGCACCTCGTCGAGCTCGCGGACGCTGCCCTCGTCGGCCGGCGCGATGCGGATCATCCGCGCGCGGCCGTCGGCGAGCGCGGCGCGCACGGTCTTCATCACCGCGGGCTGCGCGCAGCCGCCGCCGATCCAGCCGTGGACGATGCCGTCGGCGGTGGCCACCGCCTTGTCGCCGGGGCGGGCCGAGGCGGGCGGCGCGACCCGCAGCACGCTCACCAGCGCGAACGGTCGCTGCTCGGTTCGCAGCCGCTGCGCGGCCGCGAGCACGTCGTGGGCGGTCGTCATCTCGCGTTCTCCTTCAGTGCAGCACGGCCGCGGCAGCGGCCAGGTCGCGCAGGCTGTCGAGGCGCACGAAGCGGCCGATCGACGGCCGGGCAGCCTCGATCGCCGCCGAGGCCGGGGGCCGCGCGGACGGGTGGAACCAGGTGAGCGATGCGCCGCGCGCGCGCACGGCTGCGAGCTCGCGGCCGAGCGCGTCGGGCGGGTCGGCGTCGAAGCCGTCGGACAGCACCCAGACCCGCGCGCCGCGGCCCAGGCCGGTCCGCACGTGGGTGCCGTGGAAGTCGGCGAGGCTGGTCGCGATCCGGGTGCCGCCGCCGAAGCCGGCCGACACCGCGTTGACCTTCTCCTGGACCGTGGCCGAGTCGCGCCTCAGCATCGGCGTCACCTCGGCCAGCCGGGTGTGGAAGACGAACACGCGCGCGTCGGCGGCGATGACGAGTGCCCGCGCGATCCGCAGGAAGAGCTGCGCGTGCGTCTCCATCGAGCGGCTGACGTCGACCAGCACGTAGAGCCGGGGCCGCTCGCGGCGCGGCCGCTGCCACGTGGGGGCGATCGGCGTGCCGCCGGTGGCGAGGCTCGCCCGCAGCGTGCGCCGCAGGTCGAGCCGCGCGCCACGCGGATGGACCTGCCGGCGCCGGGTGAGGCGGCGTCGCAGGCGTTGCGCGATCCGCTCGGCGAGCCGCTGCAGCGCGGCCAGGTCCTGCGGCAGCCACTCCGACAGCGAGCGGTCGTGCAGCGCCTCGGTGCGGCTCGCGCCGCCCCGCGCGCGCGGCGCGGCCGCCTCGTCGCAGGCGGCACCCGCGGCCTCGTGCAGCGCGGTGTCGCCGGGGCGGCCGCCGGGCGTGCCCAGCGAGGCGTGCAGGGCCTGCACCAGCTGGCGCAGGTCGCGCGCCGGCCGGGTCCGGCCGCTGCTGCGGACGGTGCCCTTCACGCGGTCCGGGTGCCAGTAGCGCTGGAAGAGCTCGGGCCAGGCGCGCCAGTCGCGCGCGTCGCGGCAGGCGATCGCGCGCCAGGCGGCGTCGAGCGTCGCGACCCGCTCGAGCGGCACCGCGAGCGCCGCCTGCACCATCGCCCGCTGCTCGGCGACGCCCACCGCGAGCCCGTGCTCGCGCAGCAGCGCCGCGAAGCCGGCGATCGCCTCGAGCGGCTCGGCGTGCGCGCCGTCGGCTCGCATCGGCTCAGCCCTTCTCCGCGACGCCGGCGCGACGTCCCTCGACGAGCTGCAGCAGCCGCTCGGGCGCCAGCTGGAACCGGTCCTCGCGGGTCTTCAGCAGGCAGCCGAGCGTCGCCCCCAGCGCCTGCGGGTCGTCGGGCAGCGCGTCGAAGCGCAGGCGGTGCAGCGCGCGTACCCAGTCGAGGGTCTCGGCGATGCCCGGCGTCTTCGCGAGGTCCTCGCGCCGCAGCCGCTGCACGAAGGCCACCGCCTGCTCGACGAGCGCGGCCTCGGCGCCCGGCAGCGTCTCGCGCACGATCGCCACCTCGCGCGCGAGCGTCGGATAGTCGAGCCAGTGGTAGAGGCAGCGGCGCCGCAGCGCGTCCGACAGCTCGCGCGTGCCGTTGGCGGTCAGCACCGCGAGCGGCACGTGGCGGGCGGCGAGCGTGCCCAGTTCGGGCACGGTGATCTGCCAGTCGGCGAGCACCTCGAGCAGGAAGGCCTCGAAGGCCTCGTCGGCGCGGTCGACCTCGTCGATCAGCAGCACGCAGGGCGTCTCGCTCGCGATCGCCTGCAGCAGCGGCCGCTCGAGCAGGTAGTCGCGCGCGAACAGGTCGGCCTCGGCCGCGCGCGCGCCGTCGCCCTCGCGCAGCCGGATCGACAGCAGCTGGCGGCCGTAGTTCCACTCGTAGGCCGCCTGAGCGAGGTCGATGCCCTCGTGGCACTGCAGCCGCACCAGGCGACGGTCGGTCGCGCGCGCGAGCGCGACCGCGAGCGCCGTCTTGCCCACGCCCGCGTCGCCCTCGACCAGCAGCGGCCGCTGCAGCTCGCCGGCCAGCCACAGCGTCGTGGCGAGCGCCTCGTCGCAGACGTAGCCGACGCGGTGCAGCGCCTCGCGCAGCGCCGACTCGGTCACGCGCGCTTGCCGAACAGGCCCGCGAACCAGCCCTTGATCACCGCCCAGATCAGCGACAGCGCGTTGAGCTCGGTCGGGGCCGGGACGGGCGCGGCCGGCGCGGGGCGGGTCGGGGCGGCGGGGGCCGTCGCCTGCGCACCGGGGGCGGCCGTCGATGCGGCGCTCGCCGCGACGCCCGCGTCGATCGACGGCGCGACGCCGGCCTCGGCCGCCGTCGCCGCTGCCGTCGCGGCGTCGACCGACGCCGCGGCCGGTGCCTCGGCGGCCGGCACCGACGCCGCCGCCGCCCGGAACCGGTCGGCGAACTGCGCGAGCATCGCGTCGGCCACCGGCACCAGCAGCCGGTTGCCGAACTGCGCGAGCTTGCCGTTGACCTTGATGACCGCCTCGCCCTCGAGCGTCGAGCCGCCGCCGTCGGCCGGCACGACGCGCGCGGTCAGGTCCATCGAGGCGGACGAGCCCGCGCGGTCCGCGCCCGAGCCGAGCATCCGCAGCGTGCGCGCCGCCGCATCCAGCCCGAGCACCTCGATCGTGCCGTTGAAGGTCATCGTCGCCGGGCCGACCTTGCTCTTGACCACGCCCTTGTAGTGCGTGTCGTCGGTCTGCTCGGTGATCTGCGCGCCCGGCATGCAGGCGGCCGTCGCGCGGACGTCGGCGAGCACCGCCCACGCCTGCTCGACGGTCGCGGCGACCGGGTACTTCTTGTCGAGTTTGACTTCCATGGGATCAGAGTGCGACGCCGCACTTCCTCAGTTGCTGCCACACGCGCCAGCTGGTGTGCGGCATGGTCATCTCGGTCACGCCGAGATGGGCGAACGCGTCGACCACGGCCGAGGTGAAGGTCGGGATCGAGCCCACGTGCGGCGACTCGGCCACGCCCTTGGCGCCGATCGGGTGGTGCGGGCTCGGCGTCACGGTGAAGTCGGTCTCCCACTTCGGCGTCTCGACCGCGGTCGGCAGGAAGTAGTCCATCAGCGTGTTGCCGAGCAGGTTGCCCTGCGCGTCGAACGGCATCTGCTGGCCCATCGCCACCGCGAAGCCCTCGGTCAGGCCGCCGTGGATCTGGCCCTCGATGATCATCGGGTTGATCCGCGTGCCGCAGTCGTCGAGCGCGTAGAAGCGCCGCACCTTCGTCTCGCCGGTCGCGCGGTCGATGTCGACCACGCACAGGTAGATGCCGAAGGGGAAGGTGAAGTTCGGCGGGTCGTAGTAGTGGACCGCCTCGAGTCCGGGCTCCAGGCCCGCGGGCACGTCGTTGTACGCGGCCCAGGAGATGTCCTTCATCGTCTTGTGCCGCGCCGGGTCGCCCTTCACCTGGAAGCGGTCGATCTCCCAGTCGAGGTCGTTCTCGCCGACCTCGAGCAGGTGCGCGGCGATCCTGCGGGCCTTCGCGTGGATCTTGCGCGCGGCCAGCGCGATCGCCGCGCCCGCCACCGGCGTCGAGCGGCTGCCGTAGGTGCCGAGACCGTAGGGCGCGGTGGAGGTGTCGCCTTCCTCGACCTGGATCACCTCGCTCGGGATGCCGAGCTCGGTCGCGATGATCTGCGCGTAGGTGGTCTGGTGGCCCTGGCCCTGCGTGATCGTGCCCATCCGCGCGATCGCGCTGCCGGTGGGGTGCACGCGGATCTCGCAGCTGTCGAACATGCCGACGCCGAGGATGTCGCACATCTTGCTCGGGCCCGCGCCGACCACCTCGGTGAAGGTCACCAGGCCGATGCCCATCAGCGTCGGGCAGTCCGGGTCCGCGCGCTTGGCCGCCTGCTCGGCGCGCAGCGCCTTGTAGTCGACCGCGTCGAGCACCTTCTTCAGCGCGGTGTGGTAGTCGCCCGAGTCGTACTCGAAGCCGAACGCGCTGGTGTAGGGGAACTGCTCCTTGCGGATGAAGTTCTTCTCGCGGATCTCGGCCTTGTCCATGCCGAGCTTCTGCGCGAGCACGTCGACCATCCGTTCGATCAGGTAGACCGCCTCGGTCACGCGGAACGAGCAGCGGTAGGCGACGCCGCCCGGGGCCTTGTTCGTGTAGACGCCCTTGACGCTCGCGTGCGCGGCCGGGATGTCGTAGCTGCCCGAGCAGATGTGGAACAGGCCCGCCGGGAACTTGGTCGGGTCGGCGCAGGCGTCGAAGGCGCCGTGGTCGGCGACGACGTTCACGCGCAGGCCGGTGATCTTTCCGTCCTTCGTGGCCGCGATCTCGCCGTCCATGTGGTAATCGCGGGCGAACGCGGTCGACGAGATGTTCTCGACGCGGTCCTCGATCCACTTGACCGGCTTGCCGAGCACGATGCTCGCGGCGATGGCGCAGACATAGCCCGGGTAGACGCCGACCTTGTTGCCGAAGCCGCCGCCGATGTCGGGGCTGACGATCCGCACCTTGCTCTCGGGGATGCCCGACAGCAGCGAGACCACGGTGCGCACGACGTGCGGCGCCTGCGAGGTCATGTAGGTGGTCAGCTCGCCGCGGACCGGGTCGAAGCTCGCGACGCAGCCGCAGGTCTCGAGCGGGCACGGGTGCACGCGCGGATAGAAGATGTGCTCCTTCGCGGTGACCTCGGCCGCGTCGAACGCGGCGTCGGCCGCGGCGCGGTCGCCGGCGTCCCAGGTGAAGATGTGGTTGTGGTGCTCGCGCGGGCCGTGCGCGCCCGAGGTCTTGCCGGCGAGGTCCTCGCGCAGCACCGGGGCGTCGGGCGCGAGCGCCTCGTACGGGTCGATGACGACCGGCAGCTCCTCGTAGTCGACCTGCACCGCCTCGACGCCGTCGGCCGCCGCGTAGCGGTCCTCGGCGATCACCACCGCCACCTCCTGCATCTGGAAGTGGACCTTCTCGTCGGCGAGCACCGCGGCGACGTCGCCGGCCAGCGTCGGCATCCAGTGCAGCTTGAAGGGCTTGAGGTCGTCGGCGGTCAGCACGGCGATCACGCCGGGGACCTTCAGCGCCTCGGACTTGTCGATGCCCCGGATGCGGGCGTGCGCGAACGGGCTGCGGACGATGTCCATGTGCAGCATGCCCGGCATCTTGATGTCGTCGACGTAGTTGCCCTTGCCCTGGATGAAGCGCGCGTCCTCCTTGCGCAGGCGCGAGTCGCCCATCCCCTGCAGGGCGGCGAGACGGTCGGGCGCGTTCATGCGGCCTCCTTCGCGGTCTGCTGGAGCCTGGCGGCCGCGTACTGCACCGCCTTCACGATGTTCTGGTATCCGGTGCAGCGGCACAGGTTGCCGCTCATGCCCGCGCGGATCTCCTCCTCGGTCGGGTTCGGGTTCTCCTGCAGGAACCGGTAGGCGCGCATCAGCATGCCCGGCGTGCAGAAGCCGCACTGCAGGCCGTGCTCCTTGTAGAAGCCCTCCTGCACCGCGTGCAGCACGCCGGCCTGCGCGAGGCCCTCGACGGTCAGCACCTCGCCGCCGTCGCACTGCACCGCGAGGTGCGTGCAGGCCTTGACGCTCTCGCCGTCGACGTCGACGGTGCAGGCGCCGCAGTGGCTGGTCTCGCAGCCGATGTGCGCGCCGGTCAGGCTCAGCTTCTCGCGCAGGAAGTGCACGAGCAGCGTGCGCGGCTCGACCGCCTCCTCGTGCGTGCGGCCGTTGACCTTCACGCTGATCAGTTTCTTCGCCATCGTTCGTCTCCCCGGTGTCACTGGGCCCGCGCCACGGCGGCGCGGATCGCGCGGCGGACCATCTGGCCGGCCATCGCGGTCTTGTACTCGCGGTCCCCGCGCAGGTCGTCGGCGGGATCGCAGATCGCCATCGCGGCCTGCGCGGCGGCCTCGACCGCCGCCTCGTCGACCGGCCGGCCGATCAGCGCGGCTTCCGCGTCGGCGGCGCGCAGCGCGGTCGGGCCGACGTTGGTCAGGCCGATCCGCGCGTGCGACACGCGGCCACCGTCCAGGCGCAGCACGACGGCCGCGCCCGCGGTCGCCCAGTCACCGGTCTTGCGCTTGAGCTTCTCGTAGCCCCAGCCGGTCTTCGGCGCGAAGGCCGGCATGCGGATCTCGACGAGGATCTCGGTCTCGGCCAGCGCGGTGGAGTAGGTGCCGAGGAAGAAGTCGTCGGCCTTCACCGTGCGCTCGCCGTCCGGCCCCGCCAGCACGAAGGTGGCGTCGAGCGCGAGCGACAGCGCCGGATGGTCGTTGGCCGGGTCGCCGTGGGCGATGTCGCCGCCGATGGTGCCGCGGTTGCGGACCTGAGGGTCGGCGATCAGCTTGGCCGCCTCGGCGAGCAGCGGCACGCGGGCGCGCAGCACCGGCGAGACGATCAGGTCGCGCTCGACGGTCATCGCGCCGATCCGGATGGTGTCGCCGTCCTCGCGGATGCCGCGCAGCGTCTCGATGCGGTTCAGGTCGATCAGGTGGGTGGGCTGCGCGAAGCGCAGCTTCATCATCGGCAGCAGGCTGTGACCGCCGGCCAGCAGCTTGGCGTCCGGGCCGAGCGAGCCCAGCAGGGCCACGGCCTCGCCGACGGAACGCGGCGCGTGGTAGTCGAATGCGGGTGGGATCATGGAGTCTCCTCGGATGCTGCCGGATCCCGGGCTCGTCGGCCCTTTGTCCAGGACAGAGGTCGGAGTGTGCACCGAAACCCGGTACGCGGGCGGGCGCTTGCACGAACCGGCGGGTCTTCCGCACGAACTGCGGGCGACGCGCGCGAGTCGCGGGTACCCATGGCCGGTGCAGGGGTACCGCGGCGTCGGCCGGTCAGGCGGCGCGGACCACCGACGCGGCGAGGTTCAGGACGTGGCTGCGGTGCACGCGCGGGGAGCGGTCCGGTTCGAGGCGCGCCTCGAGATCGCCGATGCCGAGGTTGCAGAAGCGCTCGCCGTCGGCGGTGACCACCCGCGTCCGATCCGGGGCCCCTACTTGCCGAGCAGCACCGACGGCAGCCAGGTGGCGAGCGAAGGGATGAAGATCACCAGCACCAGCATCAGCAGCCCGAAGACCACGTAGGGCGTCACCGCCGCGAAGATCTCGGAGGTCGGCACCGACTTCGGCGCCACGCTGCGCATCGTGAACAGCAGCATCCCGAAGGGCGGCGTCAGCAGCCCGAGCTGCATGCAGATCAGGAACAGCACGCCGAACCACAGCGGGTCCCAGCCGTAGTGCTGCACCAGCGGCATGAAGAAGGGCAGCGTGATCAGCATCATGCTGACCTGGTCGACGAAGCAGCCGAGGATCAGCAGGATGAGCATCATCCCGGCGAGCACGGTCCACGGCGACAGGCTCGCGCCCTGGACGAGCTGCACCAGCCCGTTGGTCGCACCCGAGAACGACAGGATCTGCGAGAAGGTCGTGGCGCCGAGGATGATGAAGAGGATCACGCCCGAGATCGCGGCGGTGCCCAGCAGCGACTTCACCAGCGCCGACAGCGTCATCGACCGGTAGGCGAACGCGACCAGGATCGTCGCGGCGGCGCCGACCGCGGCCGACTCGGTGGGCGTCGCCCAGCCGGCGGTCATCGACGCGATCACCACCGCGAAGATGAACACCAGCGGCGTGACGTAGACCACCAGCGGGCGCCAGCGCGCCCAGCCGGTCACCCGCTCGGCCTCGAAGGTCGGCGCGAGCGCCGGATTCAGCCAGCAGCGGATCACGATCCAGCCGACGAACATCGCCGACAGCAGGATGCCGGGCACCACGCCCGCCACCAGCAGGCCCGAGATCGAGATGCCGGCGAGGCTGCCCAGCAGCACGGTGATCGCCGACGGCGGCACCAGCATGTCGACGCCGCCGATCGCCATGATCGGGCCCATGGCCATCCGCACGTTGTAGCCGCGCTGGAGCATCTGCGGCAGCAGCAGGCCGCCCAGCAGCGCGGTGGTGGCCACCGTCGAGCCCGAGATCGCGGAGAACACCGTGCCCGCGACCACCGCGATCACCGCGAGCCGGCCCGGCACGCGCCAGATCAGGTTGTCGAAGGCGTCGATCGCCTTCATCGCGACCCCGGTGTGGAACAGCACCTCGCCCATCAGCACGAAGAACGGGATCGGCGTCAGCGAGAAGTTGGTCAGCGACGCGACGCCGTTGCGCACCACCTGCATCAGCCCGGCCTCGCCGCCGAGGTAGATCACCGCGCCGACGAGGTTGATCGCGAGGAACGCGAAGGCCGCCGGCAGGCCGATCAGCAGCAGCACGGTGAGGATGCCGAACAGCAGCCCCAGGGTCTCCCACCAGGGCATCATCGCGCGGCGCCCCCGTGCTCGCCCGGGACCTCGATGCCGGCCGCGGCCATCGGCGCGTGCGGCGGCGGCGGGAAGACCAGCCGGCGCGCGCACTCGAGCGCGAGCAGCCCGAAGCAGACCGGCACCGGCACGAACAGCCACCACTCGGGGAACACCAGGCTCTTGATGACGAGCGCGCCGATCTGCTTCGTGTCGAGCAGCACCCTGATCGAGTACCAGACGATGACCGCGCTCACCCCCATGCAGACGGCCGCGGCGATGCGCTCGACCAGCGCCAGCCTCGCCGGAGACAGCGTGTTGGCGAGCAGGTCGAGCCGCACGTGCTCGTAGCGGTGCATCAGCCAAGGCGCGGCGAGGAAGGTCGCGAGCGGCAGCGAGTACTCGGTCATCTCGACGATCCAGGGCAGGCTCTTCGCGCCGAGATTGCGCGCGAAGACGTCCCAGCAGACGAGGACCACCACCAGACCCACGATCGCGGCCGCCGCCGCGCCGCAGGCCTGCATCAGGCGGGACCAGGCGTTCATCGCGCGGCGGCCGCTCGGGTCACTTCGGTTCCATCGCGGCGCGCAGCTTCGCGCCGTGCGCGGGGCTGGTCTTCACGATGCCGTCCCAGGCCGCGCCGTAGGCGGCGGCGAGGTAGGCCTTGGACTGCGCGGCGTCGAGCTTCAGCACCTGGATGCCGGCCTCGGCCTGCCGCTTCATGTCGGCCGCGGCGTCTCGGGCCGACTCCTGGTTGAGCTCGGCCTCCATCGCCGCGCCCTGCTTCTCGAGGAAGGCGCGCTGCGCGGGCGTGAGCTTCCTCCAGGTGTTGGCGCTGAAGACGATGCCGAGCTCGAGCGAGTAGAAGCCCGGGTCGATCCGGTACTTGGTGCGCTCCTGCCAGCCGGCGTCGAAGATGCCGAGCAGCGGCCATCCGTAGCCGTCGACCACGCCGCGCTCGAGCGCGGTGTAGACCTCGCCCGGCGGCATCTGCACGACGCTGGCGCCGAGCTTCGAGAAGAAGTCGCGGAAGATCGGCGCGATCCGCAGCTTCAGGCCCGACAGGTCGGCGCGGTCGATCGGCTTGTTCGAGAAGATGTGGTACTGGATGCCCTCGCCGGTCTTGGCGAAGTAGTAGAGGCCCTTCTCGAGATAGATCGTGTTCAGGTAGTCGAAGGTGCCGTCCTTGCGCAGCTCGGCGATCTTCTTGTCGGTGTAGTTGAGCGCGAGGCCCTCGGGCACCAGGCTCGCGGTGTAGGCCGCGGTGGTGTTCGCGAGGTCGACCACCCCGTTGCGCAGCGCATTCGCCTGCTCGAAGGTGGGGATCGCCTTCGGGCCGCCGATGTAGTTGATCTGCACCAGGCCCTTGCCCTCGGCGTTCACCTTCTGCACGAAGCGCTCGAAGGTCCGCGCGAAGTAGGTGCCCTCCTGGAAGCCGTTGACCGCGCGCAGCGTGATCTCCTGCGCCTGCGCGCCGAGTGCGGCCAGGGCGAGCGGGACGGCGAGCGCGGCGCGCAGCGCGCCGCGGCGGATGGTGTCGTGTCTCATGGTGCGTTCCTCCCCGTTTCGAGGTACTTTATGTGTCAACTATTCAAGCGTCAAGGAAGCGACGGCGCCGCCGCCCGCGGAGTCGGACGATAACCGAGCAACCGCCATGCCACCGCATCCGCGCACCGTTCCCGGTCTGCTCGCCGAGCGCGCCGCCCACGATCCGGACCGGCCGCTGTTCGCCTGCGGCGATGCGGCGTGGACCGTGGGCGAGGCCGCGTCGGTCGCGGCCGGCACCGCGTCGGCGCTCGCGGCCGCGGGCGTGTCGCGCGGCGACCGCGTCGCGGTGTTCTGTCCGAACCGCGCCGAGGTGATGCGCGCGGTGCTCGGCTGCGCGTGGCTCGGCGCGATCGCGGTGCCGGTCAACGTCGCCTGCCGCGGGCCGCAGCTGCGCTACTACCTGGAGAACGCCGGCGCGCGGATGCTGGTCGTCGACGCGACGCTGCTGCCCGAGCTCGCGCTCGTCGAGCCGACGGGGCTCGCGCTGGAGACGCTGTGGGTGGTGGCCGATGCGGACGGCCGCGACGGGGCGGCCGCATCGGCCGCATCGGCCGCGTCGGCCGTCGCTGCCGGCCCGCACTGGGCCCCGCGCTGCGTCGCGATGCCCCCGCCCGGTGCGCCGTGCCCGCCCGCGGATCTCGGACCGGGCGATACCGTCGCGATCCTCTACACCTCGGGCACCACCGGGCCGTCGAAGGGCGTCTGCTGTCCGCATGCGCAGCTGATCGCCTGGGGCGAGCACACCGCGCGGCTGCTCGGCGTGACCCGCGACGACGTGCTGTGCACGACGCTGCCGCTCTTCCACGTGAACGCGCTGAACGGCTTCTTCCAGGCGCTCGTCTCCGGCGCGCGGCAGGTGGTCGAGCCGCGGTTCTCGGCCTCGGGCTTCTGGGAGACGATGGCGCGCCATGGCGCGACGGTGGGCTACCTGCTCGGCGCGATGGTGCCGATGCTGCTCGCGCGGCCCGCGGCGGCCGAGGAACGCGCGCACCGGATGCGGATCGCGCTCGCGCCCGGCGTGCCGGGGGCGCTGCATGCGCGCTTCGCCGAGCGCACCGGCGTCGCGCTGCTCGAGGGCTACGGCTCGACCGAGACCAACTTCGTGATCGCCGCGGTGCCGGGCGAGGGGGCCGAGGGCACGATGGGCCGCGTGCGTCCGGGGTTCCATGCGCGCGTGGCCGACGCGCACGACGCCGAGCTGCCCGCGGGCGAGGCGGGCGAGCTGCTGCTGCGCGCCGACGAGCCCTTCGTGTTCGCGACCGGCTACTGGGGCATGCCCGGGAAGACCGTCGAGGCCTGGCGCAATCTCTGGTTCCACACCGGCGACCGCGTGGTCCGCGACGCCGAGGGGCGGTTCCGATTCGTCGACCGACTGAAGGACGCCATCCGCCGGCGCGGCGAGAACGTGTCGTCCTGGGAGGTCGAGCAGGTGCTCGCGTCGCACCCGGCGGTGGCGCACGCGGCGGTGTTCCCGGTGGCCTCGCCGCTCGCCGAGGACGAGGTGATGGCGGCGATCGTCGTCGAGCCGGGCGCGACGCTCGACCCGGTCGAGCTGGTGCGCTTCTGCGAGACGCGGCTGCCGCACTTCGCGGTGCCGCGCTACGTCGACCTCGTCGCCGACCTGCCGCGCACCGAGAACGGCAAGGTCCGCAAGGTCGTGCTGCGCGAGCGCGGCGTCGGCGCGTCGACCTGGGACCGCGAGGCCGCGGGCGTGGTCGTCGCGCGGCGGCGGTGAGCGTGGGGGCGGCCCGCTTCGACGGCCGCGTGGTGCTGGTCACCGGCGCGGCGCGCGGCCTCGGCGCGGCGATCGCCGCGGCCTTCGTCGCCGAGGGGGCGCGTGTCGCGCTCGCGGACATCGATCCGGCGGTCGATACAACCGCCGCGCGGCTCGACGCTGCGGCGGATGCGGCGGATGCGGCGGGCGATGCGGCGTGCGATGCGTCAGGCGCGCGCGACGCGTCCGGGCCGCGCCTCGGCGCCGCGCCGCGCGCGATCGCGCTGCGCCTCGACGTCCGCGACGAGGCCGCGTTCCGCGCGGCCTGGGCCGAGGCGCAGGCGCGGCTCGGCGCGATCGACGTGCTGGTCAACGACGCGGCGGTCATGGGCCCGTCGTCGCCCTGGACGATCACCGTCGACGACTGGGACGCGGTGATGGCCACCAACCTTCGCGGCACCTTCGTCGGCTGCCGGATCGCGGGCGCGGCGATGCGCGCGCGCGGCGCCGGCGGACGCATCGTCAACCTGTCGTCGTACGCGGGACGCTTCCCGAGCCGCGCGAGCGGGATGGCCTACGCGGCGTCGAAGGCCGGCATCGACGCGGTCACGCGCGGCTTCGCCATGGAGTTGGCCCCGGACCGCGTCACGGTCAACGCGATCGCGCCGTCGGCGATCGAGGGCCCGCAGTGGGACGCGCTGGACGGCGCGCGGCGCGACGCGCTCGTCGCGCAGGTGCCCGTCGGCCGGGCAGGGCGCGTCGACGAGGCGACGGCGGCGGTGCTGTGGCTCGCGTCGGACGCGGCCGCCTACGTGACCGGGCAGGTGCTCGACGTGAACGGCGGCCGCGGGATGCGCTGACGCGCGGGTCCGCTCGAGCGGACCCGCGCGCCGCGCCTCACTTCGGCGCCATCAGCGAGCGCAGCTTCGTGCCGTGCGTCGGGCTCGCCTTCACGACGCCGTCCCAGGCGGCGTCGTAGGCGTTCTTCAGGAAGACCTTCGACTCGGACTCGGACAGCTTCACCACCTGGATCCCGGCGTCCTGCTGGCGCTTGATCTCGGCCACCGAGTCCTCGCGGGCCTGCTGCGCGAGCTGGCCCTCGAGCCACTCGGCCTGCTTCTCGAGGAACGCGCGCTGCTGCGGGTTCAGCTTCTTCCACGCGGCCGCGCTGAACTGGATGCCGAGCTCGATCGCATAGAAGCC
The DNA here is from genome assembly GCA_046046245.1 of Pseudomonadota bacterium. Lineage (GTDB taxonomy): Bacteria > Pseudomonadota > Gammaproteobacteria > Burkholderiales > Burkholderiaceae_E > UBA4615. The sequence continues at coordinate 50,775 of JBJOKE010000021.1, read as the reverse complement.
GGGCTCGAGGCGGAACTTGGTGCGCTCGTGCCAGCCGAGGTCGAAGATGCCGATCAGCGGCCAGCCGTAGCCGTCGACGACGCCGCGCTCGAGGCCGGTGTAGACCTCGCCCGGCGCCATCTGCACGACGCTCGCGCCCTGCTTCGCGAAGAAGTCGCGGTAGATCGGCGCGATCCTGAGCTTCAGCCCCGACAGGTCGGCCTTGTCGATCCGCTTGTTGCTGTAGATGTAGTACTGGATGCCCTCGCCGGTCTTCGCGTAGTAGTAGAGGCCCTTCTCGAGGAACAGCGAGTTCAGGTACTCCATCGTGCCGTTCTTCCGGAGCTCCGCCATCGTGAGGTCCGTGTAGTTCAGCGAGAGGCCCTCGGGGATGACGGTCGCGGTGAACGAGGTCGTGGTGTTCGCGAGGTCGACCACGCCGTTGCGCAGCGCGTTGCCCTGCTCGAAGGTGGGGATCGCCTTCGGGCCGCCGATGAAGTTGATCTGCACCAGGCCCTTGCCCTCGGCGTTCACCTTCTGGACCCAGCGGTCGAACATGCGGTTGAAGTAGGTCCCCTCGTTGAAGCCGCTGACGGCGCGCAGCGTGACTTCCTGCGCCAGCGCGGCGGCGCCGGGGGCGAGCAGTGCTGCGCCCAGCGCCGCGCGGGCGGCGAGGGTCGCGAACGAACGGCGGATGCGGCGGGTCATGACGGTCCTCCTCGTTGGAATCGGCGTGCGGGCCGGGCAGCGGCGCGCTCAGCGCGGCGGGCGCTGCAGGCCGGCGTGACGGAGCATCGCGAGCGTACGCGACAGCACGTCCTTGCGGTAGGCGGCCACGTCGCGGTCCCGGTAATCGAAGAAGCCCGCGCCGTCGCGAAGGCCGTTGCGGCCCTCGGCCATCAGGCGGTCGACGATCGCGGGCGCGGTATAGCGCTCGGGGCTCAGCGTGCGCGACAGGTAGCGGCTCGCGTGGTACAGGATGTCGTTGCCGCCGAAGTCGATGAACTCGACGACGCCGATCGCCGCGAAGCGCAGGCCCAGGCCGTATCGCGTCGCGCGGTCGATCTCCTCGGCGGTGGCCACGCCCTCGTCCACCATCCGCGCGGCTTCGTTCATGATCAGCGCCTGCAGGCGCGGGACGATGTAGCCGGGCGCCGGGCCGCAGACCACGGGCACCTTGCCGATGTCCTCGAGCATCGCGCGCAGCCGCGCGACCACCGCGGGATCGGTGCCGGCGTGCGTCGAGAGCTCGACCAGCGGGATCACGTAGGCCGGGTTCAGCCAGTGCGCGTTCAGCAGGCGCGCGGGGCGCGAGGCCATCGGCACGAGGTCGGTGACGAGGATCGTCGACGTGGTCGACGCGAGGATCGCATCGGGCCGGCAGTCGGCCGACAGCCGCGCGAAGGCCTCGCGCTTGGCCTCGAGGGTCTCGGGCACCGCCTCGAAGACGACGTCGGCCGCGGCGAGCGCGTCGCGGGCCTCGGGCTCGGCGACGAAGCGGATGCGCGCGAGCAGCCGGTCGATCGCGTCGGCGGGCATCGCGCCCAGTTCGGCGAGCATCGCGAGGCTCGACGCGATCTCGGCACGGGCGTCGGCGGCGAGCCGTGCCGAGGCCGCCGGGTCGCGCGGCTTCAGGTCGACGAGGTCGACCTCGTGGCCGCCCCAGGCGAACGCGATCGCGATGCCGCGGCCCATCCGGCCGGCGCCTGCGGCGGCGATGCGGGCGCGCGGCGCGTCGGCACGCGCGGCCGCATCGTTCGGCGCATCGGCCGCCGGCGCGGCGCGTCCTGCGTCGGTGGCGCCCGCGCTCACAGCGTTCCCTCGTGCAGCCGCGCACGCAGTTCGACCGAGGACAGCGACGCGAGCCCCAGCGCCTCGAGCGTGCGCGGCCCAAGGCGCAGGTCGCGGCCGAGGATCGCGCCCGCGACCGCGAGCAGCCCGTGCGCCACCGGCGCCTCGATACCGGCGTGGCGCGCGCAGGAGGCCAGGAAGGCGAGGCCGAGCACCGTGTCCTCGGTCATGTAGCGGTGCGCGTGCAGGTCGATGTGTTCGCGCCAGTCGCCCGAGTCGGTGAGCCGCTTGTGCGCGTCGCCGTACATCCAGCGGTCGGAGGTGTAGTGGTCCTTCAGGGGGAAATGCGGCGCGCCCCAGCCGAGCGCCTCCCGCGTCGCGATGCGCTCGGCGTCGAGCACGTCGGTCACCGCGCGCACCGAGGGCTGCGTGCCCTCGAGGTGGATGTCGTAGCGTGCGTTGAACTCCAGCGGCGCCGCGTTCATCAGGATCAGCGGCGGATGGATGATCGGGCCGGCGTTCATCAGCGCGCCCGACAGCGCGTCGCCGCAGGGCAGGACCGACGGGTAGGCGCGGCGGATCACGGCGATCGCCTCGTCGGCGCGCCGCGCCGGATAGACGCCGGTGGGCAGCCGTACCGCGCGGATGGTGATCGCGACCTCGTCGGGCGCGCGCTTCCTCGCGAGGTAGGGCAGGGTACCGGTCTCGGCCCAGAGCACGTCGGCCCGCGAGCCGGCGGCGCGCACGCGGCGCGCCATCGTCACGCTGCCGAAGGTGCCGGGCGGGAGGAACGCGACCTGGCCGTCCTCGAGGTGCGGCGCGATCGCGTCGGCGATGTCGTCCTGGGCGATCGCGGGCGAGGGCATCAGCAGCAGCTCGGCGCCGCGCACCGCCTCGCCGACATCGGCGGTGGCGCGTGCGACCCGCACGCGGCGACGGCCCGCGTGGTCGATCAGGCCGATCGAGCCGCTGCCGCGGACCGGATCGAGCGCCTGCGCGTCGCGCCGCCACAGCCGCACCTCGTGTCCCTGCTCGGACAGGTCCGCGGCCGCGGCGTAGCTGCCGTGACCGCCGCCCAGCACCGCGATCCGCATCGTGCCCGTCTCCTGATGGCTCGTCGGGAAAGTTTAGGTTTCGATATATGAATCATCAAGTAATATCGATCCGGCAGGCGCGGGCGGCGCGCGACGCGGAGGGCGGCATGGATGACGCGGCATCGACGGAGCGGGGCGGCGGCGCGCTCGCCGCGCGGCTGCGCTGGCTGCCCGACGGCTCGATCCGCGACGGCCCGCGCCGCTACCTGATGATGCGGCCCGACGTGCTGATGGGCCTGATCCGCCGGTTGCCGCCGGATGCGCGCGCGCAGGCGCTCGCCGCGTTCGCCGACTCGGTCGCCGCGAACGGCATCGACAGCATCCGGGCGTACTTCCGGCAGGTCGGCGAGGACCCGTCGGCGCTGCTCGCCGCCACCGTCGCCGCGGCCGCCGACCTCGGCTGGGGCGCGTGGGCCTTCGAGCCGGGCCGCAACCGGCTCGGGCTGTCCGTCGCCGCGAGCCCGTTCGCCGCCGGCCACGGCGCGGCCGAAGCGCCCGTCTGCGCGCCGATCGCCGGCATGCTGCTCGCGGTGGCCGGCGTCGCCACCGGCATCGACGGCGAGGCGGTCGAGACCGCCTGCGTCGCCTGCGGCGCGCCGCGCTGCGAGTTCGAGGCCCGCTGGGCCGCCTGCTGAGCCGGGACGAGACGACCATGCCGCACGCCGCCCCCGTCCGGACCCGCTACCGCGACGACCCCGACGCGCTGCGCGCGCTGGTCCGCGACGATGCCGTCCACCGCGATGCCTACGTCGACGCGGAGGTGTTCGAGCTCGAACGCGAGCGGCTGTGGGCGCGCACCTGGGTCTACGTCGGCCACGACAGCCAGGTGCCCGCGGTGGGCGACTGCGTGACCGTCGACGTCGCCGACCGGCCTCTGCTGATGGTCCGCGCCGCCGACGGCGAGGTCCGCGTGGTGATGAACCGCTGCGCGCACAAGGGCGCGAAGCTGGTGAGCGACCGGCAGGGCCATGTCGGGACGTTCTTCCGCTGCCCGTACCACGCGTGGGCCTACGACCTCGACGGCGCGATCCGCGCGATCCCGCTGAAGTCGGGCTACGCGGGCACGGGCCTCGCCGCGTCCGAGGCCGCGGGCGGCCTCGCGCGGCCCGCGGGCGTCGCGGTCCACCGCGGTTTCGTGTTCGTGCGGCTCGAAGGCGAGGGGCCCTCGTTCGAGGACTGGGCCGGCCCGATGCGCGCAGTGATCGACGCGATCGCCGACCGGTCGCCGACCGGCCGGCTGAAGGTCGTCGGCGCGCCGATCCGCTCGCTCTTCCGCGCGAACTGGAAGACCTACATCGAGAACGTCAACGACACCGTGCACCCGCCGGCCACCCACCAGTCGGCCAACGACTCGGCGGGCGCGGTCTGGGCGGACCGGCCGGCCGATGCGCCGAAGCCGATGTCGATGCAGCAGCTGCTGCCCTTCGGGTCGGGCTGGACCTTCTTCGAGGCGATGGGCGGGCGCGTGCTGCCCGGCGGCCACAGCGTGCTCGGCACGCAGGCGAGCATCCACTCCTCGTACGAAGGGCTCGGCGACTACGAGGCCGCGCTGGTCGCCGCGCACGGCGAGGCGCGCGCCCGCGAGGTGATGGCCTTCGCGCCGCAGAACGCGATCCTCTATCCGTCGGTCTCGATGAAGGCGCAGCCCTCGGCGATCCGCGTGATCCGGCCGCGCGCGGTCGACCTCACCGAGGTCGAGGCCTGGGCCTTCCAGCCGGAGGGCGCACCCGAGGCGCTCGCGCGGCGCGCGGTCATGTACAACCGGCTGGTGTTCTCGCCGGCCTCGGTGCTCGCGCACGACGACCTGCACGTGTTCGAGTCGATCCAGCAGGCGCTGCGCGCCGACGGCAATCCGTGGGTGAGCCTCGCGCGCGGGCACGTCGCGCCCGAGTCCGACGGCGCGACCGCCGAGGTCGGCGGCACCGACGAGCGGCTGATCCGCAACCAGTTCCGCGCCTGGGCGGCGGCGCTGTCGCGGCGCTGCACCGACTGATGCCGGGCGCGCCGCGCGCCGCTCAGGCCGGCGCGAGCGCCGTCTCGACCAGCCTGACCCAGTAGGCCGCGCCCACCGGCAGCACCGCGTCGTTGAAGTCGTAGCCGGGGTTGTGGACCATGCAGCCGCCGGCGCTGCCGGTGCCGTTGCCGATCCACACGTAGGCGCCGGGCCGCGCGCGCAGCATCCACGCGAAGTCCTCGGAGCCCATCGCGGGCCGCGGGTCGCGGCGGACGCGGTCCTCGCCGACCAGCGCGGCGGCGACCCGCGCGCACAGATCGGCCTCGTCCCGGGTGTTGACGGTGGGCGGGTAGCGGCGCTCGTAGCGGACCGAGATCGTCGCGCCGTGCGACGCGGCGGTCCCCTCGCAGAGCTCGCGGATGCGGCGCTCGACCTGCGCCTGCACGTCCTCGCTGAACGCGCGCACGGTGCCGCCGATCACCGCCTCGTTGGGGATGATGTTCCAGGCGGTGCCGCTGTGGAACTTGGTGACCGACAGCACCGCGGGCTCGAGCGGGTCGACGTTGCGGCTGACGATGGTCTGCAGCTTCTGCACGAGCTCGGCGCCGGTGGTGATCGGGTCGATGCCGTGGTGCGGCATCGCGCCGTGCGAGCCGCGGCCGGTGATCGTGATCTCGAAGATGTCGTAGGACGCCATCATCGGCCCCGGCTTGACCGCGAAGGTGCCGGCCTCCATGCCGGGGATGTTGTGCATCCCGAAGACCGCGTCGACCGGGAAGCGATCGAAGAGGCCTTCCTCGACCATCACCCGGCCGCCGCCCTCGTTCTCCTCGGCGGGCTGGAAGATCACGACGACGGTGCCGTCGAAGTTGCGCGTCGCGGCGAGGTGGCGCGCGGCGCCGAGCAGCATCGTGGTGTGGCCGTCGTGGCCGCAGGCGTGGTGCTTGCCCGGGGTCTTCGACGCCCACTCGACGCCGGTGCCCTCCTGCATGTCGAGCGCGTCGAGGTCGGCGCGCAGGCCGATCGAGCGCGTGCCCGGGCGGCCGCGGATCACGCCCACCACGCCGGTCGTCGCGATGCCCTCGTGGACCTCGTCGACGCCGAACGCCCGCAGCCGCTCGGCGACGAAGCGCGCGGTGCCGACCTCCTCGAACGCGGTCTCGGGGTTCGCATGGATGTGGCGCCGCCACTCGGTCATCTGCGGCAGGTAGCGGCCCAGTTCCTCGATCGCGCCCATGGGGTGCGGCTCCTTCGTCGTCGTGTGCGGGAAAGGCGTGACTCTAGCGCGATCGCCGCGGCCGCCGGGCTCAGCCCTCGCCGCGGATGTTCCGCTCCTTGATCACGCGGCTCCAGCGCTCGCCCTCGCTGCGGATCAGCGCGTCGAAGTCCTCCGCCGAGCCGGGCGTCACCTGGGTGCCGATCCGCTCGAGCCGGCCCAGCACCTCCGGGGTCTGCAGCGCGGCCAGCACCTCGTCGGACAGGCGCCTGACGATCGGGCGCGGCGTGCCGGCCGGCGCGACCAGCCCGTACCAGGGCAGGAACATCGACTCGGCGAAACCGGCCTCGCCGACGGTCGGCAGCTCGGGCAGCTCGGCCCAGCGCTTCGGCGCCGAGATCGCGAGCGCGCGCAGCCGGCCCTCCTTCACGTGCGGCAGCGCGAGCGCGCCGGTCAGCAGCCCGAAGTGCACCTGGCCGCTCGCGAGGTCGCCGATCATCTGCGGCTGGCCGGGATAGCGGACGTCGACCAGCTGCAGACCGGTCTGCGAGAAGAAGAGCTCCTGGCCGAGGTGGTTCGAGGTGCCCACGCCGGGGTTGGTCACCGACAGCTTGCCGGGGCGGGACTTCGCGTACTCGACGAACTCGCGCAGCGTCTTCGCCGGCACCGACGGCGAGACGACGAACAGGTTCGGCGGCGCGCCGATCAGGCCGACCGCCGCGAAGTCGGCGGGCTTGAAGCGGGCGGTGGTCGACAGCAGCGGCTGCGTGACCGTGGCCGGCGACGCGGTCAGCAGCGTGTAGCCGTCGGGCGCCGAGCGGGCCGCGGCCTCGGTGCCGATGTTGCCGTTCGCGCCGGTGCGGTTCTCGACGACGAAGGGCTGCTTCAGCACCACCGCGAGCCGGTCGGTGACCGCGCGGGTGACGAGGTCGACGACGCCGCCGGCGGGGAAGGGGACGATGGTCTTCACCGGCTTCGACGGCCAGGCCTCCTGCGCGCGTGCGGCGGCGGGCCACAGCGGGGCGGACAGCGCGGACGCGCCGGCGAGCGCCAGGCGGCGGCGGGTCGGGGCGAGGGGACGGGTCATCGGGGTGTCTCCTGGGTGGACGTGTCGTCGTGAGGGGCGTCGTCGGATCGCGACGCGGGCGGATCGGTCGGGCGAGCGGTCGCGCGCGGCGCGAGCGCGGCCGTGCGGGCGAGGGCGGCGTCGGTCTCGCGGACCAGCCGCGCGAGGATCGCCGCGGCCGGCTCCTCGCCGCGCAGCCATGCGACGCTCTGGCCCGCGGCTTCGTACACCAGCGGCTCGACCTCGTGTTCCTCGATCGCCGCGAGCAGCTCGCCGGTCAGCGCATGCTGCCAGGGCATCGGCAGCGGCTCGGGCGCACCGGGCGCGGCCCAGGCGTCGCTCCAGGCGCTGCGGACCACGCGGCAGGGCTTGCCGCTGTGCGCGCGGGTGATCAGCGTGTCCTCGCTGCCCGCGGCGACCAGCTTGTCGAGCAGCACGCGCGGCGTGCGGTTCTCGGCGGCCCCGAGCCACGCGGTGCCGAGCCACGCGCCCTGCGCGCCCATCGCGAGCGCGGCGGCGACCTGCGCGCCGCTCGCGAGGCCGCCGGCGGCGATCACCGGCACCTCGCCGGCGGCCTCGACCACCTGCGGCACCAGGCTCATCGTGCCGATCGGTCCGGTGTGGCCGCCGGCGTCCGCGCCCTGCGCGACCAGCACCTCGGCGCCGGCGGCGAGCGCGGCCCGCGCATGCTTCGGCGAGCCGACCAGCGAGATCGTCCGCTTGCCGGATGCGCGGATCCGCGCGACGACCTCGAGCGGCAGCCCGACCGCGGTCGCGACCGCGGCCACGTCGGAGGCGAGCACCGCGTCGGCCTGCTCGGCGAACAGCGTCCGCGTGCGCACGACCGACGAGAAGAAGTTCGGACGCGTGGCCGACGGCACGTCGAAGCGCTGCCGGATCCCGTCGACGAAGGCGCGGTGGCCGGCCGGGATCGCCGCACGGCCCGCCTCGGCCTCGGCGTCGTCGGCCGGCATCCCGGCAGGGAGCATGAGGTCGACCGCGAAGGGGGCGTCGCCGACCGCGTCGCGGACCCGCGCGATCAGCGGCGCGATCTGCTCGGGCCGCTCGCGCGCGACGCCGAGCACGCCGTAGCCGCCGGCGCGGGTCACCGCGGCCACCACGTCGGGCGAGTGCGAGAACGCGAAGATCGGCACCCGCATGCCGAGCAGGTCGCAGACGGGTGTGCGCCATGCGACCGGGGTCATCGCGGCGGCTCCGGATCGGCCATCCGCGCGTCGAACGCATCGAGGTCGAGGCAGGGATGGCGGGTGCCGGCGGCCGCGCGCAGCACGTGCCGGCCGATCAGCGTCTTGTGGACCTCGCTCGCGCCCTCGCCGATCTGGTTCAGCTTCGCGTCGCGCATGAAGCGCTCGAGCGGGAACTCCTTCAGGTACCCGTTGCCGCCGAACAGCTGCAGGCAGTCGGTGGTGATCCGCATGCCGAGGTCGGTCGCGTGCAGCTTCGCCATCGACGCGCGGACCGAGGCGTCCGCATCGCCGCGGTCGTGGCGCTCGGCCGCGTCGCGGGTCAGGCAGCGCGCGGCCTCGAGCTGCGTCGCCATGTCGGCGAGCATCCACTGCACGCCCTGGTGCTCGCCGAGCGAGGACCCGAAGGTGCGGCGACGGCCGCACCACTGCGCGGCCATCTCGAGCGCGCCGGCGGCACGACCGATCGCGATCGCGGCGTGGCCGATCCGAGCGCGCACCAGCGTGTCCTGCGCGAGCGCCATGCCGTCGCCCTCGCGGCCGAGCAGCCGCTCGCGCGGCACCCGGACGGCGCGCAGGAAGACCTCGGCCACCGGCACGCCGGCCCAGCCGAGCTTGGGCTGGATCGGGCCGACCGACAGGCCCGGCGCGTCGCGCGGGACGAGGAAGGCCGACAGGCCGCGGGCGCCGCGGCGGGGGGCCGTCGCCGCGCCGTCGGCGTCGGTGCGCGCGACCACGACGAACCAGTCGGCGACCGGCGCGCGGGTGATGTAGCGCTTCACGCCGTCGAGCACCCAGCCCTCGCCGTCGCGGCGCGCGACGGTCGCGAGGCCGGCGACGTCGGAGCCGGCGAGCCGCTCGGTCAGCGCGAACGCGGACTGCTCGCGACCGTCGATCAGCCGCGGCACGATCCCGGCGACGAGCGCGGGCGACGCACCGGCGACGATCGGCCGGCCGGCGAGGTCGGTCCCGGTGACCATCGACGCGGCCGCGCTGCAGACGCGCGCGAGCGCCTCGATGATCCGGATCCGCACGCGCATCGGTGCGCCGGTGCCGCCCGCCTCGACCGGAAAGCCGGTCGCGACGATGCCGGAGGCGCACAGGTCGACGAACGTGTCCCGCGCGAAGACGTCCTGCTCGGCCACCGCGTTCGCGCGTGCCCCGATCGGCCCGTCGGCGAGCGCGCGCGCCGTCGCGACGACCGCGTCCTCGCGTTCGGGCGTCCAGCCCGCACCGCTCACGCGTTCCCCCGCATCAGGTGCTTCGCGATGTTCACCTGGTGGATCTGGCTGGTGCCCTCGTAGAGGCGGAACAGCCGCACGTCGCGGTACAGGCGCACGATCGGATGGTCCTCGATGTAGCCGGCGCCGCCCAGCACCTGGACCGCGCGGTCGGCGACGCGGCCGCAGGTCTCGGACGCGAAGAGCTTGCACATCGAGACGTCCATCGTCACGTCCTCGCCGTCGTCGCGCTTCCTCGCGGTCTCGAGGACCAGCGCGCGCGCCGCGGCGATCTCGGTCGCGCTGTCGGCGAGCATCGCCTGCACCAGCTGGAACTCGCCGATCGGCTGGCCGAACTGCTGTCGGGTGCGGGCGTGCGCCAGCGCCTCGTCGAGCAGCCGGATCGCCGGGCCCACGCACAGGCCGGCGAGGTTGATCCGCTGCTTGTTCAGCGCCCGCATCGCCGAGCGGAAGCCCTCGCCGGGCCGGCCGCCGAGGATCGCGTCGTCGGGCACCCAGACCTCGTCGAGGATCACCTCGCCGACCGGCGAGCCGTGCTGGCCGAGCTTGCGGTACTCGGGGCTCGTCGACAGGCCGGGCGTGCCGCGCGGCATCAGGAACGCGGTGATGCCCGAGGCGCCGCGCGGCGCGTCGTCGGTGCGCGCGAAGACGGTGAACAGGTCGGCGATCGGGGCGTTGGTGATGTAGCACTTGCGGCCCGAGATCCGCCAGCCGGCGCGGCCGCCGGGGCCGAGCGCCGGCACCGCGCGGGTCCGCAGCGCGGTGGCGTCCGAGCCGGCCTCGGGTTCGGTGAGCGCGAAGCAGCCGGTGATCTCGCCGCTCGCGAGCCGCGGGAGCCAGGCCTGCTTCTGGTCGGGCAGGCCGTCGGCGATCAGCGCCTCGGAGGCGATGCCGGTGTTGCCGCCGAAGCGCGCGCGGAACACCGGTGCCGCCTGCGACACCTCGATGTTGACCCGGGCCAGCTCCTCGGTGGTCAGGCCCGCGCCGCCGTAGGCCTCGGGGATGCTGTGGCCGAAGAGGCCGAGCCCGCGCATCCGGTCGACCAGCGGCTCGGGGATGACCCCGTCGCGGTCGATCCGCGCCTCGGCGGGGACACACTCGTCGCGGACGAACGCGCGCAGCGTCTGCAGCAGCGCGTCGAGGCGCTCACGGTCACGGATCACGGTCGGGGGCTCCTGTCGGTGGGGGCCTCGGCGCGGCACGCGGCCTCGATGCGCCGGGCGGTCTCGATCATCGCGGGCACGACCTCGGCGGTCAGTCGGCCCGGGTCGGTCGTGCGGCGCGCGCCGGCATGCACGGCGAGCGTGCAGTTCAGCGCGACGGTCTCGGGGTGCAGCGACTGGCGCAGCGGCATCGCGACCGCGTGCACGCCGGGCCGCCACTGGCCGGTGCTGTGCGTCCAGCCGCGGCGTCGGAAGGCCTCGCGCTCGGCGTCGATCAGCGGGCGCTCGTCGCGATAGCCGGCCGGGTCGTCGACCTTCAGCCGGTTCAGGATCGCGGTCTGCTCGGCGGGCGGGCGCGCGAGGATCAGCGCACGGCCCATCGCGGTGGTCAGCAGCGGGATCGGGCTGCCGATGTCCGGGCGGAACGCGTTGCCGCGGTCGGCGCGGCAGCTGTCGAGGTAGACCGCGCAGAGCCGGTCGCGCGCGCCGAGGTTGACGGTGCAGCCGGTCTCCCGGGCGAGCTGCTCGAGCCAGGGCCGTGCGACCTGCCGGATCGGCATGCCGGCGAGCAGCGGATAGCCGAGCGCGAGCACGCCGGCCGCGAGCGCGACCCGCTGGTCCGCGCCGCGGGTCAGGTAGCCGAGCAGCGTCAGCGTGTGCGTCATCCGCGAGACCGTGGCCTTCGGCAGCCCGGTGCGGTCGCACAGCTCGCGATTCGACAGCGTGCGGTCGGTCGGTCCGAATGCGCGCAGCACCTCGAGCCCGCGCGCGAGCGCGATCGCGAACTGCCGGTCGCCGCTCGCGTCGGCGATGCGGGCCAGGCCGGGCAGCGGAACCCGGTGTGGAAGGGCCGTGCGCACGCGCTCCTCGGACGGTGGCTCCTCGAGCGGGCATGGTCGCGCCGCCCGCGCGCGGGGGTCAACCCGGGACGCTCGCCGGCGGCACGGATGTTTCGCTCTGCGGAACGACTTTCGATCCTCGCCGCGCCCGCGTGCGATAACGGGCTCCCGTCCGCCCGCCGCCCGCCGCCATGAACCCGCCGTCCGCCGCGCTGCTCGAAGGCGTCCGCATCCTCGACATGGCGACGGTGCTCGCCGCACCGTTCGCGGCGACGCTGTGCGGCGATCTCGGCGCCGAGGTGACCAAGCTCGAGCTGCCCGACGGCAGCGACCCGCTGCGCCGGCTCTCGCCGGTGCAGGACGGGCACGCGCTGTGGTGGAAGGTCGCGAACCGCGGCAAGCGTGGCATCACGCTCGACGTCCGCAAGCCGGCGGGCCGCGAGCTGTTCCTGCGGCTGCTGCCGCGCTTCGACGTGCTGGTGGAGAACTTCCGCCCCGGCACGCTCGACCGCTGGGGCCTGGACCTCGCCGCGCTGCGCGCCGCGAACCCTCGGCTCGTCGTGCTGCGGCTCTCGGGCTTCGGCCAGACGGGGCCGCTGTCGGACCGGCCGGGCTTCGCACGGGTCTTCGAGGCGATGAGCGGGCTCGCGCACCTGGTCGGCGATCCGCGGGGCGCGCCGCAGCACGCGAACTATCCGATGGGCGACGTGATCGCCGGCGTGTTCGGCGGCTTCGCGATCGCCGCCGCGGTCGCGCGGGTGCGCGCGCATCCCGACGAGGCGCCGCCCGAGCTCGACCTGTCGGCGACCGAGGCGCTGCTGCGCGTGCTCGACGCGCTGCCCGTGGAGCACGAGCGGACCGGCGAGGTCCGCGGCCGCTCGGGCAACCGCGCGACCTACACCGCGCCCTCGAACATGTACCGGACCGCAGACGGCGCCTGGATGTCGCTGGTGGCGTCGTCCGACGCGATCTTCGAGCGGCTGTGCCGCGCGATGGACGCCCCGTCGATGGCGACCGACGCGCGCTTCGCGACGATGCGCGCGCGGGTAGCCAACGTCGACGCGCTCGACGCGTCGATCGCCGCATGGTTCGCGCGGACCGCCGCCGACGCGGCGATCGCGGCCTGCGATCGCGAGGGCGTGCCCCTGGCGCGGGTCGCGGACATCGCTGCGGTGATGGCCGATCCGCACCTCGCCGCGCGCGACGCGATCGTCCGGCTGCCCGATCCGCAGCTGGGCAGCCTGCCCGCGCCGGCCGCGGTGCCGCGGGCGATGGGGGCGGCGCCGCTGCCGGTGCCGCGGACCGGTCCGCTGCCGGGCGAGCACAACGACGCCGTCTGGGGCGAGCTGGGACTCGACGCGGCGGCGCTCGCCGGGCTGCGGCGCGACGGGGTGATCTGACGCGGCATGCCGATGGCGACGACGACGACGACGACGAAGGGGAGAGGACGATGACGCAGACCTATCGCGCGTGGCGCGTCGAACGGGAGGGCGAGCCGGGCTTCGGCGCGCTGCGCGAGCTGCCGCTGGGCCCGCTGCGCGACGCCGGCGGCGTGCTGGTGCGCGGTGCGTACGCCGGCGTGAACTACAAGGACGCCCTGTCGGCGGCCGGACGCGGCAGGATCGTGCGGACCTTCCCCTGCACGCTCGGCATCGAGATCGTCGGCACGGTCGAGGCCTCGGACGACGCGCGCTTCGCGCCCGGCGATCCGGTGATCGTCCACGGCTTCGGCCTCGCGGCCGAGCGCGACGGCGGCTTCGCGCAGTACCTGCAGGCGCCGGCCGACAGGGTCGTCCCCCTGCCCGCGGGGCTGCCGCTCCTCGAGGCGGCGACGGTGGGCGTGGCCGGCTACACCGCCGCGCTCGCCATCGACGCGATGCAGGCGAACGGCTGGACGCCGCAGGCGGGGCCGGTCGCGGTGAACGGCGCGACCGGCGGCGTCGCGTCGATCGGCATCGACATGCTGGCCGGCCTCGGCGCCGAGGTCCACGCGCTGACCCGCCAGCCGGACGACGGCTGGCTGCGCGGGCTCGGCGCGGCGGCCGTCGCACCGCCGCTCGCGGTCGGCGAGAAGCCGCTGGAGCGCGCGCAGTGGAGCGGCGCCCTCGACTCGCTCGGCGGCCCCGCGCTCGACGCGCTGCTGCGCACCGCCGCACCCGACGGTGTCGTCGCCGCCTTCGGCAACGCGATGGGCAACGGGCTGCCGACGACGGTGCTGCCCTTCATCCTGCGCGGCGTGCGGCTGCTCGGCATCAACGCGAACAGCCCGATGCCGCTGCGCCGCCGGATCTGGGCGCGGATCGGCTCGGACCTGAAGCCGCGGCACGCGGCCTCGATCGGGACCGTCGTGCCCATGGCCGCGCTGCCCGGCGTCTTCGAGGCGCTGCTGGAGGGACGGGGACGCGGTCGCTTCGTCGTCGACCTCGGCGGCCGCGCCGTCCCGGGCGTCCCGCCCGGACCTTGATCCCGCGCAAGCGGGCCTGCGCGCGTCGCCCTAGAGTGGCATCGCCGACGGCAGCGCCGCCGCCGTCGGGCCGATGGAGGTCGCGACGATGCCTGCCCGCGAGGGGACCGAGCGTTCCGCCCCGCAGTCCGACCCCGGGCGCGAGGCGCTCGCCCGAGCCGGACCGTGCCTGGTCACCGGCGGCTCGGGCTTCCTGGGCATCAACCTCGCGCGGCACCTGCTCGCGCGCGGCGTGCACGTGCGCACGCTCGACCTGGAGCCCTTCGACTATCCGGAGCGGGATCGCGTCGACGCGCGACTGGGGGACGTCCGGGATCCGCGGGCGGTCGATGCGGCCGTCGCCGGCATGCGCACCGTCGTCCACGCGGCGGCCGCGCTGCCGCTCGCCCCGCCCCGGGAGATCCTGACCACCGCGGTCGACGGGACGCGGCTGCTGCTGGAGGCTGCCGCGCGGCACGGCGTCGATCGCCTGGTGTTCGTGTCCTCGACCGCGGTCTACGGCATCCCGGACCACCATCCGATCCTGGAGACCGACGCGCTGCACGGCGTGGGTCCGTACGGCCAGTCGAAGATCGACGCCGAACGGCTCTGCGAGGCGGCGCGCGCGCGGGGCGCCTGCGTGCCGGTGCTGCGTCCGAAGTCGTTCGTCGGGCCGGAGCGGCTCGGCGCCTTCGAGATCCTCTACGAGTGGGCGGCCGAGGGCCGTGCGTTCCCGGTGCTCGGCCGTGGCGACAATCCCTACCAGCTGCTCGACGTCGCCGACCTGTGCGACGCGATCGAGCGCTGCCTGGTGCTCGACGCGGGGCGGGTCAACGAGACCTTCAACGTCGGTGCGGCCTCGTTCGGCACGATGGCCGGGAACTGGCAGGCGGTGCTCGATCGGGCGGGACACGGACGCAGGGTCGTGCGCCTGCCCGCGGCCCCGGCGGTCCTGGCGCTGCGGGCGCTGCACGCGCTCGGCTGGTCGCCGCTCTACGAGTGGATCTACGAGACCGCCGGCCGCGACAGCGTCGTCTCCATCGCGCGAGCCCGCGAGCGGCTCGGGTGGTCGCCGCGCCGCTCGAACGCCGATGCGCTGGTCGCGAACTTCGACTGGTACCTCGCGAACCGCGACGCGGTCCGCTCGCGCACCGGGGTCACCCACCGCGTGCCGTGGGACAAGGGGTTCCTGAAGTGGGCGAAGCGGTGCTTCTGACGGCCTCCGCCCGGCGCGCGCTCGCGGTGCTCGCGCTCGGCGCCTCACTCGCGGCGGCGCAGGCGGCGGCGCAGTCGGTCGCCCCGGCCGGGACCGCCGCGTCGCCGTCGATCGTCGAGTTGCAGCCGGCCCGCGAGGCGTCGCGCGTCGCGGTCGCCGGTATCGCGGGCGTGGCCGCCGTGCGCTGGGTGGACCTGAACCCCGCGGTGCACGCGTGGTTCGTGCTGTCGCTCGACGGGGCGGACGGCCGCGTGCGCTCGCAGTGGCACCTGGAGAACCCGGAGCCGGCCCGCCAGCGCGTCCGGCTCGACGCCGCGGATGGCGGCGCGCTGGCGATCGAGCGCGACGGCGCGGTGACGCGCTGCATCCCCTGGGCGGGCGGCGCGGCATCGCCGCTGTCGGTCGCCCGCGCGGCGCGCAGCGCCTACGCGCCGCTGTGCGACGGTCGCCTCGTGCTGCGCAACGCGGTCCGCGGCCACCGCAGCGCGCTGGAGGCGGGGACCGAGTTCCTGCGCGACCGCGTCCCCGGCGGCGAGGACGTGGTCGGCTTCGTCAAGCGCGAGGTGTATCGCGACGCGTTCGTCGAGCGGGGCACGCCGGTGCCGGCCGGGCGGGCGTCGGGCGGCACCGCGGCCGGCGGCGCCGGCACGCCGCCGCCGCTGCCGCTGCGGGCGGGCTTCGAGGGGCAGTCGGTCCTCGCCGACGGGCTCGGCCTCGATGCCGGCCCCGAGGCCGCCGCAGGCTGGCCGCTGGGGCGCTGGCGGCCGGTCGTGGGCCTGCCCGGCGTGCACGTCGCCGTGACCCGGCCGGACGCGGTGCCGGAGCCGCCCGGGACCGCGCGCTGGCGACCCGACCCGGTCGAGGCGAAGGCGCTGGTGTTCCTGGTGGCGTTCGACCTGTCGCGGCACCGGCTCGGCTTCTCGCTCGGGACCGAGCATCCGCGGCTCGGCTGGTCCGCGCGGGTCGTGCCGGCCGTGCGCGACCCGGCGTCGCGCGGCCCCGACGGGATCGACGGCGCCGCGCCGCTGGTGCGCACCGGGCAGGTACCGCCCGCGCAGCGGGCCGACGTGGTCGCCACCTTCACCGGCGGCTTCAAGCGCGAGCATGGCGCGTTCCGCTACGGCGCGCTCGCCGCGGCCAACCGCGGCAGCCATTACGGCTTCGTCGAGCAGGGCGTCGTGTTCAGCCGGCTCGTGCCCGGGCTGTCGACGCTGTACGTGCTGCAGGACGGCCGGGTCGGCATGAAGACCTGGTCCGAGGCCGATGCCGCGCTGGTGCCGCGGCTCCGCGACGCGCGGCAGAACGGCGTGCCGCTGGTCGAGACGCCGGCGGGCGGCGGCGCCCCGGTGATCGGCGGGCTGGTCGACCGATGGGGGCCGGGGAACTGGTCGGGCTCGGCCGACGAGCAGCTGCGCTCGCTGCGCGCCGGCGCGTGCCTGCTCGAGTCGGGCGGCACGATCCACCTCGTCTACGGCTGGTTCTCGACCGCGGTGCCGGCGACGATGGCGCGGGTGTTCCTGTCGGCCGGCTGCGGTCACGCGATGCACCTCGACATGAACGCGCTGGAGCACACCTACCTCGCCGTCCACGTGCGCGACGGCGCGCGGCTGCGCATCGACCACCTCGTGCGCGGCATGGCCCAGCTCGACCGCGGCGAGGGCGACGACCGGCTGCCGCGCTTCGTGGGCGTCCCCGACGACCGGGACTTCTTCACGGTCCTGCGCAGGGAGGCGGTGCGATGACGCGGGCGTGGATCGCCGCGGCGCTCGCGGCCGCGCTGTGGTTCGGCGCGCCGCCCACGGCGGGCGATGCGGCCGGGGCCGCGGCCGGCGGGACGGCGCTCGCCGAGCGCAACGAGGCGATGCTCCGCGCGATCGAGCGCGAGCACCGCCTCACGCCGGCGCAGGGCGAGGCGGTCCGCGCGGTCTTCCGCCGCTCGGGCTTCGCCGGCCAGGGCAATCCGGCGATCGCGGTGCATCCGCGCACGCCCGGCGAGTGTCGGGCACAGCGCGCCGCGCGGCCGCCGCCCGCCGACGAGGCCGGTTTCGAGGCGATCTGCGGCGCGCCGCACATGGCGCCGCTCTACGATCCGCGGATCGAACGCCCCGAGGACGCGCGCGCCTGCATCGACCAGTACGAGTTCCCGGACATCCCCTGCGAGTACCCGGTGGTCTGGGTCAAGGCGCGGGAGGCGGCCGAGCTGTGCGAGGCGATGGGCAAGCGGCTGTGCGACGCGCACGAATGGGAGGGCGCCTGCGAGGGGCGGCTCGAGCCGCCCGACTACCGCTTCGACCTGGCCGCCGGACGTTCGCCGGCCGATGCGGTCGCGCGGATGCGGGCCGACCACAACCGCGCACGCGAGGGCGAGCGACGCTGGAGCTACGGTCCGGCCTATCGCGGCGGCGTCTGCGCCACCGGCAGCCGCAAGACGCCGGGCTGCGAGGGCGGCGGCTGGAACGCCTGCGGCTCGAACACCTATCCGACCGGCGACTTCCCGCAGTGCCGCAGTCCGCTCGGCGTCTACGACCTGAACGGCAACGCCGCCGAGCACATGAACCTGCCGCTCGAGGCCGGGCAGATGTCGAGCCGGGGCAGCCGCACGCTCGGCCTGACCGAGATGAAGGGCAGCTGGTTCGTCTTCGACGCCTACCGCGCGCACGAGGACTGGTGCCGGTGGCGCGCGCCGTTCTGGCACGGCACGCGCGTGCGGGATCCGGCGAGCCATGCGAACTACCACCTGGGCTTCCGATGCTGCGCGACGCTGCCGGCGCGCTGATCGGCCGCCGCCCGGCCGGCGGGACCTCAGGTCCCGCCGTCGAGCTCGATCGGTCCCTCGTCGCTCAGCGCCGCCGACAGCCGCGCGTCGCGCAGCACCTCGCCGATGGGCCGCGCCCTGCCGTCGACCCAGGCGGTGGCCGCGACCAGGCGCACGCCATGGCTGTAGTCGGCGTAGCGTGCGCCGTGCACGAGGCTGAGCGGCTGGATCGGCGCCGACGGCCCGCGGTGCCAGCCGTACAGGGCGAGCCGGTCCGGCGCCTGGCGCAGTCGGCCGGTCAGGACCAGGTCCTTCTTGTGGCCGGCGACGAGCGCGCCGCGCGGCGCGGGCTGCGCGTCGCGCTGCGCCCGCACGATCGCGTCATGGCGGACGAAGTAGGCGGTGGAGCGCATCGCGTCGCCGGCGGGCAGCGGACGCGGCTCGAGCCGGACCGCGGCCTGCGCGTAGATCGCGTCGACCAGCCGCCGGGTCGGCAGCGTGAAGCCGAACGCATGGGCGATCGCGGACGCGGCGTGCAGGCTCATCGGCACCCGGACGTGGTCGTCGTCGCTGCCCACGGCGAGGTAGTCGGGCAGCACGCAGACGGTCACGCGCGGCGTGCGCATTCCGCCCGGCGGGGCGGCGAGCTCGAGCGGCACCGCGCGGCGCAGGAAGCCGGGCAGGTTGCCGGCGAGGAGCGCGCTCCGGATCGCGAGGTCGCGCTCCGGCTCGGACAGGCCGTCCAGCCGGCGCACGAACTCGGTGCCGCCCGGGGCGGCGGGATCGCGCGGCGCGATCCGCGCGGCGACGGCCTCGCAGCCCGCACCGGCCGGTGCTGCGGCCGCGGTGAGCGCCAGGGCGCACGCGGCCCGCAGCACGGCACGCGCGGTCATCGGACGGGCGGCCGGCCGGACATCGGGCGGCGCGGCGATCGCGGGCGGGTCGCAGGAGGCATCCCGTTGCTCCAGGGGCGGGTCGGTCCGCAGCGGACGTCCCGCGGGGTGGGGGGAGCCCGCAGTGTGCCCGATCCGGCGCGCCGTGCTCGCCGGCCGCGGCTCGGGAAACCCGTACGATGACCGCCGGCCCGGGCCGATCGGGCGGGTCGGCCGGCGGCTGGCCAGGCGGCCGGCCGCCCCGTCGCTGGGACCTCTGCAACGGCGATGCCGACGGGCTGTGCGCGCTGCACCAGTGGCGCCTGTCGCATCCGGACCCGGCCGCCACGCTGACCGGCCTCAAGCGCGACATCGAGCTGCTTCGACACGTCCCCGACGGCGCGGCCGACGAGGTGAACGTCTTCGACCTGTCGATGAGGCGCAACCGGACGGACCTGCTGCGGCTGCTCGCCGACGGCGCCCGGGTGCGCTGGTTCGACCACCACGCCGCGCCGCCGCTGCCCGACTCGCCGCGCCTGGAGGCCCACCTCGACGACGACCCGCGCACCTGCACGAGCCTGCTGGTCGACCGGGCGCTCGGCGGCGCGCATCGCGGCTGGGCGCTGGTCGGCGCGTACGGCGACGGGCTCGGCGAAACTGCCGACGCGCTCGCCGCGGCCTCGGGCTGCGATGCGGCGCAGCGGGCCGCGCTGCGCCGCCTCGGCGAGGCGATGAACTACAACGCCTACGGCGAGCGCGAGTCGGACGTCGTCGTCGCGCCGGCCCGCCTGCTCGAGCGGATGGCCGGCGCCGCCGATCCGCTGCGCTTCGCGCACGACGCCCCCGAGGTCGACGCGATCGACCGGCAGCGTCGTCAGGACCTCGCGCGCGTCGCCGGGCTCGCGCCGCACTGGCGCGGCGCACGGGGCTGCGTCTGGATGCTGCCCGATGCGCCGTGGAGCCGCCGCGCCATCGGGCCGCTCGCCACCGCGCTCGCCGAGGCCGACCCGGGCCGCGCGCACGCGGTGCTGCGCGACGACGGCGCCGGCGGCTACGTGGCCAGCGTGCGCGCGCCGCGTGCCGCGCCGCAGGGCGCGGCCGCGTTCTGCGAGCGCTTCGGCGGCAGCGGGCGCGCCGCCGCCGCCGGCATCGACCGACTGCCCGCCGCCGGGCTCGACCGTTTCGTCGCCGCGTTCGCCGACGCCTGGTGACCCGACCCCCTCCACGGAGATGCGCCGATGCTGCTGTTCGCCCTCGATCCCGACTGCCCGCTGTCCGAGGGCATCGCCCGCACCCTCGGCGAGCCGATCGCCCCCCACGAGGAGCGGGTGTTCGAGGACGGCGAGCGCAAGCTGCGCCCGCTGGTCGATCCGCGGGGCGCGGACGCGTTCGTGATCGCCGCCCTGCACGGCGGGCCGCAGGACGGGCCGCACGACAAGCTGGTGCGGCTGCTGATGTTCGTCGCCACGCTGCGCGAGCACGGCGCGGCGCGCGTGACCGCGGTGGTGCCGTACCTCGCCTACGCCCGCAAGGATCGCGGCACGAAGCCCTTCGACCCGGTCGCCTCGCGCTACGTCGCGCAGCTGCTCGAGGCGGTCGGCACCGGCGCGCTGATCGTGCTCGAGGCGCACAACCTGGCCGCGCTGCAGAACGCGTTCCGCATCCCGACGGTCCACCTGAGCGCGCACGAGGCCTTCGATGCGATCGCCGGCGAATGGGCCGCGCGCGGTCCGCTCGCCGTGGTGTCGCCGGATCCGGGGGGCGTGAAGCGCGCCCAGCTGTGGCGCGAGCACCTGGAGGCGCGGCTCGCGCAGCCGGTGGGCTTCGCGATGATCGACAAGCGTCGCAGCGGCGGGCGCACCGGCGGATTCGATCTCGTGGCCGGCGACGTGGCCGGAACGGTCGCGCTGGTGCTCGACGACCTGATCGCGACCGGCGGCACGCTGCGCCGTGCCGCCGTCTCGCTGCGCGCGGCGGGCGCGCGGCAGGTCGTCGCGTTCGCCGCCCACGGGCTGTTCGTGCCGCCGGCGCCCGAGGTGCTCGCCGATCCCGCGATCGACGAGGTGGTGGTCGGCGACGGCGTGCCGGCGTTCCGCGTGCCGGCCGGCGCCGCGCTCGCGACGCGCCTGCGCGTCGTGTCGATGGCGCCGCTGTTCGCGCGAGCGATCAGCGACTGCGCGCGGGCGTCGCGCTGACCGCGCCGGCGGCCTGCGCCGCATCCAGCGCGCGCAGCGCGGCGGCCACGAAGCGCTGCGCCTGCGGGCGCCAGTGGGCGGCGCGCCGCGGCTCGGGCTCGAGCAGGTGCGCGAGCGCGAGCCGCGCGCGCAGCAGCGCCCGGTACGCCCGGTACAGCGGCACCAGCGCCGGACCCGCGTCGTCGCCGAGCGCCTCGGCGAGCGCCGCGGCGATCCGCGGTCCGATCCACGGCGCGCCGGCGACCTCGCACTCGACGTCCAGCAGCGCGATCTCCTCGAACGGGTCGAGGCGGCGCAGCGCGGGGTCGAACTCGAGCGCGTCGATGATCACCGGCGGACGCGTCATGCAGACGTGCTCGGGCCGCAGGTCCCCGTGGCCGTCGACCAGCCTGCCGTCGAGCGCCCGCGCTCGCAGCCGGTCGCGGTCGCGGGCGAGCACGTGCCCGAAGCGGGCGATCGCGTCGGCGGCGCCGTCGACCGCGAAGCGCGGGTCGGCCAGCAGGCGCGCGTTGGTCGCGTGCTCGCGGGCGAACCGCGCGACGCTGGCGTCGGGGTCGGGCGGCAGCGGCGGCGCACGGCGGTAGAAGTCCGCCAGCAGCGCGGCGAGCGCGTCGACGTCGTCCGGCGTGGCCGCACCGCGTGCCGCGAGCACGTCGAGCATCCGCTCGCGCGGCAGCCGTCGCATCCGCACCAGCCAGTCGAGGGTCCGCCCGCCTTCGGCCGGCACCGGCTCGGGCACCCGCGACAGGGTCCGTCCGTCCCAGCGCAACGCGTCCAGGCCCAGGTAGACCCCCGGTGCGAGCCGGGCGTTCAGGCGCAGCTCCTCGCGGCACGCCTGCTCGCGCGCGGCGAGCGTCGAGAAGTCGAGGTAGGGGAAGCGCACCGCCTTCTTCAGCTTCCAGGCCCGGTCGCCCGCCAGGAAGACCCAGGCCATGTGCGTCTCGATCGTCTCGACCGCGGCCTGCGGATCCGCCGGCGTGCCGAAGGCCGCGGACGAGCGCAGGAAGTCCAGCCGCGCAGCCTCTGCGGGCGGGTCGCGGGCGTCGGTCGGCGCGGGTCCGGCCGCCCCGATGGCGTCGCGGTCGGCGTCGGCTCCGGGGGGCGGGCGCTGCATCGGGCCACTGTACGGGAGCGCGTCCCCGTCGCGTCTTGAGCCTGATCAACCCGGCCGCCGCGCGCTCGCGGCATGGTGTCGTCCATGGACCCGCGGACCGACTCCGTCGTGCCGGCTGCGGCCGGCGCGGCGACGCTGCCGCCCGACGCCGGCCCGGACATCGCCTCGGCGCTCGCGCGCCGCTTCGCCGCGGCCGGCGTGCCGACGCGGATCGTCCGGACCCACATCTCGTGGGTCCTGCTCGCGGGCGACCGCGCCTGGAAGCTGAAGCGGCCCGTGCGCTTCGGCTTCCTCGACTTCTCGACGCCGGCGCTGCGTCGCCATGCCTGCGACGAGGAGGTGCGACTGAACCGGCGGCTCGTGCCCTCGCTGTACCTCGGGGTGGTGCCGGTGCGGGCCGCGCCGGACGGACCGTCGCTCGAGGGCGTCGGCGAGCCGATCGACTGGGCGGTCGCGATGCGGCGCCTGCCGGACGGCGCGATCGCGAGCGAGCGGCTCGCCGCCGGCACGCTCGAGCCCTCGCACCTGGCGGCGCTCGCGCGCCGGCTCGCCGTCTTCCACCGCGCGGCCCCGGTCGCGCCGCCCGACTCGCCCTACGGCCGTCCCGCCGGCATCCGCGACGACGCGCTGCGTGCGCTCGACGCGCTCGCGCCGCTCGCCGACGCCGCCACCTGCGCGCGGCTGCGCGGGCGCCTCGAGGCACTCTCGGTGGCGCTCGCGCCGCGCTGGGAGACACGCCTGCGCGCGGGCCGGGTCCGCGAGGGGCACGGCGACCTGCACCTCGACAACGTGCTGGTCGAGGACGATGGCGTGACCGCGTTCGACTGCATCGAGTTCGACGCGTCGCTGCGCTGGATCGACACGGCCAGCGACCTGGCCTTCCCGATCGCGGACCTGCTCGCACGCGGCCGCGAGGACCTCGCCTGGGGGTTCCTCGACGACTGCCTGCAGGCCGACGGAGACGTCGACGGCCTCGACGTGCTGCGCTTCTACGTCGCCTACCGCGCCGTCGTGCGCGCGCTGGTCGGCGCGCTGCGCGAGCGCGACGGCACCGCCTCGGGAGGGCCGACGCCGGCGCGCTGGCTCGAGGTCGCGCTGCAGGCGACGGACACGCCGTCGCCGCGGCTCGCGATCACCCACGGCCTGCCCGGTTCGGGCAAGAGCGTGGTCGCGCGCGCGCTGCTCGAGCGCACTGGGGCCGTGCGGCTGCGCTCGGATGTCGAGCGCAAGCGGATGGCGGGACTCGGCGCGCTCGACGACTCGAGCACGGCGGGCGACCTGTACGGCGCGCAGGCGGGGCGGGCCACCTATGCGCGGCTCGTCGCGCTGGCCGGCGTCGCGCTGCGGGCGGGCTGGCCGACGATCGTCGACGCGGCCTGCCTGCGCCGACCGCAGCGCGACGCCTTCCGGGCGCTCGCCGCCTCGCTCGGCGTGCCGTTCGCGATCCTCGACTGCGATGCGCCGTTGCCCCTGCTGCACCGGCGCGTCGCCGCGCGCCGCGCCCGCGGCGACGATCCGTCCGAGGCGGACGGACCGGTGCTCGAACGGCTCGCCGCCTCGCGCGAGCCGCTCGCGGCCGACGAGCGCGTGTCGGCGATCGACGTGCGCACCGACGGGCCGCTCGACCTCGATGGGCTCGCTGCCCGCTGGAAGGCGATCCGATGAACCGTCCCCCCTTCGCCGACCGTCGCGCCGCCGGCCGTGCGCTCGCCGCGGCGTTCGCCGGCCGTCCGCTCGCGCCGCCGGTGGTGGTCCTCGCGCTGCCGCGCGGCGGCGTGCCGGTGGCCGCGGAGCTCGCACGCACGCTCCGCGCGCCGCTCGAGCTGCTGGTGGTCCGCAAGATCGGCGCGCCCGGGCAGCCCGAGTTCGCGGTGGCGGCGATCGCCGAGGGCGATCCGCCCGAGCTCGTGGTCGACGAGCCGACCCGCGTCGGGCTGGGCCTGGAGCGCGGCTGGATCGAGGCGCGTGCCGCGCAGGAGCGGCCCGGGCTCGTCGCGCGCCGGGCGCGCTATGCCGGCGGCCGCACGCCGGTGCCGCTCGCCGGCGCGACCGCGATCGTGGTCGACGACGGCATCGCCACCGGCACGACGCTGCGGGCCGCGCTGCGGGCGCTGCGCCGCCGGAGTCCGGCGCGCGTCGTGCTCGCCGTGCCCGTGGCGCCTCGCGACACGCTCGAGGCGCTGCGCGCCGAGGTCGACGACGTGATCTGCCTCGACACCCCCGAGCCCTTCGATGCCGTCGGCCGCCACTACGCGGACTTCCGGCAGGTCGAGGACGCCGAGGTGATCGCGGCGCTCGCCGAGGCCGCCGCCGCCGCGCCGGGACCGGGCTGACGCGCCGGGGCCCGGCGGGCCGGGCCTCAGCCGGCCGGGGCCGTCCGGTAGTCGTCGAGCGCCGGCGCGTGGGTCATCCGCCAGTAGTCGACCAGCCGGAACGGCATCGGGATGAAGACGCGCCCCGCCTTGTTGCGGTACCAGTTGTTCATCCCGGGATGCGACCAGACGAGGTCCGCGTGCTCGGCGTCGACCCGTTCGTTGTAGGCGTCGTGCGCCGCGCGCTCCACCTCGACCTCGTCGATCCCTTGCTCGATCATCTCGCGCAGCATCGACGCGATGTACCGGACCTGGCACTCGGACACGAAGATCACGCTGCCGCCGTGCGCGAGCCCGGTGCTCGGCCCCGACATCACGAACAGGTTCGGATAGTCGGGCACCGTCATGCCGAGGTAGGCGCGCGGGTCGTCCTCGCCCCAGACCGCCTTCAGTGGGGTGCCCGAGCGGCCCCGGATGTCCATCGGCCACAGCAGCTTGCCGACCTCGAAGCCGGTGGCGAGCACGATCACGTCGGCGCGGTGGCGCGCGCCCGAGGGCGTGACGAGCTCGTCGCCCTCGATGCGCTCCACCGCCTCGGTGACCAGCTCGACGTTCGGGCGCTTGAGCGACTGGAACCAGCCGTTGTCGATCAGGATCCGCTTGCCGTAGGGCGGGTAGCTCGGCAGGCATTTCCCGACGAGGTCGGGCCGGCCTTCGAGTTCGCCGAGCATGTAGTCGGTCAGCTGCTGGCGCTGCCGGTCGTTGCGGTGGTTCATCGACCGCTCGGGATGCGGCCACGACGGATCGCGCTTCACGGTGGGCAGCAGGCCGTCGCCGAAGCGCCACATCAGGCCGAAGCGGTACCAGGCGTAGTAGTAGGGCACGTGCTCGAGCAGCCAGCGCGACTCGGGGGTCACGGTGCCGTGGTAGTCCTGCGGCGGACGCGCCCACTGCGGCGAGCGCTGGAAGATCGTCACCTTCTTCGCTCGGCCGGCCACGGTGCGCAGGAACTGCATCGCGCTCGCGCCGGTGCCGATCACCGCCACCTCCTTGTCCTCGAGGGGCACGTCGTGGTTCCACTGCGCCGAGTGCCACCAGGCGCCGGTGAAGCCCTCGAGGCCGGGGATCGCGGCGAGCTTCGGCCGGTTCAGGTTGCCGACCGCGGTGATCACCGCGCGGTAGCGTCGGGTGCGCTCGGTGCCGTCCGGGCCGCGGGTCGTCACGTCCCACGCGTGCGCGGGCTCGACCCAGCGCAAGGTCGTGACCTCGGTCAGGAACTCGGTGTGCGGCCGCAGTCCGGTCTCGTCGAAGACACGGCGCTGGTAGTCCCAGACCTCGTCGCGCTTCGAGTAGTTGCTGGTCCAGCCGAGGTTCGGAGCCCAGGAGAACGAGTAGAAGTGGTTCGGCGTGTCGACGCCGGCCTCCGGATAGTCGTTCTCCAGCCAGACGCCGCCGACGTCGGGCAGCTTCTCCACGATGTCGAAGGGCAGCCCCATCGACTTCAGCTGCCGGCCGGCGGCGATCCCCGAGAAGCCCGCGCCGATCACCAGCACGCGGAAGGCGTCGACGCGGTCGCTGGCGGGCGGCGCGGTCCAGTCGACGTCGCGGCTGCGGAAGCCCATCTCCTCGGCGGCCATCACCGCGTACTCGCGCGGCACGTGCTCGCCGACGCAGACGTTCATCATCTCGTGCAGCGCGTCCTCGTCGGGCAGCGGCGGCAGCGCGCGACGGCCGTCGGCGAGCTCGTCCAGAACGCGCGCGATCGACTCGCGTACCGTCTGCTGCGCCTGCGGCGACAGTCCGCCGGTGGGCTCGGCGAAGATCGACACGTCGCGCTGCGGCCGGAACGGGTCCTCGAGCCAGCGGCGGTCGCGCGTGATCTGCGCGAGGCACATCAGCAGGGTCGGTACCGAGGCCTCCCGCAGGGCCTGTTCACGTCGGGCGTCGTCCATCGGAGGAGTCCTTTCTAGTCGGGGTAATCGGGTGTCCGGCGCGCGAGGAAGGCGGCGGCGCCGATCGCGGCGTGGCCGCTCGCGCGGACCGTCGCGACCAGCGTGCGCTCGGCGGGCTCGCGGGCCGCGTAGGCGGCCATCCGCGCGTCGAAGACCGCGCGCTTGGTGGCCTGCACGGCGACGGGGCTCGCCTCGGCGATCCGCAGCGCGAGCCGGAGCGCCTCGGCCTCGGCGTGGGCCGCATCGGGCACGAGCGCGGCGAGGCCGAGGCGCGCGGCCTCGGTGCCGTCGATCAGCTCGCCGGTCATCATCAGCCGCATCGCGTCGGCCTGGCCGATCTGGTCGACCAGCTTCATCGCGGCGCCGCCCGAGGGCAGGATGCCCCAGCGGACCTCGGGCAGACCGAGCCTCGCGCCCGCGGCGACCACGCGCAGGTCGCAGGACAGCGCGAGCTCCAGGCCGCCCGCCACGCAGGCGCCGCCGATCGCGGCCACCAGCGGCTTCGGGAAGAAGCGGGTCTTCAGCAGCGCGGCGTCGATCAGGTCGTCGATGTCGGGCAGCGTCGACAGGCGCGGATCCGACAGGTCCGCGCCCGAGCAGAACGCCACGCCGCCGGCGCCGCGCACCACCACGGCGCGGACCGAGCGGTCCTCGGCGAGCCGCGGCCACAGCGCGGCGAGGTCGCGGAACTCGCGCTCTCCGAGCGCGTTGCGGCGTGCGACGTGGTCGACGGTCACGCGGGCCACGCGCGGCGCGACGAGGTCGACGACGACCGGCACCTCAGCGGTCCTCCACGCTGCCCACGATCCGCAGCGCGTAGGTGGTCATCTGCGCCGCGATCTGCGCGGGCTGGAGCCGGCCGCCGGGACGGAACCAGACGTAGGCCCAGCTCATCATCCCGCCGATCGCCAGGGTGGCGAGCCGCGGATCGTCGACGCGGAACTCGCCTGCGGCCACGCCCGCCTCGACCAGCGCGGCCAGCGCGTCGTCGAACTCGCCCTTCAGGTCGTTGATCAGGCGGACCGACTCCGGCGGGATCGAAGCCTCCTCGCGGAAGAACACCGCCACGCCGGGCTGGTTCGCGATCACCACCTCGGTGAAGGTCGCGGCGAAGCGCCTGAGCTGCTCGGTGGGCGTGCCGCCGGCCAGGCGGGCGGCGCGGATCGTCTCGAGCGAGCGGTTGACCGCGCGCAGGTAGATGTCGACGAGGATGTCGACCTTGCGCTCGTAGGCGCCGTAGATGAACGGCTTCGAGATCTCGAGCGATTCGGCGATGGCATCGAGGCTCGTGCCGCGGAAGCCGCGCTCGTAGAAGAGGCGCTGCGACTCCTCGAGGATGCGCTCCTTCTTCAGCGTGCGGATGTCGTCGCGGATCGTCACGTCGTCCTCGCCGCCGCGGGTCAGCCGCCCACGCGTTCGCGGGCCTGCCGCTGCAGCACGAAGCGCTGGATCTTGCCGGTGGTGGTCCGCGGGAAGTCGTCGACGAAGACGACGTGCCGCGGCACCTTGTAGTCGGCCATCATCGGGCGCGCGGTCGCGACCAGCCGCTCGGCCGTCATCGAGCCGGGCTCGTGCAGCTGCACGAACGCGTAGCCCACCTCGCCCAGCCGCGCGTGCGGCACGCCGACCACCACCGCCTGCTTGACCTCGGGGATGCCCTGCAGCAGCCGCTCGATCTCGGCCGGATAGGCGTTCGAGCCGCCGACGATGAACATCTCCTTCAGCCGGCCGGTGATCTTCAGGTAGCCCTGCTCGTCGAAGACACCGAGGTCGCCGGTGCGGAACCAGCCGTCGGGCGTGATCACCTCGGCGGTGGCCGTCGGGTTCTTGTAGTAGCCCTTCATCACCAGGTGGCCGCGGACGCGGACCTCGCCGACGGTGCCCACCGGCAGCGGCGTGCCCTGGATCGGATCGGCGACGATCACCTCGAACTCGCCGATCGGCTTGCCCTTGTTGTCGCAGAGCACCTCGAGCGGTGCGTCGAACTCGCTGAAGACGGTGGCCGCGGTCGTCTCGGTCATGCCGTAGACCGCCTGCAGCGCACGCAGCCCGAGCTCCTGCTTCGAGGCCATCGCGACGTCGGGCGTGACCGGCGCGCCGCCGATCCACGCCGACTTCAGGCACGAGACGTCGCGCGGGGTGCGGCGGATCGCGTCGAGGCAGTCGATGAAGTGCGTGGGGATGCCGCCGAAGATCGTCACCCGTTCGCGCTCGATGATCTCGAGCGCCTCGTCGGGCTGCCACTGCGGCATCGTCACCAGCGTGCAGCCGAGCATGATCGTCGGCGTGCAGGCGGTGAACGCGCCGGCCACGTGGTAGAAGGGCATGTGGCCGAGGATCACGTCGCCCGGCTCGATGTGCATCACCCGCCCGATGTTCGCCGCGTTGCGCATCACCACGTGGCCGTGCATCGCGCCTTTCGGATGGCCGGTGGTGCCCGAGGTGTAGACGATGATCACCGGGTCGTCGGGCGAGACCTCGGGGAGCGTGCCGCCGGCCGCCATCCGCTCGGCCCCGGCGCGGCGCAGCGCCGCGACGCTCGTGCAGCCGGGCGCCCGCAGGTCGCCCCAGAGCGCGACCGCGCGCAGCTCGGGCACGCGCGCGCTCGCGAGCCGGCCGGGCTCGGCGCCGTCGAGCTCGGGGGCCAGCGCGCGGATCATGCCGAGGAAGTCGATGTCCCAGTAGCGGTCCATCGCGATCAGCACGCGCGCGTCCGACTGCTTCAGGATGTACTCGACCTCGTCGGGCTTGAAGCGGGTGTTGATCGGCACCAGCACCGCGCCGACCCGCGTGCAGGCCATCCAGCAGACGACCCATTCGGGGCAGTTCGTCACCCAGAGCGCGACCTGGTCGCCGCGCGCGACGCCGAGGCCCGCGAGACCGTGCGCGAGCTCGTCGGCCGCGCGGTCGAGCTCGGCGAAGGTCATCCGGTCGCCGGAGCCGACGAGCGCGGTGCGGTCCGGCACGCGGCGCGCGGTCCGGCGCAGCGCCTCGCCGTAGGTCAGGGTGCTCCAGTCGGGCTGTTCCATCGATCGTGTCCTCGTCGCGGTCAGCGGGCGGTCGCGGTCGTGCCGCCCAGGTAGTGACGCACCATCTCCTCGTTGCCGCGCATCGCATCGCGCGGGCCCTGCAGCACCACGCGGCCGTTGACCAGCACCAGCGAGTGGTCGGCGAAGTCCACCGCCATCGTCGCGTTCTGCTCGACCAGCAGCACCGTGATGCCCTCCTCGCGCAGCCGCCTCAGCGAGGCGTAGATGTCGACGATCACGATCCGCGCCAGCCCGAGCGAGGGCTCGTCGAGCATCAGCAGCTTCGGCCGGCCGAGCAGCGCGCGGCCGATCGCGAGCATCTGCTGCTGGCCGCCCGACAGGTTGCCGGCCACCTGCTCGCGCCGCTCGCGCAGGATCGGGAACAGGCCGTAGATCCGTTCGAAGGCGGCATGCTCGTCGCCGTCGGGGTCGAGGTTGTCGAAGGCGACCTTCAGGTTCTCCCAGACGGTCATGCCGCCGAAGATGTCGCGGGTCTCGGGCACCATCAGCACGCCGCCGCGGGCGATCTCGTTGGGGCGCCTGCGCAGCAGCGACGTGCCGTCGAAGTCGATCCGACCGGCCGAGGGCCGCAGCAGCCCGGCGACCGTGCGGACCAGCGTGCTCTTGCCGGCACCGTTCGGACCGACGACCGCCACCACCTGGCCGCGCGGCACCGCGAGCGACAGGCCCTCGAGCACCGGCGCCTTGCCGTAACCCACGGTCAGCCCCTCGACCCTCAGGCCGTCCTTCACGTCGACGTCGGTCACCGTCAGGCTCCCAGATAGGACGCGATGACCTCGGGGTCGCGCTGGACCTCGGCGGGCGTGCCCTGCGCGATCATCCGTCCGAAGTTCAGCACCACCACCCTGTCGGACACGCTCATCACCAGCGACATGTCGTGCTCGACGAGGAACACCGTGATGCCGCGCTCGCGGATCAGCCGGATGTCGTCGGTCAGCGTCCGGGTCTCGGTCTCGTTCATCCCGGCGGCCGGTTCGTCGAGCAGCAGGAAACGCGGCTCGCCCATCATCGCGCGGGCCACCTCGACGCGGCGCTGCGTGCCGTAGGGCAGGTCGGTCGCGACCTCGTCGCCGAAGGCCGCGAGGCCGAGCATCTCGAGCAGCGCGTCGGCACGGCGGCGCTCCGGGCCACGGTCACGCGAGGGCAGGCCGAGGATCGACCACGGTCGCGCGTGCAGCGCCGGGCGGAAGGCGCCCACCGTCAGGTTCTCTCGGACCGTGAGGCCCGGGAACAGATGGACCGTCTGGAAGGTGCGGCGGATGCCGAGCCGTTCGACGCGGTGGGGCTTGAGCCCGGAGATCCGCGTGCCGTCGAAGCGCAGCTCGCCGGAGCTGGGCGGCATCACGCCGGTGATCAGGTTGATCAGCGTGGTCTTGCCGGCGCCGTTGGGGCCGATCAGCGCGGTGATCGAGCCGGGCTCGACGCGGAAGTCGACCTCGGACAGCGCCTGGATGCCGGCGAAGGACCGCGAGACGCGGGAGACCTCGAGCATCAGGCGCCTCCTTCGCGGACGGTCGGCGCGGCGGCCTGCGTGCGGACCGCGGCGGCGGCCGGCGGCGCGGCACGGCGTCGCAGCAGGGACGCGAACCGGTTCTTCGGCACGAGCCCGGCGGGCATGAACGCGGCCATCGCGAGCGCGATCGCGCCGTAGAGCGCCGGGGCCCACTTCTCCAGGCCGCCGACGAACTGCGGGATCAACGTGAGGACCGTGGACCCGAGCGCCGCGCCCACCGGCGTGAAGCCGCCGATCACGAGGAACATCAGGATGTCGACGGTGCGGTGGAAGCCGAAGTTGTTCGGCGCGATGAACGAGTAGAAGTGCGCGAAGCAGCCGCCGGCGAGGCCGGCGAATGCGCCGCCGAGCGCGAGCGCGGACAGCTGCAGCACCGGCACGTTCAGGCCGTGGCAGGCCGCCACCACCGGATCGGAGCCGGCCGCCTGCATCGCCTTGCCCAGCCGCGTGCAGTAGAGCCAGGCGCTGAAGGCGAATGCCAGCGCGGCCATCGCGACGATCCAGCGCGGGTCGAGGAAGGGCATGCCGGTCAGGCCCATCACCGCGCCGGTGGGCTTGAAGTGCGAGAAGAACAGCAGCGTGAGCTCGGCGGCCGCGAGCGTCGCGATCGCCAGGTAGATGCCGCGGATCCGCAGCGCGAGCAGGCCGAAGGGCAGGGTGGCGATCGAGCCGGTCACCGCCGACACCGCGAGCGCGGCCCAGACCGGCCAGCCGGCCTGCGTCGACAGCCAGGCGCCCGCGTACGCGCCCACCGCCATGAAGCCCGGCAGGCCGAGCGACCAGACGCCGGTCACGAAGGGGAACAGCAGGCTCAGCACCAGCAGCAGGTTGATCGCGACGATCGCCTGCACCGGCTCCGACAGGAGGATCTCCATCAGACCTCCCGGCGCTGCACGCCCGTGCCGAACAGGCCTTCGGGCTTGAGCAGGAAGACGCCGATCAGCAGCAGCCAGACGAAGGCCTCCGACCAGCCGGTGGGCGCGTAGGCCTGGAACAGCACCTCGCAGACGCCGAGCAGCAGGCCCGCGGCCATCGCGCCGCGGACGTCGCCGAGCCCGCCGATGACGATCACCGCGAGCGCCTTGGTCGCGTAGTGGTCGCCCATGTAGGCGCCGATCTGCTCGAAGCGCAGCGCGACCATCAGGCCGGCCAGCCCGGCGAGCCCCGACGACAGCGCGAACACCGCGAGGATGTTGCGCGGCACCGCGACGCCGAGCAGCGCGGCCGCGGTCTCGTTCTCGGCGATCGCGCGGACGTTGCGGCCGAAGCGCGTACGCTTGAGCAGCAGCAGCAAGCCGACCATCAGCGCGGCCGACAGCGCGAGGCTGGCCGCCTGCAGGCCGCTCAGCAGCACGGTTCCCAGCTCCAGGTCGGGCAGCGCGAGGCCGAAGGAGAACGGCTTCTGCAGCGTGCCGAAGCGGTTGACGACGATCACCTGCAGCACGATGCCGAACGACAGGCTGGTGACGAAGCCGCCGAGCGCGTGCTGGCTCGAGATCGGGCGGAACGCCGCGTAGTACAGCACCATGCCGAGCAGCGCCGCGGCCGCGAGGCCACCGGCGAGCGCGAAGGCCGGGTGCACGCCCGCCGCGCCGAGGCTGAGCGCGACGAAGGGGGCGGCCATGAACAGGTAGGCGTGCGCGAGGTTCAGCATCCTCAGCACGCCGAAGACCAGCGTGTAGCCGATGCCGATCAGCGCATAGACGCTGCCGAGCATCAGCCCGTTGACCAGTTGCTGGGCGATCAAGCGGGGGGTCCTCCGAGGCGCGGTCCCCGGCGCGGGCCGGGGACCGTCGTGGGTGGCTCGTGCGTCAGACCTTCGTCCACTTGCCGCCGCCGGTGCGATACAGCAGCGTCGGCTTGATGGCGTCGCCCTCGGCATTGATCGACAGCGTGTTGCCCAGTCCCTGGAAGGACTTCAGCCCCGCGAGGTAGTCGCGGACCTTGGCCCGCACCTCGGCCGGTGCCGACTTCGGCGTCGCGCCCGCGGTCTTGTAGGCGTCGGCGAGCATCCGGACCGTCTCGTAGCCGCCGGCGTCGATGTAGGTCGGGTTGGTGTACTGGCCGGGCAGCTCCTTCTCGACGCGCGCCTTGAAGGTCTTCACGAAGGCCTGCGTGGCCGCGTCGCCGCCGTTCGGGTCGAAGGGCTGGCCGGCCCAGACCTCGAGGTCCTTCGCCGCGTCGGCGACCGAGTCGGTCACGTAGCCCAGCCCGGCGAACATCGGCACCGCGAGCTTCTGCCGCTGCGCCTCGCGCATCAGCCGCGCACCCGACTCGAACTGGATGCCGAGCAGCACCAGGTCGGGGTTCAGCGCCTTGATCCGGGTGACGAAGACGCTGTAGTCGGTCGTCTCGGCCGGGATCTCGATCAGCGCGTCCTTGTTGACGATCGTGAAGCCGTTGCGCTCGAGCGCCGAGGGCGCGACGTTCTTCACCAGGTTGGTGACGTAGGCGTCCTTCGCCTCGAGGGTCGCCACGACGTTCTTCGCGTTCGGGTAGCGCTTGCGCAGGGTCGCCACCAGCTCGTCGATGATCACCTGGTCGATCGCGGCGTTGCGGAAGGTCCAGGGGCGGTTCTGCGCGGTCAGGCCGGGTGCGCCCGAGCCCGGCGAGACCGAGACGAGACCGGCGCGGTTCGAGGCCGGGAACGCGGTCCGGCACTGCGAGCTCTGGATCGGGCCGAGGATCGAGAAGACGCCGGCCTTCTCGAGGTTGCGCGTGGCGATCACCGCCTGCTCGGGGCTCGAGCGGTTGTCCTCGATGACGAACTCGAGCTTCGAGCCGTTGACGCCGCCGGCCGCGTTGATCTCGTCGAGCGCGATCTGCGCGGCGATCAGCAGGTGGCCGCCGTAGCTCGCCGCCACGCCGGTGCGCTCGAGGTTCAGGCCGATCTTCAGGGTGTCCGCGGCCTGTGCGCGGGCGAGTCCGGGCAGCCCGCCCAGGCCGGTG
The DNA here is from genome assembly GCA_046046245.1 of Pseudomonadota bacterium. Lineage (GTDB taxonomy): Bacteria > Pseudomonadota > Gammaproteobacteria > Burkholderiales > Burkholderiaceae_E > UBA4615. The sequence continues at coordinate 16,856 of JBJOKE010000021.1, read as the reverse complement.
GCCGCCAGGCCGGACAGCACGCGTCGTCGGGTGTTCATCGTGTCTCCTCCTTCGCCTCGTCTGGGCGTCGTCTTGGCATCGTGGACCGATCGGTTCGGTCTGAATCCGTACTGGTCAGTACGAATCGATAATGGTCGGGATTCAACCGGCCCGTCAAGCGGGCGCGCGTCGCGACCCTTCCGGAACCGGGCACGGCCGGACGTCGGCCGCGACGGCGGCGCGCGACGGGTGAAGGGGGGCGCGACGGGATGGGGGCCGCGGGGCGCGGCCGCGCCGCCGGCGCGGATCGGCCGGCGGCGATCGGCGCGTGGCGCTCAGGCGGCGGCGCGCTGCGGCACCGGCAGCCCGAGCCGGGCGCGCGCCGCGTCGTACTGGCGGATCAGCTTGGCGACGTACTCGCCGGCCGTGGGCACGTCCTTGACCGCGCCGATGCCCTGACCGCAGCCCCAGATGTCGCGCCAGGCCTTGCTCTTCGCGCTGCCGCCCGAGCCGAACTGCATCTTGCTCGGGTCGCTCTCGGGCAGGTTGTCGGGATCGAGCCCGGCGGCGACGATCGACGGCCGCAGGTAGTTGCCGTGCACGCCGGTGAACAGGTTCGTGTAGACGATGTCCTGGGCGGCGCCCGCGACGATCGCGTTCTTGTAGCCCTCGGTGGCGTTCGCCTCCTTCGTCGCGATGAAGGCCGAGCCGATGTAGCCGAAGTCGGCGCCCATCGCCTGGGCGGCGAGCACCGCGTCGCCGGTGGCGATCGAGCCCGACAGCGCGATCGGGCCGTCGAACCACTCGCGGGTCTCCTGCACCAGCGCGAAGGGCGACTGCACGCCGGCATGGCCGCCCGCGCCGGTGGCGACCAGGATCAGGCCATCGGCCCCCTTCTCGATCGCCTTGTGCGCGAAGGTCTGGTTGATGACGTCGTGCAGCACCATGCCGCCGTAGGAGTGGATCGCCTCGTTGACGTCGGTGCGTGCGCCGAGCGAGGTGATGATCAGCGGCACCTTGTACTTCACGCACATCGCGACGTCGTGCTCGAGGCGGTCGTTCGACTTGTGCACGATCTGATTGACCGCGAACGGCGCCGACGGCCGTTCGGGGTGCTGGCGGTCCCACTCGGCGAGCTCGCTGGTGATGCGCTGCAGCCAGCGCTCGAGTTCCTCGGCCGGCCGCGCGTTGAGCGCCGGGAACGAGCCGACGATGCCCGCCTTGCACTGGGCGATCACCAGGTCCGGGTTCGACACGATGAAGAGCGGCGAGCCGATCACCGGGATCGCGAGCCGTCGTTTGAGTTCCTGCAGCGTCATCCTCTGTCCTTTGCGCCTGCCGCGCTCGGCCGTTTTCGGAGCCGGGCAAGGATACACGCGGCCGGGGGCACCCCGGCCCCACGGTAGACTTCGCCGGAATCCCGGACCAGGAGGACGACGATGAAGGCGGTGCTGTGCAAGGAATGGGGGCCGGCCGACCGGCTGGTGATCGAGGACATCCCGGCGAAGGATCCCGGCCCCGGCGAGGTGCGCGTCCGGGTGCACGCGGCGGGCGTCAACTTCCCCGACGTCCTGATCATCCAGAAGAAGTACCAGATGCAGCCGCAGCTGCCGTTCACGCCGGGCTCCGAGGCCGCCGGCGAGGTGATCGCCGTCGGTGCCGGCGTGACCCACGTGAAGCCGGGCGACGCCGTGATGGCCTATGCCGGGATCGGCTGCTTCGCCGAGGAAGTGGTCGCGCCGGCCGACAAGGTGATGCCGATCCCGGCCGGGATGTCGTTCGAGACCGCGGCCGCGTTCACGCTCACCTACGGCACATCGTGGCATGCGATCCGCGATCGCGCGGCGCTGCAGCCGGGCGAGACGATGCTGGTGATGGGCGCGGCCGGCGGCGTGGGCCTGTCGGCGATCGAGATCGGCAAGGCGATCGGCGCGCGCGTGATCGCGGCCGCGTCCACCGCCGAGAAGCTCGCGGTCTGCCGCGAGCACGGCGCCGACGCGACCATCAACTACGAGACCGAGGACCTGCGCGAGGCGATCAAGCGCGAGACCGGGGGCAAGGGTCCGGACGTGATCTACGACCCGGTCGGCGGCCGCTTCGCCGAGCCAGCGTTCCGCTCGATCGGCTGGCGTGGCCGCTACCTGGTGATCGGGTTCGCGGCCGGGCAGATCCCGTCGCTGCCGCTGAACCTCGCGCTGCTGAAGGGCGCCTCGATCGTCGGCGTGTTCTGGGGCGACTTCACGCGGCGCGAGCCGGCGAGGAACCTCGAGGGCATGAAGGAGATGTTCGGCTGGATGAAGGACGGCAAGCTGCGGCCGCACGTCTCGGGCACGTACTCGCTCGAGCAGGTGCCGCAGGCGCTCGACGACATGTCGGCGCGCAAGGTGACCGGCAAGATCCTGGTCGTGCCGAAGCGCTGACGCGCACGCCCGGGCCGGCCTGTGCGGCGGGCCCGGGCTGGGGGCGCCCCCAGGTGTTCGAGCGGCGCCGTCTGCGGCTAGCATCGCCCGGATGGATGCGCACACCGGGCCCGATGCAGGGATTCATGGCAGCGAACGGTCGGCGGCGCTCGATGCCCTGCTGGTCGTGCTGCTCGAGCTGGTCCGCTTCGCGATGGACCAGGGGGTCCGGATCGGCCAGTTCGAGGAACTGGTCAAGCGTGCGATGGTGCTCGCGGCGCTCCGTACGGCGGGCACCGCGTCGGGCGGCGAGCAGGTGTCCGTCAGTCGGCTGAGCGTGATGACCGGCATCCATCGCAAGGAGGTCAAGCGGCTGCTCGAATCGGTCGGCGAGGACCGCGTCCGCTTCCGGCCGTCGCCGATCTCCCAGCTGTTCCTGCGCTGGGCCAACGATCCGAGCTGGCAGGATCCGGCGGGCCGCCCGCTCGTGCTGCCGCGCCGGATCGACCGTGGCGACGTGCGCTCGTTCGAGAAGCTGGCGCGATCGGTGACCACCGACGTCCACCCGACGACGCTGCTCGACGAACTGCTGCGGCTCGGCCTGGTGGCGCACGACCCGACGCACGATACGGTGTCGCTCAGCGCCTTCGAGCGCCTTCCGGCCGACGAGCTCCATCGGTTGCTCGAGTTCGCCGCGGTGTCGATCGCCGACCACGTCGCAGCGGTGCGGGAGAACATCGCGGCCCTGCAGCGGCACGGCCGCTACGCGCCCGGCGTGGCGCCCTTCCTCGAGCAGTGGGTGTATGCGGACGAGCTGTCCGCCGAGTCGGCGCGGGACGCGAAGCTCCGCGCGACCGAGCACTGGCGGGATGTCGTCCGCCAGCTCCTGCCGACCCTCGGCAGCCTGGAGACCGCGGACCGGGCAGCCGGCAGGCCCGCGACCCACCGGCTGCGGATGGGCGTGTACTGCTACATCGAGCCGCTCGATCGCTAGGCCGTCCGACGGCGGGCCGAGCCGTGACCGATCAGGCGGCCACGGGCACGACGCCCCCTCGCGTCCCGGTGAGCGGGAGGGGCCGCGTGCCCGCCACGCCCGCCCGCATCTGCGCCACGATCCGGGTCAGCGGCGTCTCGTCCTGTGCGCTGTCGGACTCGGCGGGTCGCCTCACCGGGGCGCCGGTCACGGTCGGCGCCCCGGCCCGTCTCGGACGCCGTCCGCCGGGGGTCGTCGCCGGCGACGACGGCCGAGGGCGATCGGCGACGGGTCGGCTGCCGGCCCCGTTGCGGATCTCGTCGATCGGTATGGAGGTTCCCCGAACGTACACCGCCACGGCAGCTCCCAGGCTCCCGTCGAGCTTAGGCGCTCCGGTTCTCGGCGTGACGCGTGCGTGGCGGAATGGACTGCCGGAATCGGTCGATCTCGGCAGCGATGCGTCGGGATCTTTTCCATCGCCGCGGCCGGTGTTCACCTCACACGACGTCGTCGACCGAGGCGATGCCGCGGGCGCGCATCGCCTCGCGCATCTTGGCGAGCGCGCTCGCCTCGAGCTGGCTGGCGCGCTGCGGCGTGACACCGAGGCGACGGGCGATCTCGACCAGGGTCAGCCCCGACGACGCGTCGTCGCTGCCGAGGCCGAAGCGGAGTTCCAGGACCTTTCGTTCGTTGGCGGTGAGCATGGGTATCCCTGTGCGGCGGGTGGGAAGGAGACAGGATCGTCGGGGGGACGGCGGATCGCAGTGAACGTTCGAACCTCTCGGGAGGATGACCCGTCCGCGGCTCGCCTCGTGAGCCACCCCGGGCCGGTCGCTTGACGGCGCGGGCCGTCAGGTCCGCCCGTCGAGCATCGACTCCAGGCGGGCGATGCGCCGACAGCGGTCGAGGTCATGGCGGACCGGCTGCTGGCCCGCGCGACCGAGCACGCCGAGCAGTTCGCGCACGTGCCGCGAGCCGGCGGCCAGGCGTTCGAGCTCGCGACGCTCGCCGCTGTCGAGCGGCGCCGACCGCTCGACCCTGCGTCGGCCGCGCAGCGCCATCCACGCGGCGGCCGCGCCGATCAGCGCGGTCATCGCGGGCGACGACGCGTCGCCCGCCGCGAGCATGACCGCGGTCAGCACGGCGAAGCCGGACTCGGCCAGTCCAAGACGGCGCATCGACTCGGAACGGGACGGGCTGTGCTCTGACATGGTCCGGCTGGGTCGGGAGGATTCGGGTCCTCCTGACATGGGGGCGCACGGGCGGGTCACAAGAGCGCGTCCGCACGGGTCGCGACGGCGCCGGTGCGGTGCCTGCCCGCGATGCGGGGGCATGCGGTCGGCCCGCGGCGCGGCCGGCCGATCCGCGACCGGTTGTCACCGTCGACGTACCGGTGCTAGGGTCGATCGCCCGACGGATCTTCCGCCTCCCGACCCGAGGACGTCACCATGACCCGACCCTTCGCCCGCGCCGTCTGCGCGACCCTGGCGCTCTCCACGGCCTCGCTGTCGATGCCCGCCTCCCGCGCCTGGGCCGGCACGGTCGGCACCGAGGAGGTGATGCGCGGCGAGGCGGGCGCCCGGCTCGACCGCGACGTGCTGCGCGGCCTGCTCGAGCGCGACGATGTGCGGGTGCAGCTCGAGGCGCGCGGCGTCGATGCCCGCGCCGCCCGCGAGCGGGTCGACGCGCTGACCGACGACGAGGTGGCCGAGCTCGCCGGCCGCATCGGCGCGCTGCCCGCCGGCGGCGCCGACGTGCTCGGCGTGATCTTCGCGGTGTTCCTGATCCTGCTGGTGACCGACATCCTCGGCCTCACCAAGGTCTTCCCCTTCACGCGCCCGGTGCGCTGACGAAGGCGGTCGTGCGCGTCGCCGCCGGCGCCCGGCCGAGGCCGCTCGCGAGGCTCGCGCTCGCGCTCGCGGCGGCGCTCGTGATCGCCGGCTGCGCGGCGCCGCAGGCCGGCCCGCCGCGCGCCGCGCGGACCGCGGCCGACGGCCTGCCCGATCCGGTCCGCGTCGCCGGGGTCCCCTTCGTCGCGCAGCCCGACTGGCAGTGCGGTCCGGCCGCGCTCGCGATCGCGATGGCGGCGGCCGGCCGCCCGGTGCCCGTCGAGACCCTGTCACGCGACGCCTTCACGCCCGCGCTGCAGGGCTCGCTGCAGGCCGAGATGATCGCGGCCACGCGCCGCCAGGGCCTGCTCGCGACCGAGCTGCCGGCCTCGCTCGACGCGCTCAGCCGCGAGCTCGCCGCCGGCCGGCCGGTGATCGTGCTGCAGAACCTCGGCCTCGAGTGGTTCCCGCGCTGGCACTACGCGGTGGTCACCGGCGTGGACCGCGCGCTCGGCGAGGTCGTGCTGCATTCGGGCGACACGCCGTCGCTGTCGATGCGCCTGTCGACCTTCGAGCGGACCTGGGCGCGCTCGGGCCGCTGGGCGATCGCGATCACGCCGCCCGACCGCCTGCCGGCGTCGGCCGACGAGACCGCGGTCCTGCGGGCCGTGGTGGCGCTGGAGCGCGTCGATCCGGCGGCGGCCGCGGCGGCCTGGGAGGCGGTCGTCGCGCGCTGGCCGCACAGCCGCATCGGGCTGTTCGGCCGCGCGAACCGGCGGCTCGCCGACGGCGAGCCGCGTCGCGCGGTGCCCGATCTCGTCGCCGCGCTCGCGCTCGACCCCGGCTTCGCCGACGCGTGGAACAACCTCGCCCGGGCGCTGCAGGCTTCGGGCCGCGTCGATGCCGCGCGGCTCGCGGCCGACCGCGCGGTCGCGCTCGGCGGTCCGCGCCTGGGCGCCTACCTCGACACGCGCGCCGCGCTCGGACGGCCCTGACGCGCCCACGCGGGGCGCTATCATCCGCGGGCCATGCGTCCCGACGCCCGCCGTCCCAGTCCGCCGCGCCCGTGAAGCGCTTCCTGCTCAAGCGGCTCGCGACGCTCGCGGCCACCCTGGTGGGCGCCTCGATCGTGGTCTTCGTCGTGCTCGAGGTCCTGCCCGGCGACGCCGCGCAGATGATGCTCGGGCCCGACGCCGCGCCCGAGGCGGTGGCCGCGCTGCGCGAGAAGCTCGGCCTCGACCGGCCGGCGCTCGAGCGCTACCTCGGCTGGGTCGGCGGACTGCTGACGGGCGAGCTCGGCACCAGCCATGCCTACGGGTCGCCGGTGGCTCCGCTGATCGCCGAGCGGCTCGCGCTCACCGTGCCGCTCGCGGTGCTGGCGATGACGCTGACCACGGTGCTCGCCCTCGCGGCCGGGGTCTACGCGGCCGCGCGTCACCACCGTGCCGGCGACGTCGGCGTGATGGCCGCGACGCAGGTCGGCATCGCGATCCCGAACTTCTGGTTCGCGATCCTGCTGATCCTGCTGTTCGCGGTGAACCTGCGCTGGTTCTCGGCCGGGGGCTTTCCGGGCTGGTCGGCGGGCGTGGGCCCGGCGCTCAAGGCGCTGGTGCTGCCGGCGACCTCGCTCGCGGTCGTGCAGGCGGCGATCCTCGCCCGGATCACCCGCTCGGCGCTGCTGGACGTGCTGCGCGAGGACTTCGTGCGGACCGCACGCGCGAAGGGGCTGTCGCGGCGCGCCGCGCTCTGGGGCCACGCGCTGCGCAACGCGCTGATCCCGGTGGTGACGGTGATGGGGCTGCAGTTCGCGACCCTGCTGTCGGGGACCATCGTCGTCGAGAGCGTGTTCTACCTGCCCGGACTCGGCCGGCTGATCTTCCAGTCGATCTCGAACCGCGACCTCGTCGTCGTGCGCAACTGCGTGATGCTGCTGGCCGCGATGGTCACGATCGTGAACTTCGTCGTCGACCTCCTCTACGCCGCGATCGATCCGCGGCTCAAGCCCTCGGACGCATGACGGTGGACGGCTTCGCGCGCCGCGCCGCGCGGCATCCGAGCTTCGTCGCGGGCGCGGCGCTGACGCTGCTCGTCGTCGCGGCCGCGCTGCTGTCGCTCGCGTGGACACCGTGGCCCACCGACGACATCGACGTCACCCGCAAGCTCGCGCCGCCGTCGGCCGAGCACTGGCTGGGCACCGACTCGTTCGGTCGCGACGTCGCCTCGCTGCTGCTCGCCGGCGCGCGCAACTCGCTGCTCGTCGGCACGATCGCGGTGTCGATCGGACTCGTCGCCGGCACCGCGCTCGGGCTGCTCGCGGCCGCGCGCCGCGGCTGGGTCGAGGAGACGATCATGCGCCTGACCGACTTCACCTTCGCGTTCCCCGCGCTGCTGTCGGCGATCATGATGACCGCGGTCTTCGGCCCGGGCATCGTCGTCTCGATCGTCGCGATCGGGCTCTTCTACGTGCCGGTGTTCGTCCGCGTGACGCGTGCGTCGGCCAACGCGGTCTGGGCGCGGGAATTTGTGCTCGCCGCGCGCGCATCCGGCAAGGGCACGCTGCGGATCACGCTCGAGCACGTGCTGCCGAACATCGCCTCGGTGCTGATCGTGCAGGCCACGGTCCACTTCGCGCTGGCGATCCTGGCCGAGGCCGCGCTGTCGTACCTGGGCCTGGGCACGCAGCCGCCGCAGCCCTCGTGGGGCCGGATGCTGAACGACGCGCAGGCGCTGCTGTTCCAGGCGCCTCGGCTGGCGGTCTTCCCGGGCGTGGCGATCGCGGTCGCGGTGCTGGGGCTGAACCTGCTGGGCGACGGGCTGCGCGACCTGCTCGATCCGCGGCTCGCGAGGGCGCGGTGAGCGAGGCCGCCGAGGCGCTGCTCGAGGTCCGCGACCTGCGCGTCGCGCTGCGGACCGCCCGTGGCGAGGCCGAGGCGGTCCGCGGCGTGTCGTTCTCGCTCGCCCGCGGCGAGACGCTCGGCGTCGTCGGCGAGTCGGGCTGCGGCAAGTCGGTGACCGCGCTCGCGCTGATGGGCCTGCTGCCCGACGGCGCCCGGGTCTCGGGCAGCGTGCGCTTCGCGGGGCGCGAGCTCGTCGGGATGCCGGAGGCCGAGCACTGCCGGCTGCGCGGCGACCGGATCGCGATGGTCTTCCAGGAGCCGATGACCACGCTGAACCCGCTGCACCCGATCGGCCGACAGGTCGGCGAGCCGCTGCGGGTGCACCGCGGCCTGGACGCCGCGGCCGCCCGCGCCGAGGCGGTCCGGCTGCTCGACCGCGTGGGCATCGCCGACGCGGGACGCCGCGTCGACGCCTATCCGCACCAGCTGTCCGGTGGACAGCGGCAGCGGGTCACGATCGCGATGGCGCTCGCCTGCGGGCCCGACCTGCTGATCGCCGACGAGCCCACGACCGCGCTCGACGTGACCATCCAGGGGCAGATCCTCGACCTCGTCGCCGATCTCGTCGAGGAGCGCGGGATGGCGCTGATGCTGATCTCGCACGACCTCGGCGTGATCGCCGAGAACGTCGGACGGATGCTGGTGATGTACGGCGGCACCGTCGTCGAGCGGGGGCCGATGCGTGCGGTCTTCGGACGCATGGCGCATCCGTACACCCGGGGGCTCTTCGCCGCGCGGCCGAGGCTCGGCGCGGGCCGCGGCGCGCTGCTCGCGACGATCCCGGGCACGGTGCCCGAGCTGGCGGACCTGCCGGACGGCTGCCCGTTCGCCGGCCGCTGCGCGTTCGCGCTCGACGCGTGCCGTGCCGCGCCGCCGCCCGAGGTGGCGCTGGGCGACGGCCACGGCGCGCGCTGCATCCGGATCGGGGCGACGGACTGATGGACGCGCCGCTGCTCGCCGTCCGCGACCTGGTGAAGCGCTACCGGCTGCCGCGCACGCGGCTCTTCGGCCCGGCGCCCGAGCTGATCGCCGTCGACGGCGTCAGCCTGTCGATCGCCGCGGGCCGCAGCCTGGGCGTGGTCGGCGAGTCGGGCTCGGGCAAGTCGACGCTCGCGCGGGCGGTCATGGCGCTCGAGCGGCCGAGTTCGGGCACGGTCGAGCTGATGGGGCGCGACCTGAACGCGCTGCCGGCGGCGGCGCTGCGCGAGGCGCGGCGCGACTTCCAGATGGTGTTCCAGGACCCGTACGGCTCGCTCGACCCGCGCCAGACGGTCGCGCGGATCGTCGCCGAGCCGCTCGAGGCGACCGGCCGCGCCTCGCCCGCCGAGCGCCGCGAACGCGCCGCCGAGGCGCTCGCGTCGGTGGGGCTGCGTGCGTCCGACCTCGACAAGGTGCCGCACGAGTTCTCCGGCGGCCAGCGGCAGCGGATCGCGATCGCCCGCGCGCTGATCACGCGGCCGCGGCTGATCGTCGCCGACGAGCCGGTCAGCGCGCTCGACGTGTCGGTGCAGGCGCAGGTCCTGAACCTGCTGCACGACCTGCAGCAGCGCTTCGGGCTCACCTACCTGCTGATCAGCCACGACCTCGCGGTGGTGGACCACGTCTGCGATCGCGTGGCGGTGATGTTCGCCGGGCGGGTGGTGGAGGAGGGCGCGCCGGCCGAGCTGTTCGCGGCCGCGGCCCATCCGTACACCCGCGCGCTGCTCGACGCGGTGCCGCGCGCCGACGATCCGGACCGGCGGCGGCGACGACGCGCCGCGGCCCGCGCAGTCGGCCCCGTCGGCGAGCGCGACGCCGACGGGGCCGCGATCGCCCCGGCGGGTGCCGCCGGGCGTCCGCTCGCGGCCGACGCCCTCGTCGCGCGCGGCGGCGGTGCCGGCTGTGCGTTCGCACCGCGCTGCCCCGACGCCACCGAGCGCTGTCGCGTCGAGCCGCCCGTGCTGCGGCCGCTGGGCGCAGCGCGCCGCGTCGCCTGCCACCGCGCCGAGGACGTGGTCGCGCGCCCGGTCGCTGTGCAATAGTCCGGTTTCGCCCGCACGACCGGTGCGGGCCCGCTCTCGGAGACGCACGATGAAGCTGTTGAAGACGCTGGTGGCCGCGTTCGTCGGCGCCGCGGCGCTCGCCGCCTCGGTGGCCGCGCCGGCGCAGGTCCGCGGCAAGGACGCGGTGGTGATGGCGATGGCGCTCGAGCCGACCGGCCTCGACCCGACGACGGCCGCGGCCGCCTCGATCGGCGAGATCGTCCACTACAACGTCCTCGAGACCCTGGTGAAGATCCGCGAGGACGGCTCGATCGCGCCGCTGCTCGCCGAGAAGTGGACCGTCTCGCCCGATGCGCGCACCTTCACCTTCGAGCTGCGCCGCGGGGTGCGGTTCCACAACGGCGAGCCCTTCGATGCGAACACGGTGAAGTTCTCGCTCGAGCGGGCCGCCGCGCCCGACAGCACCAACAAGGACAAGCAGACCTTCACCAACATCGAGGCGATCCGCGTCACCGACCCGCACGTGGTCGCGGTCCGGCTGAAGGCGAACAACCCCGACTTCCTGTTCAACATGGGGCTGTCGACCGCGGTGATCGTCGAGCCGAAGAGCGCGGCGACCAACGCGACGACGCCCGTGGGCACCGGCCCGTACCGGATCGAGTCGTGGCAGAAGGGCTCGTCGCTGACGATGGTCAGGTGGCCCGACTACCGCGACGCCGCCAGGATCCGGATGACCCGCGTGAGCTGGCGCTTCATCGCCGATCCGGCCGCGCAGATCGCCGCGGTGCTCGCCGGCGACATCGACGCGATGCCGCGGATCACCGCCAAGGTGATCGACGCGGTCAAGGGCGATGCGCGTTTCGTCGTGCAGGTCGGCGGCTCGCGCGCCAAGACCATCCTCGCGATCAACAACAGGAAGAAGCCGCTCGACGACGTCCGGGTGCGGCGCGCGATCGCGATGGCGATCGACCGCAAGGCGGTGGTCTCGGGGGCGGCCGACGGCTTCGGCGTGCCGATCGGCAGCCACTACGTGCCCGGCGCGTTCGGTTACGTCGACACGACGGGCGTCAACCCCTTCGACCCGGCGAAGGCGCGCGCGCTGCTCGCCGAGGCCGGCGTGAAGACGCCGCTCGAGCTGTCGCTGAAGCTGCCGCCGCCGTCCTACGCGCGGCAGGGCGGCGAGGTGATCGCCGCGCAGCTCGCGAAGGTGGGCATCGTCGCGAAGATCCAGAACGTCGAGTGGGCGCAGTGGATGAGCGGCGTCTACACGAACAGGGACTACGACCTGACGATCATCTCCCACGTCGAGCCGCTCGACCTCGGCAACTACGCCAAGGACAACTACTACTGGAACTACGAGTCGCCGAAGTTCCGTGCGCTGTTCTCGAAGATCAGCGCGACCGGCGACGATGCCGAGCGCGCCAGGCTGCTCGGCGAGGCGCAGCGCCTGATCGCGCAGGAGTCGCCGAACGCCTTCCTCTACCAGCCGCAGTGGGTCTCGGTCGCGAACGCGAAGCTCAAGGGGCTGTGGAAGGACGTGCCCATCTTCGCGAACGACCTGTCGGCGCTGCACTGGCAGTGAACGCGGAGGACCCCTTCGGCAACCCGCTGACGCTCGGCGATCCGGCGAGCGAGGCCGGCGTCGCGGCCTTCGCCGAGGGTTTCCTCGCCTGCGAGGCGCGTGTGGTCGACCTGCTCGGCACGGCCGAACGCGACGACGCGCCGCTCGTCCAGGCGTACGCGGCCGCGCTGCAGCTGTTCGCCGAGACACCGGGCGCGCCGGCGGCGGCCCGCCGCCACCTCGATCTCGCCGACGCGTCGCGGGTCGGCGCGACGCCGCGCGAGCGGCGGTTCCTCGAGGCGGTGCGCGCCTGGGCCGACGGTGACGTGCTGCGCGCGATCGCGCTGCACGAGGATCAGGCGCGCGATCACCCGCGCGACCTGGTCTCGGTCAAGCTCGGCCAGTACCACTGCTTCAACCTGGGCGACGCGCCGAGGATGCTGCGGCTCGCGCTCGCCGCGGCGCCTGCGGCCGGCGACGTCGCACCGATGCACGGGATGCTCGCCTGGGGACTGGAGCAGTGCCACCTGATGCGGCCCGCCGAGGCGGCGGCCCGACGCGCGGTGGCGATGCGGCGGCGCGAGCCCTGGGCGCACCACGCGCTCGCGCACGTGATGCTGGCCGAGGGCCGCTTCGAAGAGGGCGAGGCCTTCCTGCGCTCGGTGGCCGATGCGTGGACCGGGCTCAACTCGTTCATGGTCACCCACAACTGGTGGCACCTCGCGCTGGTCCTGATCGAACGCGACCGGCTCGACGAGGCGCTCGCGCTGCACGACGCGCGGGTCTGGGGCGTCTGCCCGGACTACAGCCAGGATCAGGTCAACGCGGTCTCGCTGCTCGCTCGGCTGGAGCTGGCCGGCACCGACGTCGGCGACCGCTGGACCGCGCTCGCGCCCCGGCTGGCGCCGCGCGTGCACGATCACGTGAACCCCTTCCTCGACCTGCACTACCTCTACGGCCTCGCGCGCGCCGGCCGGCCCGAGGCCGACGTGCTCGCCGCGTCGATCGGCGCCTTCGCGCCGACCGCCCCGGCGGCGAGCCGCGAGGCCTGGACCCGGGTCGCGGTGCCGGCCGCGCGGGGCCTGCTCGCGTACGCGCGCGGCGACGCCGAAGGCGCGCAGCGCGGGCTCGGCGAGGCGCTGCCGGGGCTGGCCGCGATCGGCGGCAGCCACGCGCAGCGCGACCTGTTCGTGCAGCTGCACGTCGACGCGCTGATGGCCGCCGGCCGCTGGTCGGCGGCGCAGCAGGCGTTGCAGCCGCTGGCGAACGCGCAGCCCGCGTCGCGGCGCCTCGCCGCGCGGCTGAGGCGGACCTACCGGGCGCTCGGGGTCGAGGGCGCGATCGGCGCCTGAAGCGCCTCGGCCGCGTCGGCGGCCGGCGCCGGGCCGACCGGCGCCTCGAGGCCGGCGAGGTGTGCGTCGTCCGCCCAGCCGAGGACCTCGATCGCGTCGCCGTCGACGCGAACCCGGTTCAGGCCGGTGTTCGGGATCGGACAGGTGCGCGGGCCCGACAGCGGCAGCCCCTGCGCAGTGCGCCAGACCATGTCGAGCACGCCGCCGTGGGTCACCACCGCGATCCGCCGGCCGGCGTGCCGCGCCGCGATCGCGCGGATCGCGCCGAGCACCCGTGCATGGAAGCGCAGCACGCTCTCGCCGCCCGGCGTCGCGAAGGCGGGATCGTGGCGCTGCCACGCGGCGAAGGCCTCGGGATGGCGCTCGATGCAGTCGTCGAAGCTCAGGCCCTCGAAGGCGCCGAAGGCCTGCTCGCGCAGCGCCGAATCGGGCAGCGGCTCGAGCGCGAGCCGGCTCGCCGCCGGCGATGCGGTCTGGCGTGTCCGCAGCAGGTCGCTGCAGGCGATCGCATCGATCGGCTCGCCGGCCAGCCGCTCGGCGAGCCGTGCGGCCTGCGCCAGGCCCAGCGCGTTCAGCGGCACGTCGATCTGCCCCTGGAAGAACGGCCCGCGATTGAGCTCGGTCTGTCCGTGCCGGATCAGGATCAGTTCGGTCATCATGGGGGTCGCGGTCGGCGGACCGCCATTATCCCGCGCTTCCGGCGGGCGCCGCCGGACCGCCGCGCGGCCGGGCCCGGCCGCCGGTGCTGGTAACCTTGCGGCCTCGACACCCGGGCCCTCCGGCCCGCCACGGAGTCCTCCCGATGATCCGACGTTCCCTCCGCGTCGCGCTGACCGGCCTCGCCGTCGCGCTCGCCGTGGCCGCGCCCGCCCACGCCCAGTCGAAGAAGGAGCTGGTCGGCAAGCTCCTCGCCCTGCAGCAGCCGAGCGTCGAGGTGATGGCCCGCCAGCTCGCCGAGCAGCCGGCGATCGAGCTCACGATGGCGGCGCGCCAGGCGTTCGGCAAGGTGCCCCAGGACAAGCGGGAGTCGGTCGCGAAGGCGATCGACGCCGACCTGAAGAAGTACACCGACGAGGCGGTGCCGCTGCTGCGCGAGCGGGCGATCAAGCTGATGCCCTCGACGATCGGCGCCGAGCTCGAGACCAACTTCACCGAGGCCGAGCTCAAGCAGCTGATCGAGTGGTTCGAGTCGCCGGTGACCAAGCGCTTCAATGCGCTCGCGCCGCAGATGCAGCGCAGCTTCGCCGACAAGCTGGTCGGCGAGACCCGCTCGCAGATCGAGCCGAAGCTGAAGACGCTCGAGGCCTCGATGGCCCGTAACCTCGGCCTTCCGCCCGCCCCCGAGGGCGGCGCGCCCGCCGGCGGTGCCCCGGCGGCCGGCCCGGGCGTGCGCGGCGGCGACGCGAAGAAGTAGCAGTGCGCGGCCCCGGCGCCGGCCCTGGCGCCGGCGCCCGCCCGGCCCGCCCGGACCGCCGCGCCGAGGCCCGCGCGCAGCAGTTCGAGTCAGCCCGCCTCGCTGCGCATCGCCGACTGCGCGACCGCGATCGCGGTCGCGTTGAGCACCCGGCGCATCGTCGAGGCCGGCGTCAGCACGTGAACCGGCCGCGCCGCACCCAGCAGGATCGGGCCGATGGTGATGCCCTTGCCGCCGGTCACCTTGAGCACGTTCAGCAGGATGTTGGCGGCGTCGAGGTTCGGCATGACCAGCAGGTTGGCCGTGCCGGTCAGCGTCGACTCGGGCAGGAACTCGCGGCGGACCTCCTCCGACAGCGCCGCGTCGCCGTGCATCTCGCCGTCGCACTCGACGTCGGGCAGGCGCTCGCGGAACAGCGCCGCCGCCGCCCGCATCCGCCGCGCGCTCGGCCGCTCGCTGGCGCCGAACATCGAGTGCGAGACGAAGGCGACCTTCGGGGTGACCGCGAACGAGCGCATCTGCGCGACCGCCATCCGCGCGATCTCGGCGAGCTGCTCGGCGTCGGGCTCGTCGTTGACCAGCGTGTCGGTGAGGAACAGCGTGTGCTCGGGCATCATCAGCGCGTTCATCGTCGCGAAGCACGAGGCGCCGCGGGCGAGCCCGATCACGTCCTTCACGCGGCCCAGGTGATCGTCGAAGCGGCCGACCAGCCCGCAGACCATCGCGTCGGCGTCGCCACGGCGGATCATCATCGCGGCGATGGTCGTCGCCGAGCGGCGGATCGTCGCCTTCGCGAGCTCGGGCGTCACGCCGCGGCGGCCCATCAGCTGCCGGTAGTCGGTCCAGTAGTCGCGAAAGCGCGCGTCGTCCTCGGGGTCGGTGACCTCGAAGTCCCGCCCCGGACGGATCCGCAGCCCGGCCCGCTTGCAGCGCGCCTCGATCACCGCCGGGCGGCCGATCAGGATCGCCTTCGAGACCAGGCCCTCCTCGAGCGCGGCCTGCACCGCGCGCAGCACGCGCTCGTCCTCGCCCTCGGCGTAGGCCACGCGCGCCGGCTTCGCACGCGCACTCGCGAAGACCGGGCTCATGAAGAGGCCGGTGTGCGAGACGAAGCGCTGCAGCGAGCGGCGGTAGGCGTCGAGGTCGGCGATCGGGCGCGTGGCCACGCCCGAGTCCATCGCCGCCTTCGCGACCGCGGGCGCGATCCGCAGGATCAGCCGGCTGTCGAAGGGCTTCGGGATCAGGTAGTCGGGGCCGAAGGACAGCTCCTGGCCGGCATAGGCGGCGGCCACCTCGTCGGAGATCTCGGCCTTCGCGAGGTCGGCGATCTGCCGGACGCAGGCGAGCTTCATCGCTTCCGTGATCCGCGTCGCGCCCGCGTCGAGCGCGCCGCGGAAGATGTACGGGAAGCAGAGGACGTTGTTGACCTGGTTCGGATAGTCCGAGCGTCCGGTGGCGATGATGCAGTCGGGCCGCACCGCCTTGGCGAGTTCGGGCCGGATCTCCGGCTCGGGGTTCGCGAGCGCGAGGATGATCGGCCGGTCGGCCATCGTCGCGACCATGTCCTGCGTCAGCACGCCGGCGGCCGAGCAGCCGAGGAACACGTCGGCGCCGCGGCAGACGTCGGCGAGCGTGCGCGCGTCGGTCTCCTGCGCGTAGCGCTGCTTCGACGGGTCCAGGCCCTCGCGGCCGGTGTGGACCACGCCCTTCGAGTCGCACATGAAGACATGCCCGCGCTTCACGCCGAGACCCACCAGCACGTCGAGGCAGGCGATCGCCGCCGCCCCCGCGCCCGAGACCGCCACCTTGACCGAACCGATGTCCTTGCCGACCAGCTCCAGGCCGTTGAGGATCGCGGCCGCCGAGATGATCGCGGTGCCGTGCTGGTCGTCGTGGAAGACGGGGATGTTCAGCCGGTCGCGCAGCTTGCGCTCGATCTCGAAGCACTCGGGCGCCTTGATGTCCTCGAGGTTGATCCCGCCCAGCGTGGGCTCGAGGGCGGCGACGATGTCGACGAGCCTGTCGGGGTCGCGCTCGGCGAGCTCGATGTCGAAGACGTCGATGCCGGCGAACTTCTTGAACAGGCAGCCCTTGCCCTCCATCACCGGCTTGCTGGCCAGCGGGCCGATGTCGCCCAGACCGAGCACCGCGGTGCCGTTGGTGATCACGCCGACGAGGTTGGCGCGCGAGGTGTACTCGGCGGCGAGCGACGGGTCTTGCTCGATCGCCAGGCACGGGTAGGCGACACCGGGCGAGTAGGCCAGCGACAGGTCACGCTGGTTCATCAGCGGTTTCAGCGGGGTGACGGCGATCTTGCCCCGTACCGGTGAGCGGTGGTATTCCAGCGCGGCTTCACGCAAAGCCAGTTCGGCGGGGGACAAGGATTGGGTCATCAGAACGCTCCTGGGGTCCGGTGGTTGCACCGGGGTTTCAAAAGGGGAGCGGAGATTACTGCGGCGGACGGCCGCGC
>JBJOKE010000019.1:0-7223 GCA_046046245.1 Pseudomonadota bacterium | reverse complement strand
GGATCTCATCAAGCGCGTGAAGAAGGAGCTGAACGTGGCCTACGGCGACGATCAGGACACGGCGCTGATCAAGCCCATGTTCGGCGGCGCGAAGCCCATCACGTCGGGCCGCAAGCCGGACCTGTGCCTGATCGAGGACAAGGGCAGCGGCATCAGCCTGCGCCAGATGCTGGAGCGCGAGGGCATCGAGGCCTACGCCTACAACCCGGGCCGGGCCGACAAGCTGGCGCGCCTGCACATGGTCAGCCACGTCTTCGCCCGCCGCCGCGTCTGGTTGCCGGAGAGCGACAAGTACCCGGGCCGCCCGCGCACGTGGGTCGAGCCCCTGCTGGCGCAGCTCTGCTCCTTCACCGGCTCCGGCAGCATCAAGCACGACGACTTCGTGGACGCCACGACGCAGTGCGTCCGCCTCATGTTGGACAAGGGCCTCGTGTCGATGGTAAAGGAGGCCAAGACCGAGGCCCCGCCGCCGCGCAAGCCCGTATCCAACCCGTACGCAAGCTAGGACCGACCCATGGACGAAGACGACATCGAGCAGCCCGGCGAAGAGTACGGCGAAATGGTCGAGCTGTCCGACGATGCCGAGGACGACGTCGAGGACACCGAGGACGGCGGCGCTATCGTGCGCCTCGAGGACGAGGAGGCGGAGCGCGACGCGGACTTCCTCGAGAACCTCGCCGAGGTGCTGCCCGATCACGAGCTGAACGCCATCGCCACCTCGCTGGTCGAGCTGATCGGCCGCGACAAGGAGGCGCGCAAGAAGCGCGACGAGCAGTACGAGGAGGGCCTGCGCCGCACCGGCCTCGGCGACGACGCGCCCGGCGGCGCGCAGTTCCAAGGCGCCAGCCGCGTCGTGCACCCGATGATGGTGCAGGCCACCGTGGACTTCGCCGCGCGCGCCATGAAGGAGCTGTTCCCGCCGCAGGGCCCGGCCAAGGACTTCATCCCGGGCGAGGTGACGCCCGACAAGGCGAAGAAGGCCAAGCGCAAGACGGCCCTGATGAACTGGCAGCTCACGGTGCAATGCACCGAGGCGCGCGCCGAGATCGAGCAGATGCTGACGCAGGTGCCGCTCGGCGGGGCGCAGTACCTCAAGCTGTCGTGGGACGAGAGCCGCAACCGGCCCGGCTTCCTGTTCGTTGCAATCGACGACATGTTGCTGCCGTATGCCGCCACCAGCTTCTACACGGCGCAACGCAAGACGCACGTGCAGTACATCACGCAGGTGGACTACGAGCAGCGCGTCAAGGCGGGCATGTACCGCGACGTGGACATCGGCTTGGTGAGCATGGAGCCCGAGCCGAGCATCGTGCAGAAGGCCAACGACAAGATCGAGGGCCGCACCGACACGAGCTACAACGAGGACGGCCTGCGCACCGTCTACGAGACGCACGCCCTGCTGCGCATCGAGGGCGACGGCATGGCCGGGGGCGAGCTGGCCCCGTACATCGTCACCATCGACAAGACGAGCAACAAGGTGCTCGCCCTGTACCGCAACTGGGACGAGCTGGACGAGAGCCGCGAGGAGCTGGTCTGGTTCATCGAGTTCCCCTTCGTGCCGTGGCGCGGCGCATACCCCATCGGCCTGCCGCACATGGTCGGCGGCCTGAGCGCGGCGGCCACCGGCGCCCTGCGCGCCCTGCTCGACAGCGCGCACATCAACAACGCGCCGACCATGCTCAAGCTCAAGGGCGGCTCGCGCGGCGGGCAGTCCCTGAACATCCAGCCGACGCAGGTGGAGGAGATCGAGGGCGGCCTCAACGTTGACGACATCCGCAAGATCGCGATGCCGCTGCCGTTCAACCCGCCCTCGGCTGTGCTGTTCCAGCTCCTCGGCTTCCTCGTCGATGCCGGGCAGGGCGTCATCCGCACCACGCTGGACGACATCGCCGACAGCAACCCGAACGCGCCGGTCGGCACGACGCTGGCCAAGCTCGAGCAGGGCATGGTCGTGTTCAGCGCGATCCACGCCCGCCTGCACGACGCCATGGCGCGCATGCTCAAGGTGCTGCACCGCCTCAACGGCATGTACCTCGACGACGCGGACACCGAGGCTGAGGTGGGCGAGGAGATCGCCACGCGCGCCGACTTCGAGGGGCCGATGGACGTCGTGCCCGTCAGCGACCCGAACATCTTCAGCGAGGCCCAGCGCTTTGCGCAGGTGCAGGCCGTGGCGCAGCGCTCGGCGGCCCTGCCGCAGCTCTACAACCTGCGCAAGGTCGAGGAGCGCATCCTCGAGACGCTGAAGATCCCCGACGCCGAGGGCCTGCTCAACCCGCCCGTCGAGCCGCAGGAGCTCAACGCCGTGGCCGAGAACGTGTCCGCCAGCATGGGCAAGCCGGTCACGGCCTTCCCCGATCAGGACCACATCGCGCACCTCAAGACGCACCTCGCGTACATGAGGAGCCCGGCCTTCGGCATGAACCCGCTCATCGCCCCGGCCTTCCTGCCCGTGATGCTGCAGCACCTCAAGGAGCACATCGCCTACTGGTACGCCAGCAGCGTACTGGACGTGGCCAACGAGGCTTCCGGTCTGGACATCAGCGAGGACATGAAGGAGATCAAGGGCGACAAGGAGGCGCGCAAGGCACTCGACCGGGCCCTCGCCGAGGCAGGCGCGTACGTGGTCGAGCAGGGCGACGAGGTCTTCAAGTCCATGCCCGAGGTCATCGCGCAGGCGCAGGAGATGGCGCAGAAGCTCGCCCCGCCGCAGCCCATGGATCCGGCGCAGGCCGCCGCCCAGTCGGCCCAACTGCAGGCGCAGGTCAAGCAGGCCGAGCTGCAGCAGCGCACCGCCGTCGAGCAGGCCAAGATGCAGCTCACCGCACAGCAGGCGGCGCAGGACGCGCAGGTGGAGCAGGCGCGCCTGCAGATCGACGCG
Organism: Pseudomonadota bacterium; assembly: GCA_046046245.1. GTDB lineage: Bacteria > Pseudomonadota > Gammaproteobacteria > Burkholderiales > Burkholderiaceae_E > UBA4615. Next base: position 4,342 of record JBJOKE010000019.1, on the reverse strand, counting down.
CAGCGCATGCAGCAGGAGGCGCAGCTCAAGGCCGCCGCGATGCAGCAGGACGCCATGCTGCAGCAGCAGCGCGAGCAGGCCGAGGACCAGCGCACGGCTGCCGAGCTCAACGCGCGCATGCAGATGAACACCGAGGACAACCGCACCGCCATGGAACTGGCGGCGGCGGAGATTGCCTCGGGCGAAAAGGTCGCGGTCTCCACGGGGACCGGGATAAACCCCAACCCATAAGGAGCACACGGAATGGAAAGCGAAGCACTGACAGCATCCGAGGCCGAGAGCGCCGCAGTGGCCACCGCGCCGCGCGTCACGCTGGAGAGCATGCAGGCGAAGATCGTCCGCGAGGAGTACGTCGTCGTCAACCTCATCCTCACGCTCTGCATCCTGACGATGCAGAACGGGTTTTTTGTGGTGGGCGAGAGCGCGCCCGCCAGCCCCGAAAACTTCGACGCGGAACTCGGCAAGAAGTTCGCGTACGAGAACGCCATCCGCCAGCTCTGGAAGCTGGAAGGGTACAGCCTGCGGGACCGTCTCGCGGCGCAAGAGAAGGACTGAGCAATGGCTGAGAACAACGCGAAGAGCGCCGCCCCGAGCGGCAAGGTGTCGAAGCTGGCGGGTGAGGCCGTCAGCCAGCACAAGAAGATGGCCATGGGCGAGATGCCCAAGGTCGGCGGCGGGCCGAAGACCCCGGCGTGAGGATCGAGATGTTGCTCCAGCGCTTGGAGACGGCGCAAGCCCAGCTTGCGAAAGAGGCGCTGGAGCGGCCCACCGGCAAGGAGGGCTTCGACTACGGCCGAGCAGTCGGCATGTACGCGGGGCTCGAGCATGCCAAGAATACGCTGATCGAGATGGTCTCCGAGCATGAGCGCAAGGGGTTCGATCTCTAAGAGGAGCACATATGCAAGACTACGTACTGAACAAGGTGAGGTTTGACTACGGGAGCCTCGACGAGGCGTTCCCCGTGATCGACCCGGGCGTGCAGCCCTTCGGCTCGCGCGTCATCGTGCAGATCCGCTCGGCCAAGAGCAAGACGGCTGGCGGCATCATCCTGCCCGAGGACACGCAGGAGACCGAGCGCTGGAACACGCAGGCCGCGAAGGTCGTGGCCGTGGGCAGTCTGGCGTTCCACAACCGCAACACCATGGAGCCGTGGCCCGAGGGGTCGTGGTGCGAGGTCGGGGACTTCGTGCGCGCGCCCAAGTACGGCGGCGACCGCTGGAGCGTCGAGGTTGACGGGAAAGAGGTGTTGTTCGTCATGTTCAACGACCTCGACTTGCTGGGGCGGATCACTGGCGATCCGCTGAGCATGAAGGCCTACATCTGAGGAGACGAGCAATGGTTGACAACACTACCGAGAATGACGGCGACGAGTTCGACATCATCGAGACCGATACCATCCCCGCCGCTGGCGCGGAGCAGGTCGAGACCGACGACGAGGACGACGGCGACGATACGGATGACGACCGGCTTGCCGACAGTCAGGACGACCTCGACGACGACATCGAAGAGGGCAAGAGCAAGAACCGGCAGAAGCGCGTCAAGCGGCGCGAGCTGCAGCGCCGGGCCAAGGAGGCCGCCGACCGCGAGCTGGAGTTCCTGCGCCAGCAGAACGCCGAGATGCTGCGCCGCATTCAGGCCGTCGAGGGCCACGCGATCAGCACCAATGAGCAGAGCATCGACGCGCGCTACCAGCAGGCGCTCAACGAGGTGCGTCAGGCCGAGCACATCATGGCCCGCGCCGCTGAGGCGGGCAACGGCGATGACATGATCGCCGCCATGCGGATCCGCGACGAGGCCATGTCTGCCGCGCAGCAGTTGCAGGGCTACAAGCAGCAGGTGGCGCAGGCCCGCGAGCAGGTGTCCAAGCCGCAGATCGACCCGCGCGTCACGAACTACGCGGCGGAGTGGGTCAGCGCCAACCCGTGGTACGACCCGAACGGGCGCGACGAGGACAGCCGCATCACCAAGGCCATCGACGACGGCCTCGTGCGCGAGGGCTACAACCCGGCGACGCGCACGTACTGGGAAGAGCTGACGCGCCGCGTGGCCGCCCGTGTGGGCGACGGCGACGCGCCCGAGGCGGCCGACGCGCGGCCCAAGCGCAAGGCGCCGCCGACCGGGAACAGCCGCGAACATGCGCCCTCCAGCACCCGCAAAGAGGTGTACGTGACACCCGAAAGAAAGGCTGCTATGATGGAGGCAGGCATTTGGGATGATCCCGTCGCGCGGAACCGGATGCTTAAGGCGTATCAGACATACGACAAGCAAAGTTCGGCTCGCTGATTTTTGAAAATGGAGTGAGACAACATGACTGATGACTATTCTGATGACCGCCTGAAGAAGGACGTTGGTGCCGCTCGGCGCACCCGTGACGCAGGAGACCGTCAGGTCACCGAAAACCGCACGGTAAGCGAAGACGACCGGCTGGAAATGTTCCGCATGCAAATGTACAACGATGCACTTCCTGATTTGCCGCCCATTTCCGGCTATCATGTGTGCTGGCTCACGACGACAAACCCGCGTGACCCCATCCACCGCCGCGTCCAGCTCGGGTACGAGCCGGTCAAGGCGTCGGAAGTCCCGGGTATGGAGTATGCCTCGATCAAGACGGGCGAATGGTCCGGCCTGATCGGCGTCAACGAGATGATCGCGTTCAAGCTGCCCGAAAGCCTGTACCAGCGCTTCATGAGGGAAGCTCACTACGACGCTCCGTTGCGTGAGGAGGACAAGCTCGAAGAGACCGCGCAGATCATGCGCGAGCAGGCAGAGCGGTCCGGCAGCAGGCTGATCGAGAGTGAGGACATGCAGGAGGCGTCTCGTTACGCGCCCAAGCAGGGACTTTTTTCCTGAGCGGGCTCCACCCCACCATCTAAGGAACTAGGACATGCCCAGTACCGCATCTCCCTACGGCCTTATCCCCGTCAACCATCCGTCGGGCGTCGTTCGCCCGTTCGCGATGTCCATTGTTTCGGGGTACGCCAACAACATCTTCCAGAACCAGCCGGTCAAGATTGACACGGACGGCAATCTGGTTCCCGCCGCCGCCGGTGACGCGTTCATCGGCTCCTTTCAGGGCGTCGAGTTCACGGACAGCGACGGTCGTCGCCGCGTGTCGAACAAGTGGACCACGGGCACCGTGGCCACCGAAATCGTCGCGTACGTGACCATCGACCAGACGATCACGTACCAGATCCAGAGCAACGCCGCTCTGGCTGTGGCTGACATCGGCAAGCAGTACGACTTCTCGGCTGCCGCCGGTAACACCATCACGGGCCTGTCTTCGCAGTCCCTGAACGTGGCCTCGTCCGCCGCCAACGCCGGTCTCCGCCTGATCGGTATCGTCCCGGGCCCCGACAACAATTGGGGTGACACGTTTGTCAATGCTCTGGTTCAGATCTCTGAACACCAGAACACTGCCAACATCGCAGCTTACTAAGGAGGGCTGAGCCATGGCAATGCCAATGCGGAGTACTGACTTCCGCTCCATCGTCGAGCCGATCCTGAACGAAGAGTTCAACGGCATCTATGACCAGCGCGCTGACGAATGGTCGCAGGTCTTCAAGGAGTTCAAGGGCATCCCCCGGAACTACCACGAAGAGCCCGTGCTCTACGGCTTCGGCGCCGCGCCGGAACTGCCTGACGGCATGCCGGTCACCTACCAGTCGGGTGGTGTGCTGTTCATCCAGCGCTACCTCTACAAGGTCTACGGTCTGGCGTTCGCGCTGACCAAGGTTCTTGTCGAAGACGGTGACCACATCCGCATCGGCCAGACCTACGCGCGTCACCTCGCGCAGTCGCTGATCGAGACCAAGGAAACCCTTGGCGCCAACATCCTGAACCGCTCGTTCACCGCAGCCTATGCGGGCGGCGACGGCAAGGAACTGGTGGCGACCGATCACCCGATTGCCAACGGCACCTTCTCCAACGAGCTTTCGACGGCCGCAAACCTGTCGCAGACCTCGCTGGAGCAGCTTCTTGTCCAGATCCGCAACGCGGTGGACAACAACGGCAAGCGCATCCGCTTGACCCCGAAGAAGCTGGTCGTCGGCCCGAGCAACGTCTTCCAAGCGGAAGTCCTGCTCAAGTCGGTCCTGCGCGCCGGTACCGCGAACAACGACATCAACCCCGTCAAGTCGATGGGGCTGCTGGACGGCGGTCAGGCCAACCTCTCGCGTATCACCTCGACCACCGCATGGTGGGTCCAGACCGATGCGCCCGAGGGTCTCAAGCTCGCGATGCGTCGCGGCCTCGAGAAGAGCATGGAAGGCGACTTCGAAACCGACAGCATGCGCTACAAGGCCACCGAGCGTTACGCGTTCGGCTGGACCGACCCGCGCGGCGT
>JBJOKE010000046.1:0-118807 GCA_046046245.1 Pseudomonadota bacterium | reverse complement strand
CCAGCTTGATCTTTTCGCGTCCGCCTTTGGCTGCCATGGTGTCGGTCTCCGATTACAGTTCGCCGCGAGCACGCAGGTCCGCCAGGACCACGTCGATGCCCTTCTTGTCGATCAGGCGCAGCGCAGCGTTCGAGATGCGCAGGCGCACCCAGCGGTTCTCGCTCTCGACCCAGAAGCGGCGGTACTGCAGGTTCGGCAGGAAGCGGCGCTTGGTCTTGTTGTTCGCGTGCGAGACGTTGTTGCCGACCATCGGGCCCTTGCCGGTGACTTGGCAGAACTTGGCCATGGTTCAACTCCTGGATCGGTGATGCGGCGTCGGGGGCGCTTTCTCGCAAAAGAAAGGCTTCGTTTGCCCGTCGATGCCTGCGGGATTCAGCAAAGCCTTGAATCATAGCGTAAATCGGGCCGGGGTCGCAAGCCCGGACGGCGGTGCCGCGCGCGGGGCTCGCGGGGCGGTCCGCACGGCGCCCGGAGCGGGCCCTCGCGGCCGGGCCGTGCCGGCCTTCACCGGCCCTGGGCCGAGGCCCGGCCGGTTACTCAGAGCAGGCCGTTCTCGGCGAACGAGTACCGACGCCCGCCGGCCACGATCAGGTGGTCGAGCACCGGGATGTCCAGGCACTGGAGGGCGCGCCGCAGCGCGTCGGTCAGCAGCCGGTCGGCCTGGCTCGGCTCGGCGAGGCCGGACGGATGGTTGTGCGCCAGGATCACCGCGGCCGCGTTGCGCTCGAGCGCGCGCCGGGCGACCTCTCTCGGATAGACCACGGTCTGGCTCAGCGTGCCGCGGAACAGCTCCTCCGCGGCGAGCAGCCGGTTGCGGGCGTCGAGGAACAGGACCGCGAAGACCTCGCGCGGGCTGTGCTGCAGGCTGAGCGCGACGAAGCGGCCGACCTGCTCGGGCGAGGCGAGGGCGTCGCGCCGACGCAGGTCCTCGGCGACGCTGCGCCGCGCCAGTTCGAGCCCCGCGTGCAGCAGCGCGTAGCGCGCAGGTCCGACGCCCGGCACCGCGAGCACCGCCGCCCGCGGCGCCGCGAGCAGCCCGGGCAGCCCGCCGAATCGCTCGAGCAGTTCGCGGGCGAGCTCGGGCGCGCCCACGCCCGGGCGGCCGGTGCCGAGCATCAGCGCGACCAGCTCGACGTCGGACAGGGCCGGGGCACCGGCCTCGAGCAGCCGCTCGCGGGGACGGTCGGACGACGGGATCGGCGGACGGGCCATGGACGGCGACTCCTGAGACGTACAATCGCGGCTCCCCGAGGTTCCCGTCACGCCCATGACCGAGTCGCCCGACGACACCGCGCCCCGGGTGCGATCCGATTCGCACCTGACGCTGCACTACCGCATCAGTCTCGCGCGCACCGGCGACGACGTCATCAGCACGTTCGGAGATCGCCCCGCGACGCTGACCTTGGGACTAGGCCAGCTGGTCGAGCCGCTGGAGCGCTGCCTGATCGGGCTTCCCGAGGGCGCCGAGGCGAGCTTCGAGCTCGCGCCCGAGCAGGCCTTCGGGCCGCGCAACGCAGACCTGCTGCAGCGCGTGTCGCGGTCGATGCTCGCGCAGCACGGGGAGCACGGCGCCACCTACGAGCCGGGCGACCTGCTCGACTTCAACGCGCCCGACGGGCGCCGCGTCGCGGGCATCGTCAAGGAAGTCGACGAGGCCGGTGCGCTGCTCGACTTCAACCATCCGCTCGCGGGCCAGCCGATCCGCTTCGACGTCCGCATCCTGGGAGTGCTCTGAGATGGCCGACACCGCCGCAACCGAGGTCCTGCTCGCCCAGCCGCGCGGATTCTGCGCGGGCGTGGACCGGGCGATCGAGATCGTCGAGCGCGCGCTCGCGCAGTTCGGCGCGCCGATCTACGTGCGCCACGAGATCGTCCACAACGAGCATGTCGTCGGCGACCTGCGCGCGAAGGGCGCGGTCTTCGTCGACGACCTCGACGCGGTGCCGCGCGGCGCGGTGCTGGTGTTCTCGGCGCACGGCGTCTCGCGCGCGGTGCGCGACGAGGCGACCGCGCGCGGCCTGCAGGTCTACGACGCGACCTGCCCGCTGGTGACGAAGGTCCACGTCGAGGTCGCGAAGATGCGCCGCGAGGGCCACGAGGTGGTGATGATCGGCCATGCGGGCCATCCCGAGGTCGAGGGCACGATGGGCCAGGCCGACGACGGGATACACCTGGTGGAGACCGCCGACGACGTCGCGCGGCTGCAGGTTCGCGATCCGCTGTCGCTCGCGTACGTCACCCAGACCACGCTGTCGGTCGACGACTGTCGCGTGGTCATCGATGCGCTCAAGCGCCGGTTCCCGTCGATCGCCGAGCCGAAGAAGCAGGACATCTGCTACGCGACGCAGAACCGCCAGGACGCGGTCAAGTTCATGGCCCCGCAGTGCGACCTGGTCCTGGTGATCGGCAGCCCGAGCAGCTCGAACAGCAATCGGCTGCGCGAGGTGGCCGAGAAGATGGGCTGCGACGCGCGCCTGATCCGCTCGGCCGCCGAGCTCGACCCCGCGTGGCTCGCTGGCAAGCGGCGGATCGGCGTGACTGCCGGCGCGTCGGCGCCCGAGGTGCTGGTGCAGGAGCTGGTCGCGAGGCTGCGCGCCCTCGGCGTGGGCGGCGTGCGCAAGCTCGACGGCATCGAGGAGCACGTGCAGTTCCCTCTGCCGAAGGGCCTGAGCGGCGGCGCGTCGGCCTGACGCGCCCGGAGGCCCGTCGCCGTCGGCCCCCGAGACCGGTCGCAGTCAGCCGCCGAGGCCTGCGAGCGGGCAGGCGTGGTAGGGCCGCTCCCGGTCGCCCCAGGACGGACGCTCGATCGAGCACGCGGCGGGGTCGATCCGCAGGCCATAGCGGTCGCGCAGCAGCGCGAGGCGCTCGTCGCGGGCGTCGTCGCGCCGGCGCTGGTAGGCCTCGACCGCGGCGGGCGTCGCGGTCACCGCGCAGCGTCCTCCCGAGTCCGGCGGCGTGATCTCGGCCGGTAACCGGCGGTTCCTCGCCGACACCCAGCGCAGCCCGGCGCAGACCGGTCCGTCGGCCGACGGGGCCCAGCGCGCGAGCCGGCGGTCGATCCGGGCGATGGAGTCGATCCGGCCCGCGTCGAGGACCTCGAAGACGACCAGCACGCCGGCCGTCGCGCCGCGCAGCCGGCGCCGCGCCTCGTCGACGTAGACGGGCGATTCCGGGAAGCCCGCGGCGAGCGACAGGTAGGCGGGCCCGGGCGGGAAGTAGGGCAGCATCCAGGCGATCGGCGCGCCCGCGATCACGACCGCCGCATCCGGCGATGCCGCGACGCGCGGCGTCGGCACGCTCGCGGCCGTGTCGCCGAAGCCGGTGCTGCCCCAGTGGTTGCAGCTCGCCACCGCGACGACGGCCGACAGCCCGAGCAGCCGGCGCGCGAGCCGACGCGGGCGGCGCAGCGGCAGCCGGTGCACCAGGACCCAGATCGCGGCCGGCGCCACCATCTCCAGCACGGCCAGGTAGCGGTGGATCGAGAAGATCGCCATCCACAGCACGAACGACAGCGCGCAGAAGGCCAGCAGGAAGGTCTCGCGCCCGTCCGCGGCGGACGGGGCGAGGCCGCTGGCCGCGCGGGCGTCAGCCGGAACCGCGCGACGCCGCGCGAGCCGCGCACGCACCCCGACCACTGCCACCGCGATGGCGAGCAGGTAGGTGGCGGCGAGCACCAGCTGCAGCATCGGCCGCTCGCCGACCCGCCCCGGGTTCGCGGTGATGACGAACGGGAACGCGACCGCCTCGCCGAGGCCGCGCGGCAGCCAGCGGGTGTCGGCGACGCCGACCCGGTCGGCCAGCGGCGCGCCGAAGAGGCCGTTGAACTGCGGGAACAGCGGGTTGCCGAACGTGTGCCACAGCATGGCGAACCAATGGCCCGCGGTGATCGCGAGGCCCACCCCGACGCCGATCGCGAAGACGGTGGCGACGGCGCCGCGATCCCGCATCGTCGAGGGCCATGCGACCGCGAGCGCGAGACAGGCCGCGAGCGCATAGGGCGCGTTCGTGAGTTTCAGTCCGGCGGCCGCGCCGAGCATCAGGCCGGCGGCGAGCAGTCGCGCCCAGGGCGTCGGATGCCCGTCGCGCGGGACCGTCGGCCACGCGCCGAGCGCCGTCGCGAGACCGGCCAGTGCGAGCGGGGCCGTCGTCGCGTCGCCCATCGTCGTGCCGAGCTCGGCCAGCAGCGCCGCGCTCGCGCAGCCTGCCGCGGCCAGCGCCAGCGCGTTCGCGGTCGCGGTCGCGGTTCCCGACACGTAGTGTCGCGCGATCGCGAAGAGGGCGACGAAGCCCAGGCCCTGCACCGCGCCCATCGTCGCGGCCACGACCGCGGGCGACAGGTGCCGGACCATCAGGTAGTACGGCACGTCGAGCAGGGGATTGAAGTAGCTCTGCATCCCGGCCGGCGCGAGGTCGCGTCCGACACGGCCCTCGAGCCAGGCCCAGGGGTTGTGCAGGTGATAGTTCAGCAGGTCCCAGTTCGCATCCTGGCCGAGCAGCACCGAGGCGAGCGCGAAGAGCAGCGGGCCCAGGGCCACGGCGAGTCGCCGTGGCCACGGCGACTCCAGCCTGCGCGCAATGGACGCGAGCCGGCCGGGAGGCCGCTCAGGAGAAGACGATCCGTCGATAGGCATGGAAGCTCAGCACCGCCTGCAGCCCGGTCGCGACGGCGATCGCGATGACCGGAGCGAGATCGAGGGCCAGCAGGCCGAGATAGGCGAGATAGTTGAAGGATGCCATCGCCGCCGCGACGGTCGCGTAGCGGGCCGCCTCGGACACGGTCCGGGCCGTGCGTGCCCGGAACGCGAACCGTCGGTTCGCCAGCCAGGTGAACACCATCGCCGCAGCGATGGCCGGGACGCGCGCCGCCCAGGGCCCGGCCCCCAGCGCGATCAGCGCCAGCGTCACGCCCGAGTCGACGAGGAAGCCCGCGAGACCCACGAGCAGGAACCGCGCGAAGGCCATCGCCGTTCAGCGTGCCGGCGAATCGCTCGCGGCGCTCACGTACCAGATCCGCTTCTGCTCCAGGCGTCCGCGCGCGACGCTGTCGAGCACCAGCCCGCAGGTCAGCGAGATCGCCGCCAGCAGGATGAGCCCGGTAGCCAGCACCGCCGTCGGCAGCCGCGGCACCAGCCCCGTCTCGAGCCAGGTGAAGAGCAGCGGCGTCGCGAGGACCAGCGAACCGGCCGTGAGCGCCACCGCGATCGACCCGAAGAACCGGATCGGCCTCAGCTCCTTGTAGAGCACGAGCAGCGTCGCCAGGATCCGGCCCGCGTCGCGGAAGGTCCGCAGCTTGCTCGACGAGCCGGGCTGGCGACGCCCGTAGCGCGTCTCGACCTCGCCGATCGGCAGCCGCAGCTGCGAGGCGTGCACCGACATCTCGGTCTCGATCTCGAAGCCCGCGGAGACCGCAGGGAAGCTCTTCACGTACCGGCGGGAGAACGCGCGATAGCCCGAGAAGATGTCGGTGAACAGCCTGCCGAAGAGGCGGCGGTACAGCCCGTTGAACAGGCGGTTCCCGAAGCCGTGGCCCGGACGGTGAGCGTCCTCGTAGACGTCGCGTCGGGTGCCCACCACCATGTCGAGCCGTCGCTCGACGAGCGTGCGCACGAGCAGCGGCGCGGCCTCGGCGTCGTAGGTGCCATCACCGTCGGCGATCAGGTACACGTCGGCGTCGATCTCCGCGAACATGCGCCGCACGACATTTCCCTTGCCCGGCCACGGTTCGGCTCGCACCACCGCGCCCGCGGAGGCGGCCACGGCCGCGGTGCCGTCCACCGAGTTGTTGTCGTACACGTAGACGGTCGCGTCCGGCAGCACGCGGCGGAAGTCGGCGACGACCGCGGCGATCGACAGGGCCTCGTTGAAGCAGGGAAGGAGGACGGCGACGCGGGTGGGCGCGGCTGCGGTCGGAGGACGCGGTGCCGGTCCGGTGCGTGTCGGATCGTCGGCAGCGGCCGTGGCGTTCGGTGTCATTCGGGGCTGGGCGCGGATGGACGGCAGCCGAGGTCGTCGTGCGGCCTCGCTCCACCCGATGATCTCACGGAGCCCCGGCCCGCGACGACACGATCGACCGGATCGACTGCCGGAAACGACTGCGGCCCCGAAGGGCCGCAGTCATGGATTCGTCTGGTGCTGATGAGAAGCGTCGAGGATTCCAGCATCCATGCGGGTTTGCTGGCAGCTTGGTACGAATTTGGTACACCATGCTGTCTATGCCTACCTACCAGATTCGCAACGGCCGCGTCCGGGCCATCGTCCGTGTGAAGGGCTTCGAGGCAGCATCCGACACCTTCCCGAACAAGACCAGGGCCAAGGCTTGGGCCCTCAAGATCGAAGCCGAGATGCGCGAGGGGACCTACGTCGCCCCGGTCAAGCAGTCACTGCGCTCCGTCATCGAGCGCTACATCGAGGAAGAGGAGTGCGACCGCTGGGAGCGCAACCGGCTGCTGCGCCTGAACCGCGAAGAGAAGTGGGTGGACTTCAACCTGCACGAGTGCGGGGACGCGCTCGCGGCCTGGATCGAGAAGCGCCGCAAGGAGGTCAAGCCCAACACCGTGCGCCGGGAGGCGACCATCATCTCGGCGGTGTTCACGCACGCCATGAAGCGCTGGCGGATCAAGCTCAAGATCAACCCGATGCGCGACGTGGCCTTGCCGCCCAAGGGCAAAGCACGCAAGCGCAGAGTCAAGCCGTCGGAGATCGACGCCATCTGGGACTACTTCGGCAGGAGCACGCCCAGGCTGGTCAAGCAGCACGTGCCGTTCATGTTCGAGTTCGCCTGCGAGACGGGCATCCGCCTGGAAGAGCTCACCGAGCTTGAGTGGGAGACAACGAATGAGGGGGAGAGGACCGTCTACGTGCCGCCGTCGAAGAACGGGGACGAGCGCTGGGCGCTGCTGACGGTCAGGGCCATCGAGCTGCTGGGGCTGCTGCCCCGCGATGGCGACCGGGTGTTCCCGGTCAACAAGGGCTCAATCGGTACGGAGTTCCGAGAGGCCTGCAAGGCTCTGGGGATCAGGGACCTGCACTTCCACGACTCGCGCCACGAGGCGTGCACGCGGCTGTCCAGGTTCCTGTCCGTGATCGAGCTGGCAAGGGTGATCGGCCATCGAGACCTGAACACCCTGATGGTCTACTACAACCCTACTCCTGCGGAGCTGGCTGCGAAGCTGCACGATGGCGCTCGATCCACTCCTGCACGTCAGCCACAGCCCACATCAGCTTTCGGCTGGGCAGATTGAGCCGCGGGGGCAGCCTGTCGGGGTAGCGGGAGGCGTACTGCTGGACAGTGCGCACCGGCAGGCTCAGGGCCTCGGCGAGGCCTTTGGCATCTAGGGTCAGTTTCATCGCAGCCTCGGAAAAAGATCCGGGGCGGCCGAGAACTCCCAACCCATACCCCGGAGAAAGCACCTGTAGGAACTAACGGGGCGCATCATACCTCTCCGACCGCTTGTCTGTCACCCTCTTCGCCTACACTGTTGCTAACAAGAGTTAGCGCCTCTTTGTCCAGCTTGTACGAGTTGACGATGATGCAGCGGGCCTGCACGGTGGGGAAGTCGGTGCCGCGCGTGAGCGTGATCTTGTCCATGCGCTTGACGAGCGCGCCGTCGCGTTCGAGCTGCCCGACCATGGCGTTGTAGTCGGTGCGGTTGCGCATGCACCAGTCGCGCACCTCCTTCTGGTTGAGCATGATGTACCCGGCGCAGTCGCGCGACGTCGTGGTGCCCAGCACGTAGCGCCCGGCCACTGCACCCTGGATGCGGTTGCGCGGCGTCTCCGGGCCGTTCTTGTGGCGGGCGTCGCGGAACTCGTGGGTTACGATGATGCGGCTGGCGAGCTCGGCCATCATGCGGCTGAAGGCGTCTTCCATGGTCACCGTGTTGGTGATGGCGACGTTCTCGGCCAGCTCCTTGAGCAGCTCGACCGTGAACTCGAAGAGCCGATCGAGATCGAACTCGACGATGCCCAGGTCGCGGGCAACTCTGCACATGGTGAGCGTGCATGCGCCGTGCGCGCGGTAGAAGCGGTACTTCGTGTCGGGCAGGTGCCGGGCGAGCTCCAGCGTCGTGGCGCGCACCTCGTCGGTGAGGGCCTTCACGTTCTGCACGACGTAGCGGATCATGGCGTCGCCGGCGCACCCGGCGTTGGCCTTCATGGCCTCGATGCACTGCTGCGCGATCTCGGCCTCGCGCTGGGGGTCCTCGTCCAGGTGGACCACGGGGTAGGTGTCCACGTTGATCTGCACGAGGCGCACGGCCTCGGCCTGCGAGTTCGCCTGGGTGGTGGCGAGCAGTCCGTGGAAGTCGCGGTTGCCGGTCACGAAGGGGGAGAGCCGCCACTGGATCGTGTTGGCGAACCCGACGCTGCCGCCCTTGGAGGTCAGGCGGATCTTCTCCTGTCCGTTGGACACGCCGTAGGCGAGGTCGGAGAACATCGCCGCGTCCATGTTGGTGAGCTCATCGAGCAGCACCGGCAGGTTGTTGAACGCCCCGAGCACCGCCCACAGCGCGTTGTACGTGAAGCCGTCCTTGGACTTGAGCGACATGCCCTCGGCGTTGCCGAAGGCGTACAGGCTCGCGTAGCAGCAGGTGGTCTTGCCCTTGCCCGAGTCGCCTCCGCGCAGCGCTACCAGAAGGCCCTTGAAGAGCTCCTCGCACATGGGTGTCAGCATCGACCCCCAGCCGGAGCAGATGGCGTACTGCCAGTGCTCCATGCCGGCGCGGTTGTACATGAAGTTGAGCGCCGAGGCGTAGCCGGCCAGCGTGCCCTTGGGGGCGGGCAGGCTCGCCGAGTACTTGGTGGCCGAGCCGCCCAGCAGCACCTTGCGCACCGAGCCGTCGGCGCCGTAGAGGCGGTCCCCGATGAGGAACGCGCCGTCAGACTTCCAGCCGAAGCTGGTCAGCGTGCTGACCTCCTCGACTTGGCGCTTGAGCGCCTCCAGTTGGTCTCGAAGGTAGGCAGCCATGTGTGAGCCTGCGTCCTTGTGGTTGCTCTGCGTGAGCTCGTACTTGGCCATCGCCCTCAGCATGTCGGTCTGCGAGGCCATGGACTCGTGTGTCATCTCGAAGTCGCGCACGCGCTTGTTGGGCAGGTGCATGCGCATGCCGATGCGGTAGGTGCCGTCTTCGGCCCGGATGCGCGCCGTGGGGTAGAAGAGTAGGGTGCAGAAGGGGAACGACTGCAGCACCCCGTCCTTGTCCGGCAGCAGGCGTGTGAGCAGCCCGTTGGAGTACACGTAAGACGTGGGCAGCGCCGGAGTCGTGACGACTTCGGACTCGCCCTCGTTGCTAATGACTTCGACCTCGGACTCGACGGCGATCGGGATGACCCGCCCCAGGATGATGGGGGACTTGACCTTGCCCTTGAACTCGCAGCCCGTGCAGCCGTCGGGGTTGCACTTCTCGAAGAACTCGCAGGTGGTCGGGCCGGAGCCCCACGTGTCGAACCGGGTATGCCAGTCGGTCTGCGCGTGGCCGGTGTTCTCCCGCTCCGCGCTCCAGGCCTCGGCCAGCTCGCGTCCGTCCTCGCAGTGGGTGAGCAGCCCGATGACCCCACGCCAGTGCTCGTAGCTCACGTCGCCGGCGGTGTCGCGCATGAGAGCGACCTGGGCGCACTTGGAGGCCACCTCGGCCCCCTTGCTCGGGATGTCCGGGTACGACAGGTGCCCAGTCAGGTCCGAGTTCAGGTCCGCGCCACCCCGAGGCTTGGACGGTGCTGCCGCCTTGGGCTGCTTCACGCCGTGCTCGGTGGCGTACTTCAGCAGGGCAGTTGCTAACGCTTTTGCATCCTGGGCAACGCAAAGCGACTTGACCTTGACGGCCTTCGACCCCCCGTTCTTGCGGTTGACCGAGCCCACGGGGCGCAGGATGGAGCTGAAGTCGGCCGTGCGCGTGGGGTCAGCCCGCACGCCCTCGTGGGCGAGCGTGGCCTTCAACACGTTGGCGATCTTGCGCCAGCTCTCGGCCTTCAGCGGCTTGATCAGCGGCCAGTAGGCGTGCAGCCCGTTGCCCGAGTCCACGAGCATGGGGCGCGGCCAGCCGATGGTGTCGGCGAACTTGAAGGCTGCCTTGGCCGCATCAGCCTTGGTGATGTAGCCGTCGCCCTTGTCGAACTTCTCCTGGCCGCAGTCGATGTCGACCCAGAACGCCTTGGCGCGGTCCCAGTTCTCGGGGATGCGGTACTTGCGCTTGGGCTTGTCGGGGTCATCGGACTCGATCTCGATGACTGCCTTCTGGTAGCTGGCGCAGGCGTGGTAGACCGACAGGCCCTTCTTGTCCGCCATCTCCTCGACGGCGTAGGCCATGGTCTCCAGGTCGGTGTAGGCGCGGTGCGCCGGGAACTGGTAGCCCTCGCGGAAGAGGGCCAGATAGTAGATGCCCTCGTCGGGCAGGATCGTGCGCAGAAACTCAAGGGTGTCCATCTCACCCCCGTGCGGCGATACTCTTCTCCGTGGCGTGGGCCCCGATGCGGACAGTCCGCTCCAGGTGGTCGACGACGACCTTCTTCATGTCATCCATGTGGACGTGGTGTTTGCCCACGTCCACGATGACACGGCCCAGCAGTTCAGCCAGTCCAACCAGGACTTCGCCGTGGTTGAAGTCCTTGCCTTCGAGCGCGGCGCTGGCCTCCTTGACCACGCCGGCAACTTTCCTCGGTTCAATGTTGTATGACATGCAAGCCCCAGGTGCAGACAGAAGGGGGAGGTCGCCCTCGCGCCTCCCCCGTGTTGTGGTTCACTCGTCGTCGAAGCTGATGCCGTCGAGGTCGACGTCCAGATCTTCGCTGACGACCGGGCTCGCCTTGGCCTTGGGCTTGTCTTCGGCCGGCTTGGCCTTGGAGGGCTTCTCTGCGGCGCGCACGGCGGTCTCGACTTCCTCGTCGGTGACCTGCTTGGCCTTGGAGACGGCCTGCTTGACCACTTCCTTGGCCTCGGCTTCCTTGGCGATCTCCTGCGCATCGGCGGCAGCCACGGACTCGATGACCTGCGTGAGGCTACCGCCCGTGATGTCGCGCACGAGGTCGGAGTCCATCACCTCCTGCACTTCGGCGTAGGACGCATCGTCCAGGAAGCCCACGGGCTTGAACGTGATCTTGCCGAGCGAGTCGGGGTCGAAGGCGATCTTGGTGACCACCATGTTGTAGCCCACGCCGCGCTTGGCCAGCAGTTGGCCGTACTCGCCCAGGTTGCGGATGGACGCAGGCGGCACGCGCAGCAGCATCGGGTCGTTGACTTGCCCGGCGGGGGCCACCGCCAGCCGCACGTTGTCGCTGCACGCCTTGCCCTTGGTGGCGCCCTTGTCGCCGATCTTCGAGCCCCACTGGTTGTGCGGGCAGGTGGCGCACTTCTTGGCCTGTGGGGCGGCCGCGTCCGCGCCGGGGGCGATGCCGTCGGGGGAGTAGCAGTCGGGCTTCTGCTTCTCGCTGGACTCCGGGTCATAGCCCTTCAGGTAGAAGACCTTGGACTTGTCCTTGTTGGCCTTGATGATGACCACGTCCACGTAGGTCGCCGGGCTCTCCGGGTCCTTGGGGTTGGGCAGCACGGTGCGCTCGCCGTCGCGCACGACGGCCCACTTGTTGCCCTTGGTGGACAGCACGGGGAAGCCGCCGCCGGCGTGGGCGGTCAGGTCCGCGTTCAGCGCCGAGACGTCGAACTTCTTGAGGTAGGCGGGGAGGGTCTTGCCCTCGAACGGG
This sequence comes from Pseudomonadota bacterium, assembly GCA_046046245.1. GTDB lineage: Bacteria > Pseudomonadota > Gammaproteobacteria > Burkholderiales > Burkholderiaceae_E > UBA4615. The sequence continues at coordinate 107,116 of JBJOKE010000046.1, read as the reverse complement.
ATGATGTTCATTGGTACTCCTGGGGACGATGAGTTTACGCGGACCGACGGACGTTGACGACCCTTTCCTCACGGATGTTGACACCCGGGGGCAGCTCGTCGTCGTTGGCGGCTCGGTACTGTTCGATGGCGGTCTTCGCGGCGCGGACCTCCAGCAGGCTCCACTCTCCGCGGGCCTTGACGAACTCCATGAAGGCGTCGCGATCGGCCACGCTGGCCGTCGTGCGAACGCTCGTGTAGGCGGTGCCGAACTCGGTCTTCACCGAGTCCACGCCGGTGGCCTGGAAGGCCTCCAGCAGCTTGGCTTCCAGCTTGTCCATCTTCTCTTGGATGGGTGCGATCTGCTCGTCCATCTGGGCCTTGATCTCGGCCTTACGGTCACGCAGTCGAATGTACAAGCTAACTGCTTCGGACAGTTTCATGTGTTAGCTCCTTTTGTAAGGAAGTGAATTGTGGTGCCAGTTGTCCCGGCCGTCAAGGGGTAGTTGCTAACTCACCTTTGCTCCCTTCTCGGACCAGATCGAGCAGCAGGCCCTGCATGGACTGCTTGTCCTGCAGGCGCTTGTAGACCCGGCGCTCGATGTCGCTGCCGGCGATGTGGGCGATGACCGTGGTGCGCTTCTGGCCGGGCCGGCGGACCCGGGCGCAGGCCTGCTCGTAGATCTCGTTGCTGTGCACTGGGGCGTACCACACGATGGTGGTGGCAGCCGTCAGGGTCAGGCCGTGGCTCATGGTCGCCGCGTTGGCCACCAGCACCCGTGGGTGGATCTGATGCTGGAAGTCGCCGAAGATGCGGTCGCGCTCGGCCTTACTGGTCTCGCCGTGGACGACCTCCACGCTCCAGTCGGCCTTCAGCGCCTGGGCGACAGACTCCAGCGCAGCAGTCAGGGGTACGAATACGATCACCTTCCCGGTGGACTCTTCGATGAGCTCCTTGAGCACCTCCAGCCGCGGGGTCGAGGGAATCACGACCTCGGTGCCATCGGTACCGTAGGCGACGCCGCAGGCGATCTGGATGAGCTTGTTGGCCTTGACCGCCTCGTTGACCGCCAGGATCTGCCCGCCCTGGTACTCCGTCGAAAGCTTGGCCAGCATGTCCTTGTAGGCCTTGGCCTGCTCCGCAGTCATCGCCACCTCGCGGGTGATGAAGGTCTGCTCGGGCAAGTCCACGCAGTCCTCCAGCGCGAACCGGATGGCCGGCTGCATCATGTTGTGCACCGTCTCCATCGCGTTCTGGCGAGCCACCCACTTGAAGGGGCTCAACTGCTTCATGACCATGTCCCGGAACTTGCCGAAGTACTTCGGCACGTCGGGGTTGTCGGGGGTCACCAGCCGGCACTGCGCCCATGCGTCGGTCGGGGCGTTCGGGGTGGGCGAGCCAGTCATCCCCCACACCCTGCGGCTGTGCTGCTTGTTGCAGATCGTGTTCAGGGTCTTCCATCGTTCGGTTCCCGAGTTGCGCGCCAAGGCCAGCTCGTCGATGACGACCAAGTCGATGTCGTCGCGCTTGGCCAGCTCGTCGCGGATGGTGCTTAGCCCGTCGATGTTGATGATGTAGATGTGGACGTCCTGCTGAAGCAGCTTCAGACGCTTGCTGCGAGTGCCGTGCAGCACCGCGCAGTCGAGGTGGGGGAAGGTGAAGAACACCGAGTCCGCCCAGGTACGCTCCATCGTGGACAGCGGGCACACGACCAGCATGCGCTTGGCCTGCTTGGTGCGCCGCAGGTAGTCGTAGGCCCACAGCGCCGAGTTCGTCTTGCCGGTGCCCATGCCGTTCAGGCAGTAGGCACGCGAGTGCATGGCCAGGAAGTTGGCCGTCGTGCGCTGGGCCGCGAACGGATCGTGGTGGCCGTTGACCTTGGGCCAGTCGTAGTGAATGGGCATCGGGTCGGGGACCTCGAAGCCCAGGTTGCGCAGCACCCTTGTCTCATCGGGGCGGTGCGGAACCGCCACCATGTGGGCGTTGACCTGGATGGCCGTCGGGATGACGGTCGTTACGCGTTCAGGGTTGCGCAGCTTGAGGACGACTGCCTTCTTGCGCTTGTGGATAAGCATGCCTACTCCAGTGACGCGGCCACCCAGTGAGCCACCGGGTCGTCGGCGATGAGGTCGATGGGCACATCGTGCATGCCGACGTTCTGGACGCGGAACTGGTCTTCCGGGACTGCGGACCTCAGTTTGACGAGCGCGGAGTCGAAGCTCTTGGCGACGACGCCGTAGGTCTTGGCGCGCAACTGGCGCATGGGCTGGGGAAGCTTGTTGGCGGGGGTCGGCTGCACCATGAAGTGCACGTGCCCGCTGAACTGCCACAGCTTGGGGGAGGAGAAGTCGAAGGTCATTGTTGTGGGGGTCAGTCAGTGAGCTTGATGGCCACGAACATCGCGGTCAGCTCCTCGGTGGTTGGGTTCAGCGTATCGACCATGTCGAAGACCCCGATGTTGCCGGCCTTGGTCTTCCAGGCCCACTTCTGCGTCGCGGTCTCGATCTCGTACGCCCGCCGAAGGTGGGTCACGTGGGTCAGACCCTGCTGACGCAGCTTCGCGAACATAGCCCTCTCGTACAGGTGCTCACTTGTCTGGGTTGTAAGAGCCACTGCCCTTCCTCCACCCGCGGTTCTTGGCGCGGGACTGCACTGCGAGGTTGCCCGCCGCGTTGGTGCCTCCGTTCTCCAGGCTCACCTTGTGAGCCACGTCCTTGCCGTCGCCCACCTTGGCTCGGCCCTGCTTGATGGCCTCGCGGCGCGCGGCGTTGTTCTTCACGCGCTTGGCGACTTCCTCCGGTCGGGCGTTGTACGCCTTCTGGTACTCCAGCTTACGCGCGGTTGACTTTGGCATGTTGAACTCCTTCCAGTGCGAGCGCGACTTCGATGGCGGTGAACTGCTTCTTCAGCAGGGCGATGTCGTCCACGACCATGGTGTAGCCCCCGTGGTCGTAGATGGCTTGCAGCACCCGGTTCTGGTTGGGCGTGGTGGCCAACACCTTGCCGGGCGCCTTGGTCTCGATGGCGATGAATCTGCCGTGCCAGCAGCACACGAAGTCGGGGATGCCGACCACACCCATGCCGTTCTGCACGGGCTGGTAGTACCAGACCCCCTTGTCCTTGAGGAACTTCCTCACGGACTCCTTCACTCGTCCTTCTGGGGTGGGCATTCATCAGCCCCTTTCTGGTCTTCGATGTAAACGGCCAGCCTCTGAGCCAGCTCGATCTCCAGGGGAGTTGCTGACTTCTTGTTGGAGGCCACGATGACCAGCTCCTCGCTGGTCAACCACGAGTATTCAGTCCTAACCACGTCCTTTCCCCGATCTGTCCTTGTTGAACTGACACGAAGTGACGGGGCACCAGCCGTTACACAGCCCCGAGGGTCGCGCCGGCCAGCTATCGCGTTCGTACGCTGACTCTAACTTGCGAACCCGTGGCAATAATGACTGCCAAGTCTCTGATAGTGAAGACCTTGTAATGGGTTTCCAGTCGATGCGTCTATCTTTCAACCACACGAAGCCTGTGGTGACTTTGTTGACTTGCGGGTAGTGGTGGAAGACGTAATTGGCGTACAGGTCCAACTGTTCGGAGGGCTTGCGTTTGCCGGTCTTGTAGTCCATTACCGCGGCTTTCTCCCCGCAAACCACGAGAAGGTCGGCTATTCCGCGGCTCCAGGAGTTCTTCCAGTCAGCGGGCTGGAACGAGCGGTCGATCGCGAACTTGACCTCGGTGAGCTTCTCCCCGGGCAGCTTGGCCAACTTGTTGGCTAGAACTTGCCATTGGGTCATCCCTTCGGGTAGGTGGTCACCCTTCTTGATGGCGTCCTCGAAAGCGGTGTGGACCTTGGTCCCCCACTCGGTATGTACCGAGGGCGGCTCCACCACATCTCGGACTACCTTCAGGTGGTAGAACTTCTTGGGGCAGCTCTCGAACGAGTCGAGCTGCGAGTAGGTCCAGGCTGGCATCTTCATGCGGTTACGCCCCAGGACGACATTCGTCGCTGGGGTCCATTGAGTTAGGGCCTGACTGTAGGGTCAGGCCGTCGAACTGTCAACGCTTCGAGGGCGGGTACTGGATCGCCTTGGTCAGCTTCTCGCCGAACGCCGTGCTCGGCTTTGGTGCAACCTTGACGATGCGCTTGCGCTTGACCGGACCGTTGACCTTGGCCTCCTCGATCAGGGCGTCGATCTCTCGCTCCTTGCGGGCCCAGAACTCGCGCAGCCGGTCGTTGCGTTCTGTCCAGGTCACTTCGCCCATGGACTTGATGTAGGCGTCGCGCTCGCGGTTCCACGTGGCGTACTGCCGGTGCAGAACCTGGACCTTGGCTTCCGGCGCGAGCTTTTTGCCAAGCACGCGCTCCTCGAACTCGACGACCTTGCGGTCGCGCTGGCGCTTGGCCGCCATGTACTGGCGCTGGTAGTCGTTGCGGCCGTCGCGCTTGATCTGTGCGACCTCGATCAGGTTCTCCATCGCCTGCACGTTCTGCCGGCCAATCACCAGCAGCTCGTTGAGCGGCTCGGCGTCGGCCTTGAACGGCATGGCTCTGGGGCGCACCACGGCAGTGCGAAGCTTGCGGACGTGCTGATGAAAGTACGAGCTGTCGACAAGGAACTGCACAGCCATCCTCGCTCGCATGAGGTCGTAGCTGATCATGGGAAACCCTGTAAGGTGTTAGCAGAATTGCCATCACATTACACATAGTTGCCCCCCGAGACAAGCTACTTCGCCTCGCCGTAACAGTCCGCCACGTCGCCCTCACTCCACGTGACGAGCTCCGGCCACCACGTCGGCGCGATGCGCATGGTGGCCTGCAGTTGCTCCAGCAGGCTGTCGGCCTGCTTCTGCGGCACCACGTAAGCGAGCTCGTCATGGACAGTGAGCGCCGGTGAGAGCCCGGTGGCTTTTCGGAACGCCAGGGCGTTGTCCGCGATGACGTCTCGGGCAAGCGCCTGCACGAGGTTCTCCACCCCCTTGCCGGCGTAGATGCGGGCCCGGTGCCGGCCCACGCCGTACCACCATTCGGACTTGCCGGTCTCCTCGTCGCGATGGCGTGTGAGGGCAGGGTAGTAGATGCGACGCCCGGACGGCAGCCGCACGGCGTTCTTCTCGGTCACGCAAAGACCCCACGGGTCGATGGATGACTCGACGCCCTCAAGGATCTTGGGCAGGTGCTCTTGGAACGACGCCCAGCCGGCGACGATCTCGCTGTACGCACTGCGCCACGCGAGGACCACGGTCTGCGCCTCCTCCTCGCTCAGGTCGATGGTGGCCATGAGCTTGGCGACCTTCCTGAACGTGGCTGCGCCGGCACCGAACCCCAGCCCGAGGTGGGCGACCTTGCCCACCTGTCGCTGGTCCTTGGTCACCTCTTCCTTGGCGATCTGATACAGCATGGACGCGAAGTCCTTGTACAGGTCCGCCTTGGCCGGGTCCGCCTTGAACAGCGCCATGGAGGAGCTCACCTTCCACAGGAAGTGGTTGACCCGCAGCTCGATGCCGGAGAGGTCCGCCACGATGACCTTGTGCCCCTCGGGGACACGCAGGCTCAGACGCAGCGCGTTGCTGGGCTTGTCGATGATGTTCCCCTCCTTGTCACGAGGGATGCGCGGCAGGTTCTGCATGTTGTACTGCTCGCCCGACCAGCGCCCAGTGGTGTCTGCGCCCACGTACTTGAGCGGCACGGGCAGCCTGCCGCCGCACGCCTTGGCCGCACGCAGGAAGGCTTGCAGTCGCGTCTCCAGCAGCGTGGACTTGACGTCGAGCCGGGCACGCGCGGCCGCAGCCACGATGGGGTTGGGGTGCTCCTGCAGCTTGAGGAACGCCTCGTCGGTCTTGGCCAGCGCCGGCACCAGCCTGCCGGAGTTGGTGGGCGAGGGCTTCATGGGCACTTCCACATCCAGGCGGTCCAGCAGCGCGGCGAACTTGATCGACGAGGCGAGCTGCTCTCGCACCTGCTCCTCGATGGAGGCTTCGCCATCCAGCGCACGGGTCACGAACTCCTCGATGCCGAGCTGCATCGCCAAGTGCATGAGCGAACGCTTCTTCTCCTCGCGCACCTGATCGAGCGCGCTCTCCACGCGCGCCACGTCGAGCTCGAACTTGGGCTCCACCAGCATGCGCGTGGTCATGTCGATGTGCACCAGCTCGTTCCTGGGGAAGCCGCGTGCGAGCGCCTTGAAGAGAGCAGCGCACAGCTCCGTGTCGATCTTGTTGTACTCCTCCATCGCGGCCAGCTCGGCGGGCGTGAAGTCCTTGAGGTGCTTGCCCTTGGTGTTGGTGGCCTCCAGGTCGAGCTTGGCGCCGATGCCGAGCTCCTTGGACAGGGCCTTGAGCGACACGCCGCACGTCTTGCCGTACTTGCTGCGCGCCATGGCTGCCGTGCACCCCCACATCTTCGGGTGGATGCCGAACCTCCAGGCCATGATCATGGCGTCGAAGCCGCTCATGTTGTGGCCGATGGCCATCTTGGCCGACCAGTCGAGTGCGTCCAGGTGACGCTTGATCTCACTCTCGCCGAAGATGACGTCGGTGGGTGCGTTCCCCACCTTGATGGCCACCGAGATGATCTCGGTGTCCGGGTGCATGACGTACTCGGTCGGAGACATCTTGGTTAGCGAGTGGTCCGCGGACCAGTACGTCTCGAAGTCGATGTAGGTGGGTGTCAAGCTCATTCGTTGTCCTTGTAAGTGCCGTCTCTCCGTGCTGTCACGCCGATGCACATTCCGATGGCGTTACTCGTTATGGAGACCTCCCGCGCGCAGCGTCTACAGCACATCCTGCCCCCGCGCTGCGCACGGCCGTATGTGCAATGCGGGTGAGCAACTCAGGGGGCAGGGTCCTTCACGAACACGCCTCCGGGCAGCATCGTGCCCGTGCGGTCCTTGATCTGGTTGTACGCGTGCGCCATGCAGTCCACGACATCGAGGTCAAGCAGTGCACACATGTTCACGAGGCACACCATGACGTCACCCACTGCGTCCTTCGTGGCCTCGCGGTCGTTCTCGGTCAGCGCATCCGACAGCTCACCCATCTCCGACACAGCCTTCATGAACTGCGCGGCCGGGGTGCTGTTGGGAATGATCCTGCGGGCCTCAGCCCAGCGCAGGACGTCCATCTCCACTTCTCGGTAGCTCGGTCTCATCTAGTTCTCCAACGCCTTCATGGCGAACACGGTTGTGATGGCAGACGCGATGGTCGCGTTCTCGGGGACGATGAACAGCTCGAACGTCCAGTCGGGGCCTCGGGGGTTGGGCTTGTAGATCCCCACCTCCAGCACGCGCCCGTTCATCGCCTTGAGGACGGACACACGGCACGTGGGGGTAGTGTCCCGCTGCGAGGGAGGGTCCATGGACGCCATCGCTCCTCCCTGAGGAACGTCACTGGTGAGCCAGTTGCGGAGCCACTTGCGGATGCCCATGTTCAGCTCTCCAGCTTTCTGGCCACCTTGAAGGCGGTCCACAGCCTATTCATCTCCTCGTCGGCCTCGATGGCGAACCGGATGAACGCAACGGCGGCGCGCATATCCAGCACGTCGTCCTCGCGGAGTTGAGTTTTCCCGACAGTGATGGCCCGCGGGGGCGAGTGGGCGTTGGATGCCATCTGGTTGATCATCGCGGCTTGCTGCGCCGCCATGTGCTTGTGGTATTCAGCCTGCTTGAGCTGGTCGATGAAGCCGGGCGGGTAGGCGTTCATCATCTGCCGCCGATTCAACTCGTCCATGTAGCGCCGGTACTCGTCATGGGGCGACGGGTCCTCGTGGGGTTTGTCGGGGCTCATTGCGCTTGCTCCTCAAGCTCGATGAGCTTGTCCAGGTAGTGGCGGGCCTTGAGCAGGTCGCCGTGGCCGCCCTTGTCTCTCCAGCGGGTGATGTACTTCACGATGTTCCCCTCGAAGAACCCGAGGTTGTTGGCTGCGATGTAGTCCCAGGGCTGGATCGCCTTGGACTTGTAGTGGTCACCGCCTATCTGGACGTTGTTGGCGCTCGATCTTTTGGGTTCGCGGTCCATCGTTGGTCCTTTGCTTGTCGTTGGGCAAGGGCTCGCCCGTGTGCGGGTTGAGCCCGAAGAAGGTCATGAGCTTGCTCAGTCGAGTCTCGATGCGCACGAGCCGACCGAGGATGTCTTGGTCTTTCATGATGGCGATCCTGCGGTGAGCCCGAGCATGGCGGCCATCTGCTTGCGCTTGCGCACGCGCTCTTGTCGCTGTGCCGGTGTGAGCTTGGAGCGCTTGGCGTCCTTGCCCGGCCCGATCTTGTAGACCTTCAGCGAGTCGCGGCCTCGGCTGTCCTTCTCGTACATGCTGATGTGAGCTGCGCCCTCGCGGTGGAACGCGCGGCAGTAGCCCAGCACCGTCACGTAGTGAAGGCCTGTCTGCTCGGCCAGCTCCGCACAGGTGTACGTGCCTTCGAGCATCAGCTTGACCAGCTTGGCCTGCGTGAAGGCGTTGATCTTGAAGATGCGCCGGCCCTTGTTGTTGGGCGGTGTGATCACTGCGAACCCGCCCAGTACGCTGCGGCCGCGACAGCCAGGACGCACGTGATGACCGCCACGACACACAGCGCATCGAACAGGGTGCTGTCGAACCACTCGCGAGGCCCGTACTCCGGCTCGTCGTCGAGCTCGCAGGCCTGCGGGTGGGGGCAGTTCTTGCGGCCTTGGTCGCACGGGCCCTTGCATCCAAAGCTATTCACCATGGTGCTTCTCCGTAACTCTTGAGATCCCGCTTTCGTCGCGGGGCTCGGTTGATGTAGAGGACTCCGTCTCTCCAGACGCGAAGGAAGGGCCACGCGGGGAAATGACGGACTCCAGGGTTGTGAACCGGTGCTGGTTCGCGCACTCGTAGCGACGCCTCTTGGCGTTCGCCCGGCGGTGTGATCGCGTCTCCAGCACCTGGGTCCAGGCGCCGCACGTTGGGCACTTCAATCTGTGCCTCCGACCGCGGGTGCGGGTGCGGGTGCCGGTGCGGGCGCGGGCGCGTCATCGAAGCTGGCGGTACTGCCCAGCTCCTTGACCAGGATGTCGAGCTGCGTGCCCATGCGCGTGATCTGCTCGGCCATGCGTTCGATGGCGAGGTGCAGTGCGGCAACCGAGGGGGCGTAGGGCTGCTGCGCGGGCGCGGGCTCGGGCGACTTCTTGGTCAGGCCGCGCTTCTCGTCGTAGGCCTTGCGCAGCGCGCGGCACTTGATGAGTGCTGCCTCGTCGTACAGGCGGAACGTGCGCTTGCCGGCCACGACTTGGTGGGCAGGCGCGATCTTCTTGGCCTTGAGGAAGGCGAGAAGCTTGGTGTGGGGCAGCCAGTTGACCTCAGAGCGGAGGTCGGAGACGGTGTACATGTTCATGGTGAATCACTGAGTTGTTGAACAGGTGCTAACGATTGTGACAGGAGGCTAACGAGTTAGCAAGTGATTAGGTCATGTGTTTCGCTCCTTCAGCGCGGCCTCGATGGCGCGTACCGCACGCACATCGACGTATCCATACCCATTTACCAGCACTGCATGAGGCTTGTCCTCGCACGCGGGCAGCGACTGCCACTCGCGGCGGGGTAGGTCGCCCACAAACACATGGCCGGAATAGGCGTCGATGATCGGCAGCGCAATGTCGTGGTCTTTGCGGCGCATCGTCACAGTCTTGATCCGCATCTCTTGACGGACGTTTCCAACGGCGCGATCCAACGCTTCATAGAAGTGCTCTCGCGTGCTCCACGCCACCGGCTCCTGCTCCTGCTCCTGCTGCGCCAGCGCGGTGCGGAGGGCGGTGATGGCTTCTTGGTGTTTGTCAAGAAAAACGCACTCGGGCCTCGCGTTGTCCGGACTGCTGTTCTCCAACGCCTCCAGCGCCTGCTGGGCGGCAGCTCGTAGGGTGTTCACCCCCCGGCCTCCTCGATGTACGCACGCAGCCGTGCGATCTTGACTTGGTAGCTCTGCACGCGCTGCTTGCCCGCGTGCAGGTCGTAGGTGGCCTGCTCCACAGCGTCGTGGGCTTCTAGCAGCTCGCGCTCGGCGCGGCGAAGTGCCCGCTCGGCCAGCGTCTTCGCAGTGGGCATGGCGCCGATCGAGCGCAGTCGCGACAGGGAGAACATCACAGCACCCCCGCGAGCTTGGCTGCGATGGCAGCGGCCGTGAGACCGTCGGTGTCGAGCCCTTCGGTGACCTTCTCCTTGCGCGCCGCAGCCTGCGTGCGCACGACCGGCGTCTCCACCGTGTCGATGTAGCTCTGCGGCACGTAGAGCTTGACCTGCGGCCAGAGCTTGATGGCCTCGTTGAGGCTCTTGCACTTGCCCAGGAAGTCCTTGAGGTTGGCGACCCGCACGCGCCACACCGTCTCGATCTTGCGTTGGCGCTTCTCGCGGTCGACGATGGCCATCACCGCGCAGGCCACCATGTGATGCGGGTGTTTCGGGTCCTCGAAGGCCTGCTCGATGACCTCGTACTGGACGTTGACCTGGGCGCAGTTGTACTTGCCGTTGCGGTACCCCAAGCTGGTCTTGGGCGGGAGGGTCATGAGGCTGCTGAACGTGAACGTCACGGGCGCGGTGGTCTCAAGGTGGCCGTCGTCGTGCCTGTACGTGGTGGTGACCGAGAAGTCGTTTGCGACCGCGCACCAGTCGGTAGGCATCAAGGTGCGCAGGTGCTCGTGGTCCCCCCACATGAAGGCCTGGATCGTGGCGAGTTCGGGGGCGGACCCTTGCCGTTCGGTGGACGGGTAATCCTGCTCATTGACCTCGGCGTTGCGCATGACGTTGCACCGGGTTTCGACGTCGGAGATGAGCTGTCGGGAGATACGTACGAGTGCCATGGTGTGTAACCTCTGAGTGAGTGAGTTGCTGGGGCCTGGCGTACCAGGCCCCGTGTGTAGGCAGACGCTAACGCGATTGCCCTCGGGTCGAAAGCCAGTCGTTGATGACCGCTCTGGCTTCGCTCTTCTGCCTGGGCGTTGCCGTCGGTGACAGCGCCTCGTGGCAGATCTTCAGCAGCCGCTCGAAGGCGGCCAGGAGTTCGTCTAGCTCTTTCATGATGCGTCCATGGTGAAGTGGATGACGTCGCCGTACGGCGCCTCCACGTCAGACGAGATGCACCACACGACAGGGTAGGCGGGCTTGCTACCCACGTTGAAGGACGTGTAGCCGTCGGTCAGGCAGACGAACACCTCGGGGTCGATGCCCTTGTCGTCGAGGTAGGTGAAGCCGGCCTCCATGTCGGTGCCGCCGCCGGAGTAGAACTGCAGGGCGAACTCCTCACCGCGCTCGAAGACGTCGTGCTTGCACACGCGGGTGTCGGTGTACAAGACGTGCACGCGCTCCGGGGCGCACTGCTCGAGGATGCGAGCGAGGTGGCCGTTGTAGTAGTTCAGCTCGCGCGGGCTGATGGAGCCGCTGACGTCGATCTGGATGACGACCTCGCCCATCTCGGCGACCTTGCCGGGCGACGGCAGGTACTGCTCGAAGCGCCGGTTGGGGCGCGCCCACGACACTTCGCCGCGCTTGAACGAGGTCATGTAGCGCTCCAGGATCTCGTACCAGGGCGTGCCCGGGTCGAGCAGGTCGGCCACGATCTTCTGGATGGCGGCAGGCAGCTTGCCCTGCATCTTGGCGGCCTGTGCGGCCTGCGCGACCTCCACGCGCGTCTCGGCGTCGATCTTGTCGGCCTCGTCTTGCGTGAGTGGTGTTCCGCGCTCGATGAGGTCATCGCCGATGCCCGGCACCTTGCCGGAGCCGTCCTGGCCGTCGTCTTCGGGCAGCCGGTTGTAGATGGCGTCGACCGTGTCGTCCTTGGAGCCGGGCATGTCCACGCCGCCGGTGATGAAGTCGCCGACCTTGGCGTCCTTGAGCATGTCGTTGATCCAGGCGTCGCCGGCGATGTTCCAGCGTCGGGCGGTGCGTGCACCACGTCGCGCAGCGTGCTGGCCGATGACGTGGCCGACCTCGTGTGCGAGGAGGAACACGGCTTGGTCGACCGTGAGCTTCTCGATGAAGTCGGGGTTGTAGTAGATCTGGCCGCGCTGGTCGACGGCGGCCGTGGGGATCGACTTGTCCTCGATGAGCTTGCGCTTCAACAGGATGGAGGCGAAGAACGGTTGCTGCGTGACGATGGCGACCTTGGCCTTGTCGAGCTTGGTGACGGTCATGGTGTTGTCCTCTCAGTCAGTGGGTAAGCGGGTGGGTGGGTTGCTGTCAGAACCCCTTGGGGATGTGCGTCAAGGTGATCGGCTCGGTGCCGAGCATGAAGTCTGCGGCCCGCTTGTTGTGGTGGTCGGTGGATGCGGCCCTGCGGTGGTACTCGACCACGATGGCCTTCGCCTCGTTGAAGCGAGCCCGGGACACGAACCCCAGTGAGTCGGACTCGCCAGCCAGTAGTTGCGAGACTTGGCGCGCGCGGCGTTCCTTGAACAGACTGGGGTTGAAGTGGTGGCGGCTTTCGTTGGCGGTGAGCATGTACTGCACGCTGTCGACATCGAAGACGCGCAGGACATCCTCACGAACCTTGTTGTCGTGCGGCACTTCGACGTATCTGCTGTGGGTGTGCACGCGGGCCAGCGCGATGCCGAAGTGCTCGGCGACGATGCGCGCGATCTTCAGGGACTTGGACGCCCAGCCACCGACAGCCACCCCACCGGCGAGCATGCGTGCTGCTGCCTTGCGGGTGCGGATGGGGATGTTCTGCGGGTACAAGACCATCGTGGTCTCGACGCCGGGCAGCGCAGCTACCCGTGCGGTTTGGAACATCTTTGCAGTGCCCATGGGGTTACTCTCCTTGGAGTTTGAGGGTTGTGCCGTACCAGATGAGGGCTTCGGCGAGAGACACGTGGCCGGGCAGCCCGTGGCTGCTCTCGGCCCTACCGTCGTTGAACACGTTGACCGTGGTGCGGTTGTCGTTGAACTGCACGACGTTGATGGCAACGGTGCGGGACCGCATGGTCATTCTCGGCAGCGGCTTGAAGGGCTTGCCCATGCGTGCTTCCATCAGAAGTACGCGGACATCTTGTCCGCGGCCTCCTTGAGCTTGGCCCGTGCGTCGTCGCGCACCACGGCGCTGCCCTTGACCATCTCGACGTTGTCCAGGTACTTCTTGGTCAACGTCTCCAGCGCAGCGATGTGCTCTTCGAGCTCGGCGTTGGGGAACAGCATCAGCGAGCGCGCCTCCTTGATGCCATCGAGCACGTTGCTGATGACGGTGGGGTGGAAGCGCTCACCCTTGCCGCCCTGGTACTCGCCCAGGCGCTCCACGAGCGCGCCGAGCGGCTTGAGCATGCGGTTGATGGTGTCGGCGTTGGCGGCGGCCAGCGCGTCGTTCTCGGCCTGCTCGACTGCCTGCATGTCGGCCTCGGACAGGTCGAACAGGAAGTGCCTCGCATCGGGCATGGGGCTGAACTTGTACTCCAGCGACATGCTGCGTCGGAACGCGTCCGCACTGGGGTACTCGTCCACGTGTGCGCGCCCAGCAGCCCGGCCCGCGTTGCGGTACATGACGTCATCACGCACGAGCTGGTCGTAGTACGGCATGTAGGTGTCGAGCATGTTCTCGACGAGCGCGATCTTGTGCTGCACCTCGTGGGTGTAGGTGAAGTAGTTCGCGTTGGGCAGGATGCGCGGGCCGGCGTCCACGTAGGGCAGGGTCTGCGTCTTGTGGTACGAGTACACCTCGTTGACTGCTCGCATGATCTTGTTGATCGGCGAGGCCTTGTCCGTGAAGAGCTTGGTGAGCACGGTGATGCCCACGTCCTGCTCTGCGGCCTGCACCTTGGCGGTCAGTGCGTTGTCGCGCCGAGTGAGTGCTGCGCGACGGATGGTGAGCTTGACGAGGATGGCCTTGTCGGCCAGCTTGGATACGCGAGTGAGCATGTTGCTCCCCTTTCAGTTAGTGAGTTGCAGGATGGCCAGGGCCGTGGCCTTGGCCTCTTCGAGGTCCTTGACTTCGATCTCTCCGAGGTCGCCGCCGCCCATGCGAGTGATGCGCCAGCGCTGCTTCCTGTCGGCCCAGTCGGCGCGGCGGTTCCAGCCCACGTACGTGATGGTTCCGACGATCGACCCGTTCATGCTGTCCCACGTGACGTTGTCGCCCGTGCTGCGCAGGTTCCACACTTCCACGCTGTATCGCATGGCAGAGCGCCACTCCAGGCGGCTCATGTCAGCCTCCGCATGGCGAGCACCCAGTTGTTAGCTTCTTCCTTGGAGGTGAAGTCACCCTGGGCACCGCCGACCTTCCAGAACCCGTAGTGGGGCGCCGGCTCGTAGAACTGCACGTACCACTTGCCGGTCTTCTTGCCGCGCTTGACCTGCTGCCGGACCTTGTACTCCCGGTGCGGGTTGAACGGCTTGGTCACATCAGGACCTCGGCGTTACGCGTGGCCCACTCGACGAAGGAGCGCGTGTTCTGCACCTCGCGGCACAGCTTGATGCTGTCCTTGACGGTCATGACGTCGAACTCCTTGGGCAGTCGCGCCGTGTAGGTCGTGATGCGGTCGAAGTTGTCCTTCGTGGCCTTGCGGGCCAGCGCACCGGTGATGGCGAAGCGCACCGCCGGGTCATCGGGCACGTCGGCACCCTTGGGGTCGAGCAGCAGCGCGTCGATGTTGGGGAGCTGGCGGTAGATGCGACGAAAGCCCGTGTACTCGGCCGCCGCGCCCTCGCCCACCTCGCCGGCCACGTTGTCGAAGTAGAGCTGCTCGGGCAGCGAGTCGGGGATGCACGCCACGCGCTCCCAGGAGCGGGGCGTCGGGTTGCAGAAGCGGTTGGGATCGAACTCGGAGAGCAAGCCCGGACGGAAGCGCATGAACTGGATGAGCTCGGCGGGCAGGTTGTTGTCGAGCGCCCACTCGGTCCAGTCGTCGAGGTTCTCGGTGAACTCGAAGCGCCGCGTGCGGTTGGCCAGCTTGCTGGTGATGCGGTTGGCACCGGACTTGTCCTCGGTGCGGTTGCCCGTGGCGATGATGAACAGCTCGTCAGACAGCGGGAGCTGGCCGGCATGGCGGTCGTAGATGACGCGGCACAGCGCGTTCTGCATGGCCACGCTGCCGTCGGACAGCTCCTCCAGGATGAGTGCTGCGCGGCCCTGGCCACGGCGCACGGTCCAGAACTCCTTGGACGCCAGCCAGTCGGAGTGATCGCCCTTGGAGGACGGCAGGCCGAGGATGTCGACCGGGTCGCGCAGCGAGGCGTTGAACTCGATGACCTTCTCGGGGTCGATGTTCAGGGACTGAACCACGTCACGAGCGCAGGCGGACTTGCCGCCACCGGGGGCGCCCAGGATGAACGGCACGATCTTGTTGCCGTTGGGGGCCTTGAACTGTTCGAGGATCGAGGTCTTGATGTGCTGGTAGCGCATGTTAGTTCCTGATTGAATGAATGAGAAAGGGAACGAGGGGTGAGATCCTAACGGAATCAGATGCTGGGCGGCAAGAGTTCCTGATAGGGGTTGGTGTTGAACATCCGGGCCACGGGCATGAACTCCACGTTGCCTTCGGCGTCCTTGTTGACCATGCAGATGGTGGGTACGGGCTCGCCCGTCTTGGCATCGGTGCACTGGATGAGCGCGAGGTCCTTGTTGAGGGCTGCTCGCAGCATGGCTTTGAAGTTGGCCACGTGGCCTGGGGCCAGGGTTGTCGATGCGTGGGTCATCAGGGGTCCTCGGGGATGTACTTGGCGTACGGGTTGAAGATGCCGTCCGGCTTGGACGGCGGGGGCTCAGGGCGCTCGCTCCACGAGCTGCGCCTGTGCGGGCAGTCCACGTGCGAGCATTCCCATCGGGGCTCATGGAATGTGATCTTGGGCTCGGTGTCGCGGCTGCACACAGTGCAGCGCACCTTGGGGTCGGTGCTGGGCTTGGTCTTCACGCGGCCTCCTTGAGTTGAGCGAGCGGGTCGTCGAAGGGGTGGATGTACTTGATGTCGAAGCCCAGCTTGAGCACGTGGCCGAGCGTGGCCAGCGTGAGGGTCTTGGTGCCCGCGATGGCAGCGAACGAGTGCGCGGCGTCGTTGGCAGGGTGGAAGGCCTTGGTGCCGTACTGGTCACGCACGTGCACGGCCACGACTGGGCGGTGTTCCTCCTGGTTGGCGGCTTCGTACAGGGACGCCGGGATGACGCGTGGGTTCATGGGGTACTCCACGTGAGGACGAGGACGATGGCTGCTGCCGCGTAGGCGGCGTACAGCAGGGCGTTGGCGGTGGGGTTGTCGTCGAGTCTCACGAGCCCTCCTTGGTGGGGGTGGGGGTGGGGGCTGGGGGTGCGGCCTCGTGAGTGCTGCGCACTCGCCTGAGCGTGGGCTCGTAGCCCGGCAGGCGTTGCAGCGTGTCGAGCAGGTGGTAGGACTGGCACACGAAGCAGCCCGGCTCGAAGTCCGGGCACCGAGGTCCGACGATGCGTGAGAGGGTGTGGAGCCCCTCACGGATGCGCTGCTTGCGCAGCGCGTTGCGTTGGTCGCGAAGGCTCATTGCTGCTTCTTTCCAGTCAGGATGGCGGCGGCCACGAGTGCGCGGCCCTCGGGTGTGTTGGGGATGAACGTGATATCTGCGCACATCGGCACGTCCTGGCACCCAATTGCGCCGGGGCGCCCGCTCAACTGCCCACGCTTTGCCGCGCAGTGGGGGCACGATGCGTGACGGTCAGAGGCGGCTATGACTTCGATTCGCTCGGGGATCACGGTGAACTTGGCCCCCACCTCGGTTCTGGCACCGGACCAGTTGAAGCTGATGTTGTCCAGTGTGGGCTTGGGCTTGGGCTCGAACTTGGGCATGTCGGCCATCGAGGGCTCCGGGTCAGGTGTAGAGGTGGTGGATCGTGTGGGCCACGGCCAGCGCTTGCTCCAGGGTGTACCGGTCGAAGGGCAGGGTGAGGTTGTTGTCCTCGCGCCCACGCACGTGGATGCGCCACTCGAATGCGTCCCGGTCGAGCTCGACGGTCGCCAGCGTGGAAGCCCACCATTCGATGTCATCGAACAGGTACGACTCCCGGTCGCGGTTGACCCGCAGCAGTTGCACGCTGACATCGGAGCGCAGGGACCGCACCTGCTCCCAGAACACGGTGCCCTCGCCCATGCGGCGCAGGAACCGGGCGTTGGCCTCCTGGCGTGAGTGCTCGACCGCTCGCTCGTACTCGGAGTCGCGCTCCTCATTGGGTTCGTCCTCGGCTTCGCGCCGGGGGTTGAGCTCGTCCTCGGCTTCGCGCCGGGCGAGGGCCCGGTCGGCCAGCTTGGCCGTGCGCTTGTAGTCACGTGCCCAGAACTTGAACAGGCCTTGGTTGTTGCTGCGCTTGCCCACGTGGGCGTGACGGGTGTGCGTGCGCATGACGTCCTCCAATGGGGTGTGGGTGGGGGACACACTATCCGGTAGTGTGTCTGGGTTAGCGGCTGAACCGCCGAGCGGGCAGGGACACTATCCGGTAGCGTCCCAAGGTGTTGACACACTAGCGGGTAGTGTGTGCGCTCAGAAGTCGAGGTCCTCCAGGGGCCACGGCTCGCAGGGCACGGGCTCCTCGCCCTCGCAGTCCAGCATCAGGGCTTCGAGTTCACGCTGGCGCAGGTCGGATTCGTGGGCAAGGTCGCGTTCGTCCATGAGGGGCTCGTAATTAGACAGGGTGGGAGGGGGCAATTAGACAGGCCGTGTCTAAATGCAAAAGGGGGGCGGAAACACTAGCGGGTAGTGTCTTTTGGGGGTTGTTGGGGGGTGCGGGCTTGTAATTAGACAACCCCGGAATTGGCAGAGCGGATTTTTGGAGGGGCCTTTGTGACCATGACGCGGGCCGCTCTCAGACCCCGTCATCGCCTCACGTACACGGATCCTTTTTTCTTGTCTTATTGTCTAATTGTCTAATTACAAGCTGAAAATCATCGTGACACACTACCGGATAGTGTCTTTTGGCCGTTTTGCAATTAGACAAGCAATTAGACGGTAGTGTGTCCCTTGTCTAATTGCATGGGGGACACTAGCCGGTAGTGTCCCTGCCTGGGCGCACACGGCCGAAAACCGGGGACACACTATCCGGTAGTGTGTCACGATGATTTTGTAACACCGGCAGCCATGGCGGCGCGATGAGTGCTGCGCGTGCGCAGCCCCCGGACACACTATCCGCTAGTGTCACACTACCGGGTAGTGTCCTTCGCGTGCTTGGCCACCCAGAACCGGCCGGGGCCCGGCTCCTTGAACTGGTTGGGGTAGCGGAACCCGCCCGAGCGCGCGGCCGCGTAGATGGCCGGGGTCTTGAGCGTTGCACCCGCACGCACGCCGGTGTAACCGGGGCGCGTGGCCGTCTGGGGGATGCGGGCACGGATGACCGCATCGAAGTCGAGCGCATCGGGCTGAGTGCGACGCCCGCTTGCGGGCATGGTGCCCGCGGTCACGCGATACACGGTGGGCATGTTGCCTCCTTCGTAAACCTACTGGGAAGGCCCCCGTAGGGGCCAACCCGCTAGGCTCACTCCTCGTCGGCGCCGTCGGTCTTCACGTTGGCCAGGATGCGCTTGGCGTGGTAGATGGAGACCTGCTGGTTGAGCAGCTCCAGCAGCTCGCGGTTGCGCACGCTCACGTTGGCGTCCTTCACCATGCCTTCCACGCGCTTGATGAACTTGTCGAAGGCCTCGGACACGTCGAACACGGAGACGACCTTCTCCTCGGGCTTGGCCTCCTCCCAGGGCAGGGCCATGAGGCGCTCCCGCAGGGCGGCACGGTCCTCGGCCTTCATGGCCTTGGCGCGCTCGGAGTCGAACCCGAACTTGTCCTTGCCCTTGGGGATGAACATCGGGGTGTTCGTCTCGAACCACGCCCGCAGCGAGGCGCGGCGCATGCCCTTGCCGATGGCTTCCACGAGCTCGTTGGCGGGGGTCACGTTGCCGTGATCGACGGCGTGCAGGGCCGCCTCGACCGCGACGGTCTGCACGTCCTTCGTCAGCTTGGCCGCGGCCTTGCCGATGCGACCGATGGCCTGCATGAGTTGCTTGATGTCCATGTGGTGTACTCCAGTGAATGATTGAGGGGACTCGGGCACCGCCCGACAATGCGCACCCCGTGATTGCGAGTGCGCATTAGCTGATGGTGCAGGGATACTTGCGCCTCCCGAGGCGCGACGGTCAGTTGCTTGGTCGGAACCGTCAATCCGCGATATGGAACGTTTTTGTGGGAACTCCGGGAACACGGCGCGGCCCGCGGGATTGCGGGTTATCCGTGTGCGGAAACCATCCTGCTGGGCAGGTTGTGGCATGAGACCCGGCCCACCATGACGTGTTGGCGTGTCACTATCCACGGGGCCTCAGAGTCCCATGAACCCCCGCACTGGGAGCCCATGGGGGTACCTACTCGCACCCCCCGGCTATTCGCGTCGTGCGCTGGACGCCGGGTCTCTCCACTGTCGGCGGGCTTGCTACCGTTAGGAGCTGCCCTGACACCTAGGGCGGCCCTGCTACCCGACCCCCGGGGTGGCCCCACCCCCCACCCGCCCACGCCCCCTGCCTGACGGCGCGCTCCCACAGCGACCCGACCCCCACGACATACACACGTTGCCATGCACGTGCTAACATCCCAGGCGCACAAGGAGCTACTGATGCGCGCACGATGGGACTTCTGGGACGCCACAGCCAACCTCATGGCGCTGTTCGCCCTGTGGGCGTTCTGCATCTTCGCGATCGGGGCGGCTCTGAGGGTCGCTGTCTGGCTGTTCTGCCTCGGATACGGCTGCTGAAAGCCCGCCGATGAAGCGCCACAACATGTTCTTGCCCGACGAACTGGTCGCCGAGGCCCGGAAACTCGCCCAGAAACGGGGGGTTCCGCTCGCTGACGTGGTAAGAACCGCCCTGGAGAAGTACCTGATGGCCGTCAGGAAGGCTGCGGAGGCGAAAAATGGGCCCCAGTGACGACGAAATCGACGATTCACCCCTCGAACCGGACTTTCGGCCGGTTTCATTGCCCCCGGTACCCCCTGAAATGCTCTTCTACCTCGCCCTTGGGCGCGAAGACGAGCTCGTGGTGGCATCCAGGTACGGGTTTTCGGTCGAGGACTACCAGCGGCTGAGCCAATTGCGCCCTTTCCAGGTCGCTCTGGCTGCGCAACGGGCCCAGTTGGACAAGGACGGCATCACTTTCCAGGTCATGGCCGCCATGCAGGCCGCGGAGCTGCGCGACAAGACGTGGATCCAGGCCATGGGGCCCGAAGTGAGCCTTCCGCAGCGCCTGGAGGCCCTGAAGACCTTCGCCAAGCTCGGCAACCTCGAACCCAAGGAGGTCAAGGGCCCGGCCGGTGCGGGCACTGGCTTCTCGATCCAGATCAACCTGGGCGACAAGAGCATCAGCATGACCAACGGGCCGCGCCCCATCCAGGCCGTGCAGGACGTCAACGTGCTGGAGGCCGAGTGAGGGAAGACTTCGTCCACGTCGTGCCGCTGAACGACCTGCGCGAGCATGAGGTCAGTGTCGGCTGCTGGTGCCACCCGACACCACTGGAGGACGACCCGTCGGTCTACGTCCACCACAGCCTGGATGGGCGCGAGAAGTACGAGAGCGGGGAGCTGCGGCTGCAATGAGCGTCTACGACCCGACCAGGACCCAGCGCGCGTTCATGCTCGATGAGGCCTACGTGCGCGTACTGGCCGGCCCCGTGGGCGGTGGCAAGTCGGTGACCTGTGTGCACGAGCTCGTGCGCCTTGCCTGCGGGCAGGCCCCGAACAAGAACGGGGTGAGGAAGACCCGGGCTGTCATCGTGCGAAACACCGCCGACCAGTTGGCGCTGACCACCAGGAAGACCGTCTTCGACTGGCTGCCCCCGGGCGAGGCCGGGGTGTGGAAGGCCGTGGAGAAGACCTTCACGCTGATGGCCACGCTGCCAGACGGCACCCGGGTGGAGTCGGAGTGGCTGTTCATCGCGCTGGACACCCCGGACGACGTGCGAAAGGCGCTGTCGCTGGAGACCACGTTCCTGTGGGGCAACGAGGCGCGCGAGCTGCACAGCGAGGTCGTGGACGGCCTGCTGGGGCGCCTGAACCGATACCCCTCGATGAAGGACGGCGGGCCCACCCGGAGCTGCGCGCTCTTCGACACCAACATGCCCGATGAGGACACGTGGTGGCACGACAAGATGGAGAACCCGCCTAGCAACTGGGCGGTCTACAAGCAGCCGGCTGCCATCCTCAAGCCCGAGCGCTACGTCGAGCTCTACGGCGAGGAGCCCGAGGAGGTCTTCGAGGACAAGGACCTCAACGAGTGGGCGGTCAACCCCGAGTGCGACAACTACGACCACCTGCCCAAGGCCTACTACCCCAACCTGATCCCGGGCAAGACCGAGGACTGGCTGCGCGTGTACCTGCGCTCGGAGTACGGCCGGTCCCTGTCCGGCACGCCGGTCTACGAGAAGACCTTCACGTACGACTTCCACGTGAGCGAGACGCCGCTGAAGTACATCCGCGGGGAGTCATACCCCATCGTGATCGGCGTGGACTTCGGCCGCACGCCCGCAGCGGTGTTCAAGCAGCGCGACCCGCGTGGGCGCGTGCTGACCCTGGGGGAGATAACCGCGGAGAACATGGGCATCGAGACGTTCATCAGCACGCGGCTCAACCCCTTCATCGCCAACAACTTTGCTGGCGGCTCGTTCGTGTGCGCCCCGGACCCGGCCGGCTTCGCCAAGCAGCAGATGAACGAGATGAGCCTCGTCGACGTGCTGAAGAAGGCCGGCTTCAAGTGCGTGCGCCCACCCACCAACGACCCCGAGCGGCGCATCCAGGCCGTCGAACGCTTGCTCGTTCAACAGTTGGAGGGCAAGGCGATGTACCTCATCGACCCCTCGTGCGAGACGCTGATCCGGGGTTTTCGCTACGGCTACCGGTACAAGATCAAGAAGAACGGTGAGCTGGAGGACCGCCCGGACAAGAACTCGTTCTCCCACGTGCACGACGCCAACCAGTACGCCGACAGCGTCATCGACATGAACGTGAGAGGGGTGGCCCTGCAGTCCGGCCGGCGCGAAGTCAAGAAGGTCGAGCGGGTTTACTGAGGAACTTGTTGACGGGGCCTTCCGGCCCGTGATAGGAAGTGCTAACATCGCGCCAGGTGCACTTCTGGGGTGGGTACTGCTATGGCCGACGTTGTGTTCAAGGACGGTAGCGGCTACCGTAAGCCCGACGTCAAGTACGTCGACATGGGCGATGGCACCTTCGCCGAGGTCGTCTCGGTCGTCGGTGGCGGAGGTGGCGGCGGCGGTGCTTCGGGCAGCGTCACGGCGGCTGGTGTCAATGGCACGTCTGCTCAGGCCGTCCAGGGCATCGACAACGGCGTGCCGATCTCCGCGTACACCAAGAACATCACGACCAAGTTCCGTGACGCCTTCGAGGTCTACACCCCCGGCAGCAAGTGGACGGAAACCAAGGCCTCAGGCGATCTGGTCTACGTCGATGGCAACGCTGCCGGCGCGAGCTACCTCGTCATCTCCAAGGACCCGCTGAGCGCGGGCACCGAGAGCCGCCTTGAGTCGATCCTGGCCTTCAGCCTGCCCGTCGAGGTGGCCATCGGCCTGTCGATGTCGCAGCGCACGCTGGGGCAGGAGTTCGCGGTCGAGGTGGTGGACAACGGAACGCCCCTGGCGGCGTTCTCCGACCTTGCGATCAGCAGCATCTCCCAGGCTACGACCACCCTGACGGTGGATACGGTGCTGCCCCACGGCCTGAGCGTGGGCCGCTGCATCGGCATCCGGGACTGCTCCAACCCGCTGGCCAACTATCCGTCGCTGGTCGTGGCTTCGACCCCGACGCCCACGCAGTTCACGGCCACGGCCGGTCCGGGCGGCACGATCGCCTCGCAGACCATCACCAACCCGACCGGCGCCAAGGGATTCGTCTACCAGCGCGAGCGCCTCGGCCGGGCCAACAACGGCGTCTCGATGATCTTCGAGAACGCGACCGTCACCAACGCCAGCGCGTACATCCGGTCCGAGTCTGGCGACGGCCTGCCCAGCGGCGCCATCGCCGGCAACCAGTCGCTCACCTTCGGCACCACCGCCCCGATCGCCCTGGTCAGCGCCGCCTACCAGTACGCTTGGTCGCCCACAACCGAGTTCAAGCTGCTGGTGCAGACCGACCGCTCGCAGTGGGCTGACGCTCCCGTCGACACCACTGCCGCCATGACGAGCCGCCTGGCGCGCAGTCAGGTGTGCCCCGACCCGGACGCCGAGTACGAGCTTCGCCTGCGCGCGGTCAACAACAAGTCCCTCACGGTGCCGAACGCGCAGATCGTGTCGGCGACCAAGACCGGCACCACCACCGCGACCGTCGTCACGGCCACCCCCCACGGTCTGGCTGCTGCAGACCCGGTGGTGATCTACGGGATCCGGGATCAGGCGGCGGCGAGCTTCCCGAACCTTCTGACAGCCACGGCGGTCGCGTCGGTGGTTGACGCCACGACCTTCACCATCGTGATCGGCACGGCCTCGACCGTGACCTCCTACGGCGGCTACGTCGCCAAGGTGCAGGGTGGCAACCTGATGTCCGCGCTGGGCGCGGTCGCTCAGGTGATTCAGTCGGCAGTTCTTTCGACGCTTACCGATGGCACCCGGCAACTGGTGCTGACCGGCTCTGCGGCCTGGGGTGGGCTGAGCATCGGCGATCTGGTCAACGTGGTCGGCTGCCGCGACAACACCGCGGGCGCCACGGTCGGAGTGGACGGCGCGTGGAAGGTTGCCAACATCGTCTCCACCGCGCTGACGCTGGTGCTGCCGTACTCGGGCAGCATGACACTGCCGGCAGATTTCGGCTCCGTGAACTGCGGTGGCGCGGTCATCAAGCGCACGGACCTGCGGGTGAGCTTCGTGCGGGTGTTCGACTACGAGCGCCAGCGCGTCGAGGTTCTATCCCGTCCAGCGTCCGACATCGCGGCCTCGCTCCCGGTGGCGGTCAACAACACGCCGGCGGTCACCGTGTCGAGCGGCACCGTCACCACCGTCAGCACGGTCACCACTGTCACGGGCGTGACCACGGTCTCCGCAGTCACGGCGGCCAACCTGGGCATCCCCGGCATCATTGCCGACGTGGCCTCGGCCGCGCTGACGTCGACCGCGACGACCGCGGCCTTCACACCCACTTTCGGCACGGCCTACTCGGTGAGCATCCCGGTGACTGCCGTGACCGGCACGACCCCGACGCTCGATGTGAGCATCGAGGAGAGCGACGATTCGGGCACCAACTGGTTCCGCGTCTACGACTTCCCGCGCATCACCGCGACCGGCATGTACCGCTCGCCGATCATCCGCATGACCGGCAACCGAGTGCGCTACGTGCAGACCGTGAGCGGCACGACGCCCAGCTTCACGCGGGCCATCAACCGCCTGCAGTCGAGCAGCAACAGCGAGCCGGTGCGGCAACTGATCGACCGCAGCGTGGTGCTCACCACGCTCAACAGCACGACCCCCAGCCTGGATGCGCGCGATGCGGGCAACCGGGTGCAGATGGTCGTGAACGTCGGCGCCATCACCACGACCGCGCCGGCCCTGCAGCTCGAAGGCTCGGACGACAACGGCGCCTCGTGGTACGCGATCGGCTCGCCGCTCACCGCGGTGGCCAGCTCCACGGTGCAGCTCACGGCGGTGGACATCAACTCGGCGCTGATCCGGGCCCGGGTGTCGACGGCGGGCGTCGGCGTGACGGCCGGCTACGTGATGATCAAGGCGCACGACTGATCTGGAGGGGCAGATGCTGACCAAGACCGGAGAGGTGTTCTTCCGAGACCCCGACGGGGTCCTGTGGCTGGCCGAGTCCTTCACGGACGAAGCTGGCCACGTGACCACGCAGCAGACCGAGGTCTCGCAGGACAGCGGCAGCGAACAGGCAGTGCAGCCGACGCTGCTGCCCGACTGAAGCGCCAAGGAGTAAGGCATGCAGCCTCTCGGGATCAGCGTGGGCGGCATCCTCCCGGCCCTGTCTGCCAGCGCCATCGCCGAGCAGGAACGCAAGGCGGCTGAGGTCGCACAGGCCCAGCCCCTCATCAGGGGTCTGGCGAGTCACGTCCGTCAGTGCTGGACCGAGGCCCGCAAGGCCAAGGAGCAGACCGTCGAGCCGCGCATGTTCAAGGCGGTTCGCGCCCGGCGCGGGGAGTACGACCCCGACATCCTGACCAAGATCCGCGAGCAGGGCGGCTCCGAGATCTACATGATGCTCATGAGCAACAAGTGCCGCGGCGCTTCGAGCTGGCTGCGCGACGTCATGCTCGGTCAGGGCAGCGAGAAGCCCTGGACGCTGCGGCCCACGCCGTCGCCGGAGCTGCCGCCGGAGCTGATGGAGGAGCTGCGCCAGCACGCGGTCCAGCAGGTCGCCATGGTCATCCAGACCACGGGGCAGGCCCTGCCGCCCATCCAGTTGCGGCGCTACCTCAACGAGCTGCGCGAGGAGTACGTCTACAACCTGCAGGAGCAGGCGAAGTACAACACGCGCCGCATGGAAGACAAGATGGAGGACCAGCTCATCGAGGGCGGGTTCCTCAACGCCATCGACGCCTTCATCGACGACCTCACGACGTTCCCCTGCGCGTTCCTGAAGGGCCCGATCATCCGTCGCAAGCCGCGCCTGAAGTGGAACGCGGCGCTGACCGGCGGCTACCAGCTCTCGGTCGTGGACGACCTCGTGATGGAGTGGGAGCGCGTCGACCCGTTCATGGTGTACCCCAGCCCGGCCTCCACGGGCATTCAGGACGGCTACCTCATCGAGCGCCACAAGCTGCGCCAAGCCGACCTGGAGGCGCTGATCGGCGTCGAGGGCTACGACGACGAGGCCATCCGCATGGTGATCGAGGCCTATGGCCGCGGCGGCCTGCAGGAGTGGCTCATCGTCGACTCGACCAAGGCGCAGGCCGAGGGCCGGTCCACGACCGCGGTCATGCAGAACTCCGAGCACCTGATCGACGCGCTCCAGTTCTGGGGCATGGTCTCTGGCCAGATGCTGCGCGACTGGGGCCTGTCCGAGGCCGACGTGCCCGACATCGCCAAGCAGTACCCCTGCGAGGCGTGGCTCATCGGCGACAAGGTCATCAAGGCGTCGCTGAACTTCGACCCGCTGGGGCGCAAGCCGTACTACAAGGCGTCCTACGAGGACGTGCCGGGCACCTTCTGGGGCAACTCGGTCTACGACCTCATCAAGGACTGCCAGGAGATGTGCAACTCGGCAGCCCGGGCCCTGGCCAACAACATGGGCATCAGCTCGGGGCCCCAGGTCTGGGTCAACGTCGATCGCATCCCCGCGGGCGAGGACATCACGAACCTGTACCCGTGGAAGATCCATCAGGTCACGAGCGATCCGATGGGCTCCTCGGCCGCGCCGGTGGGCTTCTTCCAGCCCAACTCGAACGCCCAGGAGCTGATGGCGGTCTACGAGAAGTTCTCCATCCTGGCCGACGAGTACTCGGGCGTGCCGCGCTACATGACGGGCAGCTCGCCAACCGGCGGAGCAGGGCGCACGGCGTCCGGCATGAGCATGCTCATGAACAACGCCAACAAGTCGATCAAGCAGGTGGTGGCCAACATCGACCGCGCCATGACCGAGCTGCTGGAGCGCTTGTACTTCCACAACATGAAGTACAGCGAGGACCCCGAGCTCAAGGGTGACGTCAACATCATGGCGCGCGGCGTCTCCAGCGTGCTGGCCAAGGAAGCCGCCCAGGTGCGGCGCAACGAGTTCCTGGCGGCCACCGCCAACCCGATCGACATGCAGATCATGGGCCTCGATGGCCGGGCCACGCTGCTGCGCGAGACCGCCAAGCAGCTCGACGTGAACCCCGACGACGTGGTGCCTCCCCCGCAGCGTCTGCGCGTGCAGCAGCAGATCCAGCAGATGATGCAGCAGGGCATGCCGCCCGCCGCCAGCCCCGCGATCGGCGGCCCCGCCGAAAAGCCCGGCGGCCAGGAGCTGATGGATGGTGCCCCTGTGACGGACAACTTCGAGCCCACGGGGGCTTGACGTTAGTACCTACTTCGGATACAACCGCGACTGTTAGGAGCTGAACCCATGAAGCGCAAACTGCAAGAGCACGCGAACGAAGAGGCCAAGGCCCTCCGGCGCGGTGGCGCGTCCAAGCAGCTCATGGCCGAAGAGCGCGAGGAGTACGCCAAGAAGGGCGTGAAGTTCGCTTCGGGTGGGTCCGTCAAGGCCCGCATGACCGCCAAGTCGCACGGAAAGGCCTGCCGATGAAGTCGCTCATGAAGGCCAAGAAGGTCGGCCGCTTCGCCGATGGCGGCGAGGTCACCACGATGACCGACGGCACCGAGGTGGTCAACGACATGAGCCCGAAGACCTCGGGCGAGAGCCCTGCGGCTCCGACGTCGTCTCCCGAGCCCAGCTCGTTCAAGGAGGCCTTCGCCTCGGCGCGCAAGGGCGGCGCCAAGACCTTCGAGTGGAAGGGCAAGAAGTACACGACCGAGATGGCCTCGTCCAAGCCGGCGGCCCCCAAGCCTTCGCGCTCGCTGTCGCAGGGGCTGGGCGAGAAGTACGCCGCCGTGGACCGGGCCTACCGAAACATGCCTGCCGAGACGAGCCCGAGCGCTCGCGAGGCACTTACGAAGATGCGCGACTCCAGCCGCGCCGCCTACGAGAAGGCGGCCGAGTCGGAGCGCACCGGCAAGTCCGTGGTGAAACTGGCCTCCGGCGGCTTGGTCCGCCTGGGCAAGCTGAAGTCGCACGGCAAGGCCTGCTGAAGTGCTTACCCGGCCGGACGCTCACCAGTACCAAGCACTGGCGCGGCTGGCCCGCAACCCTGATGGAGAGGTGCTCCTGGCGCTGCTGGACACCGAACTCCGAAGGCTGCAACTGAACCTGCTGGATTCGTCCGGCGACGTGACCTCGAAGCTGCAAGGACGAGCTTCCGAGGTGTACGAGCTGATCGAGCTGCTGCGGGGTGCCCCCGCAGTGGCCGAGAAGTCCCGACAGCCCAAGGCCTAAAGCCCGGCGTCGGTTTTCAACTTGCCCAAGCCCCTACCTTGCGGGGCCGGCGACGGAGTATTCATGGCATTGCCGAAACAGGTCCAGGCGCAGGCCGATGCGCTACAGCAGTACGAGCGACAACTTGAGGAGGCGCGCGGCGCCGAACCCAAGCCGCCCGACAACTCGGAAACCCCGCCCAAGGACCCGCAAGGAAATGCCCCGGCACCAGCCCCGGCACCTGCGCCGGCTGATCCGCCGAAGCCGACTGATGACGACAGCAACACGTGGCGCCAGCGCTACCTGTCGCTGCAGGGTCAGTACAACAGCCAAGTGCCTGCTCTACAGCAGCAGGTGCACACGCTGACGGAGTCGGTGGCGCAGCTCACGCAGCAGTTGAAGGCGAAGGAGGCCCCGGCCCCCCAGCCCGCACCTGAAGCCGATCTGGTGACCAAGAAGGACGTTGACGCTTTTGGTGAGGACTTGGTGGACCTCGCTCGCCGCATAGCCAAAGAGGAGTTCGGCAAGCGCGAGTCGAAGTACATCGAGCGAATCGAGGCGCTGCAGGGGCAGCTCGCCGAAGCCAAGGGTCAGGTCGGTGAAGTCGTGGAGTCCACGGCCAAGACGGCGAACGAACGCTTCTTCGAGGCGCTCGATGCTCGCCTTCCGGGCTGGGACAGAGTGCAGGCAACGGCCGAATGCCAGGAATGGCTCGGCAACCGGATCCCAGGGACCACGGTGACGTGGGACATGGCGCTGAAGGACGCAGCCAGCCGCCGCGACGTGAAGACGGTTCTCGAAGTCTTCGAGAACTTCTTCAGCAAGCACCCGACGCTGAACCCGAGCGCTCCGGCGCCGGAGCCGGCCCCGGCACCCGCCAAGCAAGAGCTTCAACGTCAAGTCGCGCCGAGCAAGTCGAGCGCCTCTGCCCCCACTGCGAACACCAAGCGCACCTACACGGGTGCCGAGTATCAGGTCGAGAGCAATCGCCTGATGCGGCTGATGCAGAAGGGGGCATTGGACGAGGCCAATCGGCTCGAAGCAGAGCTGAACGCTGCTCTCGTGGAGGGACGGGTTACGCCGTAAGTCCCCGGGGGTGGTGAGTTGAAAACCGTGAACCAGGAGCTTTTGCCATGTCCACCATCACCCCCGCCGCCGCCTATGCCGTCCAGTCGCCGTTCAATACGAGCCCGTCGTACTCCGGCACCTTCATCCCGGCCATCTGGTCGTCCAAGCTGAACGTCAAGTTCTACGCGAACACGACCTTCGGCGATGTCTCCAACACCAACTGGGAAGGCGACATCAAGAACATGGGCGACAAGGTCATCATCAACAACATCCCGACGATCAGCATCAACACCTACACGGTGGGCCAGTCGCTGTCGTACGAGGTGCCGACGCCCAACACGATCGAGCTGCAGATCGACAAGGGCTTCTACTTCGGCGTGAACGTCTCGGACGTGCTGGAGTACCAGTCCCAGCCGAACCTGATGGACATGTTCACCACGGACGCGGCCAACCAGATGAAGATCAAGGTCGACACCGACTGCTTCCTGGGGACGTTCAGCGACGCGGCTGCGGCCAACGTCGGCGCGACCGCCGGCGCTCTGTCGGGCCAGTACAACCTGGGCACCGACGCCTCGCCGCTGGACTACGCCGCGGCCTCGAACGCGCCGCAGATCCTGAACACGATCGTGTCCATGGGGAACATCCTGGACGAGCAGAACGTGCCGGAGAGCGACCGCTTCCTGGTCCTGACGCCCTACGAGCGCCAGCTCCTGATGCAGTCCCCCCTGGCCCAGGCGTACGTCACCGGTGACAGCCAGTCGATCCTGCGCAACGGCAAGATCGGGCGCATCGACCGCTTCGACATCTACGTGTCGAACCTGCTGCCGAAGGCCGCCGCCAACCAGAACTACACGGGCGGCGCGGACGCCGGCAAGATCAAGCGGCACGTGATGATCGCCGGCCACAAGTCGGCCATGACGTTCGCCAGCCAGATCAACAAGGTCGAGAGCCTGCCCAACCCGAACGACTTCGGGACCCTGGTGCGCGGCCTGATGATCTACGGTCGCAAGACCGTGAAGCCGGAAGCTCTGACCTACGCGGTCGTCAAGGGCTGACGCAGTAGCTGATGCAGGGGCCCTTCGGGGCCCCTGTGTTAGCATGTGAGTAAGTCCTAACGCAGTCAGGAGTCTTCAATGGCTGTCACCACAGTGGCGTCGTTGCTCAACCGCGCCGCCGTCGTCCTTCAGGACCCGACGAACATCCGTTGGCCCCAGAGTGAACTGCTGGACTGGCTGAACGACGGGCAGCGCGAGATCGCGCTCTTCAAGCCCAACGTCTTCGTCAAGAACATCCCGGTGCAGCTCGTGGCCGGCACCAAGCAGGCGCTGCCGGCCGATGGCGTGTCGCTCATCGACGTGGTGCGCAACATGGGCACCAACGGCTCGACGCCGGGCGACGCCATCCGCGTGGTCACGCGCGAGATCCTGGACGCCCAGATCAAGAACTGGCACAGCTCGACGGCCAGCGCGACCGCCAAGCACTACGTCTACACGCCGCTGGACCCCAAGACGTTCTACGTCTACCCGCCGCAGCCGTCCACCGGCATGAATCAGGTGGAGATCATCTACGTGGCTTCGCCGACGGACGCGACGCTGGTGAGCACGATCACCATCGACGACATCTACATGACGGCGCTTCTGAACTACATCCTGTTCCGGGCCTACACCAAGGACGCCGAGTACGCGAACAACGCACAGCTCGCCACGGCGTACTACACGCAGTTCCAGGCCATCATGCAGGGCAAGACGGCGTCGGAGGTTGCCTCCAACCCGAACGCCTCGCTGGGCGGCTTCAACCCGAACCTCCCCGGCGGCACGAAGTAAGCCATGGCGGCCTACGAGTCGTTCCTGCCGCACGTGCTGCCGTACGTGCCTGCGTGCTTCGAGCCGCAGGCCGTCACGGCCGTGCGCAACGCGTGCATCGACTTCTGTCGAGACTCGCTCGTGCTGCAGCAGGACATGACAGCGATTAACGTGGTCGCCGGCAACAACACGTACACCGTGGCCGTGCCGACAGGCTACGTGCTCTCGCAGGTGCTCTCGCTCTACTACAAGGGCGCGCGCATGGAGCGCAAGAGCCAGCTCGAACTGGAGCGCCTCTACACGCGCGACTGGCAGAGCTTGGCCGGCACCCCGAGGGTCTTCACGCAGCTCACCCCGGACACCATCACGGTGGCCCTCAACCCCTCGGAGCAGGCTGACAGCGGGCTCACCGGGCGCATCGCGATCACCCCGACCCGGACCTCGACCGACGTCAACGACCTCGTCCTGGAGCGCTACCTCGACGAGATCGCCAACGGCGCCATCGCGCGCCTGAAGCTCACACCGGACCAGCCGTACACGGACCCGGCCGGCGCGATGGCCTACCGCGCGCTGTTCATCGCCGGGACCAACCGCGCTCGCGCGTTCGTCAATGGCGGCATGAACCACGCGCCGATGCGGGTTCGCCTCCAGCGTATCTGGTGACAGCCCGAGGAGAGCCCATGATCCCGCGCGACAAGCTTCTGCATATCGGCCTGGGCTGCCTCTGGCTGCTCTGCGTGGTCGTCAGCTACTGGGTCCTGTCCCGCTTCGGAGCGGGGGCCTTCCTGGCCTTCCAGACCACTGCGTACGGCGCTCTGTACGAGGTCAACCAGTGGATCCGCAAGGAGGGGCAGCCGGACCCGTGGGACGCTGCCGCAACCGCGCTACCAGGCTGGGTCGCCTGGGGATTGTTGGAGTTGACCCTATGAGCCCACCGTACGACGGCCCGGAGCGCCGCACCGAAGCGATCACCGAAGACCGAGTGAAGCTCCTCATCCAGGCCGCCGTGCAGCAGGCGCTGACCACGCACGAGCAGCACCTGACGGCGCACATGGACAAGCAGTTCCTGCAGCTCAAGCTGACCTTTGCCGAGGCGTTCCCGAACGGTGACCCGCACGGCCATCGGGTGGCGCACGAGAAGGCCATTGCGTCGGCCAACTGGTGGGACAAGGTGAAGTCGGACGCGTTCGCCAAGACGGCCTCGATGGGCCTGTGGGCGGCGCTGGCGTTCCTGTGCGTCGCGGCCTGGGAGCACTTCAAGAGCGGTATGAAGGGGTGAGCATGGGTGAGATTCTTGGCGGTGGCCTGATCGGCTCCATCTTCGGCGGCCTGTTCCGCCTCGCGCCCGAGGTCCTCAAGTGGCTCGACAAGAAGAACGAGCGGGCCCACGAGCTCGCCATGTTCGACAAGCAGTGCGAGCTGGAGAAGGTGCGCGGCGCGCAGAAGCTCCAGGAGATCGGCGCTCAGCGCGACATGGCGGTGGATGCCGGCGTGCTCGCCGCGTTCAAGTCGGCCATCGAGCAGCAGACGGAGATGGTCAAGACCGCTGGCGGCTGGGTCGCCTCGCTGTCGGCCAGCGTGCGCCCCGTCGTGACCTACTGGATCCTGTTCGTCTGGTC
Source organism: Pseudomonadota bacterium (assembly GCA_046046245.1). Classification (GTDB taxonomy): domain Bacteria; phylum Pseudomonadota; class Gammaproteobacteria; order Burkholderiales; family Burkholderiaceae_E; genus UBA4615. Next base: position 74,783 of record JBJOKE010000046.1, on the reverse strand, counting down.
GTTCATCCACGTGTGGTTCGCCTGGAACGCGTGGCTCAAGGGCATGCCCCCCGAGGTGGTCTTCAAGACCATGATGACGGCCGACTTCGCGGCGCTGCTGGGCGGCACGATCAACTACTGGTTCCTCGACCGGACGCTGCAAAGGCGTGGGCTGGCGTGACGCTGGAATTTGCCATTGCGCTGTGCAAGCACTTCGAGGGCCTGTATCTCAAGCCCTACTTGTGCCCTGCCGGCATCCCCACCATCGGCTACGGCGCCACGTACTACGAGGACGGCAAGCGGGTCTCGCTGAGTGACCCACCCATCACCCCGCAGCGCGCCGAGGAGCTGCTGCTGTGGGAGCTCAACAAGGTGTCCGCACCTGCGGTGATCCGTCTCGTGCCGGAGCTCTTCGCCTGGAGCGTGGCCAACGGCAAGTGGCGGCCGTTCTGCGCCATCGTGGACTTCACGTTCAACCTTGGCGCCGGCCGGCTGCAGACCAGCACGTTGCGGCGCAAGCTGCGTGCGCTTGACTGGGAAGGTTCCCGAGAACAGTTGCTGTTGTGGGTGCGTGGAGGAGGTAAAGTTCTGCCCGGGCTTGTTAGGCGTCGACAGGCAGAATGTTCGTTGCTGGAGTAGCAAGTGGGCGTGATCACGATCAAGGTGTTCGACGGGCTGCGGCCCGTTCAGGACGCTCAGCTTCTGAAGGACTCGGAGGCGACGATTGCGCTGAACACGCGACTGCTGTCGGGCGCGCTCTCGCCGCTCAAGGGCACGACGACGCTCAAGGCTCTGACGAAGACCGCGCCGGCCACCATTTGGCGCTACGGCAACGACGCCACCGAGACCAACTACTGGCTGGAGTTCCTGGCCGACACGGACGTCATGCGTTCGCCCGTGGCCAGCGACCCGTATGGCCGGGTCTACTGGACTGACGGCGGCACGCCCAAGTACGCGCCGAACACCCTCGCCCTGTCGGGAGCCAGCTACCCCGGCGGCTCCTACACCCTCGGGGTTCCGTCCCCCGCGAGCGCGCCTTCCATCACATCGTCGACTGCCGGCTCGGGCACCACGGCGGAGACCCGCACCTACGTGTACACGTACGTGACGGCGTACGAGGAGGAGGGGCCGCCCAGCGATGCCTCGACTCCGGTGACGCTGGACCCTTCTGCGTCGGTCACTGTGAGCCTGCCCTCGACGGCCCCGTCCGGCAGCTACAACGTGACGAAGAAGCGCATCTACCGGTCGTCGGCGACCGGCACGAGTGCGCAGTTCCAGTTCGTGGCCGAAGTCGCCGTGGCCGTCACGTCCTACACCGACACCGTGTCGCAGTCCCTGCTGGGCGAGGTGCTCGCCACGGACAACTGGTTCGCGCCGCCTGTCGGGCTCAAGGGCCTGAAGCTCATGGCCAACGGCGCGGCCATCGGGTTCAAGGACAACACGGCGTACTTCTCCGAGCCGAACCTGCCCCACGCGTGGCCGCACCTGTACCCGATCGACGAGACCATCGTGGGCATCGGCGTGTTCCGGCAGTCCGCGGTCCTGCTCACCAACAGCTACCCGGTCCTGCTGTCCGGCGCCGACCCGCAGGCGATGAGCAAGGAGAAGATGGAGCTGCCGCAGGCCTGCGTCTCCAAGCGGTCCATCGTCGACACCGGTGACGGCGTCATGTACGCGAGCCCCGACGGCCTCGTGGGCATCAGCCCTGGCGGCATCAAGCTGCTGACGTCGGACTTCATGACCCGCGACCAGTGGCAGGCGTACAACCCGTCGAGCATCTCGGCATACGTGCACGACAACCGCTACCACATGCTCTACACGACGAGCGGCGGCACGCGGGGCATGCTCATCTTCGACTTCTCGGGGCAGGGCGCGACCATGCAGGCCAGCGACCTGAACGCCGCCACGGCGATCACGGCCGCCTATTCGGACCCGCGCAGCGACACGCTGTACATGGCGCAGGGCACCAACATCGTGAGGTTCAACGCGGGTACGTCACTGACGTACACGTGGCGCTCGAAGAAGTTCCGCCAGCCATACCCGACGAACTTCGGCGCAGCCCTGGTCTATGCGAGCTCGTACCCAGTGACCCTGAAGGTCTACGTCGACGGCAGCCTGCGCCACACGCAGAGCGTGGCCAGCGCCAACATCTTCCGACTGCCCGGCGGGTTCCGGGGCGTGGACTGGCAGCTTGAGATCACGGGCGCCATCGACGTCTCGCAGGTCAGCATGGCAACTTCCATTGAAGAGCTGCGGCGTGTATGACCAAGACCCGCGTAGCAGCGATCCCCGCGCCCACCGACGCGAACCTGCGCGACGTTGCTCGCGCGGTCAAGAACGTACTGGATGTGCGCGAGGGGCTGATCGGAGACCCGCTCGACAGGAACGTCACGCTGCGCGACCTCGTCGATGGTGGGCTCGCGGATGCGACCGTGGTCTCCCGCGGCGGCGGGTCCGGCTCGGTCAACATCTCACCGGCGCCCGGCCTCGGGTCGGGCAACACGGAGCAGCCGGACCTCACGCCCCCGCCCCAGCCGACGGGGCTCACGGCCTCGGCCGGCCTCGCGCTCATCATCCTGGAGTGGGCCGCCTGGAGCTATGGCAACCACGCCTACACCGAGATCTGGCGCAGCTCGACCGATGTGATCGGCAACGCGCTCCTGATCGGCACCTCCGACACGCGCTTCTACAGCGACGCGATCGGCTCGACCGGGGTCACCTACTTCTACTGGGTGCGGTTTCGCTCGACTGCGGATGTCACGGGGCCGTACAACAGCACGAATGGCGTGCAGGCGACGACAGGCAAGATCGGCAACGTCGACCTGAGCCCGCTGATCGTGGAGGCCGGCAACCTCGCGAACGGGTCCGTCTCGGCCTCGAAGCTGGCGCCCCTGGCCGTCGACGCCACCAAGTTCGCCAACGACATCGAGCCCGTCACGCTCGTTACGTCCATCCCGACAACCAGGGTCACGGCGAACATCTTCAACACCACGACCGGCAAGCTGTACCGCTGGAACGGCACCGCGTACACGAAAGACACGCCGGCCTCCGACGTAGACGCTCGGGGACTGAACATTCTCTCCTCGGACGGCACCCCGGTCTTCTCCTCCACGGGCGAGATCTCATCCACGGCCTACGTCAACGTCAACAGCAACAACGTGCTGCTGTCGACAGTGGCCGCGAACTCGCTGGTGCCGTCCCTGAACTACGTGGGCGAGTTCGCGAGCGCCCCGACGCAGGCTCAGCTCGGCGCCTCGTGGAGGCAGAATTCGGTCTACAAGAACTCGACCGACGGCAAGAGCTACGTGCTAACCGGCACGCCTCTTGGGTGGGTTGTGTACTTGGCGGACGGCCAGTCATTCACGCTGACTATCGAGTCGACGAATGGGACGATTTTCAGGAGGGGCCAGAGCACGACCACGCTGCTGAAGGCGCACCTCTTCAAGAACGGAGCGGAGGTGACCGACGTCACGCCGACCGGGTGGTTTCGCTGGCGGAGGGTGTCTGCGATCCCGCAGGCGCCACCCAATGACGATGCCACGTGGAACAACCTGTACCAGACGGGCTACACGCAGGTCTCCATCAACGTCGACGATGTGTACGCCCGAGCCACGTTCTTCTGTGACGTCATCAGTTCGTAAGGGAGTTTGAAATGCCTCTTGTCTCAACCGGTCAGATCACCATCGTTGACACCAACGATGCGCGGTCAATCACCCTCGCCCTGACCGCCAACGGCGGTACGCAGCAGGTCTACACCAAGGACGAGTCCACGATCTCGTACACCCCCTCGTGGGCGTCGAGTGCGCTGGTCATCACGCCGCAGATCTCGATCGGCGGCCTGAACAACGCGCAGGCCTGGGCGGCACTCGTCAACAAGCAGTTCGCGTTGACTGCTGGTGGCACGGCCCTGACGACGGGCTCGACGTCTACCTCGTTCGTGAACAACTCGGACGTGCAGGTCAACAACCCCTTCACGGTCTCGCACGCCGCGAACGGATCGTCCACCGCCTCGACGATCTCCATCGCTGGCAACCTGAAGGACTCCGTCGCGTCCCTGGCGCTCTTCTTCGATGCGGACTTCGTCGACCCGGTCACGAGCCTGACGACCCACATCACGGCTCAGATCACTCTGAACACCGTGAAGACGGGCACGAACGCGGTCTACATCACGACGCGCGGCCAGACCAACATCGAGCAGGCCACGGGCTCGACCAAGAACAACGTCGCCATCACGGCCGACCTCGTGCGTTCGAGCGGCGTGGACACGAGCGGCCTGACGTACCGCTGGTACGACGGCAACGCGTCGACGCAGATCTCGACCTCGACGAGCAGCTTCGCGACGAAGTACGGCATGAAGACGACGGCCACCGGCGTCACGCCGACCGCGTCCGGCTCCGATCTCGGCGTCAACGTGCCCGCATCTGGCAGCGGCAATGCCTTCAACACGCTCGTGATCAACGAGAGCGCAATCGCCAACATCGGCGTGTTCCGGGTGGACATCACCGACTCGGACTCGAAGACGTACAGCCAGTACTTCACCGTCTACGACATCAGCGACCTGTACACCACGCAGGTCCAGTCGACGTCGGGTGACAAGCTGCAGAACGGGCAGGGCAGCACCGCCCTCTCGCCGCGTGTGTTCTACGGCCCGACCGAGGTGACCAACCTCACGGGGTGGTCCTTCACGTGGTACCTGTACGACCGCAACGGCAAGCGCGGTGGCTTCGTCGACACGGCTCGCATCAGCACTGCCGGCGGCGCTGCCATCTCGGCCAACACGACCGGCACCTCGGCCACGATCACCTACGGCGGCACGAGCTACGCGTTCGCGGCCGGCGACATCGTGAAGGCAGTGAAGCCGGACGGCACGGCGTTCTTCTACGAGGTGGCATCGAGCACGACCAACGTCGTCACGATCCGCACCCCGTCGACGAACACGTGGCTGAACTTCACCGACTTCCCGGCTCCCTCGTCGGCGAGCGACTTCGTGGGCGGCAAGCTGTACGGCTGCACCGCCAACGGCGGGACCCGCACCACGAGCGCCGGCGCCTCGATCACCGTCACCGGCGACGAGGTGGACGTGAAGGCCCGCATCCTCTGCGAAGCCAACCGTCCATAACAGGAGCCCACAGCAGTGCCCGTCGTCAGTACTGGTGCGATCACCATCGTCGATGTCAACGACGGTGTTGGCAGCCTGCTCACGAACGACAGCTACGTCATCGCCGCGGACAGCGCGGGGAACGTGGCGTCGTTCACCGGGGCCGAGACCCAGCTCAAGGTCTTCGAGGCGGGCGTCGACACCAGCTCGACGTGGTCCTTCTACGTCTCCGCCACCGGGGGCGGTATCGCGTACAGGGACAGCGACGACACGTCGGATCGGACTGGCACGGGCGCCACGAACGGGCTGATCACGGGGACGACGGGCTACGTGCGCGTCGTCTCCCTGACGCAGGACCTGTCCTACCTGGACATCACGGCCAGCAAGAGCGGCGTCAACCTGACGAAGCGCTTCAGCGTCGCCAAGGCCCGACAGGGGGCCACCGGTGCAACGGGTGCGACGGGCGCAACGGGCGCAACGGGTCCAACGGGCCCAACGGGCACGCGCGGCACGATCACCACCGCACGGGCGATCACCGGCACGGCATGGTCTGACGCGGAGGCGGCCACTGCCATCTCCAACGCGGGTGGGGGCAGCCCGCTGCAGGGCGACGTCGTCACCCTGTACAACACTGGGTCGAGCTTCACTCAGACCCGCGTGCGCAGTTCCGGCGGAACGTGGACTGTGCTGACGGCGTTCTTCGGCGGCGACGTCATCGTCGACAACACACTGTCGGCGGACAAGATCACAACCGGCACGATCACGAGCGGGAAGATCCAGGCCGGCGCAATCGGCTCCGACCAGATCGCCGCGAACGCGATCACGGCCAGCAAGCTCGCCGTCGTCGACACCACGAACCTCATCAAGAACCCCTCTTTCAGCGGCGGTTCGAGCGATGGCTGGGTGCTGACGGGGTCGTCCTCGGTCGTCGCCAGGGGGGCTGCCGGAGTTCCTTCCGGTGCGCCGGCCGCGTACGTCGTGCGCAACCCGGTGCTCACGAACGCGAACAACGACTGCGCCGCGATCGGCACGTTCGACGTCAGGCCCGGAGAGGTCTACTACGCGGAGTTCTACGCTGCCTCGGACGCGACCGCGAACAGCCCCACCCGCATCTTCCTCCAGATCAACGACCAGACCGGCGTGGGCTACTACTGGCCCAGCATCCCGCTGACGCCGAGCAACGCGACCGGCTGGGCCCGGTACTCTGGCCAGATCACGATCCCTGCCACGTTCACGTACAACAGCACCACGTACGTGCCGGCACGCGCTCTGATCGCGTTCGGCACTGTGGGGGTCGCGTCTCCCGCGGGCAACTGGTTCGTCACCAAGATCCACGTGCGCAAGGCGAACACCGCCGAGCTGATCGTCGACGGCGCCATCACGGCCACCAAGCTCTCGGCCAACGCCATCTCTGTCGGAACGGCTGCCGTCGAGACCGGCGCCATCACCAACGCGATGATTCAGTCCCTGACCATCGACGGCAGCGCGAAGATCGCAGCCGGGACGATTGTCGAGGCCAACATCGGTGACGGCCAGATCACCAACGCCAAGATCGGCAACTTCATCCAGTCCACGAACTACGTGGCGGGCACCTCCGGCTGGCACATCAACAAGAACGGCACCGCGGAGCTCGGGGCCGCCTCGATCCGAGGCCAGCTCACGGCCGCCCAGATCAACAGCAACGGCCTGACGATCCGCGACAACAGCGGCAACATCCTCTTCGGGGTCAACAACAACATCGACTCCAGCCGCGTGAACGCTGCGTCGGGGTGGCTGAACTCGAACATCACGGTGAGCGGCGGCGCCATTCAGGGCATCGGCACCGGGGCCGGCACTGTTGTAGCCAATGATCAGGTCCGCGCTGGGGGCGTGAACCTCGTCGGCAACAGCGGCTTCCTGAAGCACAACGGGACGCTGCCGACGAACTGGTTCGTCTACAACAACCTCGGCATCTCGGTCACTACTTCTGTTCAGTCGGGCGGTCTGTTCGGGCAGAACTACTACCGCGTTACTACCAACGCCAGCACGACCGCGACGATGGGCATAGCTGTCGCCGGAAACAGCACTGACTCCGTGAAGGCCTGGGAGCCAGGGCTGTTCTACTGCATCAGCTACTGGGCCAGGGGGTCTGGCGGCGCTGTCGGCAAGTACATGAACGGGTACGACAGCAACATGGGGTTCAACAGCACGACGGTGCTCGAAAATCCCGCGTTGACTGGATCGTGGCAGCGGTATGTGTTCCGGGGCATCCCCAACAGCAACGCGCAGACGCCCGTCGGTGAGCTGTACCTGTCGTGGAGCGTGTCCGGGTCTCTGCCCAGTGGGTCGGTCATCGACATCTGCTGCCCGAAGGTCGAGTTGGGCACGCAGCCCAGCTCGTGGACGCCGTCTCCGCAGGACACGCTGAACCAGAACATCACCGTCAGCTCCGGCGTGCTGCAGGGCATCGGCACGAGTAGCGTCCAGGTCGACAACACGTACATCGCGAACGGCGTCAACCTCCAGTACAACTCGGACTTCTCGAACGGGCTCGACGGGTGGACGTACGCCGGGGGCGTTGGAATCTCCCAAGACTCGTGGGGCGTCAACCTCAGCGGCTACTACCTTGCGCCCTACACGGGGCCCGGCACCTCCGTGCTGTGGAGCCGCCAGATCGGCACGACGAACAACCAGAACAACTACTACGAGATCGCCGGCAGGACCTGCACGGTCATTGGGGGCAAGCGATACGCCATCTCTGCGTACACGGGGGCACATCGCTGCAGGGTCGCAGTCTTCGCCTACATCCATGACGCGTCCGGCGCCGTCGTCGGAAACACCTACATCGGCAACGTCGAGAACAACGAGGAGGCGTCCGGCGGCACGAGCTTGACTGGCTACAAGCGAACAGTCGGCGTGCTCACGATGCCGTCGACCGCCGCCTACTTGAGGGTCCATCTGCGCAAGATCGACACCAAGTCCGGCTACGGCGATAGCTACATGTTCGTGGGCCGGGTTCAAGTAGAGCAGGTCGCTGATAACGCTACCGACGCAGGCCCCTGGAACCCGATGGGGTACGTCGCCGACGACAGCATCGGCATCACGAAGCTCGGCACGGACATCCAGACCACGAACTACAGCGCAGGGTCTGCCGGCTGGCGAATCACCAAGGCCGGTGCGGCCTACTTCAACCAAGTCGCGGTGCGAGGAGACATCTCCGGCGGCGACATCACTGGTTGGACGTGGCCGCCGGCCGGCCAGAACAAGAAGGGCTTCTACCTTGGCCCCAACGGTCTTCTGATTGGCAACGCCAACGACAACAAGTACTTCTACGCGGATGTCAGCGGCAACGTCTCGATGCCGGGGTTGTCGATCACGAGCGGCGGGAGTGCGGTCTTCAGCGGCACGGTCTCCGCGAACGTCATCGACACCAACGCGATCACTGGCAACGCCGCGTCCGTCGGTTCTGTCGTCACGACGACAGGGGCATCTGTGTCTGTCACGGTCAACGTTCCAGCCAACGCCAGCGCACTCCTGATCGACTACTTCCTCGGCCCCTCGACGGTGACGTACACCGGAGGCGGCGGCAAGGACGGCGGCGGCACCTTCACCTACGGCCCGGTCATCACCGGGCTGACCGACAACGGCAACACGACCGGCTCGATCATCGTCAGCCCCAGTGCTGGCAACCACACCATCACGGTCTCGCGGGCCTACTACACGGGCACGATGCGCCTCGGCGTCGTGGTCTTGAAGCGATGAGCATGAAGCACTTCACCGTCTACAACGAGACCGGCGAGATCCTTCGCAGCGGCATCTGCCAAGCCGACATGGTCGAAGCCCAGGCAGCTCCTGGCGAGCATGTCATCGAGGCCGAGTCCGATGTCGAGCAGGATGTGATCGACCCGGTTCTCAAGAAAGTCGTGAAAGGTGGCAAGCCTCCGCCTCCGATCGACATGGACTATCGCAAGGCCCGCCTGGAGCAGTACCCGCCCGTGAACGAGCAACTCGACATGCTCTGGCATGCGATGGACACCGGGGTGCTGCCGAAAATCGAGCCGATGTACAGCCGCATCAAGGCCGTCAAAGCGGCCTATCCGAAGGACAACTCGGTGGTGCCTGGGTCGGTGGTCGTCTACGGGGTGGGGCCGTGATCCCGTCGCGTCGCGAATGGCGTGGCGCATACGCCAACCCGGCCGCCATTCGTGTGCGAGAACACGAGGCATTCGGCTGGAAAGTTCATCAGCACGTCATGCCGGAAGGCTCGACTCTCGTGCTCACGTCCGCGATAGACGTGCAGCGGGAGTCGGCCCCCAACCTGACGATGTACGTGCGCGGCTTTGCCACGATCAGCAAGAAGTCCGACGACGGTACGGAGGAGCGGTTTCTGGATCGCATGCCTGGCATGTACTCGGGCGACCGAGGTCCGCACCCGAGCGGAATTGTCACCCTGAAGGCAATCGAGGAGACCGAGTTCTGGTGCTTCAACTGGCACGCCAATCGAGGCGCGCTCCCGGTGCTGACGCCAATCAAGCTGCCGGAAGGTGGCGAGGTGTTTCTCGAGTCGGGTGCGAAGGTGCTTGTGTGCGCAGGCTCGCTCGATCGCTACGGCCCGGGTGATTCGTTCGAAGTGTCGCGCGCCAGACTTGTGTCCTGGGCCCAGACCTACGGATTCGTGTTTGCGGGAGGCAGGAATGAAGCAGTCTAAGTGGATGGTGACCGTCGGCCACATCGGCGGCAATCTCGGTATCGTGCTGGCTATCTGGCTGGTGGCGACAGGAAAGGCGCACTGGGCGTGGCTTCTGCCGTGGCCCTTCCTGCATGCCTTCAACACCATCATGGTGTCCGCAGGCCTGCATCGCTATTTCTCGCACGGCTCCTTCAAGACGACGCCGTTCTGGCATCGATTCATGGCTGGGTGGAGCGTCTTGATGCTCTACGGCTCGCCTCACGCATGGGCAGCGGCACACACGACGCACCATGTGCATTCCGATACGCCCCTCGACCCGCACTACGCCACCTGGCGGTACGTGATCGACAAGCAGTTCCGTGATGTACCGATGGTCAAAGGGCGCCTGAAGCGTCTGGTGGGCGACCCGACTCTGGATTTCGTACATCGGCATGGGCTCACCTTGTGGCTTGGGTTCGTAGCGTTGGCGCTGGCCATCTCGCCGACCGCATTCCTGTTCCTGTACATCGTGCCGCTTGGCAGTGCACATCTGGTGGGGGCTATCCATCAGGTCACGAGTCACAGGGGAGGGGAACCTCGCAATCTTGCGTGGCTCGAGTACGTGCTGCCTACAGGTGGTGAGTGGATGCACAAGACGCACCACGACCATCCAGGCCGGGCCGACTTCCGCACGAAGTGGTGGCACCTGGACCTGGGGGCCGCCTTCATCCGCCTGATCCGCACAAACTGAGTAGTTGCAGTGAGCACCTGCTAACGTACAATGCCCGCCATGCGAGACTCGGTCACTGTCGACAAGTTCCGCCGCTTTTTCCAAGGCAACGAGGATGCGGTGAACTTGGCACTGATGGTCATCCACATCGCGGACGTGTGGGACGACCTGATCGACCGTGACAGCGAAGTCAAGGCGGAGGACCTGAACAAGGCTTTCCTCTTCGCCACGTGTGCCATGCCGCGCAACAGGTTCTATCGCCAGCACATCGAGGAGCTGCTCCCGGTGCTGGAGCTCGGCGTAGTGAACTGGCTGACGGCCAACCGCTTCGAGGCCGCAGGCGACAGGAAGAGCCTTGAGATCGCCAACGTGATCCGGCACGGCATCGGGGACCTGTTCATCCACATGGCGCGCCTCATCGGCGGCATGCAGTGGGGCATCGAGGTCGCACCGGAGGTCAAGCTCCTGGTGCAGAACGACACCTTGGAAGAGTACCTGGAGAAGTAGCCATGGGATGGTCAGGAAGTCCTCCGCCGCCGGACCCGCGTGTCGGGGAAGCCATCGACAAGCAGTCCGAGCTGGCCAAGCAGCAGTTCGACTGGTCCAAGCAGGTCTACGAGCGGGACTACCTGCCCGCCATGCAGCGCGACGCGGCGCTGCGTGAGCAGCTCCAGGACGCCTACCTCGGCTCGATGCGCAAGCAGGACGAGTACGCCGACTACCAGTTCGGGCGCTACAAGGACCTCTACGCGCCGCTGGAAGACGATCTGGTCTCCGAGGCCAAGCGTGGCATCGACATCGAGGGCCGCGTGAACCGCGGGCTGGCCGACTTCAGTCAGCAGAGCTCGCTGCGCAACCAGCAGATGATGCGCGAGGCCAACCGCAACAACATGGGCAATGGCACGGCCATGGCCTACGCGATGGCGGCCAACAAGAACGCGGACGCCCTGGGCGCTGCGGGCCTTGGCACCAACATCCGCGCCGCAGCCGAAGGCGAGAACTTCGCCCGCAAGGCCTCCGTCGCCGGCATGGGCCGAGGGCTGGTCATGGACACCGGCAACTTCATGCAGGGCGCCAACGCGGCCGGCGGAGCGGCCGGCGGGAACTCCGCCCAGGGCATGGGCATCATGGGCCAGGGCAACGACTTCATGCGCGGCGGCTACGGCATGTCCGGCAGCATGTACGGCAACGCCGGCAACCTCGCAATGGGGCTGTCGAACTACAACATGCAGGGCTATCAGGCGCAGCAGCAGGCTATCGGCGGCGCAATGAGCGCCGTCGGCTCGCTGGCCGGTATGGCTGTTGGCGGCCCCATGGGCGCCGCCGTCGGTGGGAAGCTGTTCGGCCCGCCGGGAGGGAAGGCCAACGGCGGCCTCATCCAGAAGTACGCCGACGGCGGCGAAGTCATGGAGGACGCCTACGACCCGCGCTCGATTGCCGAGATGCAGGTCAACTCCGTCATGGGCTACAAGTCCGGCGGCCCGGTCGCCCGCCCGCCCAAGATGCGCCCCGGGTCCACGACTCAGAGCGGGGGCAAGGTCTCGGGCCCCGGAGGCCCCAAGGATGATCGTGTGCCCGCGCTGCTGTCGGACGGTGAGTTCGTCATGCCGGTGGGCACCGTGAAGAAGTTCGGCATCGACAAGTTGGAGAAGATGCGTCAGGCCGGGCTGGAGTTCGAGAAGCAGTTAGGAATTGGAAGGGCATGATGGACATCAACGTGTTGGCAGAGAAGGTCGGCGGCGAGATCGTGGGCGGCCGGCTCATCGCCGTGGTCGACGGCAAGAAGCAGTACCTCACCGCGGTGGGCAGTGACGGCATGCCGTTTCTCAACGAGCTGGGCCTGAAGATCAGCAACGAGCTGTCGTTCGAGGCGCCTGCCGAACCCGCGGAACCCGCTGAACCCCCGGAAGCTCCTGCGCCCAAGCGCGGGCGTCGCAAGGCTGAGGCTGCCGAGGTGGATGTCATCCCCGAGCAGCTCGAACTGGACCTCTGAGGAGTAGATCATGGCCGCTGGCGCGTTCGCTGGACTGGTTGACGGGTTCGTCCGCGGCTATGAACGTAGCCGCGATTGGGCGCAGCAGGACGAGGACCGCAAGTTCCAGGCAGCCCAGCGTGAGCGGATGCTGAAGCAGCAGCAGCAGGACGACGAGTTCCAGACTGCGCTGCGCGGCATCCAGCCCGAGGGCACGTCCAACGCCCCCGTGGACGACCCCACCCGTGAGGGTGTGGCCTACTCCCAGCCCGTGACGCGTTCGGCCGCCGATGTGCGGCGTGACACGGCCAACGTCTACCGTCGTTTCGGGCGGCCGGCCGAGGCTGAGCAGATGATCGCGCTCAACGAAGCCGACACGGACCGCGCCAACACCCGCAGGCTCACCGGCTTTCAGATCACGGCGGCCGAAGCCGCTCAACGCCGCGCCGCGGCGATGGAGGGCTGGCAGCGAGCGGGGCTTCGCTACTCTCGGGGCGACCTTGGTGGCGCTCTGCGCGAGCTCTCCACCGGCTACGAGAGCTACCCCGACGGGCGCAAGCTGGTCGTCTCTCAGGACGGTCGGTTCGGCCTCGCCACGCCTGACGGCAAGTGGGTGGAACCCCCGGTCCCCGTCACACGGGAGAACGTGGAGGCCGCGCTCACGCATGCGCAGCGGTTCCTCGATCCGTCTGCCTGGGCTCAGTTCCAAGGTGTGCGCCAGGGCGACCAGAAGATCGCCGACGAGAAGGCCTACCGGGAGTTCATGCAGAAGTACTACGGCGACAAGCTCGGTTTGGAGCGCGACGAGTACGAGGCCAAGAAGCGCGGGGGCATGTTCCAGCGTCCGCCCACGTCCGCCGACATCTTCAACCCCATCGGAGTGTCCGACGACGGTCGCCGAATCCTCGGGCGCGTCGGCAGCGGCGTGAGGGAAGTCCCGGTGCCGGAAGGCTACTCGGGCCTGTTCCCCAAGGTCACTGGCGAGAAGGGTCCGCGACCCGCCAAGTTCCTCAAGGGCGAAGACGGCACGCACACCGCGCACGCCGAAGACGGACGCCCGCTCTACAACGTGGTCAACGGCGGGCTCGAAGCCCCCTTGGGCGTGGACAACACCTCTTGGGCCCGCATGCAGCGGGAGGCAAGCAAGGCCGGCGTTCGCGCTGCGCTGGGCAAGGGCCCGGACGGAGCTCCGGCGGTGGCGTTCATCGGCCGCGATGGCCTGCCGTACAGCACGCTCGAAGAGGCCGCCGCGGCCAAGCCGGGCAAGAAGTAGCGAGGGCTCGTCATGCCGATCATCGAGGGTTTCACCGAAGCCACATCTCGGCGCTCGGCTGCGCCCGTCGAGGGGTTCACCCCGACCTTCGTTTCGCCGCTGCCACCCAAGGATCCCGAGCGCACCATCCTCGGCACGATGGGGGACGTGGGCGTCGTCGCGCTCAAGGGCGCGGTGGGCCTGCCGCAGGCGTTCGCGGGTCTGGCGGACATCCCCACGGGTGGCCGCGTCGGCAAGGCGCTCGAAGAGCTGGGCTACCGCCCCGAAGAGGCTCAGAAGCTCATCGACTCGTGGTACTCGCCGGCGCAGCAGGCGGCCAACGAGAAGGTCAAGCAGGCCGACGGGTTCCTCGACACCGTAGGCACTGCGCTCCAGAACCCCAGCACGATCCTGACTGCTGCGGGGGAGTCGCTGCCTCAGATGATCGGCGGCGCCGGCATCGCCCGCGGACTGCTGCGAGTCGCCCCGAAGGTCGCTCCTGTGGTGGCCGGCGCTGCGGGCGAAGGCATCCTCGGGGCCGGCTCTGCGGCGTCTCAGATCCGCGCAGAGACCAAGGACGGACTCCTCACCCCGTGGCAGGGGGCTGCCGCTGCCGCATCGGGCTTCGGCGCTGGCGTTCTGAGTCTTGCCGGCGGCCGGCTGGCCAACCGCGTGGGGCTGGGCGACATCGACACTGCGCTCGCGCAAGGCGCCATGGGCACCGGCAAGCGCGGGATGCTGCGCAACATCGGTGGCAGCGCGCTGTCCGAAGGCGTGTTCGAGGAACTGCCCCAGTCCATGCAGGAGCAGGTCTGGCAGAACGTCGCGCTGGGCAGGCCCTGGGATCAGGGTGTGGGCAACGCCGGCGCCATGGGCATGCTGGCCGGGGTCGCCACGGGTGGTGGGTTCGGCGCGCTCAACAACCGCGCCATCGAGGCCGACATTCTGCGCAGGGACAAGGCCGCTGCCGACGCCGAGAAGGCTCGTCAGGAGCAGCTCGCGCCCATCCTCGGGCTCATCCGCGACAACCCGGGCGTTCCGCTCAAGAACTGGGTCGAGCAACAGGCTGGCGTGGGCGCGCCGCTCGACGACAAGCAGCGCGAGGCCCGCGAGGCCGACATCACCGCAGCGTTCGACGCCCCGTCGGGTGTCCGTGTCGCAGGGCCGGATGGCACCGAGCGCGAGCTGTCGGCCTACGAGGCGTCGATGCTCTCCCAAGGGCTGCCCACTACGCCGACCGCTGCGCCGGCTCCGCCGCCCGCGCCCGCCTCCAAGGTCTATACGCCGGAGGAGCAGGAACTCATCGACATGGGCGTCGTGCCCAACGGCAAGGCACTGGAGCTGCTCTCCGAGATCAAGGCGTCCGGGCTCCCCCTGGAGTCGCTGACCCCGGTGGTCACCGCCATGTCCGAGCGCAAGAACGCGCAGGCCAAGAAGCTCCTGGCCGCGGCCATCATCGAGTCCAAGAAGGCTCCGGTGGCTGCTCCCGTCGCTGCGCCTGCCCCTGTGGCGGCTCCTGTGCCTGTCGTGGCTCCCGTGGTCGAGCCCGCGCCGGCAACTCCCCCAACGGCCACGGAGGTCCCCGCCGATGTCCAAGCCAGTCAAGCCGTCCAAGCAGCGCCGCCGGCAGAAGCTGCCGTGGCAGCCGCCCCCGCACAAGATGCCGCAGCTCCCGCTGCGCCAACCGAGCCTGTAGTCCAGCGCAAGCGCAGGCTGGTGAGTCCGGCCGCCCTGGCACAGTCGCAGGCCTTCGTTGCCCCCGAACCCGTTGCTGAGCAAGCCGAGGCTGCCGAGGCCACGGACGAGAGCGACTGGGAAGACTCCAAGCCCGACGGAGCTCCGGCGCTCGCAGCACTCACACCGTCGCTGCGTCAGGTCTGGGCAGAGGCCCGCGCCGCCAAAGCGCAGGGCCGCCGAGTCAACCTCTTCAAGATCGCCGAGGACATCGTCGCCGAGCAGGGCGACACCAACGAGAGCGATGACGACACGCTGACCACACTCAACCAGATCTTCGGCGAGCGCGATGCGGCCATGCTCTACGACCGCTACGTGGAGAACATGACCGAGGAGGCCATCGCCAACAAGTACGGGCTGTCGCGGCAGACCGTGCAGAAGGTGACGGGCGAGGGCGAGCTCGGGGCCAAGACCCGGGCGACCCGCATCAAGAACGCCCAGAAGAAGTTCGGCTGGACCGATGACTACGTGGCGAGGCTGGCTGCTCGACTCGCGCCTGCGCAGACGCAGACCGAGGTTGACGCCCCCACGAGCGGGCGCACCGAGGTTGATCTGGAAGCCACGGAGTCCGCCTTCGGCGCTGACACCGCCCCGGAGATGGGCGGGCGCGACCCCAGCCTGCGCGAGGCGGGCTTCTCCACCAGTGCGTCACTGGGCGGCTCAGTCTCCAACTGGCGCGACTCCGGTGAGCTGGCCGGGCGCGAGGACGTTTCACAGGCCGATCAGGACAAGCTGGACTCCCTGTACCAGCAGCGCGCCGCTGCGGAAGAAGCCGGCAAGAACGACAAGGTCGAGGAGGCCGACGTTGCGATCTCCCAGATCGAAGCCAAGTACCTGACCCCCGGCGAGGTCGCAGCCAAGTTCACGCAGAAGGCGATGGACTTGCAGGACAAGGCCGCCAAGCGCGCCGAGCAGATCGCCCAGGCCCGCGCCGCCGGCAAGACCGAGGTCTCAGTCAACAACAAGATGGTGCCCGTCGCGCAACTGGAGCAGGAGGCTGCGGAGCTCCAAGCCAAGGCGGAGGCCGAGATCGAGCGCGCCGAGGGCGTCCTTCAGCGGGGAGCGGTGCGCAAGGCCAAGGGTGCCGAGCCTCCCAAGGCTCCCAAGGTTCGCCGCGTCAAGAAGGCAGAGGCTGCAGCGCCCGCGCCGGCAGCACCCGTGGACAAGGTCCTGACTCCGACCGAGCAGGCTGGCCGGGCGTGGGACCAAGCCGCCAACACCATCCCTGGCGCACCCAAGTGGGCGGACCTGCCTGAGACCACTCGCAAGGAGTTCGTGGGCTACGGCGAGAACAACTGGACCCGCCAGGACGTCGTGTCGCTGATGCAGCGTTCTATGCCGTGGCCGGTATGGACATCGTCATCATCCGGTCCAGACTCCCGCACCTCGCAGAACTCGACCTCCCAGCGCGAGCGCGACCTGCGCGCCAAGTCCCGTGACAAGGAGCAGCCGGGCGACGTCATGCTGGCCACCACCGGCAAGTTCGTCTCGATGGAGGACGCGCTCGAAGCCGCCCGCGCCGCGGTGGAGTCCGGGGCCCTGCGCCCCGAAGCACCCTTCCAGTACGCCGCCGTGCTGGACATCGCCCCGCGCGACTGGAACCGCATGGTCCAGGCCATGAAGGGGGGCGGGCAGCAGTTCGGCAAGACCAAGGGTGCCGGCGCCGTCAAGAACGGCTACACCGCCGCCGAGCTGATTGACGACATCAAGGCCTTCATCCGCGCCGATGTGCTGGGGCGCAAGCTCGTGATCGTGGACACCATCGGCGACCTGCTGACCTCCTCGGACCGCACGAAGAAGGTACTGGGCGCCAAGATGGCCCTCGAAGGCGCCTATGGTGTGGCCTCTGACGGGGTGGCGTATCTCGTGGCGGACCGCATCGCCAAGGGGCGTGGCCGGGCCAAGTTCATGCACGAGGTGGGCGGCCACCTGGGGCTGGAGAACCTGCTGCCGAAGGCGGTGTACGACAAGCTCGTCGACCAGATCATCTCCTGGGCCAAGCAGGACAACGGGTCCACCGAGAGCGAAGTCGCCCTGGCTGCCGTCGAGCGCACGATGGACGCAAACACGCCCAAGGAAGACCGCCGGGCCGAGATCCTGGCCTACTTCCTCGAAGAGGCTGTGCAGCGAGGCATCGACCCCACGGCGGAGACGATGCGCGGGTCTGCTGGACTGCGGGAGTGGTTCCGCACCCTGTGGGCTGCGTTCAAGGTCGCGGTGCGCCGGCTGGGCCTGAAGCCCGAGAGCCTGACCGCACAGGACATCGTCAACCTCGCGTTCGGTGCAGCCCGCCTGGAGATCACCGGCACGTGGCATGGCACGGCGGCGGCGTTCCGCAAGTTCGACCACAAGTTCATGGGGTCGGGTGAGGGTGCGCAAGCGTACGGCTGGGGCACCTATCTGGCGCAGCGGTTCGGCATCGCCAAGGGGTACTTCGAGGCTGACGTCAATCGTAAGAGCCAAAGCGCCCAGCCGGTGTACTCCGACACGGGCCAGCCGGTGCCGGCGTCTGTTTTGCGCGAGCTGTACAACAAGCTGCTGTTCGACGGCAAGACTAAGTTTGCCAGCAAGAGCAACAAGTCGCGTTGGGACCGACTGCTGGCCATCACCGGAGGGCGCGAAGTTGAGATGCGGGCGGGCCCTAACCCAGAAGGTTCGCTCATGCGCGTGGACACCGCCGTCGCCGACGACGAGCTGCTGGACTGGGACAAGCCACTGAGCAAGCAAAGCGCCAAAGTGCGTCAGGCCATCGAGAACTCTAAATACGCGGAGGACTTCGATGATGCGTGGGACGACCCGCGCATAGATGGCGAGAACCTGTACAACTGGTTTGAGAACAAGTTCGGCTCCGACAAGGCTGCGTCTGAGTGGCTCGACTCCATCGGCATCAAGGGCATCAGGTTCCTGGACGCTCGCAGTCGCAGCGATTCAGTGAAAGGCGCGCAGGACCGCCTTGACGCCGCAAGAGACGGCCTTGAGGCCAGCCGCGCGGCCCTGGAAAAGGCAAAAGCTGCGCGGGCGTTTGCCGACACCAACCCGCAAGAGGCGCTTGAACGCAGTCAGAAAGAGCTTCAAGACCTGATTGACAGCGCTCCGGCTTTCATTCGCGACAACATCGCCAAGAGCGCGGAGAAGACGAGAGCCACATCTGTGGTGGGCCTGAAGAACAAACTCGGCGCGGCTGTTCGCTACCACGAGAAGCAGGTCGTTGACGGCCAAAAAGCCGTTGCAGACGCTGAAGCGGCCCTTGAGAGCGCCAAGTCGCAAGTACGGACCAGCAACCTCGTCATCTTCAACGACAAGAACATCTTCCGCGTGGGCGCCCAGGTGGCTGCGGACAAGCAGCGCATGCGCTTCGGCAAGAACCCCACCGAGCGCCTGCCGACAGAGCTCCAGAAGCCCGTCGGTGTCGTCACCAACACGCTGCGCGACGTCGGCAACGCGGCGCTGAACACGCTGACGTTCACCGAGGACGTCATCAACCGCGCCATCTCGTTGGGGGTGGAGGCTGCGGGCAACCTGCGTCGCGTGTACCAGGAGCGTGCGGCGCTCACAGGCAAGCTGGAGCGCGAAGTCGAGCGCGTGGCGGACCTGTACAACAAGGTGCCCCAGGCCGAGCGCGGCACCGGCCCGAAGTCGGCCAACCAGTTCCTCTACGACGCCACGCGCGAGGGCAAGTGGGGCTTCAAGCCCGACTGGCGCAAGGGCACGAGCGCCAACGTCAAGGTCGACCCTGAGATGAAGCAGCGCTTCGATGCGCTGTCCAAGGAGTCCAAGGCTCTGGTGGAGGCCGTCTTCAAGCATGGCGACGAGGTGCTGTCGCTCAAGAAGCAGACCGTCATCGAGGCCACCGATTCCGAGTACGACGCACTGATCGCGGCCGCCCGCAAGCTCGGGGACACCAAGAAGGCTGCGCGCCTGGATGCGGACAAGGCCGACCAGCTCAAGCGGTTCAACTCGCTCTTCGAGCTGCAGGAGTTCCGCCCCTACGCGCCGCTGAAGCGCTTCGGCGACTACGTGGTCATCGCCAAGTCCCAGGCCTACCTGGACGCCGACGAGAAGTCCCGGGCCAAGCTGGAGAACTCGGGCGATGACTACCACGTCTCGTTCGCAGAGTCGGCCGCCGACGCGCGCGAGCTGGTCGAGCAGCTTCAGAAGCAGGGCGCCTTCGCAGAGGTGGTGTTCCGCCAGAAGGAGGCCGTCCAGCACACGATGTTCGGCGGCATGCTCTCGGCCTTCAACAAGCTGCGCGCGGAGCTCGATGCGGAGCTGGCAGACGCCCAGCCGGGCGAGAAGAACGCCCTGCGCGCCGCGCGCCGGGTGGTGGGCGAGCTGTACCTGTCGTCCCTGGCCGAGAGCTCGGCCCGCAAGTCCGAGATGCGCCGCCGCGGCGTGGCCGGCGAGATCGACATGCTGCGCTCCTTCACCTCCCAAGGGCGGGCGGACGCGCAGTTCATCGCCGGGGCCAAGTACAACAACCAGACGCTGGACACCTTCAACGCGATGCGCCGCGAGGTGAAGTCGGGTGACGCCGAGGCGCAGAACACCAAGTCAGGGGTGTTCAATGAGCTGATGAAGCGGCACACGCAGTCCATGGACTACGACCCGTCGCCCATCGCCTCCAAGCTCGCCCGGCTGACCTCGGTCTGGTATCTGGCCACGAGCCCGGCGTACTACCTGCAGAACCTGACCCAGCCGTTCATGATGTCGCTGCCGGTCATGGCGGGCAAGTTCAACTACCTCAAGGTGGGCACTGCGCTGGTCAAGGCCTACACGGACTTGGCCCCTATGTTCCGTACGGCCAAGCTGGGCGAGCAGTTCAACTACGCCGCCGCGCCGCAGGATGTCCGGGCCGCCATCTCCAAGCTGGTGGACCGCGGGCGCATCGACATCGGCATGGACACCGACCTGGGAGAGTTCCGCCTCGAAGGCGAGGGCCCGGTCAAGGACCGCTGGAACAAGGTCGATCGCGGGCTGCGCAACGCCGCCCAGAAGCTCGAAGCCGTCAACCGGCTGTCCACCGCCATCGCGGCCTACCGGATGGAGCTCGCCCGGACCGGCAACGCCGCTGAGGCACTGCAGTACGCCGACGACATCATCAGCCAGACCCACGGCGACTACACCCGGGGCAACGCGCCGCGGGTGTTCAACACCGCCACGGGCAAGGTGGCCTTGCAGTTCCGCAAGTTCCAGCTCATCCAGCTCACGCTGCTGGCCAAGCTCGTGAAGAACAGCTTCACCGGCGATGACCAAGCCGCTGCACGCAAGGCGCTCGGGTTCCTGCTGGGGCACACCGCTGTCATGGCGGGCGCCATCGGCCTGCCGGGCTTCGCCGCCATCTCCTGGATGCTGGGCATGCTCAAGGACGGCGGGGACGACGAGCCGTTCAACCTGGAGGAAGAGCTGCGCGAGCTGCTGGGCAACGGGCAGGTGGCGACCCTGATAACCCGTGGAGCTCCTGCGGCGCTCGGCGTGGACCTGTCCAACAAGCTCGGCATGGGCAACGTGCTGTCGCTGCTGCCGTTCAACGATCTGGACCTGTCCAGCCGCACCGGTGTGGAGTCGGCCATGGCGGCCATCTTCGGCGGCCCGGCTGGCTCTCTGGGGTTGCGCGCAGCCGACGGTCTGGCTCTGATGCGCGACGGGCAGTACTACCGCGGCCTGGAGCAGCTCGTGCCCACCGGCGTGTCCAACGCCATGAAGTCGTACCGGCAGGCCACCGAGGGCGTGACCCGGCGCAACGGCGACGTGCTGATCACCCCGGAGGAGATCTCCGGCATGGAGACCTTCTGGCAGGCCATCGGCTTCCAGCCCACCGAGCTGGCGGTGCGCCAGTTCCGGGACCGGGTCAAGCGCGAGGCGGACAACAAGTTCCAGGACAGGGCCGAGAAGATCCGCAACGCCTACCTGCGCGCCAAGGACGACCCGGACGCCCGGGCGGAGGCTCGGGAGCGGTGGGCGAAGCTGCAGGACGCCCGCGAGGAAGCAGGCTACCGGCGCCAGCCCCTGTCGTCCCTGATCCGGTCGGAGCAGTCGCAGCGCCAGCGCGAGCGCAACACGCTGGGCGGCATCCAGTTCAACCGCGACACCCGTCGCTTCGTAGAGCAGCTCATAGACGAGGAGTGACCATGGCCAAGACACCCGCATGGCAGAGGGCCGAGGGCAAGGATCCCAAGGGTGGGCTGAACGCCAAGGGGCGCGCCAGCTACAACAAGGCGAATCCCGGCAAGCCCGGACTCAAGCCCCCGCAGCCGGAAGGGGGACCTCGACGCGACTCGTTCTGCGCCCGGATGAAGGGCATGAAGAAGAAGCTGACGAGCGAGAAGACGGCGAAGGACCCGAACAGCCGGATCAACAAGAGCCTGCGGGCCTGGAAGTGCTGATCCGGCTGGTACGAATTTGGTACAGCGTTGGATCTAAACCACGCTATCACTGTACCACGCACTGCGTTCTAAGTGCTTGAATTTACAACGTAATCTAACGCAGTGTTGTAAAAATGGTGCTGATGAGAGGAGTCGAACCTCCGACCTACTGATTACGAATCAGCGGGCCGTTGTTTTTCTGCCAATCATTCTGTTCGTCTGAGCTGCGGAACGTCCAATAGAATCAAGGACTTGCCGACGAACGGCGACCACTTGCACGGTAGAATGCGGGTCTCAAGGATCGGCGAAGTGGCAACCGAATGGCAACGAACGGCAACGATGGAGTACGACGGGGAGCGCTGCTCACGGACAAAGTGATCCGTGGCGCGAAGCCTCAGGCCGCGGACTACTGGCTCACGGATCCATCGCCCCGGGGATCGGGAAGCCTCGTCCTGAGAGTCGGGCGGTCCGGCGCGAAGGGGTTCTATTTCCGGTTCGTCGGGCGCAACGGAAGGCGCGAGCTGGCGACGCTCGGCCCGTACCGATCATCCGACGACGCGGACGGGATCACCCTGGCGGAGGCACGCGCGAAGGCCGACGAGATCCGCGACCAGCTCAGGCGCGGCATCGATCCCAAGGCCTCGGCAACACCCGCCGCCGCATCCGGCGCGATCAAGAAAAGCGGCGAGAAGGACGTCTCACTCAGGAAGCTGCTCGACCTCTACGTCAAGAAGCTTGAAGCCGCCGGCAAGCGTCGCCCCAAAGACGTCGAGAACACCTTCCGACGCCGAATTCTCGATCCCGATCTCGGGTATGCCTGGGTCGATTCGCCGGCGCGAAGCGTGACGGTGTCGCAACTGAAATCATCGATCACGAAAGTTCTCGGCCTCGGACACCGAAGCGAAGCCAAGCATCTGAGAAGCATGCTTCACTCCGCGTATGCGTTCGCGGTGAGTGCTGCGAATGACCCGGAGGCTCCGTCCGAGCTCGAGGCTTTCGGCGTCGAGATCAACCCGATATCGGGAATTAAGGTCCCCGCTGATCATTGTTCAACGTCGACGCGGTCCCTGTCGGATGAAGAGCTGGCGCACTACCAGCGCGCGATCGACACGATCAAATCCGCGCCGATTCGCCTCACGCTTCGCGCTCATCTCCTCCTCGGCGCTCAACGCCCGGCCCAGCTCACGCGCGCGACCGTTCGGGACGTAGACGTGGCGGGCGGCGTGTTGACGCTCTGGGATGGCAAGGGACGCAGGCCGGCCCCTGTGCCTCACGAGCTGCCCCTCTCGGAATCCCTCACCGCGATCTATTGCGAACTTCTCGGGATGCTTGACGGCGGGGAGCTAGTGCACAGCACATCTTCCGGCGTCGACAGTATCGCGCCCGAGACGCTGTCCCATACCGTGACGGACATCTCGAAGAAACTGGTCGAGGCCAAGGCGATCCGCCTGGCGTTTCGGCTCGGGGATATTCGTCGAACCGTCGAGACGCAGCTCACCAAGCTAGGCGTTGAGAAAGAGACGCGCGCGCGCCTGCTGTCGCACGAGCTCGGCGGGCTAATCAATCGACATTACAACCGACACGAATTCTGGCGTGAGAAGACCGACGCGCTGCTCCTCTGGCAGTCGCATCTCGCCCAAGTGCTCGAGCGATATCCGGCCGACGCGTAGCCCCACGCGTACGCGCGCGCGTACGCCCGCGCGCGTAATACATATATACACAAGCGGCCCGGACCGATCTGGCGGCCTCCGGAACCGACCGTTCGTCGGTCAGAACCGACCGTTCGTCAGCCTGTTGCTACTGAATGACCTCGTGTTCTTGTCTCGCAGAAAGACGAATCGTCCCTCTGTCATTTGCCTTGCGTCTCTACTTCTTAATTAGAGGTTTGGCAGAGCATTAACTCGGAGATATTGAAGCTTGCGTCGCGTGGCGTGAGTACAACACAAGCGCAAAAATCCAGGGCATTATTGACACATGCGCTAAACAAACAAGGCGCTAAAAAACCAAACCTGAATATGACGGAGTTTCAAATGAATAAACGCACTACATGCTTCAACGTGACTGCAGACTATATCGAAGAGCTGCAGGATGCAATCCGTGTCTCGGGCTACGGAATGGGACGAGACCACGACGAAGACAATGAAACCGACGGGATGGAGATTTTCCTGTCGGACGACGGACTCGAAGAAGTTCGCGCGTTCGATATGTACCATCCGGAAAAAGAGTGGGACACAAAAACTATCGCGGTCGACCTGAGCGTCGGGCGCGCATGGATCGGCGTCGATGCTGATCCTGAACGTGCGGCGGAGGCGCTGAGGATCGGCTCGGCGAAGGCGACGATCGAGGACTCGATCTACGAGACAAGAAATCTCCAGCCGTCTGGATTTGAAGGAGAGCCCGCGTTCCGTGTGCTCTGGAGCGACGGTGACGGGGAGGTTGTTTTGTCTGAGGCGGGCACTGAAGAGGCGGCTATCAACGACGCGCGGATCGAGATCGTGAAAAATATGTTCATCGATGCGGCGAACAACGGGCGGATGGACGAAGTGGACGAAGGATGGATAGAGGTCTACGACCTGAAGGCAAACACAAGCAAAAAGCTGAACTGCCCTTTCAAATTCGCCGAAGGACGCTATAACTAATGATCAATGCCCGCCCCACGCGGCGGGCAATTTTTCCGATACACAAGATAGTCACGGATAGCAAAAATGCACATTCCATCCATCCGATCCAGCAGATCCGCCGCAATCGACGACCTGTCGGCCGTGACGACCGCCGACGTCGAGCGCTGGCAAGCGGACGCACACGCGCGCGGCGACACGTACATCCTCGTCGAGCTCGACGACTCGACGCTCGAATCCGGCCACGGCAACCCGACGGCGACGGCCTGGAAAGACATCGAGCTTGAGGGGCGGATCAAAGCCAGCGGCGAGGCCGACCTCGACGGAAACGAGCAAAAGCGCGCCCGATTCACATTCGGCGTCGACCGCGACGCCGCAGAGGTCGCCGAGGACCTCCGCTGGTGCGCCCGGATCCTCGAGGCCTACAGATCGCGCCCGGTCCACAAGAAAGCCGAGGACCGCGACATACACAAGCTCATCCCGCCGCCGGTCGCCGTTCGAGACGCTTCGTTCTTCGTTTTCTGGGACTTCGCCGCCGGAGACCAGGAGGTCCTGATCGGCTGGGGCCGAACCCCGCACGAGGCCCTGCTGTACACGCGCCGCTGCATCGACGCGATGTTCGGCCGCGACCCGCACGTCCAGGCCGAGCCGCTGGAGCGACTGCTAACCGTCAAGCACGGTCTCGAGGAGATCTACAGGACCACCCCAGAGAGGCTGCGCTCCGAATTCTTCTACGGCCTTTGATTCAACAACCCATCCACAAACTGAGGAGACAACGATGT
Source organism: Pseudomonadota bacterium (assembly GCA_046046245.1). Classification (GTDB taxonomy): domain Bacteria; phylum Pseudomonadota; class Gammaproteobacteria; order Burkholderiales; family Burkholderiaceae_E; genus UBA4615. The sequence goes on along the minus strand of JBJOKE010000046.1, from coordinate 49,608 downwards.
CAACGCTAACAAAAGAACTGATCCGGTCCGCCCTCGTCGCAAACGCTGTAGTCGCACGCGTCAAGTACTGCACGGGGTGCGGGACGTTTGTCTCGAAGTCGAATTTCACGGCGACGAAAGGAAAGCTGATGTCTCGATGCAAGCCCTGCCGAGCCGAGGCCGAGAGACAGATCCGGGCGCTGTATCCCGAGCGAAACCGTGAGGCAGTGCGTCGGTGGCGCGAGAACCATCCAGAGCACTACAGCGCGATCGTGGCGGCAAGCCAGGGGATGAGGAGGCTGCGCAAGAAGCTGGCGACTGTTTCGATGACGAAAGAGCAGAGGCACGAGCTGGCGGTCGCGTACGTCACGGCGCGCAGGTTCACACGTCTGACAGGCGAGCCCTGGGTCGTCGATCACTTCGTCCCGATTGTCGCGAACGAGAGGACTGACGGCGGCGAGAGAATGCAGGTCGCGTGTGGGCTGCACACGCCGGGGAATCTGAACGTGATCCCGGACTACGTGAACCAGGCGAAGGGAAGCCGGCTTTTCCCGAGTTTCGAGGTCTATTGGACGTGGATCGAGGCGCACTTTCCGGATATGTACACGTACGACGCGAAAGTCGCCTGATCACTCGGGGCCTTCATCCCCCCGTTACTGCCCGGCATTTGCCGGGCGTTTTCATGCCATCCAGTAACGCATCGGGCAGCGTTGCATCTATGCCAACTAGCATGTAAAGGCCTGGTGTCCCACACTATCCGACGATAGCCTGCGCTTCCGATGTGACGGAGGACGCGATGACGGACGACACGTTCGAGCTGATCAGAAGGATCCGAACGCCGACCGACCTTCTCATGCACGAGACGAGCCTCGTCGCGCTGCTCTCCAGTGATCGAACGGGGGTTCTCCAGGCGATCAAGGAGGTACGCAACGACCCGAGCGAGCAGTGGGAAGGGCGCGCGATCCTGTCGCTCATCGAGGCGCTGATCAATGCGTACGAGCTCGGGGATGACGCGTGGTTCGCGTTCCTCAACCTCACCGGAAACTCGAGCAACATCGCGCCACGCCTCGTGGTTCACGAGATCGGCATCGCGATGGACCCGGTCAGGTCGATCAACTTGATGCGAGACAGAGACCCGGACGGTCTCGCAGCATCAATCGATCAATGCCAATCCCTGATCTCGAAGGCCCTCTTCCGGAGCGTGTTCCCAGATGACTTCTTTCATCTTTCACGTCAATTCCTGGTCGAGCGTTAAGCTCTCCGCCGAAAAGATCGCGCGACTGATCGAGCAGGACCCCGAGGCGTTTCTCGATGCCGTCGGTGCGATACACGACGGCATCCCGGGTCCTCGTGAGACAGTCGGACGCAAGGACATGCAGGGCGTCGAGGAACATCGCCGCGTGATCTCGGGCTTGCGCTGGATCGCCGAGATCTACACGGGCGACGACGACGAGCTGCTCACGATGCTTCTCGTCACTTCGTTCGGCGAAAGCAAGCGATCGGGGAAGTACCTGGAGGCGCTTCACGTACTCGCGCTCGAGCTGATGCCCAAGCGATGCATCAACGCGATCAACCGGCTTCCCGCCCCGGACCTTCACGCCCGATCGACGGCGTACTGCCAATGTGTTCTCGCCCGCCGCGAGATCGACCAAGTCATCTCGTCGGTGCTCGGCAATGTCTGAACAGTCGATAGAGACGATCCTCCAGCGCTGCAGGACCTGGGCGGACCTACTCGCACACGCCGAGGATCTCGGCGCGATGATCGAGTCGGACCGTCGCGCGCTGTCGGCCATCGAGTCGAGGATCGAGATCGTAGCCGCCGGGTACGGCCAGGAAAATTGGGACGACGACAACGAGCGCGTCGCGCGCGAGATCCTGCTGTTCGTCCGCTGGGTAGCGAAGGCACGAGAGGACGGACACCTCGCCAAGCTGTTGATCTGTCTTCTGTCCCAAAGGCTTTACAGCTACATCGAACCTGACGATCAGGACAAAGCCCGGCTGCGCCTGTGCGTTCGCTCGATACCGGACCAGCTCGTGGCCGTCGCTTACGCAGACATCAACGGGATTGACGAGTCCATTGTCGATCTAGTGGACGGCGAACGCCTGGCCGAAATCGTCGCGGCCTGCCGGGTACAGATCAACCGGAGGGCGATCGGCTCGGTCTTCTCGTCGCTCGGCTAGCGATCCGCCGGCCGCGTGTGCTCGTCACAGGCGACGTACATCCAGCCGTCCTCGTCGCCGCGCATCTTCCCGGCTGCGCCGCACACCGAGCAGATCCTCAGGCTTGCCTCTTCAGCCAACGAGATGATCTCGTCAGCGAGAGGCCTCACGTCGTCGGGAACGGATGCGTCACAGCGCAAAGAGCCGTACTTCTCGCCCATCCACTCGATGCGATACGGGCGGCCGGCGGCTAGAGCCTCGATGTTTGCGATGAGGCGGCGGGAAAGGGCGGACCAGCCGGGTGGGATGTTCGGGTTCGACATACGACGCAGATTTCCTTGTCTTCTACGATCTCGGATCGGGACATAGATTCAATCAAACCGTCAGGCTAGCAGTAGATCGGCAAGAGTTGCGCTGCGGACTTGGCTGGCTAGACTGTTCGGATGGCTACGAAGAAACCGACCGGGTACCGGGAGTTCGAGCTCGACTTGAACCGTGTGATCACAGAGCGGTTGCCGCTCGAGTTCGACAAGGTCAGCCGAGCGCTACTGCATCCTCAACGCGTTCAGTCGCTGCCGGAGGACGTTCAAGGCGTCTACACGCTCTTTCACAAGGGAAAGGCTGTGTACGTCGGGAAGACGGACGCGGACGCTGGATTCAGGAACCGGCTAGGCCGCCACTTCAACAACATCTCACATCGAGTCGGGCTCAGACCTCGTGACGTTTCGTTCAAGGCCGTCCGGGTGATGGTCTTCACCGTCGTAAACGTCGAGAGCGCGCTTTTAAGGCACTACGCTGGCGTTCACGGAGCTGGCAGCTCACTCGCATGGCAGAACCTCGGGTTCGGATCGAACGACCCGGGACAGAACCGTGAAGGGCAGGCGCCCGCCGCGTTTGATGTTCAGTACCCAGTCGATATCGACGTGCCGTTGCCGTGGGTCGTTCCGTTGGCATTCACGAACCTTTTGGAATTGCTCCTGTTCGTGAAGTCGAAGCTGCCATACGACTTCAGGTTCGGGACCGACCTGCTACCCAACGGGAAGTTCGCGCACTACCGGACTGGTCACATCGACCAGCGACAGGGTCCGGTTTCGATACCTGCGCCGAACTTGACGATGCGTCAGTTGATCGACCAGGTGATGCTGCCCGCCTTGCCTCCCAGGGCTTGGCGGGTCACTTTGTTTCACGGCCGGGTCATACTTTATCCAGCGACCCCCACCCCTTGGCCACACACGGTTTGGACGAAGCTGAGCTGACCAGACGAGACACGCTCACGGTCGAGGAGCGAAGCGAGCGAATGTCTCGCATCCGGGGCAAGGACACCGCCCCGGAGCTCAAGCTTCGGCGCCTCGTCTGGGCGATGGGGTATCGATACAGACTGCACGGAAAGAAGCTTCCTGGTCGACCTGACCTCGTGTTCGCGGGCAGACGGTCCGTGATCTTCCTGCACGGCTGCTTCTGGCACGGACACGACTGCGGAACATACAAGCGCCCGCGACCGGATCAGACATTTTGGATCGACAAGCTCGCATCGAACGTTCGGCGCGACAGATCGGTCGAGGAACGACTAATCGCTGACGGCTGGCGCGTCCTGACGGTCTGGGAGTGCGAACTCCGCGACGAACCGAAGGTCGAGGAAGCCATCAAGGCGTTCCTCGGGCCTCTTCAGGCTGCCCGACGTCGCGTCGATACTCCACGAAGCTGATCGGCGATCCACTGGCCCGCGAAGCGCGACAGGTGCACCGGAACGGCATTGCCGATCTGACGCATCGACTCCGTCCAGCTCCCCGGGAACTCATAGCCGTCAGGGATGCCCTGCAGTCTCGCGGCTTCTCGGATCGAGAAGTAGCGAACGGATCCGCCTTCGAGCGCCAGCATGTTCTCGCCCCCCGGAACGCCATGGACGCCCGCCTTGAGTGCCTTCGCGGGCTCATCGATCGGGCTTCCGGTGTGTCCGGCGTACGAGCGCGCCCCGGGCTGCGGCGAGTGGTTCGACAGGTCAGGGCGCGTGCCAGGCTCGCCGAGGCCCTTGAACGCGTCTCGGCAGGTCTGCCATGGCAGTTCATCGGGTTCAATCAGGCTTTCTCGAAGACGAGAAGCGATCCTCATCTCGATCTCGGGAATCTTATCGTCGCCGGGACGCTGCAGCCCGTGGCGCGTCCAGTACTCACCGCTCACCCATTTGTCCCACATCAGCCGCTCGTTCGAGTGCGTGGGACGAGGAAACCTCGGCGCTTCAGGGAACTGATCGCGACGGAAGCCGATGAAGAGGACACGCTTCCGCTTCTGCGGGGCGCCGTAATCCGCTGCGTTGACGTCGACGAGCTGGACCGCGTACTCGGACGGCCCATCCACGGATAGCAGGCGCTGCATGTGGTCTGCGTGCGTTTCGCCCGGCTGCATCACGACCGAAGGGTTAGAGAGGTAAGCCAGAATCCAGTCGACGTAGCTCGAGAACCTCGGCCGAAGAAGGCCGCGAACGTTCTCGAAGATAAAGGCGGTTGGACCGATCTCGCGCACCGAGCGGACGGACTCGGGCCACATGTCACGCTCGTCCTGATTGCCCGCTGCCTTGCCGCCGATAGAGAACGGCTGGCAGGGAGGGCCGCCCGCCACGAGGGTCACGGAACCGGCGAACGACTTCCAGTCGACGGCTCGGACGTCGTTCGACTGGACCGTCCAGTTCTCGGTGAGCCGATCACCGTTCGTCTTGTTGTGCGAGAGCGTCGCGCAGGCATGCTTGTCTCGCTCGACCAGGAGCTCGTGCTCGAAACCGGCGAACGACAGCCCGAGCGCGAGACCCCCGCATCCCGAGAACAACTCGACGCTCTTTCCGACCTTCTTGTGCAGTGACACGACGAGACCATTCCTAGATTTCACGGGCTGCCCTCCTGGCATCGCCGGTTCGCTATGATGCGCGACGCGAGCCAGAAGTTTAATGCCGAAGCATCAAAACCGCAATTCTGATACTTCAAATTACCGTGTTTGATACGCCGCTGCTGAGACAACTGATCCGCTCAGGCAAGAGCGGAGAGCTCGTCGCGAGAGGCGTACCGGGCGGGTTCGTGCTCGTGATGCGTGAAGGCGTCACAGAAGACCTCCTCGAGGCGCAACGCGGCGGAGCCAGGAAGTTCAAGCACCTCGATGCTCTCGCATCGTATCTGCACACGCTCGGCGCGAGCGAGTTCCGCGTGGAGCTAGGCCCTTGGTCTGAGTCGTCGATCATCTGACGAGCAGATGCCTACCTCGACACGTTCTTGATCTTCTCGTAGGTCCTGAGTCCGCCGAGACCGAGCATCCCGAAGAGCAACGCGAGGAGCTGCTCGGTGTCGATCGAGGGAAGGGGAGGGACGGACACGCCGAAGAGCGCGACGACCCAGGGGAGCAGGGGGCGGACGAGGAACTGATAGGTCAGGCCCATCCCGCACACCCAGCCGATATAAGGACGCCAGCCGCCACGGAACGTGTCCGGGCTCTCGGCCTCCGTCTTGTTGACCTCGGTCTGGGCGAGCGCCATTCGAAGGTCCGCATCGAGGACGGCAAGTTCCCCGCGCTGTCCTAGCTCGATGGCTCTGAGCTTCGCCTCGGCGGCGGCCTGCGGGTCCGGGATCACCTTGTCGATCACTGAACTCACGGCTGCGATAACGGCGGGCCACATCTCAGACGCCCCTCAGGTTCGCCGCGACGCGACGGGCCCACCCACGGCCGAACGCCGGCCAGGTGGGCAGGGACGCGTAGAAGTCGAGACGCTCGGCGGCGAAACGCGCGCGGAAGATCTCGGGGCGCGTGTACCCGACGGCCGCCAACGTCTTCGGGCCGACAACGCCGTCATCGGCGACGCCCACGGCGCGCTGGAGCATCCGGACGGCGGCACTGATGCCGCTGTTGACCGCGACGTCGAACACATCGAAGCGCGCGAAGGGCGGCAGGTTCTGGATGCCTCCCCGGTCCCAGTAGTCGCGCCGATAGAGCTGCCGGGCGCGCTCGAGCGTCAGGTTCTTGATGTCTTCGGAGGGATAGGCGCGCTTGGAGATGCCGAACTTGGTCTCGCCGCCGGGATCTCTCGGATCGTTGACATAGCCGCCTTCGTGACCGATGACGCGATCGAAAGCCTCGTTGAAATCCATCTCACACCTCCACGCGCTTAACACCGGGCGGGTCGAACGCCCGCGCGCCCATCACGCTCGTCTTGCCTGACATCACCGAGCCCTCGGACTGGAGCCACCGGATGACGATCGAATCGCTACCCGAAGGCCTCCAGCACCCAAGCGCTGCTTTCTTTCCCGCGAACACCGCGAGGCGTTCCGACCGGTCGCAGTAGCTCACCGGCTCGACCGTCAGCCCCACGACGCCATCCGGAACGACCGCGACGGCAATCACCCGCGCCTGCGATCGATCGGAGGAGGGCTCTTCACTCGACGCCGCGATCGCGTAGGTCGCGGCGATGCCGAGGAGTACCCAGAGAAGAAGGCGGCCCTGGCTCAATGCAGCACCGCGTCCTCGGGCGCGACGAGTCCAAGCGACTCGAGCGCCCTTCGAATCGATGACGGGAACTCCTCGCTCTGCGGGTCCTCGACGAGGAGCAGGGCATCGGCTGCCTTCACGGCCTCCGGATCCATGCCGCGCGTCACGTCCGGGTCTTCGTCGTCGCTCACGCGACAGACGAGCATCACGACGTCCGTCTTCTTCGGCCGCCTCGTCACCCGCACCGCAAAGCCCGCGTGTGTCAGGCGGTCGATCAGGGAAATAGCCGCGGCGACGAATGACTCGTCGTTCCCGTGAACGAACATCCTCGTCGGCACTGCGGACCGCTTGTCTAGACTATCCTTGGAGCGGACGAAAGATTCCGACATTTCGCGCGCCTTCACTTCAGGCTGATCCAGCCCTTGCCCGCTGCAAAGGCGATCACGACCGCGCCGAGGATGACGAGGAATCTCTGGACGACCGACTTTCCGACGCCCTTGTAAAACTCATCCATCATTCGCTTGACCGCGATGTCGGCTGCTCGCTCGGCAATCGCGAGCTCTCTGTCCGTCAGTTCAATGTCTTCTTTCATCTGTGTCTCCCGGGCTGTCACGCGCTGGTCTCCGTGATCGTCACGCTGTTCTTCTGGGTCCCGCCGAACAGCGAGCCGCCAGAAATCGAGTAGTTGATGACCGTCGTCGCCGTCAGATCGGCGAGCGTCATCGCCCGAACGCTGTAGGTCCGCGCCGTCGTACTCCCGGCCGGCGCGTAGACCCGGGCCCTGACATATCCGGCGCTCGATCCCGCAAGGATTGCCGTTGCCGCGATCGCGGTGGTCCCGCCGTCGAAAATTGCGAGGACGAGAGTCCCTGACGTTCCGGCAACGGCACCCGTCCCGGCGCTCGTCGTCGAGGCGACCGCCCACGAGATATCGAACTCGATCAGGCTGCTCGACGCCTTGGGCGTGAACGCGACGGAGTGGATCTCTTGGCCGAACGCGCTTGATGGAAGGGCCGCCGCCGATGAGATCGTCGATGTGACCGCAACGTTCGCGACGCTCTGCGCGACCGCGCGTTGAAGGACCTGTCCGGACCCGCTTGGCGCGCCTCCCGCCGTACCCCATGACGCAACAGTTCCGTTCGTCGTGAGGACCTTCCCAGCCTGCCCGGACTGAGACGGGAGGAGGTTGGTGAGCGCCTGGCTTGCCGATGTGCTGCCTGTGCCGCCCTTCGAGATCGATAGCGTCCCGGCGATGCTGTCCAGTGGCGTCCCGTTCGCCAGTCCCGTGGCGGATGTCAGGACGCTCGAGCCCGCGACTGACATCGAGCCGGACACGGACACCGAGCCCGTGAAGCTAGCGGATCCGAAGTTCGACGATCCGGTGACGGTAAGCGTCCCGTTGACTGTGGTGCTCGGAAGCTGCGATGGATCGAAGCCGCGGATGTCGTCGATGCTCCAGAGCTGGACGTCGTTCGCGTCCTTCAAGACGAGCCTGTAGGCCTGCGTCGGCGCGAGCCACAGGTCGCATTCTCCGCGCGAATCCAGAATCACGGGGTTCGTGTTGGGCGTCGCGCCAGACGCGTCGATGTACGACGCCAGCGGGGTCGTCGTACCCGTCGCGTACGTGAAGAGCTTTCCGCCGACGAGAGCGGATCCGTCGGGTTTCGACGCCGAGAACTTGGGCTGCGGAGCGAGTGATGCCATCGCTTAGTACCTGCCCGCCGCGCCCTTGAGCGCGACGCCTAGATAGTCGACATCGATGTACGCACCGGGCCATCCGCGCCCGGACGTGAGGCCCGCGTTGAGGCCCGTCGATGCGGTCGGGGCTTGTGCGGACGTGATCGTCGCGACGAGCGAGCCGTTGATGTACATTGACCAGTCGCCCGAGCTCGCGCGAACGGCCTCCAGCCGGTACCAGGTATCAGCGGCCGCAATCGGAACGGACGACGAGACGAGTGACTGGACTCCGCCTTTCTCGGCGAAGACCTTCCAGTTCTCGATGACGGGGTTTCCTGCGGCGTTATAAGCCTTTGCGCTGAACCCGATGCCGTTCCCGCCGAAGGTGAGCTCCTCAAAGTGATTCCAGGTGTCCATCTGGGCACCGAATCCAGCCTTCAAGAAGTTCGTTCCGGTAGTCTTTCCGAACTTCACGATCGCCACGAATCGATCGATCTGATCAACGCGCACACCGGCCGAATTCGACGCTGGGCCGAAATACAGCGCGCTCATCACACCGTTTCCGATGTTCCAGCGGCTAACACCGGGGTGGTCGGGCTCCCCACTCGTCACAGAAAGTGTGGGGGCAAGCGTGCTGCCGTTGAGATACAGACGGGTCGAGGGGACGGGGTTCGAGTACGTCCCCGGGGTCGTCCCGGTGACGTAGAGGAATTCTTCCTCGAGAACGAACGACGCCGTGTTGATCGCGTCTGGGATCGAAGGGGTCCCCCAGGACAACGCCGTCCCGTCTGTCGTAAGGAATTTCCCGGCGTTTCCTGCCTGCGACGGAAGCGTCGTTCCGCCGCCGGAACCTCCCGAGGCCGAGACGGACACGGGCTCACGCGTCCAGATCGTCGCGTCGCTGGCGTCCTTCAGGACGAACTTGTAGCTCACGCCCTCCGCAAGCCACACGTCCGCCTCTCCGCGCGCATCGAGGATCACGGGGTTTGTGTTCGCTGTCGTTGCCGCGCTGCTGTTGTACGTCGCGGCCGGCGTCGAGGTCCCGGAGACGTACGTGTACAGGCGGCCGCCCACGAGCGGGTCGCCGCCTGCGGTGAACGCCTGAAAGCGCGGGGAGGGGGTGAGGGCAGCCATTACTTCACAAGGTCCTTGAGCGTCGCGTATGCGCCGCCCAGCACACCGCCTGCGAGCACCGTCTGGCCGAATTGGCTCTTCGCCGCGTCGACGGTTCGATTGCCGGCCCACCTTGCCGTGTTGGCCGCGCCCTTGAGCATTCGCGCGGTTCTAGCCGGGCCCATCGCCATCGCAAGCGTTCCGCCGCCGCCCCTTGCGCCAACGATCAGGGGAACCGCCGCCCCGGCGATTCGAAGCGGCTGATTTACCGATGCGGAGGCCTCGGTGTCGCCCGCGTCGTCGATCAGACCGAGCAGTCGGCCCGCATCCTCGACCCCGGCGCCGACGGAGATCAGGGCCTGTCTGTGAAATGGCTCCTGCGCGAACTGGCGCTCGTACATCGCGCGCCTGTCATCGATCGTCATGGGCGAGGGCGCAGGCCTAGCCATCGGCTTTGGAGCTGCCGCTCTCATCTCCATCAGGTCGCCAAATAGCGCGCGCTTGACGTCATCCGGCGCAGGGCCGCCGGGCTGTAGATCTCCGAAGATGTCCCGCTTGATGTCGTCCATCACCGCACCTTGTAGCCACGCGACTCAGCGCGACGGATGGCTTCTTCCATCGAGATCGCGAACTCCTTGGACCACGCTTCGAGCTCGCGCGCGCCGACCACCTTCTGAGCGCCTGACTCACCCTTCGGGGCCTGCATGCCCGATCCAGGCGCCACGCGGCCGATCACGGTTCCGGGCGCTGGAAGCGGAGGAAGCTGCGGAGGCATCGAGCCGAACGATGGGGCCGCCGGCTCCTGCTGGATCGGGTTCCCTTGAAGGTCCCGTCCGTAGTTCTTATGGATCGTCTCGGTGTCTTGCGCGTAGAGCTTGATCCGCCGCTCGTTGACCTTCGACAGCTCTTCAAGCGATTTCTTCAAGAGCCGCGAGTCGTTGCGGTTGATGTTGATCGCGTTGGCCGCCCGCTGTGCGTCGCCCTCGGTTTGAACGCCCTTGTTCAGCCTGAGCGACTCCTCGACGAATCGATTGATCATCCCGTTCAGCTCGCTGTATTGCTGGCTGTTCGCGTTCGATCGGCCGGTGGCGTTCCTGATGGTTGCGTCGAGCCTGAGCTGCGGGCTGACCTGAAACTCGCCCGTGTCGATCTTCTTGACGATCCCGTCGATCTGTTCGTTGACTGCCGAGAGCTGGGACGATCCAGAGCGCGCCTCGTTGACCGCCTTGATGGCGTCCATCGGCATCGGTTTGTTCTCGGCGGCTTGCCCGGTACGCGCTGGCGGCGCATCGAGGCGACGACGCTCGAGGTCGACGCGCTGTCGGGCGAGGTCGATCTGTGCCTCGGCCCGCGCCGCCTGGGACGCCTCGACGGGGCTCACGCCCTTCCTGAACGTCCCATTCACGACCACCCCGCCGGTCCTAGGATCCCGAGACGTGAAGACCTGCTGGTCGCCCGCGTCAGACGTTCCGAGCTGCGGCTTGAGGTCCGCAGGCGTAGCGCCACGCCAGGTGATCGCACCGACGCGATCCTCGGGACGGGTCGGAAGGCTCCTGATGTAGCCCTCGACGAATCGCTCGTCCCCGAAGGGAGAGATCACCTGACGAACAACGTCATCCGTTGGCGCGGCACCCGACGCGACGATGCCGCGAAGGGCTCCTGTTGCCTGCTCGTGGCGCTTGATGTTCGACTCGAGGCCCGCGCGCTCTGCCTCGCGCTCGGCCTTCGCCCTGTTCGACGATGCGGTCTGAAGGTCGATGCCTTGCTTGTACAGCCCGCGCTGCATCAACAGCGGGACGGCCGCGTCAAGATCGCCGTTGGCCTCCGCCATCGCTTGCTTGAAGGCGTCCTGTTCGGCGAGCGCTCTGTTGCGCTCGTCGACCTTCATTCGGAGGTCTTCGAGCTGCATCACCCGCTGCGGATTGTTCAGGTCCGACAGTCTCGTGATCGGAGAGATGTCGACGCCGAGAGGAATCTTGTAGTCGATGGGCATGGCGGATCACCAATTCCCGGTCGTGAAGTAATTCGGCATGTTCGGGGGTACCCCGAAGCGGGCCGAAGGAAGCGACGGGACCGAAGGCGCCGACGGGAAGGCTGGCGTCTGGGACTGCCGGTACTTCCGCAGGATGTCGAGCATCTCGTTAGTGTTCTGGCCGTTCTCCCAGCTCTGGATCGCCGAGCCTACGCCGCTCAGGATGTTGTTCGTCGCGCCGACGCGTCCGGCTGCCCGAGCGTTGCCGATGCTTTCGAGACCAGAGGCCTGAGCCTGTCCGAGGTTGTTGATCGTGTTCGACGAGCTGGTCGCGAAGTTCGATCCCTGATTCGCCATCGTGTTGGACTGGTTCTGTCCCATGCCGGCAAGACGCGCGAATCGGTCGTAGACGTTGCCGAACTCATCCGACGCAACGTTCTGCCCGTACTTCGCGAGCGCCTTCAGGGTCGCCCCTGAAAAGCCACGCGCCGACGCCGCCCTGTTGATCGCCTTCTCGCCCTCGGACACACGGAACTGATAGCCGGGGTCCGTCGTGAAGCTGTTCGGGTCTGTGTTGAGCTCGTTGATGCGGTTGAGCGCGTTGCGCCCCGCCTCGAGCCAGGGCATCTGGTCGGCGCGCCCCTGTTGCCACATTTCGCGCATCAGGTTCAACGATCGATCGGCGGCGCGTTCCTGCGCGGCGATGCCTTCACGGACGGCGTTCGCCTGATCCTCGGCTGCTCTGCGTGACTGATGGGCGCCGTAGAGTCCAGAGGCGACCTGTAGCGCCTGCGGGGCGTACTTCATCAGGTCGCCGCTCACGAGGCTCGACAGCGACGGCATCGAGAAACCGCTCGACCCAGCCCCAGCGACAGCGGGGGCGATGGCGGAGCCACCCGCGCCGGATGCAAGGGCGGAGCCGAGGCTTCCGAGCGGGATCCCCGAGGCGGTAGCGGCCCCGGTCGTCGATCCGAGCGATGCAAGCGTGCCGCCTGGCAACAAGTCGGCGGCGGCGATACCGGCCGCCTCCAGCCCGCCGATCCCAGCACCAGCACCCGCCGCACCGGCACCGGCACCGGCACCGGCACCGGCACCGGCCGCACCCGCCGCGCCGCCGAGACCGCTCAGGCCCATCAGGCCAATGCCACCTGCGGCAATGCCCGCGCCGGCAAGGATGTATGGAGCTGCGGACGTGACGGAGTCGCGGACCTTGACCCAATTGGACTTCCGCTTCTCGAAGCCGAGATCCTGTGTCCCGTTCTTGTCGACGTTCCAGCGCTGGATCCCGCCCGATTTCATGTCACCGGAGGCGACACGGAAGGAATCGGACGCGGGGTCGTACTGAACGAACTGTCCGTTCGGGAGGCTGAACGAGTTGTTGACGACCTGCTCGTTCGTGACCTGCGGGTCCGCGTCGCCGCCCGGGGAGTACGAATTAGTGACCCATGTGTATGGGTTCCGCGCCTGCTCAGCGGCGAGCATCTCCCTAAGTTCTTGATAAGTCATACGTTCACCGCTGATTCTTCAAAATATTATAGACTATCGTATGGGGGCGTGCTATCGGCCTTTTTTCGGCTGCGATAGACCTCACGTCACCGGTAGGGACCTGTCGGCGGCGTGAAGCTCGAAACGTGTTCGGCGATACCCTTCACGATCCTCAGCTCGTCGATGTTTCCCTGGAAGTAGGCCCAAGGGGACAGGTCGTTCTGAGCCCCGATCCTGAGACCCGTCGGATCTGTCGCTGGAACATTCAATGTGAGCGCGGTCCCGTGTAAGGCACCGTCCAGGAAGAACCGGATCACGCCCGATGCATCGCGCGTGACCTCAAGGTGTTGCCACGCGTTGAGCGTGAGCGTCGGCCCAGATGTGAAGTTCGTGGCCGTGACGCCGTCGTACAGGCACAAGACACCGCCCAACAGATAGAAGCCCCAGCCCGCCGTGAATGCCGGATTCGATCCTCGAAAATCCATGAAGGTCGACCCCGACGTCTCGGTGCGGATGAACATCGAGATCGTCCACGGCGTCGAGTTAAGCGAAATGTCCGCGTGATACGGAACCGTCAGGTAGCCGTTGGCGTTGAATCGAGCCGAGGTCGAGCCGAATGCGCGCTGCGCCCCGGCGTGCGTGACGTTCAAGGACGAGACCTGAAGATCGTTCCGCCCGTCGTCTTTGAAGCGTACGATGCCCTCGGGCCCGTCGCAGTGGAGCATCAGGCCGTAGAGGCTCGACGGCATCGCGGCGTCGCCCGTCACCTCCCAGTCGTTCGTCCCGACCTTGTGAAGCCTGAGCTCGGAGAACTTGGCGCGTGTCGTCGTCGTGTCAGCGGCGGAAAGCGTGACACCCGACTCGCCCGTGACCGTGACGCGTCCGTCGCCGACCTGGCGGATGTACACGACGGAGCCAACGGGAATCGCGGCCGTTGCGTTGGCCGGGACCGTTACCGTGACGGCGGACGACGCATTGGCGCGAACAACTCCTCCGACGTCGGAGATCGTGAGCGTGTAGTTCGCGGTTTGTGTGTTCGGGGATATCGAGCTAAAACCGCCTCCGCCACCGGGAATGGTGACGGTCGCGGTGAAGCCAGATACCGCCGCCGAGACTCCCGCACCGACGAAGTCGATGACACGAACGCCACCAGGGCCGCCGATGCTAGCGCCCTCGTCCTTGAGCTGGATCGCAGGCTGCGCGCCCTGAAGTTGCGTCTCGGCGGCGAGAAGTCTGAAGTCGAGATTCTCGTCCTTCGATTTCAACGTCGAGATGTTGGTCTCGGCGGCGGAAGTTCTAGCCTCGAGATCGGAAATGTCTGTTCTCGCCTCCGTGACGAGTGACGTCAGGTTCTCGGTGCTGGACTGCAGAGAGGAAAGCTGGTCCGTGCTCGTGCCCTGCTGACGGCCGAGGTCGCGCAGTGCCACGACATTTGGCAGGCTCAGGCCAAGCCTTCGAAGCTCGGCCTCGTCGAAGTACACGCCGGCGGCCATCACGCACCGCCGGAGGAGAACTCGACGAATCCGTCGATGAGGGCGATCTTTACCGGGTCGCTCGTCGACACCCGGAAGATTCGCTGACGCGCGGAACCCAGCTTTCGCCAGATCACGCGGTGGCGCGTCTTTCCGATCGCACCGAGCGAACGATAGATCTGGGATGACCAGGTGTGCCCGCCGTCATCGGACCATTCGAGCCAGACCTGCGGGTCGACGCCCTGCCCAGTCGATAGCCCGACGCCGGCCTCGACGTCGATCTCGAAGCTGCTGAAGAACATCCGGTTGCGTTCGGCCTGAAGGTACTGCCCCGTCCGAGATCTCAGGATCGGCTGGTCGTCGTCGAGGTAGAAGTCCGGATCGATCTTGTAGACACGGGGACGCTCGAAGTCGCCGACGTAGTGCGCGCCCCGATAGAAGGCGTGACACTGCGGCCGGTACTGAGATTTCCCGAAGGTCTCGCGCTCGTGCCACGCGACCTCGGGGTCCTGTACAGATACGTCGTAGACGAAGGTCTTTCCGGCCGACGGGAACGTGAGCACATAGAACGGGTGCCCGTTCTGCTGGTACGTCCACGCGAACGCGTCGTCGATGCGGGACAGACGAGAGATCGTCTCCTCGATTGCGCGCGACGAGATGACCTGGGGCGTGTAGCCCTGAGCGCGTACGACCTGACCCTGTCCCTTGTCGCTCTTGGAGAGCCAGATGAGGGAGTTGTCGACGCGGGCCACGGATCTTGGCGCTGCCGTTCCGGTGTCGATGTACGCGCCGCCCACACGCGCGAACGGAAAGTCCGCGTCTCCCGAGTTATAGAAGGGCTCTACGCTTTCACTGCCGAAGACCCAGAGCTCGCGGTTCAACGTCGCGACGGCCAGAGCCTTGTCCGGGTTTGCCTCGGCGCTGGCGAAGTCGAGCGCATCCCACGACTCCGACTCGTTCAGGCCGCTGATGAAGAATCGATCTGTCGACGAGTCGGTGACGACGAAGTAGCCATCGATGAAGGCGACAGACGACGGACTTGGGATCGTCGGGACGACCCACGGCATGACATACCCGTCGGTCTTCTTGATGAGCCAGAGCTTCTGACCGTCTGCTGCGATTGCGACCGTTCCGTTGCTCGCGATGCTGACGGGGCCGACACCGGAGGGAAGCGTCGTCCCGCCGATGATGACGCCTGGGAATGGCTCTGTCGGAGAGATCCGCCGCAGTTGCCCCGAGCTGTGGATGATCATCAGGGTGTCGCCCAGGACGCACATCGCGCGGATGCCGCCCGTGATCGTCGGGTCCGATCCCATCGTCATCGGTCTCAGGCCCGGGGTGCCGTATAGGACGACCTGAGCCTTGCCGCTTGCGTCGACCTCCGGGTAGAGGTTGATCGTGCGCTGCGCGTTGACGTTGAGCGAACGGGACGCCTTGGTCCCGCCGATAAACGGGACCCGCATCAGAACCACCCGGACGTGATGTCAGTCGTGGCCGTCGGGCCGAGGAGATCGACGAGCGGATTCTTGAGCAAGACCGGCCGGATGTTCGCGCGCGAGATCGCCGCGCGGGTCGATCGAATGATCGCGGCCGCCTCTGGCGTGATCTGCCGCTCGTACTCGGGAGAGAGCTCGGCGGCGAGCGAGTACTCGATCAGCCGACGATATCCCGGGGGCAGGTCCACCTCGGTGTCGAGGCTCGAGAACTGCCACAGCGGCGACCACGTCCGCAGATGCAGCGTATAGCCCGCATCAGGCTTTGGGCTCACGATCACCTGGCCGCTCGGTACCGTCGCCCGGTAGACGAGCATATCGGGGCGGCCCGTGACCGAAGCCTTCGATCGGATGGCGTCGTACTGCTGCTCCGTCGCGACCTCGACAGGCGTGTCGGTGCCGAGAGAGTCCCGAAGGAAGGCGGACTCGATCTTGACCGGCCTCTCGGTGTCGAAAGTACTCCCGGGTCCGATGGAATACGTCGTCGACCCTGCCGTGAGCGGAAAGGACTCGGACTTGATGGCGTACACGAGGAGCTTGTCGAGGCGCCAGGCGTCTAGCATCGAGTTCAGCGCCGCGAGCGCGTCCTGTGCCTCCTCCGCCGAGGTCGTTTCTCCCGTTGCCGAGACGCCGAGGATCCGGAGAGACCGGCCGATCAGTTCGCGCGCTTTGGTTCCCATGTCCAGCTCGAAAAAATAAAAAGCGGGGGAAGGGCTTTCACCCCGCCCCCGCTAGGGTCGGACTAGCTAGACGCTCAGTTCGACAGGACACGCACCGCGTGACGCGGACGCAGTGACTTGAAGCCGTACAACACGTCGATCCGGCATGGGAAGCTGCGATCGGAAATGTTGAAGCCTCGGACCAGAGACATCGAGATGCCGTCCATCACTTCGCGGGCCTTGAAGTCGACGCCGTTGGGCATCGGCAGGTCGGCGGTCGCGAACGTGAAGGCGTCCGGGTGGAACACGACGGATGGGTTGTAGACCGCATTCGCCCCGCCGATCTTCGAGATTGCAGCGCCGGCCGCAGGAAGCGCGGACACGTTCTGACGGCCCGCGGAAGTCGGGCCCTCGATCGATCCGATGATCTGCAGGTTGCCAGCGCCGCCCGCGTAGTCTGTCGCGACGGTGAACTGCTTGAGCACACCCGACCTCACGGCCTTGGTCTCAGGATGGACGTCGAAGACGTTGGCGATCGTCACGACGTCGCCCTTCCTGAACGTGGTAGTGCCGCCAGTGACCGGGATCTGGGTCGCGCCGGTCGCCATCGCACCGTTGACCGTGTAGGTCGTCACGGCCGCCGCGGTTCCGGTCGCCTGCGAGGAGAGCAGCGTCGACTCGTAGAAATCGAAGCCTGCCGTCCGGCCGATGATGCCGTCGCGGTACTGCGACGCCACTTCCTTCGAGTCGTGGAACAGACCCTTCAGGCCGTCGACGAGGTCGACGTTGTCCTGCGTGTTGAGCAGGCCGATAAGCTTCCCGGCGGGCACCAGGTTGTCTTGGAGCGCCTTCCGGGCTTCAAGGACACGCTTGAGCGTAATCGCGGATCCGATGTTGTTGACCACCGGGGTCTCAAGCACCATCGACAGCGCGTCGGCTTCGATGGACGCTGCCAGAGTGCTCATCGCTGGCTCGATGATGCGCTTGCTGAAATCATCCAGCGAGAGCGCGAGCTCCTGCGAGGTGAAGTTCAGGTCGACGCCCTTGACGTTCGCGACCTGCAGCGACACCGAGCTCTCGTTCGTGTCCTGAGCGGACATCGTGATGCCGTTTCGAACGACGTATTCGTTCGGCATCCGGATGCGCAGCGTGTCGCCGATCTTCGCGCCGGCTTGGGCGAAGCTCTGGTCGTACTGACGATTGATGTTGCCGAGGAAGTTCAGCTTGGAGTGAAGCACCCGGAGTGACTCGCGGGTGATCACCTGGGAGGTGAGGAGTGCGTTGGGCATGGCTCGCTATCTTTTTTATCGACGGGTTCGGACTTGTTCGTTTCTCCACCTCGCCCACTCGTCGGCGCTGAGCTTCATTGGGTCGAAGCCAGCCTTCGATTTCGACCCCGCTATCGGGGTCGGCGCGGGCGCGCGGGAAACTTCCTTTTGCTGTGCGGCTCCGGCGACCTTGTCGGCGAAGCGTTGCAGCTCCCGGGTAGCAGCCACTGGATGCAGTTTTGCAAGCCTGTCGAGTTCCTTGGGGTTCTTCGCGAGGTGATACGCGATATCCGCGCCGTCCTCGGAATAGATCAAGGCTTCTAGGATGTGAGGCGGAAGATCGTCCTTCGCGCCGTTCATCACGTCGTCGAAGTCATCGAACTTGTCACGCGCCGACTCGACACGCTCGATCCACTGGGCCTGAACGCTTTGAGCGTGTGCCTGTGATGCGGCTTGCCGTTGCGCGGCTTCTTGCCTCGCAACCTCCTCGCGCATTCGCTTGACCGCCCGCGCCTCGGCTCGCGCTTCGATGTATTCCTCATACGTCTCGAAGTCTTCGCGCCGAATCGGCTGGTCAGGTGTCTGCCTTGCTGGAGACTGTTCCTGCTGTTGCTGCACGTTCCGAAGCTGCTCCTCAAGGTGTCGAGCTCGTGCTTCGGCTTCGTATCGGCTCCGGGTGAGCCGATCGATGCGCTTCTGGAGATTCCGGCTGACGTTGCCCGGGCGCTCTGCGTCCTGGTCGTCGTTGTCCGTTGCTCCTGCGGAGGCATCCTCCGTTGCCGTGGTCGATTCGGCGTCGATAGCGACCTGCGGATCTTCGGCCGGCATTGCGCCGTCCTGGGTGAAATCCGTTCCCGCGTTCGTCTCGTCGGACATTCTTCTCCGGCCGGGGAGGTGGCCGTGGTTGGACCGTGTGCTGGTGATGAGGTGAGGCGTACACGTACCGCCTCACTTATAGAATAGCAAAGACTATCCTATGGGCAACAGAAAACTCTATCGGTTGACGAAGGCCCATAGGGCTGAGACGACGGCTGCCTGTCGGGCGCGGAATTGCCTCTCGGCCTCGGCAATCTCGGCGGCGAGAGTCTGGAGGCGCTCACGCTCCTCCTCCATCGCCTGCTGAATGGCCTGTTCGGTCTGTGCCATCTCGAGCGCCTGGGCGAGGGCCTGCTCTTCCTCTGCCTGTCGGGCGAGCTCGCGCCTGAGCATCTCGTACTGTGCGCGCTCGTAGTCCTGGCCCGCCTGCTGGGCAAGCGCTTGCAGTACGTGGACCATATCGACGGGGCGCGTCAGATCCTTCGGGGACTGACGGATCGTCTTGGCGGCCTGCCGGACGATCGCCTTCTTGGCCTCTGTGAGCTTCTTCTCGGGCGCGACGATGCCGAGCCTCTCGCGTTCGAGACGGATCTCGGCGGTGGAACGCTCACGCTTGGCCTTCAGGATCAGCCCGATCGATCCGCCGGTCGGCTGGTCCGGCGTGATGACGATCGGGGGCTGGACGGCCGCTCGATTGCGTAGCAGTAGGAGCAGCATCGATCAGTCCTCGGAGTATTCGGTCGACTGGTACTGGGCGCGCGTTGCGGGCTCGTCCCAGTCGTCTCCGTCCGTGTTCAATACCTGATACACGGCGCCCGTCGGACCCGTGATGTGGGCGATGTCAGGGCGGAAGTCCATCTCAGATCCTTCTCATCATCGACGTGATCTGAAACGCGGAGCCTGTCTGTGCGGTCGAGCCGTTGATGAATCTGACCTGCCAGTACCTGGACGCCAGCGGCATCGTCACCTCGACCGGGGCGTTCGCGGTGACAGGGACGGCCTTGACCCGGTAGGTCGGCGGTGTTGCTGCCCCCTGATAGATCTCAAGCGTGCCGTCTGTCGGGCTCGCGCACAGTACCGAAATGTCTTGATACGTCACGGTTGTTCCGCCATCTCTAGCCGTGCCCGTGAATGTCGCGGCGGCCGCCAGGTTGGTCGTGGTGTCGGCGTAGATGATCGGGGCCGTGTTCGTGATGACCGTCGAGTTGGCGGCAAGCGTCGCGGACGAGACGACGACAGATCCGGTGACCGGAAAGCCCCTCGTCGCGTCGGTTGATCCTGAGTGCCGCGCGCTGACGTCGAACCGCGTCGCATCGAGCAGGTTGACGAGGTGCACACGCCAGTCCGTGCTGCTCGCAGGGGCGACCGCGCCGTTCTCGACGATCACCGCGACTTTGTATTTCTTCGTTGGGTCCGGAATCACGCGATCGGCCGCGAATTGGGCGCCCGCGTTGGTGAGCGCGTTGAGGGCCCAGCCGCGAGTCGTGACTCGGTCGCGCTCAAGCGATAGAGAGAAGATCGTGGCGGCGATCCAGTTCGGCGTGGTTCCAGTCGCTACAGTCGTGTACCCGGCGGCGTATGCGTTCGCGATTGTGTCAATTGCCGAACCACCGGCGCGGGCGAGCATCGAGCCGGTCGTGGCGACCGTGCCGGACCACTCCGCCATCGCCGCGTTTCTGGCGTTGAGTACAGCCGGGGCCGTGACGATCGACGTATCGGTGAGCAGCGCCTCGGTGACGGGGTCGACCTCGACGAGACCAATCCTCAACGAGTTGTTCGCAATGCGTTGCGATGAAGAGATCTGATATCTGAGCTCTACAGGCGCGCGGAACGTCGTTTTTGAAAGAAACACCGTGCGTGCGCTCGCAGTCGTTCCCGACGCGATGACAGTGTGCGGGACGGAGCCGGCCACAGCGCCGCCGCCGACCGAGATCGTCATCCCTGAGCCCGTTTCCACAAGGTCCCAGTCGCCGGTCGCGGAGCTGTCGAGAGTCGTGCAATAGAGTTTTTCTCGAGCGGTGCCAGCGAGCATCTTTTCACCGACGGGGTCGAAGGCAGCGTCCTGTGTCGCGATGCGGCCGCTGGACAGCAACGCCGGAAGGCGCGCCAGCAGTGCGACGAGCGTCGCCTCTGATGCCGCCCCGATCGGCAGGACTGACTCGACGACCTTCGAGGGCATCGTGCCGTCGGCGGCGGGCCTGAGCGGGTTGCCGTTCGCGGGGTCGACGATCGCGGTGGCTTGGGTTTGTACGACGTCGGCGCCGTCCGTTCGCTGGAAGGTGTCGATCTTTACTGTAGCGTTTGCGGCGTCGAGGATGGAGACGTTGCTCATTGTTCTTCCTTGTTATCGGCCCGATCAGGCCATATAGGTTTTTTCGAGGGCGAAAGACCCATCGGGCAGCGGCGTGGCGATCGCCACCTGAACCGGCTCGGGCTTCTCTTCCTTTTCCGCGCGCCCGAGGACGAACGTCCCGTCCGCCTGCGGGATCGCTACGGCCTTCAACGGATCGCCCTCGTCGTCCTCGATCTCCGCCTGCATGACAAACGAGCCGTCAGGCATCGGGACCGCGCGCGCATTGCTCAGGGGCTTCTTCTCGCCGCCGGAACGAATCGACACCGGAACGTTGACGACGACGCCGGAACCGCTTCCGTTGGCGGGACGGTTTCCGGTGCCGGGCTCGGGTTGCGGGGCCGAGAGGCGCGCCTGCTCGGCGTAGAGCTTCGCGTTGACCTCGGCTTCTTTCACCTGGAGCTCGCGGAACTTGAGCTGGATCTCGGCCTGCTTGAGCGCGTTGTCGTTCTTCGCGGCCTCGGCCTCGGCGATCGCCTGCTGGGCAGCCTGAACGGCCTGCTGGACCTGCTGTTGAGCCTGCTGGA
Source organism: Pseudomonadota bacterium (assembly GCA_046046245.1). Taxonomy (GTDB): domain Bacteria; phylum Pseudomonadota; class Gammaproteobacteria; order Burkholderiales; family Burkholderiaceae_E; genus UBA4615. The sequence continues at coordinate 28,173 of JBJOKE010000046.1, read as the reverse complement.
CGGCCTGATCGGCCATCTGCATCGCCTGCTGGACCTGCGCCGGGAGCTCGGCCATCTTCTTCTGTTGCTCGGCCTGTGCGATCTGCGGCGGAAGCAGGAGCTTCATCCGCTCGGCGAGCTCGTCGGCGTACGGCATATCCAGAGCCCTGAACACGATATCGCCGCCGATCTGCATCAGGTTCGGCTGTTGCTGGACCATCTGCGTGAGGTACTCGGCCGCCTCCTGGCGTTTCGTCGAGTAGCTCGGGCCCGTCGTGATCGTCACGTCGTATCGACCCGCGCCAGGGTTGAAGACCTGCATCGCGCCGACGGATTGGACGCCTTTCGCCTTCGGGTCGATCTGGGCGAGCTGGTGAGTCCCGTCTTCGCCGAGGATGCGAACGACGCGGCGCGTGTCGTAGAAGGCGGGGATCAGGTCGAGCAGGATCCGGACGACGTGGCGCTGCGCCTTGGCGAGGTTGTCGTGGTAGTGGAAGGTCGACATATCTCCCTCACGCTGGCGCGCGAGGATCGCCTTGCCTGACTTCTCGTTGCTGGGCGCACCCAGTGAAGCCGCGTACATCCCGACCGCCGCCTGAATGTCGTGTTCGGCGAGCTGCATGTCCTGGGCGAAGCCCGACGGAACGTCGGCCGCCGGAAGACGCGTCGGGGGAGGGACGGCCTGACCGTTCAGATCGACCGGCTTGTACGGAAGATGTGAGTGATTCGCGGTGTTCGCGGTCGCCCACTGGTCCTCGTATCCCTCGATCTGACCCTCGGCGACGAGCCACGGGGCCTTGGGCGAGAGGGCGACACGCTCGGCGAACGCGGAACGGCTGAAGTTGTAGAGGCGCTGCGGATCCTTCGCGGCGCGAATCAGCCCGGACAGTCGCCGCTGGCCCTCGACCCAAATCTCGTTTCCGTGAACGGGGACGAGCGGGATGAACCGGCCCGGCCAATCGTCACGGCGTTCGAGAACCTGCGCGCCGGAGATCAGGGCGAACTTCACGCGCTTGGAATCAAGACGTCTCGACTCCGAGATCGCCGGCGGCGTGACGCCTTCCTCGATCGCCTTCTTCACCTCTTCATCGGTGACGACAGAGCCGTCCTCGAGAAGGTGCATCAGGCGCTTCTCGCGTACGGTGTACCAGTATTCAGCGACGCGGACCTTCCCGTTCGCGTACCAGTCGCCGACCCTCGGGGCCTCGGCCTTCCAGTCGACGGGCTCGGCATCGGGGAATCGATCCTCGAACTCGTCTTCGTCGATTTCTTCGACGACGAAAGCGTGATCGATGTCGGAACCGTCCGGCTCCGAGTAGTCCGACGCGTAGACCGAAAAGATGTTCGGGACGCGCTTGATGCGCAGCTCCTGTTGAAAGCTCTCCGGGTCGGAGTACTCCGAGCACACGCGGATCCAGCCGCGACCGGGGCCCGCCGCGTGAGAGATCGCGGTGTCATAGGCCGTGTCCGCGTTCGATGCGTCCTCGATGCCCCTGACGAGACCCTGCAGAAGGTCGGCGACCTTCGGATCCGATTGGCTGTCGACGGGGCGGATCTTCGCGCCGGGGCGGTTCTGCCTCGAATCGTTGACGACCTGCCTGTGGTACTGGGAAAGCTTGTCGACGACGAGACAGGGGCGGGCGTTCGGCCCGCGCTCACGGTCGGCGCGAAGCTTCTCCGGCCACTGTTCGCCCGCCTGGAATTTGATGTCGTCGAGCATCTGGACGCGCTCGTCCGACTCGTCAGAGGCGATCCGCTCGAATCGTTCGCGCGCTTCCTTGAGGAAATCGCTGTCGTCGTCGTCTCTTCGCGCTTCGACGCGCTTCTTGTTCTTTGCCATGGGTTACCGCTCAGGAGGCCATCCAGCCGGCCTCTCCGCCCGCTGAATATGAGTAATCGAAGCCGGAGTAGATCGATTTCGGCGCCGAAGATTTCGGTGACGATTTGTTGACGACGGTGGCGAGATACCGGAACGCGTCCGATCCGTTCGACGCCCAGTCGTGGATGGGCTCGGCGCTGAACGTCCCCATCGCCTCGTTCCACTTGGACCTGTAGTTGGTGAGCGCCTCCCAGCCGCGCTTGCACCTTTCCTTGTCCATCCACACACGCGGCAGCACCATCCGGACCGCGTGAATCCCGTCTGCGATGTTTCCGCGCGGGACCATCTTGAAAGTGACGCCGAGAGCCTTGGCGGTGTCGAAACGGGAGAGGCCATCGTTCAACGACCTGACGACGATGTCGTGGGGGCCCCAGTGGTCGCCGTAGATGTAGCCCTTATCCCGGAGGACCTTGACGAAATGCGGGATGGCCTCGTTGTTCGACTCGTAATAGTCGATCACCCGGACCTCGCGGCCGTGGATCTGGAAGAACCAGATCGCGGTCGGGTCGTTGATCCCGAGGTCCCAGGCGGTGTGCACCGGAAGGTTCGGCTCGTAGGGGACCGACGTCAGGCGATCGCCCCGGACAAGCGCCTCGAGCTCGGCCTTGTAGATCTGCCCGCGTACCTCGACGACGTCCCAACGCCCTTCCAGCAGCGCCCGACGCTCCATCTCGGAGAGCATCGAGAGCTGTTCCGCGTAGCCGGTACCCGACAGATGCGGGTTGTCCGTGATACGCGCCGGGATGAAACGTCTGCGCCAGGTCTTTCCGCCGCCGAGATCCACATCGACGCCGGAAGACCTTCCGTCATCGGGAATGTCGAACCTCTGCCGCACCCATGCATGCCCCGGGCCCCCGGGGTTACAGGTCGCGCGGACGTACTTCTTGATCTTCATACGCTCCGGGGCTCGGAGGCGTGAAATCAAGTTCTCGTAGAGGCCCGGCGTGGGGTGTTGCGTGAGCTCGTCGATCGCGATGTACTGGAATTCCTTGCCCTGGAATCGGTCCTTGTCGCTCTCGGCGTCGGCATAGGCGAAGAGGACCTGAGCACCCGAGGGGAAGTCCCATACGTTCTTCGTTTGCGTGAATTTCGCGCCCGGAACGATCCGGGGATAGAGATCCATCGAGCGCTTGATGAGCTGCCCAAGGTCGCCGTAGGTCTTGCGAACGAGAAGCGCCGTATATCCGGAGATCTGGATGGCCCCCTGGGCCAGGCCAAGCGCATCGATGAGGAGGGCGTCCGACTTGCCCCCGCCCGCGCTCCCGCCGTACAGGACTTCTTCGGCGTCGCAGGATAGGAATTCCGCTTGCTTCTGGGTGGGCTCCCAGATCACGGGGGGCTTGGCTTTCGGCATCGAGACCTCCCGCCTACGTCAGCCGGCAATCGCCGCGACCCAGAGGCCGGACAGCAAGGGGAGGCAGTGAAGGGCGCCGAGCGTGAAGGCGATGAGACGAGCCCTCGGGGTAGGCGCGCATTCAACGCCCCAGAGAGCGCAGGCCCAGCCGACGACACACAGGACGATCGAGGAGATGATCTGTGCCTCGTTCATCGATCCTCTCCCTCGCCGCCGGAAGAGCTTTCCGGTGTCGAAACCTTCGCGGGGACGATAGCGACCGCCACGGGGTTGGAATCGGCATCGCCTCCCGTGATCTCCAGCCTGTCGGTCTCGCGCCATCGGGCGCGGGTCTTCATCCAGAAGATCGTTGCGGCCACGTTCGCGCCGGACGTCGCCATCCGATAAAGCGTGTCCGCTACCTTGGAGTTGGCCGTGACGTGCCCGCTCCCTAGCTCACGCTTGAAGTACTTGCGCAGCGTCTTCTCTGAGATTGGCTGTCCCTTTGCATCGAGGACGAGCTCGCAGATCTCGGGCTCACGCATCCCGTAACCCGCAAGGGTCTTCACCATCTGTCTCTGGTGGGCGGTGGGCGTGAAGGGCTTGCGCCCCGGGGACTTCTTGCCTGTGTCGTCGCTCATCACTTCACCTCGACGATCACGTCGACGATCCAGCCATCCCTGGGGTAGACCTTCCGATGCCGTCCAATCTCGGGATCGAAGGGCTTTCCGTCGACGAACGCGACCCAGTGCCGACGCCGAAGGCCTACCGGACGCCGGATGAGTAACGCCGCCGAGAGCAATGACGAGGCCGCAAGCCTCACGGGCGCGCAAGACCTCGACGCCGAGACTCTCGACTTCGTGAGAACTGACAGAAGACGGACCATTTCCGACACCGAAATCCCCCGGCCCCGGGAACGCCTCGCGTAGCGCGAAACCGTCCCGAAATCGAGACGGCTAAGCACCGACGCGCAAGCGATCCCGCAGTCGGTCATCCCATGTAGCCTTGAGTCGGGGCCATCTCGCCCTCGTACTGCCGACGCCGCTTCGCGGGCCCGCCAGACTTCCTGATCGACGCGTTGGCGCGTTGGCGCGAAAGCCGAAGGTCCTTCATCAGCGGGTTCTTGGCCTCGCGTTCGGCGCGTCGCGCGCGATAGGCACCGCTTCCGCCGTATCCAATCAATCCGTTCATCTCTTAGCTCCTGTCCTCAAGGACTTTCCTTCGCGCTGCGGCGCGGTTCTCGATGAAGACAACAGGCACCGAAAGGCGACAGCGCTTCAAGATTTCATGGGTCTTCGGGCCGCCGTACACGAGAACAGAGCGGGGCTCGAGCTCGGCGACGGAACGCTCGATGCCGTAGACACACCGGGCCATCTCGTCGTCGTCGGCGACCGTCTGCACTTGGAAGGCGATCGCGGGCGCGTTCTTCGGGATTCCCAGCAGACAATAGTCAAAACTATCGGCATCGGAAAAATTGACGTCCGGGATGATCGCGATGCCGGCCTCCTGGAAGTACCTGGCGATGTATCGAGCCCGATAGGTCGACCAGATCCCGGCGGCGGAAGGCTGTCCGACCCAGATCGAAAAGTTGGGCGAGATGAGAATCCGCGCGCCCATATTGAGCAGCTTGGTGGCGTACTTCGCCGGATTCGCGAAGACCGGCTCGAACCGGTAATCGTCGACGTAGAACGCGCCGACGAAGCGATCACGCGGAAGGCCCCGGATGCCATCGCTTCGGTACTGCCAGAGCCACGTCGACACGCCGTCGTCTGGCGTCGCGTCGGGCCCGGCCCAGCTCCGAAGATTCGCGGGAATCTCGGCCAGCATGTCGGCGCGAAGCTCCGGGATGCCGTAACGCAGGGTCGAGTCGATCCTGATCTCGTCCTTCAAGGCTTTCGCCCCCGGAAGCTCTTCCGACACCTCGTCGAACGTCTCGGGCTCGGGATCGAGACCGGGGAGACTGTCGAGGTCGAAACCGGTGATCTCGACGTCGAAACCAAGGCGCGCCAGATCAGACAGCTCAGAGTGCAGAAGGTCGAAGTCCCAGCCGGATCCCTCGGCGATCCTGTTGTCGGCGATCACCAGGGCGCGCTTTTCGGACTCGGAAAGACCAGAGATCTCGATGACGGGAACCCTGTCGAGGCCGAGACGTTTCGCCGCGAGCAGCCTTCCGTGTCCGGCAATCAGTTTCCTCGTCTCGTCGACGAGAAGCGGATTAATGAAGCCGAAACGCCTCATCGATTCCGCGATCTGACGCACCTGGTTGTCCCCGTGCGTGCGTGCGTTCCTCGAGTACGGAACGACTTCCGAGGTCGGGACTTCCGAGACCGAGAGAACCCTTTCCGAGGCTTTCGCCGCCGGGAGAGGTTTCGAGGCCGAGAGGCCTTTCGGTGTCGGAGAAGGGGTCATCTGTCGGTGTCGGAAAGGCTTTTCGGGGGCGGAAGGGCTTTTTTATCCGGAAGATTTCGGCGACGGGATAAACAAAAAGGCCACGATATTAGTATATCAAAGACTATCTTATGGGCAACGGGAGAAAGCGATGTCAAGCTGTTCGACGTTCAGTGCATCCGTTCGATCGTCACGATCACGCGACCGCCGCGCTCGATGCCCATACGTTCGATCGTCACGGCGTCGATCTGCGAATCATCCGCGTACACCTCGGCGTGTGTCAGCGCGTCCCAGAGGCTCTTCTGGACGTTGTCGATGTCACGGATCCGACGGTCGGGCGGGAATAGCGCCACATGCATCCTCAGGCGCTCGGAGCCGTCGAACCGTTCGCCCGGCACCGACTGGAGCAGCACCTCATCGATCACGTCGGCCCTGAATGCCTTGGCCTTGGGGCTCAGGAATTTCCGGCCGCCCCGCATCGTGCACCAGTACGAATTCACCGAGGGAGGCCACGGCAACGAGAACACCGCCCTCATGGCTTCGGTCCCCCGTCGGCGATATCACGGCCTCGACAGTCTCGGGATCGAAGAATCCGACGAAGGGCCGCCCGTTCCCCGGGCGTCAGAAACAGCGCCGGGAACAGGATGTGATGGAGGCGGAAACGATAGCGCGAGCTCACGCGGACACCTTCGGATGACGCTGTGCCCGGCTTTCAGTGCAGGAGACCCCGGCAGCATTGCAGAGCTGGAGATAGACGTTGCCGTTCTTGTACAGGCAATCCGCGACGATATCCGCGACTTCCGAGACGGGAAGGGCAAGCGCAGAACAACACAGGGCGAACGACAGCGGCGAGACGTGGCCGAGCGGCGCGGTGTCGGTCAGCCACTGCCGGGCATAGCGGGCGCGGGTGGCCCGTTCTTTGCGGGCGAGGCGAAGCCCAAGCTCGGGATCCGCTCGTAGCGCGCGGTCGGACGTTTCGCGGCCACTGGAATGAGCGTCGGAAATGCCTTGGTCGCGTCTGGCAGCCCTGATATCGAGCACCGCGTTATCGATGAGCCCGGCGGCGAGTCGAGCGAATCCAGCGAGGTCCGGATCGACGAGGGAGGAGGGTGGAGGGTGGTCCATGGCCGAGGATGAAAAGGCTGTTCATCTGTACAGTATAGCCAAGACTATCCTTTTCGTGTTGGCCGGGGGGACGGTTTATTTGGGAATTTTTTTGCACCGACGGCCGAGAGATTGGACGGGCCGTTCAGGGGCTGCCGGAAGAGCCTGGAGAGGTGTCAGGGAACACCTGTTCAACAGGTGTTCGAACAGGTGTTGAACACCTGTTAAACGTAACAAGACGGTTACATTTGAAGTCCTGTTTTTATTCGTTTCGTTGCGCCATTAAACGAGGCGTTCAGCCAAGCGACGCCGACGGGCCGCGCCGAGTTAAAAGTTTCATGGAACTCGACATATATTTATAAGGATAACTACTAGTAAGTCCTGATTCCTAGATACAGGACTTTCTAGTAGTTCCTAGATGTTTCTCTATTTCTAGTAAAGAGAGATGTCGAGATGCGCAAAGCTCCGCACTCGAACCTCACCCCTCCCACTCCACCCAACCCCTTTCCCCAGGCCTCCAACCGAAGGATCACTCTGTCGGCGCAAAAAACTATCCAGGGGATACCTAACACCCCCCACCCCCAATTCCGCCGGCCCCCTCCCCCCAGTCGTCCGCGATTCTCCGGCCCGTGGCGCCGCCCGCCGACCCTCGAAGCCCCATCCACCCCAACCGAGCCGCGCGACCCCGCGCCGCTCGTCGTTTTCGGCCTGCCGCGAGGATTGCCGGGCCCGTCTGGCTACCCGCACACCTCCGCGCCGCCAGACCTCCCGCCGCGCGCAGAATCTCCGGCACTCCCGACGCCGAAACACCCCATCCCGGCCCCGATAAACATCCCGCCGATCTCACGGCACCGGCACATCCCGGCCCCGAGACGTTTCACGGACCCGGAAAATACCGTTCGTCGGCCAGAATCGACCGTTCATAGGTTTTTCCTGTTGATATGGATTATCGACTATCTGATAAACCATTCTGCGATTGACAAGACTATCGTTGGCGGGAAAATAGACTCATCGATCAATTTCGAGGTGTCAGATGGACCTGTCCGAATTTCCCCCTCCGCCTGTACCGGCGGGATTTAGCCTGCAGTCGCCGCCGCCCATGCCGCTGTCGGTCGAGCATTTGCTCGATTCGCCTCAGTACACGGAACACGCGCATCTGCCGATCGTTGCCGCGTCGTGGATTCGTCTTCGCGCGAAGGCCTGGATCTCACGTCCTGCGGCGTCGCTTCCCGCATCGGATAACGCGCTGGCCGCCATCGCGGGCCTGGCCCCGGAAGTTTTCGCGCAGTACCGCGACGCGATCCTAGAGGGATTCGTGTTTTGCTCGGACGGGCGCCTATACGACGTCGAGCTTGCCGACCGGGTCGCCGAGCTGATCACCGCCCACGCAAGAATGGAGGAGCTGCGGCAGATGAAGAGCGCGGCGGGCAGGGCTTCCGTCGCCGCGAGGAAATCGAAGCCGAAAGCTTCCGCCACCGTCATCCATTCAGCCGTCGATGAGACTGTCGAGGCCGAGAACGATCCGCTGGCCGCCCGAGCCCGAGAAGTGTTCGCGTTCTGGGTCGAAACGATGGGCGCGAAAAAGGCCGTCCTGTCTGGCAAGCGAAAGACGAACCTGCTTAAGGCCCTGAAAACCTACACGGTCGAGGACCTGAAGAAGGCAATAAAGGGCTGCTCCTTGTCGCCGTTCCACCAGGGCGAGAACGACCGAAATACGAAATTCAATGACCTCGAGCTGATCACCCGCGACCCGGCGCAGGTCGAGAAATTCATGCGCTTCGCGGATTCGCCGCCGACCGTCAAGAAATCTTTGTTCGGCCAGGGAGGAAAGGCCCGGCCTGAGGACTACAGAACCGACGAGCCAATCGAAGACCTCGGCTGGCTCTCCAGCAACTAACCAACACCATCAGGGAGATAGAAATGTCAGTCATTCGAATCAACAACCACCCCGGCACATGCGACACCCACGGCCCATATATCGCCGACACCTGGGCCGTGAGCGGAAAGATCAAGCCCACGAACTGCCCGACGTGTTTTCAGGCCCAGCTTGAGAAGAACGCCGTTCTCATCGCCGAGCAAGCCAAGCGCGACCTGGAAGAGGGGAGAGGGCTGCGCGACAAGCAGGCGGGCGTCCCGTTCGCGTTCAAGCGCGCGTCCCTCGACGAGCTGAAGGCCCCGTCCGAGTCGGCCGCCTCGATCCATCGGACATGCCGTCAGTACGTCGAGGGATTCGACCGGGTCCTCGAGCAGTCGCCGCCGATGGGGATGATCTTCACGGGCCTCCCCGGCACCGGGAAGACGCATCTGGCATGCGGGATGGTGAGGAGGCTGCTCGACCTCGGGAAGTCGGCGCGGATCGTGAGCCTGCCGAGCCTTCTCCTCGAGCTCGGCGAGGCATCGAAAGGATGGGGCGCGTCGCCGATCGGGTATGTGCTCGACACGTACAAGAAAACCCATCTGCTGGTCCTGGACGAGTACGGAACGCACAGCAAAACGGACCGCGACTATCAATTGATCTTCGATCTGATTGATGGCCGATACAAAAACGGCCTCCCCACGATCCTGCTGACCAACGTCCCGCGCGCCCGCCTGGCCGAGGAGCTCGACGAGCGGGTCCTCGAACGCGTGAAGGGCCCCAGAGGACTGATCCTGTCGTTCGACTGGAAGTCGTTCCGCGTCTGATCCCGACCCCGAAACTTACCGACACCGAAACTGAAAGGAACACCCATGGAAACCGCATCAACAACACCATCAACACACGAGCCACCGAAGAAGAAGCTGCTCACCCCTCGGGGGGTGGTCGAGTACGTCGTCGAGCGCAAGGGCACGACCAGCAGGATCTCCGGCCTGTCGTCGTTCGCACACTCCCAGCGCGTATGGGTGCGCGGATACGACGAGCGCGGGCTGAAGGTTTTTGAGGAAACAGTCGGGTACATCGATGCTCGATCGACCGGGCCCCGCTCACGCGCCCGCTATGTGCTGGAGCGGGCAGAGCGTCTGGCCGAGGTGTTGAACGCCGCGGAGCAGGCCAAGCGCGCCGTCCATTGACTTCGCGTGTCCTGTCAGACTATCCTGGGGTGGTTACTGCTACCCCAGGATATTTTTTATGGCGACGACCAAGGCACCAGCGAAGCGCACCAGATCGGGGCCGAAGCTTGGGCCGAAGCGCGAAGTGAACGCGTCCAAGACATCCCTCCGGCTTGTCGTCCTGAACGCGGGCAGCCTCTCAGGCCGAAAGCTCTATTCGATGCGGATCAAGCCCGAAGTGATGGAGGCGCTCGACGCCGTCCTGTCGGGCCCCCGGTACATCGCGATCGAATGGGCGATCACCGAGGCCGTCGAGAGGCTCAAGAAGCTGCCGAAGGGCGAGATGGTGATGCTCGAAGGCGGCGACTGATGCCTGTGGCAACCATATGGCAACCGCCCAGAAACACAAAAGGCCCCGAAGGGCCTTAAGTGCTTGATTTTGTTGGTGCTGATGAGAGGAGTCGAACCTCCGACCTACTGATTACGAATCAGTTGCTCTACCAACTGAGCTACATCAGCCTGCGTCGGCGCGATGATCGGACCATCGAACCCCGCTGAGCCCATCATCTTAACACGGCCCGCGTCGGCTCGGGGGCGCCGTCCGGACCCGTTCCGCCGCCGTGCGCCCGCAGGAACGCTTCGACCGTCGGCCAGCGCAGCCGCACGCGCAGCTCGCGCCGCAGCCGCCGGTTGTCGAGCCGGCGCGATTCGGACATGAAGCTCCAGAGCATCGGCGAGACCGCTGCCCGCAGCGCCGCGCGGTCGAGGCGGGGCGGAGCCGGCAGATCGAACGCGCGGGCCACCGCGTCGAAGTACGCACCCATCTTCATGTCCGAGTCGTCGACCGCGTGCACGGTGCGCTGCGAGTGGCCGCGCCAGAGCGCGACGTGGGCGATCCGCGCGAGATCGTCGGCATGGACGTGGTTCGTGTGGACGTCGTCGGCGTCGACCAGCGCGGGCGTGCCGCGCCGCAGCCGCTCGATCGGCAGGCGCTCGAGCGCGTAGATGCCCGGGACGCGAAGCACCGTCGCGCGGATCGCTCCGCTTGCCGCGGCGCGCCGCAGCCGGCGTTCGGCGGCCACGCGACGGACGGCGCGGTCGTTGCGCGGCGCGACGGCCCGGGTCTCGTCGAAGAATGCGCCGCCGCAGTCTCCGTAGACGCCGGTCGTGCTGAGGTAGACCCAGGTGCGAGCCCCCCGCAGGGCCGCGATCGCACGTCGGGTGCGCGGGTCGTCGAGGCCGTCTGTCGGCGGCGGCGCCGAGTGCAGCACGCGCGGCGCGAGGCCGGCGAGCCGGCGCAGCGTCCGCCTGTCGTCGAGGTCGGCCCGCAGCGGCACGCCGCCTGCGGCCCGCACCGCGTCGGCCGCGTCGGCACGCCTGACGACGCCCACGATGCGCAAGCGTTCCGCGAACTGGCGCACGAACCGCAGCCCGACGTCCCCGCAGCCGAGCACGACCACCGCCGGCCGGCGGAAGCGTCGCGGCAGTGAGCCATAATGGCGCGTTCGCATCCTCACCTCGGCGATTCTACGCAATGACCTTCACCGTCACCGTCATGCCCAGCGGCAAGCAGTTCGCGGTCGAGCCCGACGAGTCCGTGCTCGAGGCCGGCCTGCGGCAGGGCGTCGTGCTGCCCTACGGCTGCAAGAACGGCGCCTGCGGCTCGTGCAAGGCGAAGGTGGTCGAAGGCACGGTGGAGCAGGGGCCGCACCAGCCGGCGGCCCTGAAGCCCGACGAGGCCGCGCGCGGGATGGCGCTGCTGTGCTGCGCGAAGCCCGCGTCCGACCTCGTCGTCGAGGCCCGGGTGATCGCCGCGGCGGGTGACATCCCGATCCGGAAGATGCCCTGCCGGGTCGCGTCGATCGCGCTCGCGGCCGACGACGTCGCGATCATGCGGCTGCAGTTGCCCGCGAACGAGCGTCTGCAGTTCCTCGCCGGTCAGTTCGTCGAGCTGATCCTCAAGGACGGCACGCGCCGCAGCTACTCGATGGCCTGCGCACCGCACGCCGCCGACCAGGTCGAGCTGCACGTGCGCCACATGCCCGGCGGCAAGTTCACGGACGCGCTGTTCGGCGTCGTCCAGCCGGCGGTCAAGGAGCGCGACATCCTTCGCTTCGAAGGGCCGATGGGCACGTTCTTCCTGCGCGAGGACAGCGCGAAGCCCATCGTCTTCGTCGCGAGCGGCACGGGCTTCGCGCCGATCAAGGCGATCATCGAGCATGCGATCCACAAGGGCATCACCCGGCCGATGACCCTGTACTGGGGGGGGCGGCGCCCGAAGGACCTCTACCAGCACGCCCTGTGCGAGCAGTGGGCGACCGAGATGCCGCACTTCCGCTACGTGCCGGTGGTGTCCGACGCGCTGCCCGAGGACGGCTGGACCGGCCGCACCGGTTTCGTCCACCGCGCGGTGATCACCGACCACCCCGACCTGTCGCCGTTCCAGGTCTATGCCTGCGGCGCACCGATCGTCGTCGACTCCGCTCGGGCCGACTTCACCGCGCGCTGCCGGCTGCCGGAGGACGAGTTCTTCGCGGACGCGTTCACCACGGCCGCGGACGCCGCCGCCGGCGGCTGAGCTTCGCCGGGGGCGCGGCGCGACCGCGCCCGGCCTCGGGGTTTCCTTGACGCGTGTGCGCACGCACGCGCATGCTCCGGCGCCTCCCGATCACGGATCATCGCCTCCTCGTGAGCGCCGCCCAGCGTCTGCACGACCCCGAGCGCGTGCTCAACGGCACCGCGCAGGCCATCGAGCGCGCCCGCTCCCGGGGCGTGGAATCGGTGGATCCGGACGACCTTCTCGCGGGGATGCTGCTCTCGGTCTCGCGCTTCGGCATCGTCGATCTCGGCACCACCGTGGTCGACCTGTTCGACCTCGGCCTGCGCTTCGACCTGCCTGCGCCGGACGCCTGCCTGAAGCCGCGCTACACGACGCCCGCCGCCGCGGTGTTCGACCTCGCCGCGCGGATCGCCCTGGCCGACGGCTCGAGGCTCGCACCGATCCACCTGCTCGTGGCGCTCGGCGACCCGTCGATCGCGCTGTTCGCGCGGCTGTGCGAGCGCTGTGCGATCGACACCGCGGGCTGGCGCCGCGCGCTCGCTGCGGTCAGCTCGCCGACCGTGCCCTCGGCGCAGCAGGCGCCCTCGCGGCCTGCGGCGCTCGCCTCGCCGGCGCTCGACGCGCTGCTGACGCCGGACGAGGCCGCTCGCACGCTCGGCGTCCACATCCAGACCATCCGCGCGTACATCCGCGGCGGCAAGCTGCCCGCATTCCGCGTCGCCGGCGAGCGTGCGATCCGCATCCGGCGCGACGACCTCAACGCGCTGCTCGAGCACCTGAACGTCATGCACGCGCCACCGCAGCCGGTCGCACCCGTTTCCCGGCCTTCCCAGGAGTCCCTCGATGCCCACCTACGTCGCCATCCGTAACCTGCCCGGCATCACCACCGACGGCCTGGTGGGCGCGGGGGTCCGCGTCAAGACCTGCGCGTCCGGCATGTGCAGCGAGGGCACGCCGGTGCGCTGGCTGCGCAGCTACTTCCTGCCCGAGACCTCCCAGACGCACTGCTACTTCGAGGCGCCGAGCCTCGACGCGGTACGCGAACTCAACGAGCGGGCGGCACTGCCCTACGAGCGGATCGTCGAGGTCGCGGAGATGACGCCCGCGCAGGTCTGAGCCGGGCGGGGCGAAGGCCGCCGGATCAGTCGGCCTCGCCGAGATAGGCCGCCCGCACGCGCGGGTCGTCGAGCATCGCCTTGGCGTCGTCGGTCATCGTGATGAGCCCGGAGTCCATCACGTATCCCCGGTCGGCCGCCTGGAGCGCGAGCTTCGCGTTCTGCTCGACGAGCAGCAGGGTCGTGCCCTGCGCGTGCACCGAGCGGATCACCTCGAAGATCTTCTCCACCATGATCGGCGACAGGCCCATGCTCGGCTCGTCGAGCAGCAGCAGCCTGGGCCGGCTCATCAGCGCGCGCGCCATCGCCAGCATCTGCTGCTCGCCGCCGGACATCGTGCCGGCCAGCTGCTGCGCCCGCTCCTTCAGTCGCGGGAAGGTCGCGAACATCCGCTCGACGTCGCCGTCGATCTCCGAGCGGTCCGAGCGCGTGTAGGCGCCCATCAGCAGGTTCTCGACGATCGTCATGCGCGCGAACACGCCGCGGCCCTCGGGCACCATCGCCAGGCCCTGGCCGACCAGCCTGAACGAGCTCTGGCCGCGGATCGATTTCCCGAAGTAGGCGATGTCGCCGGAGGCCGGCTGCAGCGTGCCGGTGATCGCCTTCATCGTCGTCGTCTTGCCGGCGCCGTTCGCGCCGATCAGCGCGATCAGCTCGCCCGCGCGGACCTCGAGGTCCACGCCCTTCACCGCCTGGATGCCGCCGTAGGCGACCTTCAGGCCCTTGATCGACAGCACGGTCTCAGCCATGGGACGCGCCTCCCAGGTAGGCCTCGATCACCGCCTTGTCGCGGCGGACGTCGTCGGGCAGACCCTGCGCGATGACCTTGCCGTAGTCGAGCACGGTCACCCGGTCGCACAGCCCCATCACCAGCTTCACGTCGTGCTCGATCAGCAGGATCGTCTTGCCGTCGTCGCGGATCCGCTCGAGCAGGCCGCGCAGCGACAGCTTCTCGGTCGCGTTCATGCCGGCAGCCGGCTCGTCGAGCGCGAGCAGCTTGGGATCGGTCGCGAGCGCGCGGGCGATCTCCAGCCGCCGCTGGTCGCCGTACGACAGCGTGCGCGACTGGAAGTCGGCATAGCGGGCGATGCCCACGTAGTCGAGCAGCTCCATCGCGCGGGCGCGGATCGCGGCCTCCTCGCGGCGCTGCACCGGCAGCCGCAGCATCGCGGCCCAGGCGCCGCAGCGCGTGCGGATGTGTCGGCCCACCATCACGTTCTCGAGGACCGTCATCTCGGCGAACAGCCGGATGTTCTGGAAGGTCCGCGCGATGCCGGCCTCGGCCACCTTGTGCACGGCGGTCGGCTCGTAGGGCGCGCCGTCGAGCTCGAAGCGGCCCGAATCGGGCGTGTAGAGCCCGGTGATCACGTTGAAGAAGGTGGTCTTGCCGGCGCCGTTCGGGCCGATCAGGCCGTAGATCTGCCCGCGCTCGATCCGCAGGCCGACCTCGGACAGCGCCTGCAGGCCGCCGAACCGCTTGTTGACGCCCTCGACCGACAGCAACGGGGTGCCACCGGACGCCGGGCGGACCGCCGCCGCCGCCGCGCTCATCGCACGCCTCCGACCTTCACGTCGCCCGATGCCGAGGCCACCGCGCCGCCCACCGGCGACGGTTCCGCCGTCGGCGTGCCGCGGCCGCCGCCGTCGCCGCTGCCGGGTCGACGGCGCGAGCCGTGCTGGGGCGCGGGCCACAGTCCCGACGGGCGATACAGCATGATCACGACCATCGCGAGGCCGAAAAGCAGCATCCGCAGCGCCTCGGGCGCGACCAGCTCGTGGCCGAAGAGGGCCTCCTGCACGGGCTTCGCCGCGAACCGCAGGATCTCGGGGATCGCGTACAACAGGATCGCGCCGAGGATCACGCCGGGCACGTGGCCCATGCCGCCCAGCACCACCATCGCCACGATCACCACCGACTCCATCAGCGTGAAGCTCTCGGGTGACACGAAGCCCTGGAAGGCCGAGAACATCGCCCCGGCGACGCCACCGAACGATGCGCCCATCGCGAACGCGAGCAGCTTGACGTTGCGGGTGTTGATGCCCATCGCCTTCGCGGCGATCTCGTCCTCGCGGATGGCCATCCAGGCGCGACCGAGTCGCGAGTCCTGGAGCCGGACCGTCAGCACGATGATCGCGATCGCGAGCACGAGGAACAGGTAGTAGTAGAGATAGACCGACGGCATCTGCACGCCGAGGAGGGTCTGGGTCTTCCCGAGGCTCAGGCCCCCGATGGAGATCGGATCGATGTTGCTGATGCCCTGGGGGCCGTTGGTGATGTTGATCGGCGAGTTCAGGTTGTTCATGAAGATGCGGACGATCTCGCCGAACCCGAGCGTGACGATCGCGAGGTAGTCGCCGCGCAGCCGCAGCGTGGGTGCCCCCAGCATCACCCCGAACAGCGCGGCCAGCGCCGCGCCGAGCGGCACGACCAGCCAGATCGAGTTGTGCAGCCCCTCGGGGAACATCTCCCGGATGAACTCGAAGTTCTCGGCGAGGTGCGGCGATGCGAGCAGCGCGTACATGTAGGCGCCGACCGCGTAGAACGCGACGTAGCCGAGATCGAGCAGGCCCGCATAGCCGACCACGATGTTCAGTCCGAGCGCCAGCATGACGTAGAGCAGCGCGAAGTCGAGGATCCGCACCCACGCATTGCCCTGGGTGCCCACCGCGAAGGGCAGGACGGCGAGCGCCGCGGCGATGACGATCGTCGCCCCGTAGGCGGCGACCGGATTGTCCTTGAAGGACGGGAAGAAGGAGGTCTGCGAAGCGGCCATCGTGGCGTCTCCCTCTCTCTCAGGCCCGGTCGGCGACGCGTTCGCCCATGATCCCGGAGGGCCGGAACACCAGCACCACGATCAGCACGACGAACGCGAAGATGTCCTGGTAGTGGCTGCCCAGGAAGCCGCCGGTGAGGTCGCCGATGTATCCGGCGCCCAGGCTCTCGATGATGCCGAGCAGCAGGCCGCCGACGACGGCGCCCGCGAGGTTGCCGATGCCCCCGAGCACCGCGGCGGTGAACGCCTTCAGGCCGGGGATGAAGCCCATGCTGAACTGCGCGATGTTGTAGTTCATCGCGACCAGCACGCCGGCGACCGCGGCGAGCGCGGCGCCGATCGCGAAGGTCGCGGCGATGACCTGGTTGGCGTTGACCCCCATCAGCCCCGCGATCCGCGGGTTCTCGGCGGTGGCCCGCATCGCGCGACCGAGCTTGGTGCGGTTCACCAGGATCATCAGCCCGACCATCATCAGTGCGGACACGACGAGGATCAGCAGCTGCTTCGGCGCGAGCAGCGCACCGCCGATCTCGATCGGGTCGGTGGGCAGCAGGTCCGGAAAGACGATGGGGTTCGGCTTCCAGACGATCATCGCGACGGTCTGGATCACGATCGACACGCCGATCGCGGTGATCAGCGGTGCGAGCTTCGGCGCGTTGCGCAGCGGCCGGTACGCGACACGCTCGACGAACAGCGACAGCAGCACGCAGGCCGGAATGGCCGCAAGCACCGCCAGGATCAGGATCACGGAGGTCGGAAGCCCCGACTTCGCCAGCAGGCCCACGACGGTCACGCCGACCATCGCCCCGACCATCAGCACGTCGCCGTGCGCGAAGTTGATCAGCTGCAGGATGCCGTAGACCATCGTGTAGCCGAGGGCGACCAGCGCGTAGACGCTGCCGAGCACCAGGCCGTTCAGGATCTGCTGCAGCAGGATGTCGAAGTCCATCGGGCAGTGTCCGGCTTCAAAAATCGCCGGATTCTACTTGCCCCCTGATGTCGCGGATATCCCCGCCCAAAAAAAACGCCCCGGAACATGTCCGGGGCAAACCAGCCAGGGAGGAAGAAATCGGTTCGGGCTGGAGAGGAGGCCTGACGCAGCCGCGCGCGCTGGCGCACGGCCCGTGGAGGCACTGTATCGAGGGGGGGCGGGGGCGCCGCGCGGTCGGGGACCGGCGGGTACGGCGCGCGGACGGACGGCAGCGCGATCGGATCGGTGTTGCGCGGAAAGCGAACGGGCGCCCGCAGGCGCCCGTCGGGGTGAGGTGCAGACGACTTACTTCTGGGCCAACACCCACTTCACCAGCGTGGCCGCCTCGTCGGCATTGACCTGCGGGTTCGCCGGCATCGGGATCTGGCCCCAGGCGCCGACCCCGCCTTCGCGGACCTTCTTCGACAGCTTGGCGACGGCATCCTTGTCCGACGCGTATTTCGCTGCGACATCCTTGTACGACGGGCCGATCAGCTTCTTGTCGACGGCGTGGCAGGCGGTGCAGTTCTTGGCCTTGGCCAGGTCCATGCTGGCGTGGGCCGGCGCGGCGGCGAGCAGCGCGGCCGCAGAAGCCAGGCTCGCGATCAGGGTGCGATTCATGCGTTCTCCGGGTGTCTGTGAGGGGCGGAGCACGGTGCTCTTCTCCGCAGCCCGGCGATTCTAACGGTTCCGTCCGTTCGTGCGTTGACCCGCGCCGTCCGGCCGGAGCGCGTGGACGCGGGTGGCCTGCGCGTCCACGCTGCAGGATCCACTCGGTCCTTCCGGAACCCGACGATGCCCCTGATGTGGATCGGCGTGCTGCTCGTGCTGCTGCGATGGCTCGAGGTGGGGCCGTTCGCGACGCTGTCGTGGTGGTGGGCGCTGGCCCCGCTGGGCCTGTCGATCCTCTGGTTCGAAGGCTTCGAGCGGATCTTCGGCTTCGATCGCCGCGAGGTCGAGCAGGTGGAGCACGAGCGTCGCCGCAAGGACCGCGTCGCCGATCGGTTCGCGCCGCCCGGCGCGAAGAAGAGACGTCGCTGAGACCGGCGGCGCCGAGACGGCGCCCCGGGTCCTGACGCTCAGTCCTCGAACGCGTCGGTGACCGCTCCGCGGCTCGCGCTCGATGCGAGCTTCGCGAACTTGGCCAGCACGCCGCGGGTGTATCGCGGCGCGGGCGGCTGCCACTGCGCGCGCCGGCGCGCGAGTTCCGCGTCGTCAACGTTGAGCTGCAGCAGCAGCTCGTATGCGTCGACCGTGATCGAGTCGCCCTCGCGGATCAGCGCGATGTTGCCGCCGACCGCGGCCTCGGGCGCGACGTGCCCGACCACCATGCCCCAGGTACCGCCCGAGAACCGACCGTCGGTGATCAGCGCCACCGACTCGCCGAGGCCGGCGCCGATGATCGCCGAGGTCGGCGCGAGCATCTCCGGCATGCCGGGCGCGCCCTTCGGACCGAGGTAGCGCAACACGAGCACGTCGCCCGGATTGATCTTGTTGTCCATGATCGCGGTCATCGCCGACTGCTCGTCGTCGAACACGCGCGCGGGGCCGGTCAGCACCGGGCTCTTCAGCCCCGTGATCTTGGCGACCGCGCCTTCGGGCGACAGGTTGCCCTTCAGGATCGCGAGGTGCCCCTTGTCGTACAGGGCCTTGTCCAGCGGGAAGATGACCTTCTGGTCGGCGCGCGGCGTCGACGGCACGTCCGCCAGCTCCTCGGCGATCGTGCGGCCGGTGATGGTCATGCAGTCTCCGTGCAGCAGGCCGCCGTCGAGCAGCAGCTTCAGCACCTGCGGGATGCCGCCCGCCCTGTGCAGGTCGGTCGCCACGTACTGGCCGGAGGGCTTCAGGTCGCAGATGACCGGCACGCGCTGGCGGATGCGCTCGAAGTCGTCGATGGTCCAGTCGATGCCGGCCGCGTGCGCGATCGCGAGGTAGTGCAGGACCGCGTTGGTCGAGCCGCCGGTCGCCATGATCAGCGTGACCGCGTTCTCGATCGACTTCCTCGTGACGATGTCGCTCGGCCGCAGGTTCTTCCGCACGGCCTCGACGAGCACGCGGGCCGACTCTTTCGTCGACTCGAGCTTGTCCGCATCGGGGTTGGCCATGGTCGACGAGCCGAGCAGCGACATGCCCAGCGCCTCGAACGACGAGGACATGGTGTTCGCGGTGTACATGCCGCCGCAGGAGCCGGTGCCGGGGACCGAGTTCTGCTCGATGCCGTCGAAGTCCTCCTGGCTCATCCGGCCGCGCGAGTACTCGCCCACCGCCTCGAAGATCGAGACGATGGTCAGGTCCTTGCCCTTCCAGTTGCCCGGCTTGATCGTGCCGCCGTAGACGTAGATGGCCGGCACGTTGCAGCGCATGATGCCGATCATGCCGCCGGGCATGTTCTTGTCGCAGCCGCCGAGCACCAGCACGCCGTCCATCCACTGGCCCTGGACCGCGGTCTCGATGCAGTCGGCGATGACCTCGCGCGAGATCAGCGAGTACTTCATCCCCTCGGTGCCCATCGACATGCCGTCGGAGATCGTCGGCGTGCCGAAGGTCTGCGGGTTGCCGCCGGCGGCGCGGACGCCCTCGACGGCCGCGTCGGCGAGCGGCTGCAGGCCGGAGTTGCACGGGGTGATCGTCGAGTGCCCGTTCGCGATGCCGACCATCGGGTTCGCGAAGTCGGTCTTCCTGTAGCCCATCGCGTAGTACATCGAGCGATTGGGGGCTCGGGCGACGCCCTCGGTGATGTTGCGGGAGCGGCGGTTCGCGGTCATCGCGGGTCTCCGTGTCGTTCGGGTCGGGCGCCTTCCGGCGCGGTCAGGGGGGCGATGGTACGCATCCGCAATGCCAACGTAAAATATTCGGACATCGACGCGACGATATGAAAAGAGTATCGCTGCCGCAGCTGCCCCCGGACCTCCAGGGCATCGACCTGCGGGCGCTGGGCTACTTCCGGGCGGTCGTGGCAGAGGGGCATTTCGGTCGGGCCGCGGCGCGGCTGTCGATGTCCCAGCCCCCGCTCTCGGTGGCGGTCCGCGGGCTGGAGGCTCGGCTCGGCGTGGACCTGCTCGAACGACGGCGTTCGGGCGTGGTCCCGACCGCGGCGGGGGAGGTGCTCGCCCGCGAGCTCGATGCGTTCTTCCCGCGCTTCGCCGACATGCTCGGCCGCGTGCGGGCGACGGCCCGGGGCGAGGCCGGCGCGCTGCGGATCGGCTTCGTGACGCCGGCGGAGTACAGCTTCCTGCCCGGTGGCGTCCGCGAGTTCCGGCTCCGCCACCCGGGCATCGGACTGGTGCTGCGCGAGATGACCAGCGACGCCCAGTTCGACGCGCTCCGCGACGGCGGGCTCGACGCGGGCTTCGCGCTGCCCCCGGTCCCGCACCGCGGACTCGCCTGGCGCCCGGTGCTGCGAGAGCCGCTGCTGCTCGCGCTGCCTGCTGCCCACCCGGCTGCCCGCGCCGCCCCGGGCCGCCCCCTGCAACTCGCCCGCGTCGCCGACCTGCCGCTGCTCGTCTTCCCGCGCGACAAGGCGCCCGCGCTGCACGACGAGATCCTCGGCCTGTTCGCCCGAGCGGGTCTGGTGCCGGCGATCGGCCAGGAAGCGATCCAGATGCAGACCATCGTGTCGCTGGTGGCGGCCGGACTCGGGATGGCGGCGGTGCCCGCGAGCCTGCGCAACCTGCAGCGCCGCGGCGTGGTCTACCGCGAGCCCGCCGGGCGCCCCGCGCAGGTCGAGGTGGGGCTGGTCTGGCGCGACGACGATCCATCGCCCGTGCTCGCCCGCTTCATCGCCCACTGGCCGGCGGCGGCCTGATCCGGCGCCACCGGTCGGCGGCGCGGCGCCGGACGTCCTTGGTGAGAGAGGGGTTTCCACAGTTCATGGCGTAATTGCCCACAGACCCGGGCCGCGGGGGGTGGTCCAGCCTGGCTGGGCATGAGACATTTTGGTAACAGTTGCGGCCCTCCACCATCCTGATCTGTCCGTGATCGCGCCCATCCTGCCCGACGAAAGCCGGCGACTCGAGGTGCTGCGGGGCCTGGGCGTGCTCGACACCCCGCCGCACGCCGCGCTCGACGACCTCACCCGCCTGGCCGCCGAGGTGGCGGAGACGCCGATCGCGCTGCTGTCGCTGGTCGACGAGCATCGGCAGTGGTTCAAGTCGCGGGTCGGGCTCGCCGCCTCGCAGACACCACGCGAGCATGCCTTCTGCGCCCATGCGATCGCACAGGAGGCGCCCCTGGTCGTCGAGGACGCGCGGGTCGACCCGCGTTTCGCCGACAACCCGCTGGTCACCGGCGAGACCGGATTCCGGTTCTACGCAGGGGTGCCCCTGCGGGTCGACGGCCATGCGGTCGGCACCCTGTGCGTGCTCGATCGCCGGCCCCGCCGGCTCGACGACCGGACCCTCGCGCTGCTCGGGCTGATCGCCGCGTCCGCCGCCGACCGGCTCGCCCAGCATCGCGACCACGCCGCGGCCGTGCTGTCGCAGGCGCGGCTGGCGGACTTCCTGGCCTCGTCCGGCGACTGGCTTTGGGAAACCGCCGGACTGCGGGTGAACTGGGTGTCCGAGAACATCGAGCGCGTGCTCGGCGTCACCCCTGCGACCTATGTCGGCCACCTGATGACCGAGGGTCTGGTCGACGAGCTTCCCGAGACGCGCGAGTCGAACCAGCGGGCGCTGTCCGCGATCCGCTCGCAGGCGCCGTTCCGTGACCTCACGGTCCGACGGCAGGCGTCCGGCCTGATGCGGACCGTCGTCAAGAACGGCGTGCCCGTGCACGACGCCGACGGTCGCTTCGTCGGCTACCGGGGCGTCTCGCGCGATGTCACCGATTCACGGTCGGCCCGCGACGGCACGGCGCTCGCCGAGCGGCGGCTGGCCGAGGCGATCGAGGCGATCGCCGCCCCGTACGTGATGACCGATCCGGACGGCCGGATCGTGCTGACCAACGCACGCTGGCGCGAGCTGAACCTGCGCCCGGGCGAGGCGGTGCCGGCGACCTGGAGGGACCTGATCCTGCAGCAGATCGAGGACGGCCTGGTCGAGAACGCCCGCGGCCACGAGGCCGAGTGGCTCGCCCGCCGTACCGTGCGGCGTGGCGCCAGCGCCGAGCCCTTCGAGGTCCGCCTGGCCGGGCGCGACTTCCTGCTGCGCGACGTGGTCCTGTCCGACGGCAGTTGCGTGACCGCCGGGCAGGACGTGACCGCGATCCGGGCCGAGCACCGGGCCGCGCTCGACGCCGCCCGCCGCCTGGAGCTCGCGCTGTCGGCCGCGAGGCTCACGATCTGGGAGGCCGATCTCGACGCCCGGTCGCTGCGACTGGTCGGCGAGATGCCGCGGCAGGATGCAGGCGCGTGGCTGCCCGAAGGGCTCGACGACTGGCTGGCTCGGGTCGCCGACGAGGATCGCGATCGGGTCGAGGCGGGACTGCGGGCGGTCTGGGACGGGCGGCTCGACGTGCTGCGCGACGAACTCTCCGTGCGTCACGGCGACGCGATCGCCCGGATCTCGATCGCGGTCGCGCTGGAGCTGACGACCCCGGACCGACCGCGTCGCCTGGTCGGAGTCCGTCGCGACCTCACCGCGTTGCGCCGGGCCGAGGAGGCCGCCCGTCTGAAGTCGGCGGCCGACCTCGCGAACCGCGCGAAGTCCGAGTTCCTGTCGCGGGTGGGGCACGAGCTCCGCACCCCGCTGAACGCGATCCGCGGGCTGGCTCAGGTGATGCAGCGCGACTCGGCCGACGCGGCCTCCCCGCGGCAGGCGATGGTCGGCCACGTGGTGACCGCGAGCGAGCATCTGGCGGCGCTGCTCGACGACCTGCTCGACATGTCGCAGGTCGAATCGGGGCGGCTGGCGATCCGCAGCGAGCCGGTCGCCGTCGCGCCGGTCGTGCGCGACTGCCTGCGGATGATCGCGCCGCAGGCGGCGGGTCACGGCATCGCGCTCGAGGCGGGCCGCATCCCCGATGACCTGCGGGTGATGGCGGACTCGACGCGCCTGCGCCAGATCCTGCTGAACCTCGCGTCGAACGCGGTCAAGTACAACCGGTCGCAGGGCCGCGTGCGCATCGAGGCCGAGGGCGACCCGGGCGACGGCTTCGCGCAGGTCTCGGTGACGGACACCGGGCCGGGCCTGACCCGCGAGGAGATCTCGCGGGTGTTCCGTCCGTTCGAGCGGCTGGTGCGTCCCGACGGTCTGCCGACCGAAGGCCTGGGGCTCGGCCTGTCGATCGCGCAGGGCCTCGCCCAGGCGATGGGCGGCTCGATCGTCGTCGACAGCGTGCCTGGCCGGGGCACCACGTTCACCGTCCACCTGCCGGCCGCCGCCGGCTCGGCGATCGACGAGCCGGAGCGCCCGCGGGGCGACGCGAGCGAGGCCGCCGGCGCGCCGCCGCGCCGCGTCCTCTACGTCGAGGACAACCGGCTCAACGGACTGCTGATGACGCAGATCGTCCGCCAGGTCCCGGGCGTGTCGCTGCGGATCGTCGAGACCGGGGAGGAGGCGCTCGAGACGATCTCGGCGTTCGAGCCCGACCTGCTGCTGCTCGACCAGGACCTGCCCGGCATCGACGGACTCGAGGTCCACCGTCGGCTGAAGGCCGATCCGCGCTGGGCGGGTTTGCGCGTCGTCCTGGTCTCGGCCGACGCGAACGCCGAGAGCATCGATCGCGCGCGCGACCTCGGTTTCGACGACTACTGGGTCAAGCCCCTCGATGTGGGTCACGTGATCGGCGCGTTCGGCGGCGCACCCGGGATCGCGGCGCAGGACCTGCCGGCCGACGCCTGAGCCCGACCCCGGGCCGTCGACGTAGGCCGATCGGCCGAAGGGCGGCCCCGCGGGGGCGTGCGCGAGTCGTGGGAGAATGGACCTCGATCCTTGGCCCAGCGCCGGCTCGTGGCCGGCCCGCTTCCGTCGATGCTGACCCACCCCGAGTTCGACCCGGTCGCGCTGCAGCTCGGCCCGCTCGCGATCCGCTGGTACGGGCTGATGTACCTCGTCGCGTTCGCGGCGTTCTATGCGCTCGGCCGCTGGCGGGTCGCGCATACGCACTACCGCGCCGGCACGGGCCTCGCGCCGGCCGACGTCGAGGACCTGCTGTTCCACGGGGTGCTCGGCGTGGTGCTCGGCGGCCGGTTGGGCTACGTGCTGTTCTACAAGCCTGGCTACTACCTGCAGCACCCGCTCGAGGTGTTCGCGGTCTGGCAGGGCGGCATGTCGTTCCATGGCGGGCTGGTCGGCGTGCTGCTGGCCTGTGCGTGGTTCGCGCGCCGCAAGGGGCTGCCGTTCCTCGTGCTGATGGACTTCGTCGCGCCGCTGGTGCCGCTGGGGCTGGCCGCCGGCCGACTGGGCAACTTCATCAACGGCGAGCTCTGGGGGCGGGCCACCGACCTGCCGTGGGCGACGGTGTTCCCGCAGTCGGGCAGCGCCGTGCCCCGTCATCCGTCGCAGCTCTACCAGTTCGCCGGCGAGGGCCTGCTGCTGTTCGCGCTGCTCTGGTGGTTCTCGTCGCGGCCGCGGCCGGTCGGCCGGGTGTCCGGGCTGTTCCTCGTGGGCTACGGCGCCGCCCGCTTCCTCGCCGAGTTCGCCCGCGAGCCCGACGCCTTCCTCGGCCTGCTCGCCGGCGGGCTCTCGATGGGCCAGCTGCTGTCGCTCCCGATGGTCGCCGCCGGTCTGTGGCTGATGCTTCGCCCGGCGGCGCCGGCCCACGTCGCCGCATCCCCCGATTCGACCCGCGCGCCCGCGCGGACGGAGACCTTCCGACCATGACCGACCCGTCCCGCGATCCCCTCGACTTCACCGGCCGCCGCGTCCTCGTCGTCGGCGGCTCCTCGGGCATCGGCAACGGCATCGCGCGCGCGTTCCTCGCGCGGGGCGCGACGGTGGCGGTCTGGGGCACGCGCGGATCGCCCGCCGACTATGCCGACGAGCGCGGCTCCGACCTCGCCGGCCTCGCCTACGCGCGTGTCGACGTCGCCGACGACGAAGCCGTCGCCCGCGAGGCCGCCGCGCACGGTGCACTCGACGTGCTGGTGCTGTCGCAGGGCATGGTGAAGTACCGCCGGGGCGAATACGCGATGCCGGGGTTCCGGGAGGTCCTCGACGTGAACCTGACCAGCGTGATGGCCTGCTGCACCGCCTTCCATGCGGCGCTGAAGGCCGCCGGCGGCAGCGCGATCGTGGTCAGCTCGACCGCGGCCTTCCACGCCACCCGGGGCAATCCGGCCTATGCCGCGTCGAAGGCCGGCGCGGTCGGGCTGGTCCGCACGCTCGCCGATGCCTGGGTGTCGGACGGCATCCGCGTCAACGGGATCGCGCCGGGCTTCGTCGCGACCAAGATGACCGAGGTCACCACCGGCGATCCGAAGCGGCTCGCGGCCGCGTTGCAGCGGATCCCGGCCGGCCGCCTCGGCACGCCGCAGGACATGGCCGGCGTCGCACTGTTCCTCGCCTCGCCGCTCTCGTCGTACGTGGTCGGACACACGATCCCGGTCGACGGCGGCCTGCTGCTGGGCTGAGGCCCGACCCGAGGGGACGGGACCGTCCCCATCGCCACCGAGAAGCGACGAGGCCCAGCGAACGATGCTCGACGTGATCCGGAACCTCAGACGCGACGCCGGCGAGCGCGACGACGTCGCGCGACTCGCGAAGACCTGCCGCCAGCTGCTGAGCGAGCGCGGCGAATCGAACAGCCGCGCGATCGCCGGGGCCGCGCTCGACTGCTGGCGGCGCCTGGACCCGGACGGCATGCACCGCTTCTTCAGGGTGCTGGCCAGCGATTTCGATCCCGACCCCGGCGAGGTGCTGCGGCTCGCCGAGCACTACGCGGTGTCGCGCTCGCCGGACAACCTGGTGAAGCTCGCCAAGGCCGCGGAGCCGCCTCGCCAGGAGCTGCTGCGCAGGCTGAACCGGGCCGAAGGCGGCACCGGCGCGATCGTGCAGATGCGCCAGCGTCTGCTGGACAAGCTGCGCCACGACCGCTCGCTGAAGGCGGTCGACGCCGACTTCCAGCACCTGCTCTCGTCGTGGTTCAACCCCGGATTCCTGCGGCTCGTGCAGGTCGACTGGAGCTCGCCGGCGTCGCTGCTCGAGCGGATCATCGCGCACGAGGCCGTCCACGAGATCGACGGCTGGGCCGACCTGCGCCGCCGCCTCGAGCCCGACCGCCGCTGCTTCGCGTTCTTCCACCCGGTACTGCCCGACGAGCCGCTGATCTTCGTCGAGATCGCGCTGCTGCCGCAGATGCCGGCGGCGATCGCACCGCTGCTCGCCCGCGACGTGCCGCAGCCGATCGACCCGTCGGGCTTCAAGGTCGCGGTCTTCTACTCGATCTCGAACTGCCAGCCGGGGCTGCGCGGCATCAACCTCGGCAACTTCCTGATCAAGCAGGTCGCCGAGCGACTGCAGCGCGAGTTTCCGACGCTGAAGACGTTCTGCACGCTGTCGCCGATCCCCGGGTTCGCGGGCTGGCTGACGAAGCTCGATCCCGACGCGATCGGCGCGCCGCGGATGCGCACGACGGACCGGCGCGCGCTGCAGGACGCGCTCGCCGCCCTTCGCACGCGGCATGGCGCCGACCTCGCGGGGCTGCTGCCCGGCGGTGCGGCGGTGCCCGGCGGCACGGCCGACGACCAGGCCGACCGCAACGCGCTGTCGGCGCTGTGTGCGCACTACCTCGTGCACCGCACCGCCACCGAGGCGCCCGAAGCCGACCCGGTCGCCCGCTTCCACCTGAACAACGGCGCGCGCCTGCAGCGGATCAATCCCGCGGCCGACCTGTCCCGCAAGGGCCTGCGGCAATCGTTCGGGATGATGGTGAACTACCTGTACGATCTCGACCGGATCGAGGCCTGTCATGAGAAGTTCATGCACGGCGAGGTCGCGGCCTCGCGCGCGGTGCTCGGCCTGATCTGACGCACGACAGATACGAGGAGACGACGATGACCCACCCCCTGCGCCCCGGGCGGCGGCGGCCGCTGCTCGCCGGTGCCGCGGCACTCGCCTCGGCCGCGCTCGCGCCGGTCGCCCGTGCGCAATCCGCCGGCTGGCCGAACAAGCCGATCCGCATGATCGTCCCGTTCCCGCCCGGTGGCGGGACCGACGCGTTCGCGCGGCCGCTCTCGAAGGTGCTCACCGCGCAGCTCGGGCAGCCGATCGTCATCGACAACCGCGGCGGCGCCGGCGGCACGCTCGGCGCGGAACTCGCCGCGAAGTCGCCTCCCGACGGCTACACCTGGCTGATCGGCGCCATCCACCACGCGATCGCGCCGAGCATGTACCCCAAGCTCGGCTACGACCTGCAGAAGGATCTCGTGCCGGTCACGATGCTGTCGTACGTGCCGAACGTGCTCGTCATCAACCCGCAGAAGCTGCCGTTCCGCAGCTACGACGAGTTCTTCCGCTACCTCAAGGCCAATCCGGGCAAGCTGAACTACGCGTCGGCCGGCAACGGCACGTCGCACCACCTGACGGTGGAGCTCTACAAGACGATGACGAGGACCTTCGTCACGCACATCCCGTACCGCGGCGCGGGCCCGGCGCTGCAGGACCTGCTCGCCGGCCAGGTCGACCTGATGTTCGACGGGCTCGGCAGCTCGATGCCGCAGATCAAGGCCGGCAAGCTGCTGCCGCTCGCGGTCACCAGCGACAAGCGCTCGTTCGCGTTGCCCGACGTGCCGACGCTCGCGGAGAAGGGCGTCGCCGGTTACGACGCACGGACCTGGTACGCGATCTGGGCACCGGCCGGCACGCCGCGCGACGTCGTCGTCCGGATGCAGCAGGAGGTGGCCCGCGGTCTGGCCGGCGCCGAGCTGAAGGAGATCTGGACCAGCCTCGGCGCCGAGCCCGGCGGCCAGGCGCCCGAGGTCATGCAGCAGTTCGTCACCGCCGAGATCAGCAAGTGGGCCAAGGCGGTCAAGGACTCCGGCGCGAAGCTCGACTGATATGGCCCCTCCGTGTCAACAGGCGCGAGCCGGTTGGCACGCTGGAGTGGAGCGTGGAGAAGAGAGCGCGGCGGGACACCCGATGGGCAACGCGACGCGGCAGCTTGAAGC
>JBJOKE010000036.1:0-25518 GCA_046046245.1 Pseudomonadota bacterium | reverse complement strand
GCCCAGCCCGCGCCGCCGCAGCCTGCCGACTCCAACCCCGCGAGATTCCTACGCTTCGATCGTTGCCCATCAGGCAGCAACTCAGTCCGGGCGGCGGCATCTGCCGCCCAGACTCCTAGCTAGCGCCGCTCCAGCGCAAGTCCTGCGCCCAGCGCCACCAGCACCGCGCCGCTCGTGCGATAGGCGCCCACCAGCACGCGCGGCCGTGCGCGCAGCCATCCCGAGGCCGCACCCGCGAACACGCCGACCGGCGCCTTGATCGCGACCGTCAGCAGCGCGAAGGCCGTGCCCAGCACGGCGACCGACAGCGTGGGATGCGCGGCGTCCCGCGCGACGAACTGCGGCAGGAACGCGAAATAGAAGACCGCGATCTTCGGGTTGGACAGGTTCGACAGCGCGCCGTCCGCGAACAGGCGGTGCAGCGGTCGCCGGGCGGCGCCCGCGAGCTCGAGCGTCGCCGCGCGGGTGCGCAGCAGGCCGATGCCGAGCCACACGAGGTAGGCCGCGCCGGCCAGCTTCATCGCGAGGAACAGCGTCTCCGAGGCGGCCAGCACCGCACCGAGTCCGAGCGTCGCGAGCAGCGTGTGCCCGAGCAGGCCGGTGCCGACGCCGACGGCGGTGACCACGCCCGCCGCCGGGCCCTGTGCGATCGAGCGCGACATCACCAGCAGCATGTCCTGCCCCGGCGTGGCGATGACCGCGAGCGATGCGGCGAGGAAGAGCGGCCAGGCGATGTCCGTCATGGGGGCCGATGCGTGAAGGTCAGCGTCCGGCGCGGCGCGCGGCCGGCACCGCGGCGGCCGCGCGTCGCCGCGGCGTGCCGGCCGAGGCGGCGGCCGCTGCCGCTGCCGCATCGAGCAGCCCCCCGAGCTCCGCCGCCACCTGTCGCATCGGCTCGATGGAGCGCTGCGCGCGGCACAGGCCCGCCGCGCCTTCGAGCGCCGAGACCGCGAGCCGGGCGAGCGGCACCGACCGCGCCGTCGGCACGCCGCCTTCGCGGAACACCTCGGCGAGCGTGTCGACCCAGGCGCCGAAGGCCTCGGCGCAGGCCTCGCGCGTGAGCGGCGTGTCCGGACCGAGCGACATCGCCGCGCCGGCCACCGGGCAGCCCTCGTCGAAGCCCGAGCGCTGCAGCCAGGCCGACAGCTGCGCGGCGACGATGTCGACCGCGTCGCGCGGCGAGGCGGGGACCGCACGCGCTCCGCCCGACAGCGCGCGCACGACGCCGGCGCCCACGCGCCGCACCGCCGCCGCGCCGATCTCGTCCTTGCCCCGGGGAAAGTGGTGGTAGACCGAGCCGCGCGGCGCGCCGCTCTCGGCCACGATCTCGGCGAGTCCGGCACCGTGGTAGCCGCGCCGCCGCAGCAGCGAGGCCATCGCGATCGCGATCGCGCGGGCGGGGCTGTCGGGATGGTCGGGGTCGAGGCGGGGGCGCGGCATGTCGGGATCGTAGCGTGCCGCACCTGATCGGCGGCGCTCGCGGGCCGCGACAGCCTTGTTATTATACAGATCGGTCTACAGACTAACGGATGCGGACATGCGGTCACCCCGAGCCGTGACCACCGACGCCCGCGACGTGCGTGCCGCCGATGGCCACCCGATCGCCGCCACCTTCCGACGCCCCGCGGGCGAGCCGCGCGCGGCCGTCCTGATCGCGGCGGCGATGGGCGTGCCGCAGTCGTTCTACGCGGCCTTCGCCGACTGGCTCGTGCGGGAGGGCTTCGCGGTCGCGACCTTCGACTACCGCGGCACCGGCCGGTCCCTGCGCGGCCCGCTGCGCGCGTTGCGCGCCGACATCGTCGACTGGGGGCGTCTCGACTGCGAGGCGATGGTCGAGGCCACCGCCGCGCTCGCCCCCGGGCGCCCGCTCCACTGGATCGGCCACAGCCTGGGCGGGCAGATCGTGCCCTTCGTGCCGAGTCGCGACCGCATCGACCGCATCGTCACCGTCGCCGCGGGCAGCGGCTTCTGGCGCGACAACGCGCCGCGGCTGCGCCGCAAGGTCTGGCTGCTGTGGTGGCTGGCCGCGCCCGTCGCGGTCCCGCTGTTCGGCTACTTCCCGGGGCGCCGTCTGCGCATGGTGGGCGACCTGCCGGCGGGCGTGATGCGGCAGTGGCGCCGCTGGTGCCTGTCGCCCGGCTATGCCGTAGGCGTCGAGGGCGAGGCCGTGCGGCGCGACTTCGAGTCGGTGCGCGCGCCGATCCTCGCGCTCTCCTTCACCGACGACGAGATGATGTCCGCGCGCAGCATCGAGTCGCTGCACGCCTGGTATTCGAACGCGTCGCGCGTGATGGCGCGCATCGCGCCGCGCGACGTCGATCTGGCGCGCATCGGCCACTTCGGCTTCTTCCGCGCCGACCATGCCGACGCCCTGTGGCGCGATCGCATGCTGCCGGCGCTGACCTGAAGGCGCGCCCGGCTACGTGATCTCCGACGGGCCGCGCGACCGCTCGCGACGGACGGCCCGCGCGACCGACGGATGGCACCGGCGCGCTGTCGACGGCCGCCTACCATGAACGCATGCCGGCCCGGGCGGTCCGGGCCGGCGACCCCGACACCGTCCGCGTCGCGGATCGCCGAACATGCCGCTGCAACTCGACTTCTTCGAACCCGCCTCGAGCGGCCAGGACCCCGATCGGATGATCCGCCTGCGCGGCTTCCTCGAGCGCACGCTGCACCTCGCCGAGCGCCAGGTGCTGCCGCTGCTGCCGATCCGCGACCGGATCGTCGTCGCCGTCGGCGTCGATCCCGCACGGACGATCCGCGAGACCGGGATCGGCGCGCGTGCGTGGGCCGCCGACCGCATCGACGTCTGGATCGATCCCGCGCACCCCTGGGTGGACGCCGCCGGCGAGGAGGAACTCATCGCGATGCTCGCGCACGAGCTCCATCACTGCGCGCGCTGGGTCCGCCCCGGCTACGGCACGACGCTCGGCGAGACGCTCGTCAGCGAGGGCCTGGCGTGCGTGTTCGAGACCGGCTTCCGCGGCGGCATCGTGCCGTTCTGGGCGCGCGCGCTGAAGCCCGACGCGCTGCGCGAGGTCGAGGCGCTCGCGCGGCCGCGCCTCGAGCAGCGCGACTACGATCATCGCGCGTGGTTCTTCGGGGCGCCCGAGCGCGGCCTGCCGCGGCACACCGGCTACTCGCTCGGCTTCGAGGTGGTCGCGCGGCACATCCGAGCGACCGGCCGGACCGCCGCGCAGCTGGTCCACGTGCCGGCGTCGACCTTCTGGTCCGTCGCGCCGGAGCGGGCCGCCGAAGCGGCCTGAAGCGGGGCCGTTCGCGGGCCCGTGCGACATGCGCGGGCTTGCGATGCATCAACCCTCCTACGCGGTCTCCGGGACACACTCCTGTCACCAGTCTCGGGCACGCCGCGGAGGAGACATGAGTCCGTCGACCGATACGCCTGCGCAGGGGGCCGCGCGATGACCCCACCGTTCGAGCGCCGCGCGCCGTCTGCGGCGCAGATCGTCGCCGACACCTGGACCGTCGTGCTCGCCGGCGGCCGCGGCAGCCGCCTCGGGCCGCTCACCGAACGGCGCGCCAAGCCCGCCGTGCCCTTCGGCGGCACGCTGCGGATCGTCGACTTCGCGCTCGGCAACGCGGTCAACTCCGGGTTGCGCCGGATCTCGGTGCTGACCCAGTACCGTGGCCAGGGCCTGATCCGGCACGTCGCGCAGGGCTGGCGCGACGCGGCTCCGGGCGTCGCCATCGACGCGGTGCCCGCACAGCAGAAGACCGGCGAGAGCTGGTACGCAGGCACCGCCGATGCCGTCCACCAGAACCTCGACCTGCTCGACGAGTGCGGCGCGCGTTGGGTGCTGGTGCTGGCCGGCGACCACGTCTGCCGGATGGACTGCCGGCCGATGCTGGTCGAGCACGTCCGCTCCGGGACCGGCGCGACGGTCGCCTGCATCGAGGTGCCGCGCAGCGCGGCGCACGCGTTCGGCGTGATACGCGTCGACGCGTCGGGGCGCGTGCTGTCGTTCGACGAGAAGCCCGCGCACCCGGCCGCGCTGCCCGGCCGCGACGACCGGTCGCTGGTCTCGACGGGTCTCTACGTGTTCGATGCGGCGCTGCTCGCCGAGGTGCTGCGTCGCGACGCCGTCGACGCGCACAGCCTGCACGACTTCGGTCGCGACCTGCTGCCGCGCCTCGTCGCGGCCGGACGCGTGCGGGCGCACCGCTTCGCCGACGGCGCGGTCCGCGGCGCCGCGGGCGAGCCGTACTGGCGCGACGTCGGCACCGTCGACGCCTACTGGCAGGCGCATCGCGACCTGCTGCGCCCCGATCCGCCGCTCGACCTGCACGACGACGCGTGGCCGATCCGCGGTGTGCCGCGCGCGCTGCCGCCGGCGCGCTTCACCGGTCCTCCGGGGCGCAGCGGACGGGCCGAGGACGCGCTGGTGGCGGGCGGTTGCGTGGTCGACGGCGCGACGGTGCGCCGCTCGGTGCTGTCGACCGGCGTACGCGTCGGCCCGCGGGCGCTCGTCGAGGACACGGTGCTGCTGCCCGGTGCGGTCGTCGGTCGCGGCGCGGTCGTGCGGCACGCGATCGTCGACGAGGACGCGGTGCTGCCGGACGGGCTTCGCGTGGGCGTCGACGCCGGCCTCGATCGGGCGCGCTTCGACGTGTCGGAGGGCGGCGTGGTCGTCGTGACGGCGCGGCGGCTCGCGGCGTTGGCGGCGGCCCGGCCGTCGGCGGTCGTGGCGTCGATGGCGACCGAGCTGACCGCCGCCGCCCGCGCGCCCCGGCGCACCGTCTCCCGGCCGATCGAACCCTTCGAAGCGGTCGACCCGGATCGGCACCGCCTCGCCGAGCCCGGCCCGCAGCCGGTCTGACGGCGGGCCGCCGGAGCCGGTCCGCGCTTACGGAACGCCCGCCCGCGGTCGCGCCGCGGTGCGTCGCGTATGCTCGCTCGGCCTCCGCCGCCCGACGCCGTCCGATGAAGCCCTCCGAGCTCAGCCGCAGCCAGACCGTCACCATCCTCGGTGGCGCCGCGGTGATGCTCAGCCTCGCGATGGGCATGCGCCAGAGCCTCGGCCTGCTGCAGCCCCACGTCATCCGCGATCTCGGCATCACCGCAGCCGACTACTCGCTCGCGCTGGCGATCCAGAACATCGTCTGGGGCGTCACGCAGCCCTTCGCGGGGCTGGTCGTCGACCGCTGGGGCGCGCGTCCGGTGGCGATCGCCGGCGTGCTGGTCTACGCGCTCGGCCTCGTGCTGATGGCGCTCGCCCCGTCGGCGCTGGTGCTGACGCTCGGCGCCGGGCTCTGCATCGGTCTCGCGCTGTCGTGCACCGCGTCGAACCTCGCGATGAACGTCACCGCGCGGACCGTCACCGCCGCGAAGCGCAGTGTCGCGATGGGCGCGGTCTCGGCCGCGGGCTCGCTCGGCCTCGCGATCGCGTCGCCGCTCGCCCAGGCGATGATCGTGCGCGGTGGCTGGCAGCTCGCGCTGGTGGCCTTCCTCGGGCTCGCCGCGGTGATGCTGCCCGCGGCGCTGATGGCCGGCCGCGCCGACGCGATCGAGCGCGAGGCGGGGCCCGGCGTCGAGCAGACGGTCGCGCAGGCGCTGCGCGAGGCGGCCGCGCACGGCGGCTACGTGACGATGGCACTCGCGTTCTTCGTCTGCGGACTGCAGCTCGTCTTCCTCACCACGCACCTGCCGACCTACCTCGACGTCTGCGGCATCGACCCGTCGGTGACCGCGAGCGCGCTCGCGCTGATCGGCCTGTTCAACGTGGCGGGCTCGTACCTGTTCGGATGGCTCGGGCAGCGCTGGCCGAAGCATCTGCTGCTCGGTGGCATCTACCTGCTGCGCTCGGCGATCGTCGCCGTCTACTTCTCGGTGCCGCCCACGCCGCTGGGCACGCTGGTCTTCGCCGCGGCGATGGGCACGCTGTGGCTCGGCGTCGTGCCGCTGGTGAACGGCCTGGTGGTCCACCTGTTCGGGTTGCGCTGGATGGCCACGCTCACCGGCATCGCCTTCCTCAGCCATCAGGTGGGCTCGTTCGTCGGCGCCTGGGGCGGCGGCGCGATCTACTCGTCGCTCGGCTCCTACGACTGGGCCTGGAAGGGGGCGGTCGCGATCGGCGTGGTCGCGGGGCTGGCGCAGATGGCGATGGACGTGCGGCCGAGCGCGCGGATCGCCGCCGAGCGCGCGGCCGCGGCGGCCTGAGCGGCCGGCGCTCGCCCGACCGGCCGTCGGCCGCCCGCGACCGTGGCCCGGCCACCACGCCAGCGGGTCGGTGGCGCCGCGACGCCGCTTGAGGTAGACTCCCGGCGCTCCCGCATCAAGACGTCTGTTTTCCAAGGCATCCAGTCAGTGCGGTCCCCGGGTCACCGGCGGCCGTTCCGGTCTCGAATCCCCACGGTCACATTCCTTGAACCCGGGCGCCCAGGCGGGCCGCTGAGGCCTGTCGTCATACCAAACCTGATCTCAAGGATTCGTTTCGAATGGCTACCCAGACCGGTATCGTCAAGTGGTTCAACGACGCCAAAGGCTTCGGCTTCATCAAGCCGGATGGCGGCGGCGAGGACCTGTTCGCCCACTTCAGCCAGATCGAGGGCAAGGGCTTCCGTTCGCTGGCCGAGAACCAGCGCGTGGAGTTCGAGGTGACCCAGGGCCAGAAAGGCCCGCAGGCCAGCCGCATCCGCCCGATCTGATCGCGCACGCCGCGACGCGGGCCCCGAGGGCCCGCCGCGCGGCGACCGATCGAACGGAAACGGGCCGCCCCAGGGCGGCCCGTTCGTTTTCCGGCGCGGGGCGCGGCGCGCCCCGCGAGGCTCAGAGCGGCGAGACCATGCCGTTGGCGACGCGCACCTTCTGGCCCGGGCGCACGACCGGCTGCTGGTAGACGCGCACGATGCGGTCGATGCCGTCTTCGAAGCGGATCGACACGTCCCAGGCGGTGGCGGCGCCGGCCTGCGCGGCGGCGCTGCCGCCGACGCCCGAGCCGACCGCCGCACCGACGCCGGTCGCGATCGTGCGGCCGGTGCCGCCGCCGAACAGGCTGCCGATCATGCCGCCGACCACCGCACCGCCGACCGCGCCGGCGACGCCGGCGCCCTGGCTGGCCTCGCGGATCTCGGAGATGGCGTTGACGGTGCCCGTGCCGGCGAGGTTCGCGCCGGGCGGCGCGCTCGCGCAGGCGGCGAGGATCGCGGCGAAGAGGACGGCCGTGAGACGGGCGATGAGGCGGGACATGGGACTCTCCTGGTGGCGCTGCGGGGTCGACCGCTCGCTGTCGGAGCGGAATCGGGCGATTCTAGCGTTCGCGCGCCGCGCGCCGCGCGCCTGGACCTGTCGGGCCTCAGCCCGCCGGCCGCGTGCGGTACATCCCCCAGCCGGTCATCGTCATCACGGTGGTGCCGTCCTGCCGCAGCACGTCCCAGTGGAAGCGGATCATCCCGCGGTCCGGCTTGCTCTGCGAGCGGCGCGACTCGAGCACCGTCGTGCGCATCCGAAGCCGGTCGCCGGGGCGCACCGGCTGGACCCAGCGCAGCTCGTCGACGCCCGGCGAGCCCATGCTCGCCTGCGGCGAGATGTAGTGGTCGACGAGCATCCGCATCGCGCACGACGCGGTCATCCAGCCGCTCGCGATCAGGCCACCGAAGTTCGACGCCTGCGCGGCCGCCGCGTCGACGTGGAAGGGCTGCGGATCGTAACGGGTGGCGAAGTCGACGATCTCCGCCTCGGTCACCGGATGGTCGCCGAACTCGGCGATCTCGCCGACCGGGTAGTCCTCGAACCAGCGCTGCTTGAACGGGACGGACGGCGGGGCGGGGGCAGGGGTCAAGGGAAGGCTCCGTAGGATCGGCCCTACAATAGCCGCGACGTCCGTACCGGGCAAACGCCCGCTCCCATGCTCGATCCGAACTACATCCGCGACCGCATCCGCACGGTGCCCGACTGGCCGCAGCCCGGCGTGATGTTCCGCGACATCACGCCACTGCTGCAGGACCCGAAGACGCTGCGCGTGCTGGTGGACCTGTTCGTGCACCGGTACATGGGACAGGACCTCGACCTCGTCGCGGGCATCGACGCGCGCGGCTTCATCCTCGGCTCGATCGTCGCCTACGAGCTCAACCTCGGCTTCGTGCCGATCCGCAAGAAGGGCAAGCTGCCGTTCGACACGGTGGCCGAGTCGTACGAGCTCGAGTACGGCAGCGCGTCGGTCGAGCTGCACGCCGACGCGTGCCGGCCGGGCGACCGCGTGCTGCTGATCGACGACCTGATCGCCACCGGCGGCACGATGATGGCCGGCCGCCGGCTCGTCGAGCGGCTCGGCGCCACCGTCGTCGAAGGCGCGGCGATCGTCGACCTTCCCGAGCTCGGCGGCTCGAAGCGGCTGCGCGACGCGGGCCTCGCGCTCCACACCCTCGTGAGTTTCGAAGGCCACTGACGGAGATCGCATGCCCGGCCGAATGACGTTCTGGTTCGAATACGGCAGCACGTACACCTGGCTCACGGTCGCGCGGCTGCCCGCGCTCGCGCAGGCGCGTGGCGTGCAGGTCGACTGGCGTCCGTTCCTGCTCGCGCCGATCTTCAAGCACCAGGGCATGGCGCAGGGACCCTTCCTCGGCCACCCGCCGAAGCTGAAGTACATGTGGCGCGACCTCGAGCGGCGTGCCGCCGTGCACGGCGTGCCGTACCGCAAGCCGAGCGTCTATCCGCCGAACACGCTGCTGACCGCCCGCGTGGGCACGCTCGCGTCGGCGCAGGGCTGGTGCGAGGCGTTCACGCGCGAGGCCTTCCGGCTGCACTGGTCCGAGGACGTGGCGATCGGCACCGACGAGAACCTGAAACGTGCGCTCGCGGCGGTGGGCCGCGATCCCGAGGCGACGATGCTGGCCGCGCAGGCCGAGCCGAACAAGCAGCTGCTGCGTGCGATCACCGACGCGGCCGAGGCGCTGGGCGCCTTCGGGTCGCCGAGCTTCACGATCGGTGACGAGCTGTTCTGGGGCGACGACCGCCTCGAGGACGCGCTCGACTTCGCGGTGGCCGCCGCTGCGGCGGGCACGGCAGCCGAGTCGCCGGCGGCCTGACCCCGGGGGAGCGCGGCGCGCGGCGCGTCGACCATGCGCATCGACAAGTGGCTCTGGGCCGCGCGCTTCTTCAAGACGCGCGGGCTCGCGCAGGACGCGATCGACAACGGCCGCGTGCTGGTCGGCGACGAGCGCGTGAAGACCGCGCGTACGGTGCGCGTGGGCGAGACGGTGAGCGTGCGCGCCGGCGACGTGCCCCGCGTGGTCGTCGTCCGCGGACTGTCCGAGACCCGCGGCCCGGCGAGCGTCGCGCAGCAGCTCTACGAGGAAACCGCCGACAGCGTCGCCGCGCGCGAGGCCGAGCGCGAGCGCCGACGGCTGTTCACCGAGCCCGCGCAGGCGATCGACGGCCGGCCGACGAAGCGCGACCGCCGAGCGCTCGATCGCGCGCGGGGGGAAGGGTGAGCGGCCGCCGCACGTTGCTGCGCGGCACGCTCGGCGCGGCGGTGCTCGCGGCCGCGCCGCGCGCGGCGCTTCCGGCAGACCCCGCGGCATCCGCGGCGCGGCCCTCGGGCGAGCGACTCGCTGCGCTGCGCGCCGGCGGCTGCGTGGTGCTGATGCGCCATGCGCGGACCGAACCGGGCGTCGGTGATCCGCCGGGTTTCCGGCTCGAGGCCTGCGGCACCCAGCGCAACCTGTCGGACGACGGCCGTGCCCAGGCGCTGGCGATCGGTGCGGCGCTGCGCGAGCTGGGCGTGCCGGTCGACCAGGTGCGCAGCAGCCGCTGGTGCCGCTGTCTCGACACCGCGCGGCTCGCGTTCGGTCGCGTCGAGCCGTGGCCGCCGCTCGACTCGTTCTTCGACGGTCGTTCGGGCGAGCCGGCGCAGACCGCGGCGGTACGGGCCTGGGCGCTCGCGTTCGCAGGGCCCGGCAACGCGGTCGGCGTCACGCACCAGGTCAACGTGACGGCGCTGACGGGCGAATGGCTTGCGATGGGCGAGGCGCTGGTGCTGCGACCGCGCGCGGGCGTGCTCGAGGTGCTGGGACGCTTCGGCGGCTGACCGGCTCGCTTCTCAGGCGAGGCCGCTGGGCTCGCGTTGCGTCTGCGGCTTGGGCAGCCTGAGCAGCACCTTCAGCCCGCGCGGCTGCATCGTCATGCCCATCGTCTCGCCGACCGGCTCGCCGGTGGGTTCGAGCTCGAAGGAGGCGAGCGTGGTGGCCAGGACCATCTTCGCCTCCAGCAGCGCGAGATATCGGCCCGGGCAGAACCGCGGTCCGCCGCCGAAGGGCACGAAGGCCCGGCGGCCGCCGCCGCCGACCGCCGCGCTCTGCGAGCCCGCGCCGCTCGCCGCGGCCGCGCCGGCGAGCCAGCGCTGCGGCCGGAACGCATCGGCGTCGGGGAAGTGGCGCGGGTCCGTGGCCGGCGGCCGCTTGAGCACGCAGACCAGCGTGCGCGGCGGGATCCGTGTGCCCATCAGCACGGTGTCGCGGACCGCGACGAACATGTTGAGCGGCGCCACCGGCTTGAGCCGCAGCGCCTCCAGCACCACGCCCTCGATCAGCGGCAGGCCGCGGGTGCTGTCGAACTCGTGCAGCGCGACCGGCCGCGGCGCGCCCTCGCGTTCGGCGGCCAGCGCCTCGATCGCCTCGGTGCGCGCGGCGCGGCGCACGTCGGGGTGCAGCGACAGCAGGTGCAGGGCCCAGGCGATGGTGTTGGCCGTGGTGTCCTCGCCGGCCAGCAGCAGCGTCATCACGTTGCCGCGCAGCTCCGCATCCGACAGCTTCGCGTCCTCGTTGGCTGCGAGCAGCGCCTGCAGCAGGTTCTGCGGCGCAGCCTTCAGCGACGGGTCCTGCGCCATCTCGGCGCGCGCGTTCGCGATGAAGCCCTGGACCGCATGGCCTGCGACGGCGAGCGAGCGCTCGATCTCGCGATCCGCGCGGGTGCGGAACCAGCGCCAGGTCGGCCACAGCGAGTTGATGCGGCGGGCGATGCCCGAGAAGATCCGGTCCAGGTGCGGCTGCAGCGGATCGATGTCGTCGCGGGCGAGCGTCGCCACGTCGGTGCCGAAGGCGAGCGAGCAGGTCACGTCGACGGTGTAGCGGGTCAGGTCGTCGCGCAGGTCGACCGGGGCACCCGCGGCCGCGGCCGCCAGCCAGCGCGCGTGCAGCCGCTCGGTCGCCACCACCACGGTCGGGAAGAAGCGCTTCAGGTGCGTCGGATCCAGTGCCCGCATCACCAGCGGCCGCTGCCGGCGCCAGTCGTCGCCCTCGGCCGAGAAGAGGCCGTCGATGCCCATCTCGCGGAAGATCGGTCGCACCGCGAAGTGCCGCCGGAAGTCGTGCGGCCGGTCGCGCAGCACCGTCATCGTCGCGTCCGCGTCGGAGATCACGACCAGCGGCTGCGGCCCCAGCCTCAGCCGGTAGATCGGCCCGTGCTCGCGGGCCCACTGCTCGAGGATCAGGTGAGCGCGGGACGGATCCCAGCGGTGCAGCGAGCCGATCAGGGGCAGGCCGCGGGGGCCGGGCAGCGCGCCGACCGGACGGAACGGCGTCGACGGATCGGCGGCGGGGCGGGGCGGGGGGGCTGCGGGCGGGGTCATCGGGCGGCTCACCGATCCCCATTGTGCACGGGGCGTTCCGGTTCGTCCCTCACACGGAGGCAGGTTCCGGACCTGTCGGGTCCGGCGCGCTCCCGGCCGCAGGTCCAGAGCGGTCGGATGCGCGGAACCGCCGCGAGGGGCGGTCCAGAGGCTCGGCAGCGTTCCGCGATCGGTTGACGATCCGCACCGTCGTGGTGCGTGAACGGGCCTCGTCCGCGAACGGCACAGGCGGAACGGGTCGCGGTGTCGGCGCAACGGGTCGCATCCCGGACGCAACGGGTCGCGCCCGCTTGCGGGTCGGGCACCGCCGCCCGTCCGCTGCGGGGGGACGCCGGTAAAGGTGTCCGGAAGGATGCCGATCTGTCTCCCTGAAGTCTTCCCCGGCAACCCCTCAGCCACCGGGGGGGTTCCCGGGGGCAGCGTTCCCGCCGGTGTGTCCGGCGGCCACCCGACCGGACGACGCCCATGTTCCAACGTTCTTCCGAACCGTCCAGTGCGCCGCGAGCCCCGCGTCGCCGGCGGCCGAGCCGGCTGATCGTCGGCCTGCTGGCGGCCGTGCTGTCGTGGGCAGGGGCGCCGGCCGAGGTCCGGTCCGGCGAGCTGATGCACGGCGACCTGCTCGCCGGCTCGACGGTCCGGCACGGTGCCGGGCTCGAGATCGCGCCCCGCGCGGCGCGTCCCGCTGCCCGTGGGCTGCCCGTGCTGCGCGACCTGCTCGAGGCGCCGCCGCGGGTGGCGACCCTCTTCGATCTTCCCGAGGCGGACGGCCGCGTCGTGCCGCGCCACGCCGCCACGACCGCCGACGCGACGGCGCCGACGGCGGCCGCCGCCACGGTCGTCCCGAGCGGCTTGGCCGCCGGATCGGCCGACCCGACGATCGCCCCCACGTCCCGGCTCGCCGCCGCGACGCCGTCGGTGGTCTCGACCGCTTCGTCGCGCGGTCCGGCGTTCGCCGAGCCGCCGCCGCCGCCGGTGCTGTTCGCCGCGGCCGAGTCCACGCTGTCGGACGCGCCGCGCCCGCCGACGACGGTCGTCGCGCAGGGGCTCGCCCGGCGCCCGGCGAGGACGCCCGTCGCGAAGGCCGCGGCGGCCGAGCCGGCGCCCGTCGCGCAGGCCACGCCGTCCGCGCCGGCAGCTCCGGCGGCCCCGAAGGCCCCGGTCCGCGTCACCCGCGCCGCGTCGCTCGGCGTGCCGACCCTGCCCGAGCTCGCCGGCCTGCCGCTGATCGACCTGAAGGACGATCTCGGCGCCGCCGCCGCGTTCGAGCGACTCGGCACCGCCGGCCTGTCGCAATCGATCGAGCGTGCGCTGGTCTCCAGCTACGACGTCGCCGCCAACGCGTCGCGCACCCGTGCCCAGCGCGAGCTCGTCGACGTCGCCCGGGGCGGCCTGCTGCCGAAGCTGGACCTTCGCGCCAACACCGGTCGCGAGGAGTCGAAGCCGGGCTCGCTGATCGACGAGGCGACCGGCGCGCCGGTCCTGCGCTCGCTGCACACTCGCGACGACACCGCGCTGGTGCTGCGCCAGCCGGTCTGGGACGGATCGGCCGTCGGCGAGTGGTCCCGGCAGAAGTCCCTCTACCAGGCTGCGGTCGCCGGACTCGGCTCCGCCCGCGACCAGCTGGCCCTCGACGCCGGCGGCGCGCACCTCGACCTCCTGCAGTATCGGCTGGCGCTGCAGTTCGCCCGGGACTACCGGACCGGGCTCGAGCAGCTGTTCCAGTACGTCGAGCGCCGGGCGCAGGGGGGCGGCGCGAGCGCGGCGGAGGCCGAACGCGTGAAGGCGAGGGCGATCAACGCCCGGTCGACCGTCATCGAAGCCCAGGGGGCGCTCGAATCGGCGCTGGTCAGCTACCGGCGCCTGACCGGAGGCGTGCCCGACGCGCTTCGGACCGACGACCTCGCGTCGATCCGCGACCTGCCCGAACTGGAGTTGGCGCTCGCCCAGGCGCGGGGGACCAACCCGCAGATCGTTCAGCTCAGGCAGACGCTCGCGTCGATCGAGGCCGAGGAGCGCGCGACGATCGCGAAGCTCTATCCGAAGTTCGAGATCGAGGTCGGCAACTATCGTACGACCAATGCCGGCGGTCGCCCGGGCACGACCGACGACACCCGCGCGATGTTCGTCCTGAACTGGAACCTGCTGGCCGGCGGGGCCGACCTCGCGCAGCTGCGATCGATCCGCGCGCGCCAGGACGAGGCCAAGTTCCGCATCCTCGACCTCGAACGCCGCCTCGAGGAGGCGCTGCGCGTCACCTACAACACCCTCGACGCCGCCACGCAGCGGGCTGCTGCGGTACGTGATGAGATGACTTCCAACGAGCGCGTGGTAGCGGCATTCCAGGAACAGTTGGTGCTCGCTAACAGACCGCTGCTCGACGTCCTCGACTCACAGCAGCGGCTGTTCCAGAGCCGTGCCGAGCTGCTTCGCCTGACCGCGCTGCAGGCCAGCCTGGCCCTGCAGATCCGTCGTCAGCTCGGCGGCCTGGCGCCCGACGGTCCGGCCTACACCGCGCCGCCGCCGACGGTCTCGTCGTCCGTTCCCTCCCTGCCCGTGGCGCGCTGACGATGGAAGGCGGCAAGGAAACCAACTACTGGCCCGGATTCGTCGATGCCCTGGCGAACGTCGTCGTGACGATGGTGTTCGTGCTGGTGGTGTTCGTGATCGCGCTCCTGTACTTCGCCCAGAACAAGGCCAAGGACGTTGCTGCGGCGGCGGTCGCCGCCGCCGAGGCCCGGGCCGCCGGGGGCGCCGCCGCCGCCTCGCAGCTGGGCGGCGCGACCCCCACGGCGAAGGCAGGCGTCGCCGCCGCGGCGTCCCTCCCCGGCGGGTCGCAGTCGCAGCAGGGCGCCGCGACCGCCGCCGGCGCCGACGCCGCGCTGCAGAAGAAGATCGAGTCGCTGCAGAAGGAGAACGAG
Source organism: Pseudomonadota bacterium (assembly GCA_046046245.1). Classification (GTDB taxonomy): domain Bacteria; phylum Pseudomonadota; class Gammaproteobacteria; order Burkholderiales; family Burkholderiaceae_E; genus UBA4615. The sequence goes on along the minus strand of JBJOKE010000036.1, from coordinate 11,009 downwards.
CAGCTGAGGAAGGCGCTCCAGCTGGCGGCGGCCCAGGACTCGACCACGCCCACGCCGGCCTCCGGCTCGGCCCGTCCGCAGGCCGGTACCGTCTCCCGCTCCGAACTGAAGGTCGCCGACCAGGTCACCGCGATCGGCGCGTCGACCGCGCCGGCCCAGATCCGCGGCGCCCAGGGCTCGATCGAGATCGTGTTCCCCTCCGGCGTGACCGAGCTCGACCGCGACTCGCTCGCCAAGCTCGAGGCCGCCTTCGCGTCGATGAGCGACAAGGCCAAGGCCACCGGCCTCGAGCTGGTCAGCGTGCCCGAGGCGGGCGGCGCCTATTCCGAGGGGCGGCGCCTCGCCTACTACCGGAACCTCGCGGTTCGCAACTGGCTGATCGAGCGCGGCCTGCCCGCGTCGGCCGTGAAGATGCGCATCTCCGACCGCGACACCGGCAAGTCCAACGCCGTGCTGATGGTCTCGCCGTCCGCGTCCTGACGCGGCGCCGCTCCCCGACCCCACCGGAGCCCCCTCCCGATGAGCCTCGCCTCGCTCCGCCTCGACGAAGGCATCGCGCAAGACGGCGCGTTCCGACGTTCGACCCTGTTCGTGTTCGCGACCGCGGCGATCGTCGGCGGCCTCGTTGCCTGGGGCTCGGTCGCGTCGGTCGACAAGATCGTCCGCGCCGAGGGCCGGATCATCCCGTCGGCCAAGAGCCAGGTGATCCAGCACCTCGAGGGCGGCATCGTGTCGTCGATCGGGGTCAAGGAGGGGGACTACGTCCACCGCGACCAGGTGCTCGCGACGATCGACCCCACGCGCGCCGATGCCACGCTCGCCGAGCGCAAGTCGCGCCGCGTCGAGCTGCAGGCCAAGGCCGCGCGGCTCGCCGCCGAGGCCGATGGTGCGCCGACGCTGAAGCTGCCCGCGGACGTGCCGGCGAGCATGCCGCAGGTCCGCGCGGAGATCGACGCGTTCACGTCGCGTCGCGACCGCGTGCTGCAGGAGCAGCGCGTGCTGCGCGAGCAGGTCCAGCAGCGCCGCGCCGAGCTCTCCGAGCAGGAGTCGCGGGCCCGCAGCCTGACCGGCGAGGCCGAGGTCGCGCGTCGTCAGCTGGTGCTGGTCCAGCAGCTGATCCAGCGGGCCGCCGCCTCGCAGCTCGAGGTGCTCGATGCGCAGGCGCGCCTGCAGCGGATCGAGACGCAGATCAGCGATGCCCAGTCGGCGGTGCCGAAGCTGCGCGCGGCGATCGCCGAGACCGAGGAGCGCGCGCGCGAGATCGCCGCGCGGCTGCGCGCCGATGCGCGCACCGAGCTCGCCCAGGTCAATGGCGAACTCCAGCGCGTGATGCAGGAGATCCGCGGTGAGACCGATCGCGTCGCACGCACCGAGCTGCGCGCGCCGGTCGACGGCGTGGTCAACCGCCTCTACGTGAACACGGTGGGCGGTGTCGTGCGGCCCGGCGAGCCGATCTTCGAGCTCACGCCGGTCGACGGGACGATCCTGGTCGAGGCGCGCGTGAAGCCTTCGGATCGCGCCGAGCTTCGCGAGGGCGTGCCGGCGAACGTGCGCGTCAGCGCCTTCGACAGCGTGCGCTGGGGCGTGCTGCGGGGCGAGGTGGCCGAGGTCAGCGCCGATACGGTGCCCGACGAACGCGGCGACCGCTTCTTCCGCGTGAAGGTAGCGGTCGATGCAGCGACCAGCCCCATACCCGTCGACCGCCTGTCGGCCGGGATGACCGCTACGGCCGATCTCGTGACGGGAAGACGGACGATCTTCGAATACTTGGTGTCGCCGCTGCATCGGTTCGGCAGCCGAGCGCTCACCGAACCCCGCTGACTCCAGGACGCACACTGCAATGAAACGCGACCTCAGGAAATACTTCGTTCTCGGTTCGCTGCCGATGGCAGCCACCGTGGGCGGCGGCTTTCTGTTCTCGGGATTCGTGATTCACGCGATCGAGACGAACCTCGCGCTGAACATGAAGATCCTGATCACGATGGCCGTCGGCGCCATGCTCATGTACTGGCGCATGTGGCAGATGTGGACCGAGGACAAGGCGCTCCGACGGTTCGCGAAGGCCGCGCACGCGAGCAAGGACGAGGACGCCGACGTCGTCGCGAGGCGGATGCGCGAGATCGTCGACTCCAAGGACTTCGCCAGGCGCGACATCAAGAAGGTGCTCCAGCCGGTCGCGCAGACCGGCGGGCGCATCCGCTCGCGCGTCGACCAGGCGGCGATCGAGGCCGAGATCCACTCGATGAAGGCCGAGCTCGAGGCGCGCTGGGAGTTCCCGAACTTCCTCGTCGGCTTCATGGTGGCGCTGGGCCTGCTGGGCACCTTCATCGGTCTGCTGGAGACCCTGGTCGGCACCTCGGCGCTGATCGGCAACTTCGGTACCGGCGGCAACCTCGACGAGGCGATCGGCGCGCTGGTCACCGGCCTGCAGAAGCCGCTCGCCGGCATGGGCACGGCGTTCTCGGCGTCGATGTTCGGCCTGGTCGGCTCGAGCGTGCTCGGCATGACCATGATGGCGGTCCGCGCGTTCGGCTCGGCGCTGGTCGGCAACGTGCACGCCACCGTCACCGAATTCACCGAGCGGCTCGCGCCGGTGAACGCCGCGGCCAACGGCGCGTCGGTCAGCGAGGGCTTCCTCGCGAACGCGATGGCCGACATGCTCGACGTCCAGCGCGAGGCGCAGGAGACCTTCAACCGCTCGCTGCAGTCGACGGTCACCGTCGCGGCCCGCACCGAGGGCGTGCTCGGCAAGCTCGACCAGCTCGCGACCGCGGTCGCCGGTCAGACCGATGCGATCAAGCGCAGCAACGATCTCGCCGGCGTCGGCCCGCGGATGCGCGAGCTCGCCGAGCAGAACCTCGCCGAGAGCAAGGCGATGGTCGGCGGGGTGACCGCGCAGATCCGTGCGGTCGAGTCGCTGCAGGGCGCGATCTCGACGCTGGAGCGGCGGATCTCGGCGCAGGTCGACGGCGCGGCGCGCGAGCGCGAGCTGATGCGCGCGCACCTCGCCTCGGTCACCGAGAGCCAGGACGCGACCCGCAAGATGCTGGCCTCGCTGCTCGACGCGCAGCGCGAGCAGCAGGCGACCAACGCCGCCGAGATGCAGGCGCTGCGCCAGGCCACCATCGAGAACCAGGCGGCGATGGCCGGCTGGGCCTCGCGCCTGGGCCACCTGCAGCAGATCGCCGGCGACCAGCTGGTGCTGTCCGAGCGCCAGGGCACCGCGATCGAGCAGATGACCGCCGCCCTGCAGGGCATGACCACGCAGATCACCGCGGGCATCGAGCAGCAGGCCCGCGACACCGCCGCCGCGCGCGGCGCGCAGATCGACGTCGCGAAGCAGCTGTCGGGCCTGGGCACCGTCCTGCGCCTGAACAACGAGCAGGTGGTCGAGCACATGACCAAGCTGGCCGAGTCGACGCAGCAGCACAGCGCGATGGCCGGCATGGTCGCGCAGGAGATCCGGGCGCTGAAGGGCGGCATCGGTCGCGAGGTCCGCAAGGAACTGCGCGAGGCCGTCGGTCAGCTCGCCGCCAACCAGGGCGCCGGCGCCACGCACGACGACTGAGGCGCGCAGACCGACCCGTGACGCCGCCCGGGCCCGCTCCGGGCGGCGTCGTCTCCGCGCAGCGAACGAAGCCATACAGAGATCGAGCCGAACGACATGAGCAACAGCCTCTCGTCCACGCAGAACGCGAAGATCGTCAAGGCCGCGGAGGGCGCCTACAAGGTCGACGTGCCACGCGGCGCGGTCGCGACCGTGCAGGCGGCGGACCTCGATCTCGTCCTGGTGCTCAAGGACGGCACGAGGGTCGTGCTGGCGAACGCCGCGATCGACGCGATGGACGCCAGGCCGCCGGTGGTGCAGTTCGCCGACGGCAAGTCGGTGCCCTCGCCCGAGGTGCTCGCCGAGGTCGGCAAGGTCGACAAGATCAAGTATGCGATGCAGTCGGTGTCGTCGGCCGAGAAGCAGACGACGGTCGGTGCCGCCGACGACGGCAAGCGTCGCGCGGGGCAGGACGACTCGAACCGGCGCGGCGCGGAGAACGACGCCGAGCGCCGCGGCGGCGCCGAGCAGGGCGAGCGCGCCGGCGCACCGGTGCCGCAGGCCGCCTCGAGCCAGACCGAGGCGCAGGCGGCCAAGGCCGCCAAGGCCGCGGGCGCCGGCCAGTTCGACGATCCGCCGGTGCTGCCGAACCCGCCGCCCAAGGAGGCCTCGCCGTTCAGCGCGGTGCCGATGAAGCCCGGCGTGATCGTGCAGAAGCCGCCGGCCGATCCGCCGCCGCCGCCCCCGCCGCCGCCGCCGCCGCCGCCGCCGGCCGAGCCGCCGCCGCCGAAGCCGATCGAAGTGTCGCTGCCCCCGAAGCCGATCCTGGAGATCCGGCTGGTGAACGTGGTCGGCGAGAAGTCCGAGACGCTCGCCGGCGGCGGCGTCCACCTGCGCGGTGCCGGCGGCATCGCGAACTCCGACTCCGACACCAACCCGAACGTCCAGTCCGCGTCCGAGGTGCTGCGCGGCACCGCGCAGGCCGACGTGATCGAAGGCGACTCGGCCGCGGCGCCGGACGGCTCGTTCGCCCGCGTGCTCACGATGTCGGTCCTCGGCGTGAGCGAGGTCCGCTCGATCGTCATCTCCGGGATCCCGGCCGAGTACACGCTGTCGGATGCGACCCGTCAGGACGACGGCAACTGGAAGCTGAACCTCGCGCCCGGCGTCGACCTGTCGAGCCTGAAGATCACGATCACCTATCCGGTGTCGGACGACGCGGAGCCGTCGCGGTTCACGATGGACGTGAACATCGACCTCACCGACGTCGAGGGCACGTCGGGCCAGGTCACGCGCTCGGTCGACGTGCTGGTGCAGGAGGTCAACGGGCCGGCCGACATGATCAGCGTCGACCCGGTCACCGGTGACCCGGTCTTCGTGCTGCCGCTGCGCGGCCTCGCGGACGAGATCCGCGCGGGTGCGGGCGACGACGTGGTCCGCGGCCAGGCGGGCAGCGACAAGCTCTACGGCGAAGACGGCAACGACCAGCTGTTCGGCGGGGTCGGCGACGACACCCTGGTGGGCGGCGCGGGGGCCGACACCCTCGACGGCGGCACCGGCCGCGACACCGCGAGCTGGGCCGACGCGACCGGCTCGGTCGCGGTCGACCTCGCGGCGCAGACGGTCTCGGGCCTCGGCGCGGTCGGCGACGAGATCACCTCGATCGAGAGCGTGATCGGCTCCGGCTACGACGACACGCTGCGCGGCGACGCAGGCGCGAACCTGCTCAACAGCGGCGCGGGCGACGACGCCGTCGCCGGCCGCGGCGGCGCGGACACGCTGACCGGCGGCGCCGGCAACGACACGCTCGACTATGCCGAATCGACCGCGGCGGTGTCGGTCAACCTGCAGTCTGGCGCGGCCAGCGGCGGCGACGCGCAGGGCGACACCTTCTCGGGCTTCGAGAACGTCCGCGGCTCGGCCGGCAACGACCGTCTCGTCGGCGACATCGGCGCGAACCGGCTCGAGGGCCGTGGCGGCGACGACGTTCTCGACGGCGGCGCCGGCGCAGACACGCTGGACGGCGGCGCGGGCGTCGACCGCGTCGACTACGCTGCCTCGCTGCTCGCGGTCGACGTGGACCTGCAGGCCGGCACCGGCACTGGGGGCGATGCCGAAGACGACGTGCTGGTCTCGATCGAGGACCTGTCGGGCAGCGCGGCCGCCGACCGGCTCGCCGGCAGCGCCGCGGCCAACCAGATCGACGGTGGCGGGGGCAACGACCGCCTCGAGGGCCGCGAGGGCGACGACACCCTGATCGGCGGCAGCGGCGATGACGTCCTGGTGGGCGGCGCCGACGCGGACCTGCTGCTGGGCGGCGACGGCAACGACACCGCGCGCTACGACGACGCGACCGGCGCGATCACCGTGCGGCTCGACGGCTCGGCGGGCGTCGGCGACATCGCCGACGGCGACCGGCTGATCGGCGTCGAGAGCATCGTCGGCAGCCGCTTCGGCGACACGCTGATCGGCGATGGCGGCGCGAACCGGCTCGACGGCGCCGCGGGCGACGATTCGCTGATCGGCGGCGCGGGCGCGGACGTCCTCGAGGGCGGCTCGGGCATCGACGTCGCCGACTACTCCGCCTCCCAGGCGGGGGTCAACGTCGACCTGACGCGGACCGGCGCCCAACTCGGCGGCGACGCCGACGGGGACGTGCTCGCCAACGTCGAGAACGTCAAGGGGTCGGCCTACGCGGACCAGCTGCGCGGCAACGACGTCGCGAACCTGCTCGAGGGTGGCCAGGGCAGCGACACGCTGGCCGGCGGCGCCGGCGACGACGTGCTGCTCGGCGGCGACGGCGACGATTCGCTGATCGGCGGCACCGGTGCGGACACGCTGAACGGCGGCGCGGGCATCGATGCGGTCGACTACGCCGAATCCGTCACCGGGGTGTCGATCGACCTCACCGGTACGACCGCCGCAAGCGGCGGCACGGCCGAAGGCGACCTGCTGCTCGGCATCGAGAACGTCGTCGGCGGCGCGGGCGACGACAGCTTCGTGTCGTCGGTCGCGGCCAACACGATCGTCGGCAACGGCGGCTTCGACGCGGTGTCGTACGCGGCCTCGTCCGGCGCGGTCGATGTCGACCTCGGCCGCAACGACAGCCATTTCGGCGGATCGGCGCAGGGCGACCGCCTGTCGGGCATCGAGGCGGTCGTCGGGTCCGGCTACGGCGACGTGCTCGCCGGCACGGCCGCCACGAACCGGCTCGAGGGCGGCGACGGCGACGACCTGCTGATCGGGCGGGGCGGCGCGGACACGCTGGTCGGCGGACAGGGCGACGACACGGTCTCGTACTCGGATTCCGCCGGCGGCGTCAACGTGTCGCTGCTGACCGGCGCCGCCAACACCGGCGGCGACGCGCAGGGCGACGTCGTCGAGTCGGTCGAGAACGTGATCGGCTCGTCGCTCGGCGACACGCTGGTCGGCAACTCGGGCGCCAACCGCCTGTACGGCGGCGACGGCGGCGACCGGCTGCGCGGTGGCGGGGGCGCGGACGTCCTCGACGGCGGCACGGGCACCGATACGGCCGACTATGCCGGCTCGGGCGCCGCGGTCACCGTCGACCTGCGTTCGACGGGGCCGCAGGTCGGCGGCGATGCGGCGGGCGACGTGCTGTCGAGCATCGAGAACGTATCGGCCTCGTCGTACAACGACACGCTGTCCGGCGCCGCCGGCGCCAACCTGCTGGAAGGCCAGGAGGGCGACGACCTGCTCGAGGGCCGCGAAGGCGCCGACACGCTGGACGGCGGCGCCGGCTCCGACACCGCGTCGTATGCGGGTTCGCTCTCGGCCGTTCAGGTCGACCTCACGACCGCGGGCGCGCAGGTCTCGACCGGCGACGCCTCGGGCGACGTGCTGACCGGCATCGAGCACCTCGCCGGCTCGGGCTTCGGCGATCGACTGTCCGGCGACTCCGGCGCGAACAGCCTCGACGGCGGCGCGGGCGACGACGTGCTCGAAGGTCGCGGCGGCGCCGACACCCTCGTCGGCGCCGCGGGCGTCGACACCGCGTCGTATGCCGGCTCGGCGTCCGGCGTCACGGTGGACCTCGGGCTCCCGGGCGAGCAGGTCTCGGGCGGCGATGCCTCGGGCGACCTGTTGTCCGGCATCGAGAACGTCGCCGGCAGCCGTCAGGCCGACGTGCTGCGCGGCGACGGCGGCGGCAACGTGCTCGACGGCGGCGACGGCGACGACCTGCTCGAGGGTCGCGCCGGCGCGGACACGCTGAACGGCGGCGCGGGCGTCGACACCGCCACCTACGCCAACTCGCTGGTCGGCGTCTCCGTGCGGCTGGATGGCGTGGCCGGCTCGGGTGGCGACGCGCAGGGCGATGTGCTGAACGGCGTCGAGAACGTCGTCGGTTCGGCGCTGTCCGACCGGCTCTACGCGTCGGCGTCCGCCAACGACTTCGAGGGCGGCGATGGCGTCGACACGGTCGACTACTCGCTCGCGGCCGGCTCGGTCGCCGTCGACCTGTCGTCGGTGGCGCAGGCCGGCGTCGGGGCCGGCTGGGCGACCAGCGACCGGCTGTCGAACATCGAGAACGTCGAGGGCTCGGCCTACGACGACCAGCTGTCGGGCAACTCGCAGGCGAACGCGCTGTCGGGCGGCGCGCGCAACGACGTGCTCGAGGGCCGCGGCGGCGCGGACACCCTGACCGGTGGCGCCGGCGTCGACACCGCGAGCTACGCGAGGTCGGGCGCCGCCGTGACGGTCGACCTGACCGTCAGCGGCGCGCAGACCAGCGGTGGCGACGCGTCGGGCGACGTGCTGCAGGAGATCGAGAACCTGACCGGTTCGACCTTCTCCGATACGCTGCGCGGCGACGCGAGCTCGAACGTGCTGGTCGGCGGCGACGGCGACGACACGCTCGAAGGCCGTGCCGGCGCGGACCAGCTGTTCGGCGGCAGCGGCTCCGACGTCGCGAGCTACGCCGGTTCGGCGGCCGGCGTGACGGTCGACCTGACGGTCGCCGGCGCGCAGGCCGGCGGCGGCGACGCGGCCGGCGACGTGCTCTCGGGCATCGATGGGCTGAACGGGTCGGTCTATGCCGACACGCTGCGCGGCGACGCCGGCGCGAACTGGCTGCGTGGTCAGGGCGGCAACGACGTGCTCGACGGCCGCGCGGGCGCCGACACGCTCGATGGCGGTTCGGGCACCGACACGGTGAGCTATGCCAACTCGACCCAGGGCGTGACGGTCGACCTGTCGCTCAGCGGCGCGCAGGTCAGCGGCGGTGACGCCGACGGCGACGTGCTGTCGAACGTCGAGTCGCTGCTCGGCACGAGCTCCGCCGACACGCTGCGCGGCGACGCGAACGCGAACTCGCTGAACGGCAGCTCCGGCAGCGACGTGCTCGAGGGTCGCGACGGCGCCGACACGCTGGTCGGCGGCACCGGCGTCGACACGGCGAGCTACGCGAGCTCGGGCGAGGGCGTCACCGTCGACCTGACGATCGCCGGCGCGCAGGCGAGCGCGGGCGACGCGTCGGGCGACGTGCTGGGCACCATCGAGAACCTGACGGGTTCGACCTTCGCGGACACGCTGCGTGGCGACGCCGGGGCGAACCTGCTGGACGGCGGCACGGGTGACGACGTGTTCGAGGGCCGTGCCGGGGCCGACACCCTGTCGGGCGGCGACGGCTTCGACACCGCGAGCTTTGCGAGTTCCTCCGCGGGGGTGACGGTCGACCTGAGATCGTCGACCGCCCAGGTCAGTGCGGGCGACGCGAGCGGCGACGTGCTCACGGGCGTCGACGGTCTGCTGGGCTCGGCCCAGGCCGACACGCTGCGCGGCAACCAGTACGGCAACCGCCTCGACGGCGGTGACGGCGACGACGTGCTGCAGGGTCGCGCCGGCGCCGATACGCTGATCGGCGGCAACGGACGCGACACCGCGACCTACTTCGATTCCGCGGACGCCGTGCAGGTGGACCTGGCGGTCTCGGGTGCGCAGACCTCGACCGGCGACGCCGCCGGCGACGTGCTGTCCGACATCGACAACCTGGTGGGCTCGGCGAACGACGACACGCTGTCGGGCGACGCCCAGGCCAACGTCCTGCAGGGCGGGGCGGGCAACGACGTGCTCGACGGCCGCGACGGTGCGGATACCCTCGACGGCGGCGACGGCCGCGACGTGGTCTCCTACGCGAGCTCGTCGGCCGGCGTCTCGGTGGACCTGCAGATCGTCGGCGCCCAGGGGGGCACCGGCGACGCGGCGGGCGACGTGCTGACCCACGTCGAGTCGCTGATCGGCTCGGCGCAGGCCGATACGCTGCGCGGCGACGCCGCCGCCAACTCGCTGCACGGCGGGTCGGGCGACGACGTGCTCGAGGGCCGCGGCGGTGCGGACACCGTCGAGGGCGGCTCGGGCAACGACACCGCGAGCTACGCGAGCTCCGCGCTCGGCGTCAACGTCGACCTCAACGAGGCGTTCCAGGCCGGCGGCGACGCCGCGGGCGACGTGCTGGTCACGATCGAGAACCTGGCCGGCTCGGCGGGCGCCGACACCTTGCGCGGCGACGCCGGGGCCAACGTGCTGTCCGGCGACACGGGCGACGACACCATCGAGGGCCGCGCGGGCGCCGACACGCTGTCCGGCGGTGCCGGCAACGACACCGTCAGCTACGCGAGCGCCTCGGCCGGTGTGACGGTGGACCTGACGACCCTCGGCGCGCAGGCCAGCGGCGGCGACGCGGCGGGCGACGTGCTGTCCGAGTTCGAGAACGTCTCCGGCTCGGCGCTCACCGACGTGCTGCGCGGCGATGCCGGCGCGAACCGCCTCGACGGCGGCGATGGCAACGACGTCCTCCAGGGCCGCGGCGGCGCCGACGAGCTGAACGGCGGCTCCGGCGTCGACACCGCGGGCTATGGCGACTCCACGCTCGGCGTGACCGTCGACCTGGCGAACACCGGCGTCCAGGTGAGCGCGGGTTCGGCCTCGGGCGACGTGCTGTCGAACATCGAGAACCTGACCGGTTCGGCGCAGGCCGACACGCTGCGCGGCGACGCCGGCGCGAACGTGCTGACGGGCGGCGACGGCGACGACGTGCTCGAGGGCCGCGGCAGCGGCGACGCGATCGTCGGCGGCAACGGAGTCGACGTCGCGAGCTATGCCAGCTCGACCCAGGGCGTGACGGTCGACCTGGCGATCTCCGGTCCGCAGGGCGGTGCCGGTGACGCCGCCGGCGACACGCTGAGCTCGATCGAAGGCCTGGCCGGCTCGCTGCTGGCCGACCGGCTGTCGGGCGACGGCGGTGCGAACCAGCTGTCGGGCGATACGGGCGACGACGTGCTCGAGGGCCGTGCGGGCGCGGACACGCTCGATGGCGGCGCGGGCGTCGACACGGCGAGCTACGCCGGCTCGTCGGCGGGCGTGACGGTGAACCTGGGCCTGTCGACGGCGCAGACGAGCACGGGCGACGCCTCGGGCGACGTGCTGTCGAACATCGAGAACC
>JBJOKE010000031.1:0-93088 GCA_046046245.1 Pseudomonadota bacterium | reverse complement strand
GCGACCGGCGCGGCCCGAAGGGCCTGCGCGGGCGCTTCAACCGTCGTCGCGGCGGACGCGGCGGCCGGAGCGGCGCCCCGGGCGAGGGCCGGGAGCCGCGCGAGGGCGAGGCGCCCGCGGGGAACGCCGAGGGCGCCGGGCAGCCGGCCGCCGCGGCCGATCCGGACCAGGCGATCCCGGTCTATTCGCGGCAGGCGCGCATCGGCACCGACGCCACCGACCCGCGCCGTCGCAACGGCAAGGGCGGCGCGAAGCCGAAGGTGCCGCTCGACGACGACGCGCCCAAGCTCCACAAGCTGCTGGCCGACGCCGGCATCGGCTCGCGCCGCGAGATGGAGGAGCTGATCATGGCGGGCCGGGTCTCGGTCAACGGCCAGCCCGCGCACGTGGGCCAGCGGATCGGCCCGAACGACCAGATCCGGGTGAACGGGCGGCCGCTGAACCGGCGGGTGCACCGGGCGCCCGCGGCGCCAAAGGTGCTGCTCTATCACAAGAACCCCGGCGAGATCTGCAGCCGCGACGACCCGGGCCAGCGGGCCACGGTGTTCGAGCGGCTGCCCAAGCTCAAGGGCGCGCGCTGGGTGGCGGTGGGTCGGCTGGACTTCAACACCGAGGGCCTGCTGATCTTCACGACCTCGGGCGAGGTCGCCAACAAGCTCATGCACCCGCGCTACGGCTGGGAGCGGGAGTACGCGGTCCGGGTGCTGGGCCGCATCGACGACGAGACGCGCGAGAAGCTGATGACCGGCGTGCAGCTCGAGGACGGCCCGGCGGCCTTCTCGGCGCTGGAGGACGTGGGCGGCGACGGCGCGAACCACTGGTACCGGGTGGTCATCTCGGAGGGCCGCAACCGCGAGGTGCGGCGGATCTTCGAGGCGGTGGGGCTCACGGTCTCGCGGCTGGTGCGGATCCGCTTCGGCCCGATCGGGCTGCCGCGCGGCCTCGCCCGCGGCCGCTGGGTGGAGCTCGCCGAGGCCGACGCGCAGGCGCTCGCCGCGCTGCTGAAGCAGGCGGGCCGCGACGTGCAGCCGGGCGCGGGCAAGCGCTCGGCCGACGACGAGGACGGCGCACCCTCGGATGACGACGACGCGCCGCCCGCGGCGGTGGCGGGCGAGGGTGCGCAGGTCGCCCCGGCGGAGGCCGCCGCCGCGCGCGACGACGACGACGACTGGGACGACGACGACGAGTTCGACGACGAGGACGACCGGCAGCCGGCCTTCCTCGCGGTGCCGGACGAGCCGGGTCCGAAGCTGCCCAAGGGCGTGGACCCGGACGACGACGAGTGGCAGCCGGCCTCGGCCGACGCGCACCTGTCGGGCATCACCAAGGCGGTCCGCAAGACGGTTCGCGGCGAGCGCTTCGGCGCGGGCTCGGGCTTCGGCCAGCCGGGCATGCCCGGGCTGCCCAAGCCGGCCGGCAAGGGCCGGGGCCGCAAGCGGCCGCAGGGCGGCTTCGGCGGCGGCGCGGGGGGCGGGGCCGGTGCGCGCTTCGGCGCGGGCGCGGGCGGCACGGCGTCCACCACGTTCCCCTCGGGCGGCTTCGGCAACGGCAAGCCCGCCGGTGGCGGGCAGCGCGGCAAGCGCGCCGGCGGCCAGGGCGGGCAGGGCGGCAACCGGGGCGGCCAGGGCGGCGGCGGTGCGCGGCCGGGCAACGGCCCGCGTGGCGGCGGGGGTGGGGGCGGCGGCAACCGCTCGGGCGGCGGCGGCGGTGGCCGTCGGCGCGGGCCGGCGGGCGGCTGATCCCCCGGGGGCGCGGGACGGTCGGTCGTCGGTGCACCGACGCTCGCGGCCCATTGCACAGCTGGCACGCCGAGGCACTGAAGGCAACATGGCGCACACCGCATGACATCAAGGAGCGTTATCCGAGCGCGAGCATCTGTGGGAGCAATCGCGTCGTGTTCAACGTGGGCGGGAACAGGTACCGCCTCGTCGTCGAAGTTCAGTACCAGGCCGGGATCGTCTGGGTGAAGTTCGTCGGAACCCACGACGAGTACGACCGGATCGACGTGGAGACCGTGAATGACCATTAAGCCGATTCGCAATGACGACGATCTCCAGCGTGCCTTCGAGCGGTTGGAGCATGTTTTTCAGGCTGAAGAAGGTTCTTCGGGCGCAGACGAGCGCGACGTGATCGTCACGCTGATCGAGGCGTACGAGAACCGGCATCACGATTTCGGACCGCTCGATCCGGTCGAGGCGATCAAGTTCCGGATGGAGCAGGAGGGTTTGACGCCGCGCGACCTGGAGCCGTTCATCGGGCAGAGCGGTCGGGTATCGGAGGTCCTGAACGGCAAGCGAAGCTTGAGCCTTCGAATGATCAAGCGGCTGCACGATGGTCTGGACATTCCCTACGAAACCCTGCTCGCCGGCGTGCGCTGAGCCAGGCCGTTCGACCGACCGGACAGTGCCCTGACGAGCCCGCCCTGACCGGCCGAGAAAGACCCCATACCACGGAACCCGCGGCCCTGCATCGACCGCTCGCTTCCCGATGGTTTATCGGATATACTCGACAGGCTAGACACCTCGCTCCCGTGCCGTGTGGTTCGGGCGAGGGTTCGAAAGAAGTGAATGGGCTGGCCAAGCCCATTTTTTTTTCCTGTACGGACCCGCACGGGCGCCGGGCGGGACAATCGGGCAAGGAAGGACATCGTTGGCAGTGGTTGGGCCGGTACAAGCCGTGATCGAACGGACCGTGAGCGGACTGGGCTACGAACTCGTCGAAGTCGAGATCGCCGGTCGGGGGCTGCTGCGCGTCACGATCGATCTGCCGGCCTCGGCCTACCTGCCCGATCCCTCTCGTGCGGCGGATGCGCTGCCGCCCGCGGTGCGCGTCGAGGATTGCGAGAAGGTCAGCCACCAACTCTCCCACGTGCTCACGGTCGAGAACGTGGACTACGCGCGGCTGGAGATCTCGTCGCCGGGTCTGGATCGGCCGCTCAAGCGCCCGACGGACTTCGAGCGCTTCGAGGGCGAGGAGGTGGCGGTCCGGCTGCGCGAGCCGCTGTCGGGCCGCAGGAATTTCGAGGGCGTGCTGGTGCGCGAGGAGGCCGCGGAAGGCGGCGCCGTGCGCTGGGCGCTGGAGCTGCCCGATCCGAAGGCGCCGGTGGCGCGCCGTCCGGGCAGCGGCAAGCCGGTGAACGCACCGGTCAAGGGCCGCGTGGCGAAGGGCGCGGCGAAACCCGCGCGCAAGCCCGCGGCGGAACCCACGTCTGATGGCACGCCCGGCGAGGGCGTCGAGACGGTGCGCCGGCTGTCGTTCACGCTCGACGAGATCGAGCGGGCGCGGCTGGTGCCCAAGGTCAAGTTCTAGGAGGTTCGGATGAGCCGCGAAGTGCTGTTGCTGGTCGATGCCCTGGCGCGCGAGAAGAGCGTGGCCCGCGAGGTGGTGTTCGCCGCCCTGGAGAGCGCGCTCGCCTCGGCGACGAAGAAGCGCATCAACGAGGACTGCGAGGTGCGGGTCGAGATCGACCGCGAGTCCGGCGAGCACGACGCGTTCCGCTGCTGGAAGGTCGTGCCCGACGGCGAGATGGAGGACCACGACCTGGAGTTCATCCTCACCGAGGCGCGCAAGCTGCGGGTGGCGATGGACTACGAGGACAAGGACGAGGAAGGCCGGGTCTTCAAGGTCTGGCGGATGGTGGAGGAGGGCGAGCCGGCCGAGCCCACCGACCGCATCGAGATCGGCGACCGGATCGAGCAGGAGCTCGAGCCGATCGACTTCGGCCGGATCGGCGCGCAGGCGGCCAAGCAGGTGATCCTGCAGAAGATCCGCGACGCCGAGCGCGAGCAGATCATCAACGACTTCCTCGGCCGCGGCGACTCGCTGCTGTCGGGCACGATCAAGCGGCTGGACCGCGAGGGCGCGGTCATCGAGTCGGGCAAGATCGAGGCGCGCCTGCCGCGCGACCAGATGATCCCGAAGGAGAACGTCCGCGTCGGCGACCGCATCCGCGGCTGGGTCGCGCGGATCAACCGCGAGGGCCGCGGCCCGCAGCTGATCCTCTCGCGCACGGCGCCCGAGTTCATCATGGAGCTCTTCCGCCTGGAGGTGCCCGAGATCGAGCAGGGGCTGCTGCAGGTGAAGGCGGCCGCCCGCGACGCCGGCGTGCGCGCGAAGATCGCGGTGCACACCACGGACCGCCGGATCGACCCGATCGGCACCTGCGTGGGCGTGCGCGGCTCGCGCGTGCAGGCGGTCACCGGCGAGCTCGCCGGCGAGCGCGTGGACATCGTGCTGTGGTCGGAGGACCCGGCGCAGTTCGTGATCGGCGCGCTGGCGCCGGCCAACGTCTCCTCGATCGTGGTCGACGAGGAGAAGCACTCGATGGACGTGGTGGTCGACGAGGACAACCTCGCGCTGGCGATCGGCACCGGCGGGCGCAACGTGCGCCTGGCCTCGGAGCTCACCGGCTGGCAGATCAACATCATGACCGCCGAGGAAAGTGCCGGTAAGCAGGAGGCCGAGCGCGCCTCGCTGCGCGGCATGTTCATGCAGAAGCTGGACGTGGACGAGGAGGTCGCCGACATCCTGATCGACGAGGGCTTCTCGTCGCTGGACGAGGTGGCCTACGTGCCGCTGAACGAGATGCTCGAGATCGAGGCCTTCGACGAGGACACGGTCAACGAGCTGCGCGACCGCGCGCGCAACGTGCTGCTCACCGAGGCGATCGCCAAGGAGGAGAAGCTCGAGGGCACCGCGGAGGACCTGCTGAACCTGGAAGGGATGGACCGCGACCTGGCCGCGAAGCTGGCCGACGCGAAGGTCCACACCCGCGAGGACCTGGCCGAGCTCGCGGTGGACGAGCTGGTCGAGGCCACCGGGCTCGACGAGGAACGTGCGAAGTCGCTGATCATGAAGGCGCGCGCGCACTGGTTCGAGAACGAGTCGGCCTGAGCCGGAAGGACTTGAATGTCTAGCACCAACGTCTCGAGTTTCGCCGCCGAGCTCAAAGTGCCGGCGGAGGTGCTGCTCGAGCAGCTCCGTGCCGCCGGCCTGCAGAAGCGCTCGGCCGACGACCTGCTGACCGAGGCCGACAAGGCCCAGCTGCTGACGGCGCTGCGCCGCGCCCACGGGGCCGACGAGCCGAAGAAGAAGATCACGGTCGTGCGCAAGCAGACCTCGGAGATCAAGCAGGCCGACGCCACCGGGCGGGCCCGCACGATCCAGGTCGAGGTCCGCAAGAAGCGGGTCTTCGTGCAGCGCGACGCCGAGGGCGCCGAGATCCAGGCGCAGGCCCCCGAGGCCGCGGCGCCCGCGGCGCGCGCGCCGTCTCCGGTGGAGATCGAGCAGCAGCGCCTGCGCGAGGAAGAGGAGCGCCGCGCGCAGGAAGCGCTCGAGCGCCAGGAACGCGAGATGCGCGAGATGCGCGAACGCGAGGAGCGCGCCGAGGCCGAGCGCAAGCGCGCCGAGGAAGCCGCGGCCGAGGCCGCGCGCCTCGAGGAGGAGGCCCGCCGCGAGCAGGAGCGGATCGCCGCGCTGAAGGCGCAGCAGGCCGCCGCCGCGCAGAGCGAGGCCGAGGCCGAGAAGAGCGCCGAGGCCGAGCGCGCCGCGCAGGTCGCGGCCGACGCCGCCCGCCTCGCCGCGCAGGCCGCCGCCGAGACGGCCCGCAAGGCGCAGGAAGAGGCGGCCGCGCAGTCGGCGGCGCGCCGCAAGGCCGAGGAGGAGGCGGCGGCGATCAACCGGCTGCTGACCGCCTCGCGCCGTCCGTCCAAGCCGATGGAGGCCGCGCCGCCGCCCCCGGCGCCGGCGCCCGCGCCGGTCGAGGCCAAGACCACCACGACGCTGCACCGCCCGGCCGCACGGCCCGGTGCGCCGGCGCCCGCGCGCCCCGGTGCGCCCGCGCCCGCCGCGCCCGGCACGGTCAAGAAGCACGTCAAGTCCGAGAACCTGTCCTCCACCTGGCAGGACGACGCCGCCAAGCGCCGCGCGATCAAGACGCGCGGCGACTCGTCGGGCGGCGCGGCCGGCTGGCGCGGCCCGCGCGGCCGGGGCGGTCGCGGCGGCCGTGACGATCGCGATCATTCGGCGCAGCAGCAGTCGTCCGAGGCGATCGTCCGCGAGGTGCACGTGGCCGAGACCATCACGGTCGCGGACCTCGCGCACAAGATGGCGGTCAAGGCGGCCGAGGTCATCAAGCTGATGATGAAGATGGGCCAGATGGTCACCATCAACCAGCCGCTGGACCAGGAGACGGCGATGATCGTCGTCGAGGAGATGGGCCACAAGGCGATCGCCGCGGCGCTGGACGACCCCGAGGCGATGCTCGAGGAGACGGCGGCGCACACCGACGCGGAGCGGCTGCCGCGCCCGCCGGTGGTCACCATCATGGGCCACGTCGACCACGGCAAGACCTCGCTGCTCGACTACATCCGCCGCACCAAGGTCGCCGCCGGCGAGGCGGGCGGCATCACGCAGCACATCGGCGCGTACCACGTCGAGACGCCGCGCGGGATCATCACCTTCCTCGACACCCCGGGCCACGAGGCGTTCACCGCGATGCGGGCCCGCGGCGCGAAGGCCACCGACATCGTCATCCTGGTGGTGGCGGCCGACGACGGCGTGATGCCGCAGACGATCGAGGCGATCCACCACGCGAAGGCCGCCAAGGTGCCGATCGTGGTGGCGATGAACAAGATCGACAAGCCGGAGGCCAACCCCGACCGCGTCAAGCAGGAGCTGGTCGCGCAGGAGGTGGTGCCCGAGGAGTTCGGCGGCGAATCGCCGTTCGTCGCGGTCTCGGCCCGGACCGGCCAGGGCATCGACGACCTGCTCGAGAACGTGCTGCTGCAGGCCGAGGTGCTGGAGCTGACCGCACCGGCCGAGGCGCCGGCCAAGGGCATCGTGATCGAGGCGCGCCTCGACAAGGGCAAGGGCCCGGTCGCGACGATCCTCGTGCAGTCGGGCACGCTCAAGCGCGGCGACGTGCTGCTCGCGGGCTCGGCCTACGGCCGGGTGCGCGCGATGCTCGACGAGGCCGGCAAGCCGGTGCAGGAAGCGGGCCCCTCGATCCCGGTCGAGGTGCAGGGCCTGTCCGAGGTCCCGTCCGCGGGCGAGGAGGCGGTCAGCATCGCCGACGAGCGCAAGGCCCGCGAGATCGCGCTGTTCCGCCAGGGCAAGTTCCGCGACGTCAAGCTCGCCAAGCAGCAGGCCGCGAAGCTCGAGAACATGCTCGAGCAGATGACCGAGGGCGCCGCGCAGACGCTGGCCCTCATCATCAAGGCCGACGTGCAGGGCTCGCAGGAGGCGCTGTCGCAGTCGATGCTCAAGCTCTCCACCGAGGAGGTGAAGGTGCAGATCGTCCACGCGGCGGTCGGCGGCATCACCGAGAGCGACATCAACCTCGCGACCGCCTCGAAGGCGGTGGTCATCGGGTTCAACGTGCGCGCCGACCAGGCCGCCCGCAAGCTCGCCGAGACCAACGGCGTCGACATCCGCTACTACAACATCATCTACGACGCGGTCGACGAGGTGAAGGCGGCGATGAGCGGCATGCTCGCGCCCGAGAAGCGGGAAGAGACGATCGGCACGGTGGAGATCCGCCAGATCTTCTCGGTCTCGAAGATCGGCAACATCGCGGGCTGCATGGTCACCGACGGCGTGGTGCGGCGCGGCTCGCGCGTGCGACTGCTGCGCGACTCGGTGGTGATCTGGACCGGCGAGCTCGATTCGCTGAAGCGCTTCAAGGACGACGCGCGCGAGGTCCGCGAGGGCTTCGAGTGCGGCCTGACCCTGAAGAACTACAACGACATCAAGGAAGGCGACCAGCTCGAGGTGTTCGAGGTGAAGGAAGTGGCGCGGACGCTCTGAGCGTCGGCGGACAGGGCGCGACCCGCGGCGCACGCGGGTCGCCGCCGTCCGACGGCGCCCGAGTTCACCCGGCACGTACGGACGGCTAAGGCATGAACAGGCATTCGAGAAGCGGCGGGGACCGGTCGGTCCGCGTCGCAGAGCAGATCCATCAGGAGCTGGCGCAGATCATCGCCCGCGAGGTCAAGGACCCGCGGATCGGCATGGTCACGCTGACCTCGGTGGACATCACCCCCGACTACGCGTACGCGACGGTGCACTTCACGGTGCTGCCGAGCGACGACGAGACCGTGGCCCGCACGCTCGAAGGCCTGCGCCGCAGCGCGGGCTTCATGCGCTCGCAGCTGGGCCGGCGCGTGCGGATCCACACGAACCCGGAGCTGCGCTTCGTGCACGACCGCTCGGTGGAGCGCGGCGTGGGGCTGTCGCGGCTGATCGACGAGGCGAACTCGGTGCGGGCCTCGGACGACGGCGAGGACGCGGCGCCGGCCGCGCCCGCGCCGCGCGGCGAGTGAACGGGGCGGCACGCGTGGGTCGGACCGCATCGGGCCCGCGTCGGTCGGATGCGTCGCCCCGTCCGCCGAAGAAGACCTGGATGAAGGTCGACGGCGTGCTGCTGCTCGACAAGCCGGTGGGGCCGAGCTCGAACGACGCGCTGCAGCGTGCGCGGCGCGCCTTCTCGGCCGCCAAGGCCGGGCACGGCGGCACGCTCGATCCGATGGCGAGCGGGCTGCTGCCGGTGGCCTTCGGCGAGGCCACCAAGTTCCTGCACGACCTGCTCGCGGCCGACAAGACCTACGAGGCGACGATGCGGCTGGGCGTCGCCACCGACAGCGGCGACGCAGAGGGCGCGGTGCTGAGCGAGCGGCCGGTGGCGTGCGACGACGCGGCGATCGCCGCGGCCTGCGCGGCCTTCGAGGGGCCGATCGCGCAGGTGCCGCCGATGCACTCGGCGCTCAAGCGCGACGGCCGGCCGCTGTACGACTACGCGCGCGCGGGCGTGACGCTCGAGCGCGAGGCGAGGGCGGTGACGGTCCATGCGATCGAGCTGCTGGGCGTGGACCGCAGCGATGCGGCGCGGCCTGCGGCGACCTTCCGCGCCACCGTCTCCAAGGGCACCTACATCCGCACGCTCGCCCACGACATCGGCGAGCGGCTGGGCTGCGGCGCGCACCTGGTGGCGCTGCGGCGCACGCGGGTGGCCGAGCTGTCGCTCGATCGGGCGGTGCCGCTCGATGCGCTCGAGGCGGCCGAGGCCGACGCGCGTCGGCAGTACCTGCAGCCGCTCGACACGCTGGTGTCGGGCCTGCCCGCCGTGGCGATCGCCGACGCGCTCGCCGACCGGTTCATGAAGGGGCAACGGATCGTGCTGGATCATCACGACCGTGCCCCGCTGTCGCGTGCGCCCGCGGGGCCGGTGCGCGTCTATCGCGGCGACTGCCTGCTGGGCATCGCCGACTTCGCTCCGCCCGGCCTGCTCGCGCCCCAGCGCGTGCTCGCCACCGCGCCCCGCGACATCACGACTCCTCACGAATAGGCACTCCTCCATGCAGGCCATCCGCAACATCGCGATCATCGCCCACGTCGACCACGGCAAGACCACGCTGGTCGACCAGCTGCTGCGGCAGTCGGGCACCTTCCGCGCCCACCAGCAGGTGGCCGAGCGCGTCATGGACTCGAACGACCTCGAGAAGGAACGTGGCATCACGATCCTCGCGAAGAACTGCGCGATCGAGGTCGACGGCACCCGCATCAACATCGTCGACACCCCCGGGCACGCCGACTTCGGCGGCGAGGTGGAGCGCGCGCTGTCGATGGTGGACTGCGTGCTGCTGGTGGTCGATGCGGTCGACGGCCCGATGCCGCAGACCCGCTTCGTGACCCGCAAGGCGCTCGCCCTGGGCCTCAAGCCGATCGTCGTCGTCAACAAGATCGACCGGCCGGGAGCGCGCCCGCACTGGGTGATCGACCAGGTCTTCGAGCTGTTCGACAAGCTCGGCGCCAACGACGAGCAGATGGACTTCCCCGTGGTCTACTGCTCGGCGCTCGCCGGCTTCGCGGTCAACGAGATCGAGGAGCTCGATGCGCTGCCGCGCGACGAGAAGGGCTTCCACGTGGGCACGATGCGCGCGCTCTACGACGCGATCCTGAAGCACGTGCCGCAGCGCGCCGACGACGTCGAGGGCCCGCTGCAGATGCAGATCCTCTCGCTCGACTGGTCGAGCTACGTGGGCCGCATCGGCGTGGGTCGCGTGAACCGCGGCCGCGTGACCGCGGGCTCGCAGGTGATGGTGGTGCACGGTCCGGACGCCAAGCCCGTGGCGGGCAAGGTCAACCAGGTGCTGCGCTACAAGGGCCTGGAGCGGATCCCGATGGACTCCGCAGAGGCCGGCGACATCGTGGCGATCACCGGCGTCGAGGGCATCGACATCGGCACGACGATCTGCGCGGTGGACACGCCCGAGGCGCTGCCGCTGCTGAAGGTCGACGAGCCGACGCTGACCATGGAGTTCATGGTGAACACCTCGCCGCTGGCCGGCCGCGAGGGCAAGTACGTCACCAGCCGGCAGATCCGCGACCGGCTCGAGCGCGAGCTGCAGCACAACGTGGCGCTGCGCGTGGAGTTCCCGTCGGACTCGGACACCTTCGTGGTGTCGGGCCGCGGCGAGCTGCACCTGACCATCCTGCTGGAGAACATGCGCCGCGAGGGCTACGAGCTGGCGGTGTCGCGGCCCAAGCCCAAGGTCCGCACGAACCCGCAGACCGGCGAGAAGGAAGAGCCGTACGAGACGCTGGTCATGGACGTCGAGGAGCAGCACCAGGGCGCCGTGATGGAGTACCTGGGCACGCGCCGCGCCGAGATGACCAACATGGAGCCCGACGGCAAGGGCCGCGTGCGGCTGGACTACCGGGTGCCGGCGCGGGGCCTGATCGGCTTCCACTCCGAGTTCCTGAACCTCACGCGCGGCACCGGCATCATGAGCCACGTCTTCGACGAGTACGGCCCGATGGCCGGTGCGATCGAGGACCGCCGCAACGGCGTGCTGATCAGCCAGGACGACGGCGAGGCCGTGGCCTACGCGCTGTGGAAGCTCGACGACCGCGGCCGCATGTTCGTGAACGTGGGCGAGGTGCTGTACGAGGGCATGATCATCGGCATCCACACGCGGGACAACGACCTCGTCGTGAACCCGGTGAAGGAGAAGAAGCTCACCAACGTGCGCGCCTCCGGCAAGGACGAGGCGATCGTGATCACGCCGCCGATCCAGCTGACGCTGGAGAAGGCGGTGGAGTTCATCGCCGACGACGAGCTGGTGGAGATCACGCCGAAGTCGATCCGGCTGCGCAAGCGCTTCCTGAAGGACCACGAACGCAAGCGCGCCTCGCGCGAGGCCGAGGCGGCGTGACGGGCGTGATCGGGAGGGCGCAGGCGCTCGCGGGTGGCGCGGCGATGCGGCGCGGCGTCGCGAGGCTGCGCCGCATGGCGGTCCCGCGGATCGGTCCGGCCGTGCTGGCCGCGGCGCTGCTGGCGGCCGGCTGCGGCGAGGGCACGAAGATCGAGGAGGTCTCGCTCGCGACGCGGGTCGACGCGATCGAGGTCGAGGTCAAGACCCGCATCGGGCCGGCGGTGTGCAGCGTGGATGCGGACTGCCGAGCGCTGCCGATGGGCGCGCTGCCCTGCGGCGGGCCGTCGCGGTTCCTGCCGTATTCGATCCGCGGTACCGACGAGGGCGCGCTGTCGCGGCTCTCGGCGGACCACCAGCGGCTGTCGGCCGAGCTGCTCGCCGGGCAGCAGGCGGTGGGCAACTGTCTCGCGCTGCTGCAGCCGGTGGCCTACTGCGAGCTGGGCGCGCCGCTGGCCTGCAAGCTGCGCTGAGGCTCGCGGCGCGGTTCGCGCCGAGGTTCGCGCCGAGGTTCGCGCCGAGGTTCGCGCCGAGGTCCGCGCCACGGCTCCCGGCGCGACTCGCGCCGCGGCCGCGAGGGCCGCGACGGGCGCGGCTCAGCGGGCGACGGTGACCTCGACGCGCCGGGCCTCGCGGTCCGGGCCGCTGCCCTGCGTCTGCTGGGGCTTGGCGAGCACGATCCGGTCGGCCGCGATGCCTTCGCGGATCAGCACGCGGCGCACGGACTGCGCGCGGGTCTGCGCGAGCTTCGCGTTGCGCTCGGCCGAGCCGCGCCGGTCGTGGTAGCCGCTCACCAGCGCCTTGGTATCCGGCTCGGCCTTCAGCCGCGCCAGCACCGGCGCGAGTCGCGGGCCGACCTCGCCCGAGGGCCAGGACTGGCTGGGCTCGAAGTAGAGGCGGGCCACCGGGGCGCCGGCGACGGGCTTGGGCAGGGGCGCGGTGGCGGCGGCCGAGGCGCTGCCCTGGGCGCCGTTCGGGGCGGCGGGCGCGGTGACGCCCGACGGGCTGGCGTTGCCGTTCGGGGCGGGGGCGCTCGAGGCGCCTGCGGCGGCGGCGCTAGACGCCGCGCCCGATGCGCCGGCAGGGGCTGCGGAGGACGCCGCGCCCGATGCACCGGCCGGCGTCGAACCGATCGCGCCGTTCGCGGACGGTCCGGACGAGGTGGTGCCCGCCGGGCCGGCCGCATCGCCGCTCGAGGCGCGCGCGACCGGTGCGGTGGTGCCGCCGGCCTCGCCGGCCGCGCGCGGGGCGGCGCCCGAGGCCTGCGCCGCGGGCGCCGGGTCGCCGCGCGTCGCACCCGGCCCGAGGCCCACGGCCCACATCAGCGCGAGCGCCGCGAGCAGCACGCCGGTGCCGATCGCATAGCGGGTGTTCAGCGTCTGCCAGGCGTCCTCCACGCTGGCGCGGGGCGCGCCTTCCAGCAGGCCCGAGGACTCGACGGTGGCGGCGGTCATGCGTGCTCCCCCTGGTCGCCCGTGCGGCGGCCCGCGTTGAGCGAGTCCTGCAGCGTGCGCAGCTCGTCCCAGCGGCCGTCGGCGGCCAGACGGGCCTGCTCGGGCCAGGTGCTCGGATCGGCGATCCGGTAGGCCGGGCCGCTGTCGTCGAGGATCTCGCGCAGCGTGCCGGGCGAGGCGTTCGCGAGCGCGCCGAAGGAGCCCAGGCCGCGGGCGCGCAGCAGTTCGGCGATCTTCGGACCGATGCCCTCGACCAGCTCGATGCCGGCGTCGCGGGCGGCCGGCACGGCGTGGCGCGGGGCGGCGTCCGCGGTCGCGCCGCTGCGAAGGTCGGCGTTGGCGGACGCGAGCGTCTCGGCCAGGCGCTCGGCCTGCACGGCGGCGAGCGCCTCGAGGTGCTCGATGCGCTGGCGCAGCGGGCGGGCGGCGTCGTCCGCCTGGACGGCGGCCGGCGGCGCGCCCGTCGTCGCAGCGGGGCGTACCGCCGCTGCGACGCGTTCCGCGAGCACCGCGGTCATCGCCTCCAGGTGCTCGATCCTGAGCGCCCCCGCGCGCAGCACCGCGTCGCGCTCGGCGAGCGCCGCGAGGTCCGGCACCGGGCGGTCGACGGGCTTCTCCACGACGCGCTCGACGATCCGATCGACCACGCGGGTCTGGTTCTTCTCGACGACCTTCGGCGGCGCGGCCTCGAGCTCCGCGATCCGCGCCTCGAGCGTCGGCACGGCCGAGGCCTTCTCGCGCGCGGCCTGCAGGTCGCGCTCCAGGGCGGTGATCCGCATCACGTGCTGCGGATTGTCGAGCTGGCGCTCGACGATCCGGATCACCGGCTCGGTCAGCAGTCGCTGCGTCGAGCGTCCGAGCCACCATGCGGCGACCCAGCCCAGCAGCGCGCCGAGCACGGTCCACCACAGCATCCCACCGACGAGGGTCATCCCGCCTCCCTGGCCGCGTCGCGGCACGTCGTGTCATCGAACCGGGTACGCGCGACGGGCACGGCCCGCAGCCGTCGGCGCGACGGCCGCGAGTATAGGCGCTTCAGCGGTCGGCCGCCCCGCCGGATCGGGCGGCGGCGCGGCGCGCGAAGCCGGTCGCGGCGACGTAGTCCGCGGCCATCTCCGGCGTCATCAGCTCGAGCATCACCGCGTTCTCGATCCAGAACTCGATGACCTCGTTCGGCCCGCGCGACAGCACCGCCGCGTGCCAGCCCTCGCGTTCGGCGATCCGCAGGATCGCCGCCCGGTCGCGCGACACCGAGACCGCCGCGTGCGTCGCGACGTAGGGCGAGCGCCGGGGCACGGCACGGAACCGCGCCTGGCCGCCGCCCGGGTCCGGCAGCATCTCGGTATCCGCGGGATAGACCTCGATCGCGGTGCCGACCTCATCGCCGGCCCAGGCGATGAAGCCGCCGGGCCAGGGACCGAAGCCGGTGACCGGCCCGCCGAGCAGCTCGGCGAGGACGGCCGCGACCCGGGCGGGGTCGCGGGCGGGAATCGACAGGTGGTGGATCACGGTGTCCTCCTCGGTGCGATGCATGCGGCGGGGATCAGGGCGCGGGGCGCGCGCCGCCGAACGGGTTGTCGATCAGGTAGCGCCAGCCGCCCTCGGCGTCGCGCCGGAGCACGTCGGTGGCCGTGCCCGCGAGCGACATCGGCCGGCCGTCGGCGGCGGTGCCGCGGATCGACCAGTCGACGACCGCGAGCGCGAGGTCGCCGGTGCGGTAGACGTGCCGCACCGCGAGCTCGATCGGCAGCTTCGCGGCGAGGAAGCCGGCGGTGGCCTCGCGGATCGCCGCGGGCGTGCCGAGGCCGGCGCCGGGCGCAGGCACGAAGACCCCGCCGGGCGCGTAGAGCGCCATCAGGCCGTCGAGGTCGCCGGCGTTGAAGCGCTGGGCGAAGCGCGCGACCAGCGCCTCGGGCGTGGCCGCGGGCTCGGCGGCCCGTGCGGCGGGCGCGGACGCCAGCGCGGCTGCGGTGAGCGCGGTGAACGCGGCGAGGGCGGCGAGGCGGCGCAGGGCGGGCAGGGCGGGCAGTGCTGGCACGCGGGTGGGCAGGCGGGCGGGCACGCGGGTGGGCAGGGCGGTCATGGCTTCGGACTCCGTTGAGGCGGGACGGGATGTCCCGGGCGGATCGAAGTGTCGGTTCGGGCCATGATCCGATCAATCGGGTCGGATTGGACGGATTGATCGTGAATCCTGGACAATCGGCGCATGGACAAGCTCGGTGCGATGCGCGCGTTCGTCGCGGTGGTGGACAGCGGCGGCTTCGGCCGCGCGGCCGAACGGCTGGCGCTGCCGAAGGCCACGGTCTCGCAGCGGGTGCAGGCGCTGGAGGCGGCGCTCGGGGTGCGGCTGCTGCAGCGGACCACGCGGCGGGTGACGCCCACGGTCGACGGCGAGGCCTATCACGGCCGCTGCCTGCGCTGGCTCGCGGAGATCGACGAGGCCGAGCGTGCGCTGCGCGGCGAGGCGGAACGGCCCTCGGGCGTGCTGCGGGTGGAGATGCTCGCCTCGCTCGCGCGCTGGATCGTGGCGCCGGCGCTGCCCGACTTCGTCGAACGCCATCCGGGCATCGAGCTGCGGCTGGGCTGCGCGGACCGGCTGGTGGACCTGCTCGAGGACGGCGTGGACTGCGCGGTACGGGGCGGGGTGCTGCCGTCGTCGAGCCTGGTGGCGCGGCATGTGGTCGACGTCACGCTCGCGCTCTATGCGTCGCCGTCGTACGTCTCACGGGCCGGGGTGCCCGACGGGCCCGATGCCCTCGCGACGCATCGTCGGCTGGGGTGGCTCGACGGGCGCAGCGGCCGGCCCGAGGACTGGACCCTCGGACGGGCCGATGCGGCGGCCCGTGTCGTCGGCCCCCCGACGCTCGCCTTCGACGATGGCGAGGCGTGCCTCGCGGCCTGCATCGCCGGCGCGGGCATCGCGCCGGCCGCGCCCTTCGCGGCAGACGCCGCGGTGCGGGCCGGGGCACTCGTTCCGGTGCTCGCGGGCTGGAGCACGGGCACGCGCCCCGTCCACGTGGTGTGGCCGTCGCGGCGACACCTGGCGCCGCGGGTCCGCGTGTTCGTCGATTGGGTGACGGCGCTGGTCCGCGAGCACCCGGGCATGGCGGCGGTGCATCGCTGAGCGGGCGCACGATCCGTCACGTACTCGGCGGGCGCCCTCGGCTGCGCCATGGCTCGACGCCCTTGAGCGGGATGCGCACGCAGCAGTCGGGCGACTTCCTCTGGAAGTCACCCGCCCAACGCCTGCGCCAGCCATGCCACCATCCGCCGCAGCTTCGGCGGCGCATGCCGTCGCGACGGCCAGACCGCGTGCACGTCGAGCTCGGGCGAGCGCCATCCGGGCATCAGTTCCACCAGCGTGCCGCGCGCCAGGTCCTCGCCCACCAGGAACTCCGGCTGCAGCACGATGCCCGCGCCGCCGCGCGCGGCGGCGCACAGCGTGTCGCCGCTGTTGCTGCGCATCCGCGGGTCCACGCGGACCGTGGTCGACGCGCCGTCCGGGCCGTCGAAGCGCCAGCTGTCGCCGGTGGCGAGCAGCGTGTAGGCGAGCACCTCGTGCGACGCGAGTTCGGACGGATGAGCGGGCGCGCCGCGTCGCGCCAGGTAGGCGGGCGACGCGCACAGCAGCGAGCGCACCGAGCCCAGCCGTCGGCTCACCAGCGACGAGTCCTGCAGCCGCGAGATCCGCACCGCGAGGTCGAAGCCCTCCTCGACGAGGTCCACGCGCCGGTCGGCCAGCACGACCTCCAGCTCCAGCCGCGGATGCCGAGCGAGGAAGCCGGACCACAGCGGCGCGAGCACCAGGATGCCGTAGCTCACCGGCACGTTGACGCGCAGCAGGCCGGCCACCTCGGCGCTGCGCGCGCCCAGCTCGGCCTCGGCCTCGTCCAGGCCCGCGAGCAGCGCGGTGCAGCGCGCATGGAAGAGCTCGCCCTCGTCGGTCAGCGACAGCCGTCGCGTGGTCCGGTGCAGCAGGCGCACGCCGAGACGCGCCTCGAGGTCGGCGACGTGCCGCGAGACGCTCGCCTTCGAGCGGTCGAGCGCGTCGGCCGCCGCCACGAAGCTGCCGGCCTCGACGACGGCGGCGAACACACGCATCTCCTCGAACCGGTCCATCGCAGGGCTCCTCGGACTTGATAGTTCCGAATATAGGAACAATCAATCTCATGAGACCATGTTTATCCCGATCCGAGCAACCAGCATGCTGGCGTCAGTCGCCCGGCCGTCGCCCGCGAGGCCGACCGGGCGTTCCCCCCGGGCCCTTCTTCGGTCCGGTTCACCGATCGCTTCGACCCCATCCAGGAGAACTGCCATGACCCCGACCCGTTCCGACTACGCCGCCACCCTGCTGCGCCTCGTGCTGGGCGCCGTGCTGCTCGGTGCGCGCCGTACGGCTGGCGTGCGTGCGGCGGGCGCGGCCGCCTGAGTCCCGCGTCGCCCCCGAGGAGTCCGTCATGTCCCGCCTGCCTTCGATCTTCGTCTCCCACGGCGCGCCCACCTGGGCGATCGAGCCCGGTGTCGCCGGCCCTCGCGTCCGCGCGCTGGCCGGGCGGCTGCCGCGGCCGCGTGCGGTGATCATCGTGTCGCCGCACTGGATGACGCGCGACGTGCAGGTGACCGGTTCGGCCGCGCCGGCGACGGTGCACGACTTCGGCGGCTTCCCCGCGGCGCTCTACGCGCTGCAGTACCCGGCGGCGGGCGATCCGGCGCTCGCCGCACGGGTCGTGGCCCGGCTGCGCGAGACCGGCTGGGCCGCGTCCGCGCACGCCTCGCGCGGGCTGGACCACGGCGCCTGGGTGCCGCTGCGCCACATGTACCCCGAGGCCGACGTGCCGGTGCTGCAGGTCTCGATGCCCTTCGGGCTCGACGCGGACGGCGCGCTGCGGCTGGGCGCCGCGCTCGCGCCGTTCGCCGACGAGGGCGTGCTGATCGTGGGCTCGGGCAGCCTCACGCACAACCTGCGCGAGTTCTTCGTGCAGGCACCGGACGACGCGCGCTACGTCGACGAGTTCGTGGCGTGGGCACGCGAGGCGGTGCGGCGCGGCGACGTCGATGCGCTGCGCGACGCACCGGCGCGTGCGCCGCACTTCGAGCGCGCGCATCCCGCCGACGATCACTGGTTGCCGCTGCTGGTCGCCGCCGGCGCGGCGGGACCGGGGGCGTCGGGCGAGGTGGTCGACGGCGGGGTGGTGGCGCGGATGCTGTCGATGGATGCGTTCGTGTTCGGCGAGGCGGCCGACGCATGACGGCCGAGACGGCCGACCCCGAGCCGAAGCCGCCGGCCCGGGGCGTCTCCGACCCTCAGGCCGTCTCGAGCGCCGGATAGTCGGTGTAACCGACCTCCTCCGGCCCGTAGTACGTCTTCGTGTTCGCGGGCGCGAGCGGCGCGTCGAGCTCCAGCCGGCGCGGCAGGTCGGGGTTCGAGATGAAGGGCACGCCGAAGGCCACCGCGTCGGCCGTGCCCGCGGCGAGCGCGTCGATCGCCATCTGCCGGGTGTACTTGTTGTTCGCGACGTAGGTGCCGCGGAACGCGCGGCGCGCGGCGCCGAAGTCGAAGCCGCGCGCGTGGTGCTCGACGCCGGTGTTGCCCTCGATGAAGTGCAGGAAGGCGATGCGCCGCGCATCCAGCGCCTCGACGAGCGCCATGTAGGTGGCCTGCGGATTCGAGTCCTGCGGGCAGCTGTTCGCCGCGGTGACCGGCGACAGGCGGATGCCCACGCGATCACGCCCGAAGACCTCGATCGCCGCGTCCACGCATTCGAGCGTGAGGCGGATGCGGTGCTGCACGCTGCCGCCGTACTCGTCGGTGCGGCGGTTCACCGAGTCGCGGATGAACTGCTCGAGCAGGTAGCCGTTGGCCGAGTGGATCTCCACGCCGTCGAGGCCCGCGTCCTTCAGCACCTGCGCCGCGTTGCGGTAGGCGCCGACCATCGCGCGCACTTCCTCGGTGGCGAGCGCGCGCGCGGCCACGCGGTCCTTCTTGCCCTGCGGGCCGTGGATCGTGCCGACGGCGGTGTACTCGGACGACGAGACGGGCGCGAGGCCCCCGGGCTGCAGGTCGGGATGCGAGACCGCGCCCACGTGCCACATCTGCGCGACGATGCGGCCGCCCGCGGCGTGCACCGCGTCGGCCACGCGCTTCCAGCCGTCGCGCTGCGCGTTCGAGTAGCAGCCCGGCGTGCGCATGTAGCCCAGGCCCCGCGGCTCGACCTGCGTGGCCTCCGAGACGATCAGGCCGGCGCTCGCGCGCTGCGCGTAGTACTCGGCGTTCAGCGCGCGCGGCGCGAGCGTGTCGGCGTCGGCGCGGCAACGGGTCAGCGGGGCCATCAGCACGCGGTTCGGGCAGTCGATCGCGCCGATGCGGATCGGGGAGAAGAGCGAGGGGGTGGTCATCGGGTGGGGGTGGGGATCGGGGGGAGGGTCCGCGGGAGGCGCGGGCCGAGATCGACGAGGATACCGCGCGGCCGAGCCGGCCCGCGGCCGCCGTTCCGCATCGCCGTCGGCCGCGCGCCGGCCCCCGGTCGCGAGGGGACCGGCGCGGCCCCGCCTCACGCCCCGCCTCACGCCCCGCCGAGTGCGAGCGAGGACGCGCCGACGAAGCCGGCCGGCAGCGCCTGCGTGCGGGCCGGGCGGAACGCGTCGAGGAGGTGCCCGCGCATCGCGGCCGCGATCGCCTCCCAGGAGGCGCGCTGCGCACGCTCCACGCCCTTGGCGAGCAGCGCGTGGCAGGGTGCGGCCACCGCGCGCTCGACCGCGTCGACGAAGGCCTCGTGGTCGTGCGCGACCTCGACGATCGGCACGAAGCGGCGCATCACCTCGGGCACCGCGGTCGAGACGATCGGCTTGCGCGCGGCCATGTATTCGAGCGTCTTCGCCGGGTCGACGCAGGCGGTCGACGCGTCCGGCCCGAAGGGCATCAGGCAGACGTCGAAGCCCTTCAGCAGCGCGGGCTGCTGCGCGTCGTCGCGCGGACCGAGCCAGTGCAGGTTCGAGGCGCGCGGCAGCGACGCGGGGTCGACCCCGGCGAACGGGCCGACCAGGACGATCGAGCCCTGCGGGAAGGCCTCGGCGAGGCGTGCCAGCAGCGCGAAGTCGATCCGCCGGTCGATCTCGCCGAGGTGGCCGAGCACCGGGCCCGGCAGCGTGGCGAGCTCGCGAGGCACCTCGGTGGCGGCGTCGCGGGCGCGAGCGTAGTGGGCGGCGTCGATGCCGCAGCCGAGGGGCTGCACGTGGCGCTGCGGCGGGGACGTGGCGTCGACGCGCTGCGGACTGCCGGTGAAGACGAGCTTCGCGCGCTCGAGCAGGTGGCGTTCGCGCCCGGCGAGGTCGGCGGGCGCGGAGCGGTCCTCGGCGGGCTCGTCCATGCAGTCGTAGACCACGTCGCCTGTGCCGAACTGCCCGAGGTAGACGGGTGCGGTCAGCGGCGAGCAGAACCACTGGATCGCGCGGTCGAAGCGCCGCGCCATCAGCGGGTGCGAGGCGAGCGCGGCCCGCAGCAGCGGCGCCACCGACGCGCACTCGAGGTCCGTGTCGCGGGCATGGCTCTCGGGCAGCACCGGCACGACGCGCACGAGGTTGCGCTGCGGCTCGCTCACGCGCAGCGTCGATGCGTCGACGGCCTCGTGCACCGGGTCCTCGACGAACAGCACGGGATGGTCGGCGGCCAGGCGCGAGAAGAGCTGCTGCGGACGTCGCCGGACACCGTCCCAGCGCACCGGGGCGTGGACGATCAGCGGGCGGTGGACGAGGTCCGACAGCGACGCGGGCCCGCTCGCGGCGGCGGTCGGCGAGCCCGACGCGCGCGCACGCCCGAGGCCGCGATCGGGCGCGGTCGCCGGGTCCCGGGAAGGCGTTCGCCGGAGCGTGCCGCGCACGGTGCGCTCGGTGCGCTCGCTTCGCTCGGTGAGGCGGGCAGGGCTGCGGCTCTCGGCGAAGGCGGACGGTGCGTCCCGGGTCTCGGCAGCGTGTCGGTTCATCGTGTTCCCTTGATGCATGACCGGCCGGAAGGGCTCGGATCGTCCGGCACGGGAAGCAGGGGACGTGCCCGGTGCGCACGGCGCAGGGCCGCGCAGGGCCGAGAACGGCGCAGGCGCGCCGCGAAGGGCTCAGGCGCGCCGCGAAGGGCGCAGCCGCGCCGCGAAAGGCTCGGCCGCGTCGCGGATGGCGCAGCCGCACCGCGGATGGCGTTGCCGTGCCGAGGATGGCGCCGCCGCGCCGCTTCAGTCGGTGGCGGGCCGCGCGGCCCCTGCCCAGTAGGCCGGGTTGCCGTAGGTGTGCTTCAGGTGGTCGATGAACATCCGCACCCGCAGGGGCAGGTGCCGCCGCTGCGGGAACAGCGCGTGGATGGCGTTGTCGGGTGCACGGAACGCGTCGAGCACCGTGACGAGCCGGCCGGAGGCGATCTCGTCGGCCACCTCCCACATCGAGCGCCAGGCGAGGCCGTGGCCGGCGAGCGCCCAGGCGTGCAGCACCGCGCCGTCGTTGCACTCGAGCGGTCCGGTCACGCGGACCGCCACCGCCTTGCCGTCGACGGTGAAGAGCCAGCCGCGGGCCTGGTTGCCGCTGGTGCCGAAGGTGAGGCAGGCGTGCCGCTGCAGGTCGTCGGGGTGCTCCGGCGTGCCGTGCGCGCCGAGGTAGGCGGGGCTCGCGACCACCACGCGCTGGTTGTCGGCGAGCCGGATGCCGACCAGGCTCGAGTCGTCGAGGGTCCCGATCCGCACCGCGACGTCGATGCCCTCGTTGACGATGTCGACCAGCCGGTCGGACAGGTCGAGCGAGACGGTGACGTCCGGGTGTGCGGCGAGGAAGGCGGGCACCAGCGGCGCCACGTGCCGACGCCCGAAGCCGGCGGGCGCGGTGACGCGGACATGGCCGCTCGCCTTCACGCCGCCCGCCGAGACCGAGGCCTCGGCATTGTGGTAGTCGTTCAGGATCCGCTGGCAGTCCTCGAGGAAGGCGCTGCCCTCGAAGGTGAGCGTGATGCGGCGCGTGGTGCGCACCATCAGCTTCACGCCCAGCCGCTCCTCGAGCGCATCGAGCCGGCGGCCGATCACCGCGGGCGCCACGCCCTCGATCTGCGCCGCGGCCGACAGGCTGCCGCGCGCGGCGACCGCCACGAAGGTCTCGATCTGCTTGAAGCGGTCCATCGCGGCGCGCCGGTCAGAACACCAGGCCCACGAGCGCGCCGGTCACGCAGGTGGCCAGCAGGCCCGCGGGCAGCGACTTCGCCGCGAGCCGGGCGAGGTCAGCGCGGCGCTCCGCCGGCAGCAGCGGCGCGAGGCCGCCGACCATGATCCCGAGGCTGCCGAAGTTCGCGAAGCCGGCGAGCGCATAGGTCATCAGCAGCCGCGAGCGCTCCGACAGCGCCTCGGACGGCAGCGCGGCCATGTCGGCGTAGGCGACGAACTCGTTGAGCACGGTCTTCTTGCCCAGCAGCTGGCCCGCGACGCCGGCCTCGGACCAGGGCACGCCCACCAGCCAGGCGAGCGGCGCGAACGCGGTGCCCAGGATCCGCTCGGCGCTCAGCGGTGCGCCGCCCACCGCGGGCAGCAGCGCGAGCACCGCGTTCGCGAGTGCCACCAGCGCGACGAAGACGATCAGCATCGCGACGATGTTGATCAGCAGCTGCACGCCCTCGAGCGTGCCGCGGGTGATCGCGGCGATGGTGCTCGGGTCCTCGCGGCCGAGGCGGATCGACGCGCGATCCGGCGGCGCGTCGGACGGCACCATGATCGCGGCGACCGCGATCGCCACCGGGATCGCGACGACCGACGCCACCATCAGGTGGCCGAGCGCGTCGGGCAGCACCGGCCGCAGCATCGTCGCGTAGAGCACGAGCACCGTGCCGGCGATGGTCGCCATCCCGCAGTTCATCACGACGAATAGCTCGCCGCGGCTCATCCGCGCGAGCCAGGGGCGGATCACCAGCGGCCCCTCGACCATCCCGACGAAGGCGTTGGCCGCGGCCGAGACGCCCACCGCGCCGCCCACGCCCATCGTGCGCACCAGCAGCCAGGCGAACCCGCTGACCACGGCGCCCAGCACGCCCCAGTGGAAGAGCAGCGCCGAGAGCGCCGAGACCACCAGCACCAGCGGCAGCGCCTGGGTGGCGAGCACGAAGGCGCTGCCGGGGCGCGCGGGCTCGAAGGGCAGGGGGCCGCCGCCGAGATAGCCGAAGACGAAGGACGTGCCGGCGGCGGTGGCGGCCTGCAGCGCGTCGAGCACGGCGTTCGTCGCCTCGAGTGCCTGGCGCGCGCCGGGCAGGAAGCGGAACGCGGCGAGCAGCACGAGCGCGAGGACGAGGCCCGACCAGACCGGTCGCCACGCGATGCCCGAGCGCCGCTCGGACAGCATCCATGCGATGCCGAGCATCGCCGCGATGCCGAAGAGCCCCTGGACCGATTCCATCCGCCGCCGCACGCCGTCAGAACCCCCGCATTGAAGCACGGCCGGCGGGGCGGCGTGTCATCATCGGGCCGGCAGAACATGCGGCACGCGCCATGAACCTCGAGAAGGTCGTCTTCGGTTTCTTCATCATCCTCGCCTGCACGCTGAACTTCGGCTTCTTCGTCGGCGACATCGGCGTGCCCGAGCTCCACCATCCCGGGGAGCTCTTCGCCGCCGTCGTGGTCAACCTGGTGGCGCTGGTGCTGAAGTTCGGCGACCGCACGCACATCGGCGCGACCCACCTCGCCACCAGCCTCGCGGCCTGCCTGCAGCTGATCGCCGCCGCCCTCGTCTGGACGTGGAGCGGCTACGTCGAGAAGGCCCCGATGGACACCGGGACCATGGCCACGATCGTGTCGCTCTCGGGGGGCGCGCTGCTCGCGAACCTGGTGTCGGTCGTGCTGCTGATCGGCGAGACCTTGCGCTCGAGCCGCTGACCCGGCCGCGACGCGAGGCCGCGCGTGGGCGACGTCCTCTACCTGGTGCTGCGGCGGCTGCGGGCGCCGCTCATCACGCTGATCGCGGTCTACGCGATCGCGATCGCCGGCATGGTGGCGATCCCCGGGATCGACGGCGAGGGCCGGCCGTGGAGGATGGGCTTCTTCCACGCGCTGTACGTGATGAGCTACACGGCCACCACGATCGGCTTCGGCGAGATCCCGTACCCGTTCACCGACGCGCAGCGGCTCTGGGTGACCGTGGCGATCTACCTGTCGGTGATCGCCTGGGCCTATGCGCTGGGCGCGGTCTTCGCGCTGTCGCAGGACACCACCTTCCGCGCCGCGGCCGCGCGCAGCCTGTTCGTGCGGCGGGTCGCGCGGCTGCGCGAGCCCTACGTGGTGGTCTGCGGCTACGGCCGCAGCGGCAGCGCGATCGCCGATGCGCTCGATGCGCTGGGCGTGCGGCTGGTGATCGTCGATACCGACGCCGCGCGGATCGCGTCGGTGGCGGTGCGGCCCTTCGCGGTCGCGCCGCTGGTGCTCGCGGCCGACGCACGCCGGCCCGAGGTGCTGCGGGCCGCGGGCATCGCCAAGCCCGAGTGCCGCGCGGTGGTGGCGCTCACCGCCGACGACGAGGCGAACCAGGCGATCGCGATCGGCGCGCGCGTGCTCGACCCGAGCACCCAGGTGATCGCCCGCGTGACCGATCCGGTGGTGCACGCCAACCTCGCCGAGTTCGGCGGCGTCCACGTGGTCAACCCGTTCCGGCAGTTCGCGGCGAACGTGGGGCTGGACTTCGTCGCGCCCGAGGTGCTGCAGCTCGAGGAGTGGCTGACCGGGGCGCCGGGCGGCGTGCGGCCCGAGGTGCTGCGGCTGCCGCGCGGACACTGGGTGCTGGCGGGCTACGGCCGCTTCGGCCGGCCGCTCGCCGCGGCGCTGGGCGCCGCCGCGCAGTCGTGGCGCGCGTTCGACCCGCGCTTCGTGCCGCCCGACGAGGCCGAGGACCGCGTGCACGCCTGCGGCGGCACCGAGGAGGGGCTGCGCGAGGCCGGCATCGAGCGCGCGGTGGGCGTGATCGCCGGCACCGACAGCGACACCGTGAACCTCGCCGTGGTCAAGATGGCGCGCCGCGCGAACCCGCGCGTGGCGGTGGTGATGCGGCAGAACCGCGCGTTCAACCAGGCGCTGATCGACGCGGCCGAGCCCACGCTCACCTTCGTGCAGGCCGAACTGATGCTGCACGAGGTGCTGCAGTCGCTGACCACGCCGATGCTCGAGCGATTCCTGCTGCAGTGCCGGCACGACCCGACGGGCCTCGCGCGCTCGGCGATCGCGCGGCTCGATACGGCGTTCGGCGACCGCGTGCCCTTCGTCTGGGCGTTCGACTGCGATCCCGCGCAGCCCGGCATCGCGCAGGCGCTCGCCGACCGCGTGTCGCCGCTGCGGGTGGGCGAGCTGCTGATCGATCCGCGCGATCCGACGGCGCGGCTGGACGCGGTGCCGCTGCTGCTGTCGCGGCCGGCGGGCGTCGGCGCGGGCGCGGGCGCGGGCGCTCCGCGCTGGGCGCCGCTGGGGTCGCGTGCACGCAGCCAGGCCGGCGAGGGCGTGCTCGACCGCGCGGGCACCGGGCTGCCGTGGGCGGCGCGCGGCGAGGAGATCGCGCTGCCCGACGCGGGGCTGGCGCTCGGTCCGGGCGACCGCGTGCTGTTCGCCGGCGGCGAAGGGGTCGAGGCGCTGCAGCGCCGCTTCCTGCTCGACCCGAGTCCGATCGAGTTCGTGCGGACCGGCGTGGAGCCGCCCCGGGGCTGGCTGTTCCGGCGGCTCGCGGGCGAGGGGCGGCGCGCGCGCGGGTGAGCGGGCCGCCGCCGCCGTTCCTCTGCGGCGTCGATGCCGGCCGGCGGGCACCGGCCGCCGCTCGCGGCCGCGAGGCTTCCAGGGTCGGTGCGCGACCCGGAATGGTCGGGGCCGTCCCCGCACGAGATCCCGCCATGCCCGCCGCGCCGTTTCCGTCCGACGAATCGCAGCGCCTCGCCGCGCTGCGCGAGCTGCTGATCCTCGACACGCCCCCCGAGGAGCGCTTCGACCGCATCGTCCGCTTCGCCGCCGACGAGTTCGACGCGCCGATCGCGCTGGTGAGCCTGGTCGACAGCGAGCGCCAGTGGTTCAAGGCCCGCGTGGGTCTCGACATCTGCGAGACCGGGCGCGATGCGGCGTTCTGCGCGTACGCGATCCTGAAGCCCGAGGTGATGGTGGTCGAGGACGCGCTCGCCGACCCCCGGTTCGTCGACAACCCGCTCGTGCTCGGCGCGCCGGGCATCCGCTTCTACGCGGGCGCGCCGCTCGAGGTCGGCGGCCGCCGCGTCGGGACCCTGTGCGTGATCGACGTCCGGCCGCGCCACTTCGATGCGACCGACGCGGCCGTGCTCCGCGCGATGCGAACCCTCGTCGAGGAGGAGCTCGCGCGGGCGATGGAGGCTGCGTGAGCCCCGCCGAGGGCCCGGTCCGGGTGCTCCTCGTCGAGCCGCACACGGTGCTGCGCGGCACGGTGGCGGGCGTGGTCCGGGAGCTGGGCGAGGTCGAGGTCCACGCGGTGGCCTCGCCGACGAGCGCGCGGCGGGCGCTGCGCGAGCAGGCGGCCGAGGTGGTGGTGCTGTCGCTCGACGACGAGGCCGGAGCCTTCGATCTGCTCGAGTGGCTGCGTTCGCCGGCCGCCCGGGCGGCCGCGGGCGCCGAGGTGGCGGTGACCGCGGCGGCCTGCGACGCACCGACCGCGGCGCGGCTGCGCGCGCTCGGCGTGCGGCGGCTGCTGCTCAAGCCGTTCAAGGTGCGCACGGTGTTCGAGACGGTCACCGGCCTGTGCGCCGCGGCCTCGCGGTCGCGCCAGCTCGGGGTACCGGTCGCGACCGCCTGAGAAGCCCGACCGGCACGGGTCCTGACCGTCCGCGGCGCTCGCCGGCCTTCGTCCCGCGCGCCGCGGCCCGGCCGCGGCCGGGGTGGTGCGTGCGTCTGCGGGGCCTCGGGCTATCATCGCCGCCGTGCGCGGCGAAGACCGCCCAACCTAGGAGACACCGTGGACCGCTTCTGGCTCAAGTCCTATCCCGCCGGCGTGCCGGCCGACATCGATCCCGCCGCCTACTCGTCGCTCAACGCGCTGATCGACGAGTCGCTGGCCGCGCACCGCTCGAAGCCGGCCTACATCTGCATGGACCGCACGATGCGTTTCGGCGAGATCGACGAGCGCTCGCGTGCGTTCGCGGCCTGGCTGCAGGCGCAGGGCCTGGGTCGCGGCCAGCGCGTGGCGATCATGCTGCCGAACCTGCTGCAGTTCCCGATCGCGGCCGCCGGCGTGCTGCGGGCCGGCTGCACCGCGGTCTGCGTGAATCCGCTCTACACGCCGCGCGAGCTCGAGCACCAGCTGAAGGACTCGGGTGCCGAGGCGATCGTGATCCTGGAGAACTTCGCGGCCACGCTGCAGCAGGTCGTCGCGCGGACCGCGGTGCGCAAGGTGGTGCTCGCCTCGATCGGCGAGATGCTCGGGCCGGTGCGAGGCCGCGTGGTCGACTTCGCGGTCCGCCACGTGAAGAAGATGGTGCCGTCCTACGAGCTCGCGAACGCGGTGCGTTTCTCCGAGACGCTCGAGGCGGGCTCGCGCCTGCAGTACCGTCCGGTGCAGATGACGCACGAGGACATCGCGTTCCTGCAGTACACCGGCGGCACCACCGGCCTGTCGAAGGGCGCGATGCTGTCGCACCGGAACGTGGTCGCCGCCATCCTGCAGGGCGAGGCCTGGTTCAGCCCGGTGCAGGACAAGGTGACCGAGATCCTCGGCGAGCCCGGCGGCACCGCCTTGTGTGCACTGCCGCTCTACCACATCTACATGCTCGCGGTGGCCTTCGGGCTCGGAATGAAGTCCGGCACCTGCCAGCTGCTGGTCCCGAATCCGCGCGACATCCCCGGCCTGATCGCCGAGCTGGCCAAGTACCCGGTGAACACCTTCCCCGCGCTGAACACGCTGTTCAACGCGCTCGCCAACCATCCCGATTTCGCGAAGCTCGACTTCTCGAAGCTGCTGTTCGCCGGCGGCGGCGGCATGGCGACCCAGCAGGCCGTGGCCGACAAGTGGGTCAAGGTCACCGGCGTGCCGCTCGGCGAGGGCTTCGGCCTGTCCGAGACCTGCGCGGTGGCGACGATCAATCCGGTGACGCTGACCGAATTCACCGGCACCGTGGGCCTGCCCGTCTCGTCGGTGGAGATCTCGATCCGCGACGACGAGGGGCGCGAGGTGCCGTTGGGCGAGCGCGGCGAGATCTGCATCCGCGGCCCCCAGGTGATGCAGGGCTACTGGCAGAAGCCCGACGAGACCGCCCGGGCGTTCACCTCCGACGGCTTCTTCAAGACCGGCGACGTCGGCGTGTTCGACGCACGCGGCTACGTGAAGATCGTCGACCGCAAGAAGGACATGATCCTGGTCTCGGGCTTCAACGTGTTCCCGAACGAGGTCGAGGAGGTGGTCGCGCAGCATCCGGGCGTGCTCGAGTGCGCGGCGATCGGCGTGCCGGACGGGCATTCGGGCGAGGCGATCAAGGTCTTCGTCGTGAAGAAGGACCCGGGGCTCTCCGAGCGCGACGTGCTCGACTGGTGCGCGACGCAGCTGACGGGCTACAAGAAGCCCAAGCACGTCGAGTTCAGGACGGAGCTGCCGAAGAGCAATGTCGGGAAGATCCTGCGGCGGGAATTGCGGGAGGACGGCGGGGTGAAGAAGGCGGCCTGATCGAGGGGCGCTGCGGACTGCCGGCGGTCGGCCAGCGCTCGGCCAGCGGTTGGCCGGATCACCGATCGCGCCGGGCAGCGCGATGGTCGGCCGATGAAGGCGTCCTCAGCCGCCCGGATGCTCGTGCAGGCGATGGCACGTGATCCGTATCGCCAGCAGGACAAGCGCGGGTGCGATGCAATGGAACAGCAGGATCCAGCTGTATTGGGAGAACAGGCCCAGGGGCGCGAGATACCACTCTTCTGCCAGTTCACGCCTCGATGCCCAGGCACAGACCGCCACTGCAGCCAGGGGCGACAGCAGTATCGCCTTGGCAGTCGCCCGGACCGCGTTTCGCGGCGACTCGATGAAGAAAGCAGTCGGAATCAGGCAGGCGAGAACCACGATCGAACCGGTCATCATCTGCATCGACTCCGGCAAGCGGGTGACCCACTCGCGTTCGAATACCACCTTCGCGAACAGGAACAGGTCGGACCAGATCGCCATGGCCGTCGAAAGCGCAAGGGTGCTCGCGACCAGCATGATGCGAGTCCGATGCTCGATGAGGATTGCTCTCAGCATGATGATGTGGCCTCGGCTCGGGGGCGGGTCATGCGGGTCGTGCCGCCGGCACGCTTGCGGCACTGTCGAAGATGATCTGCAGTGCCGGACTCCGGAGCAGACTGGCCGGCGTCACCGTCGCTCTCTCCCAAGGGATGCGGCCGAAGTACCAGAGTTTCCAGAAACCCAGGCTCGCCCCCGGCTGCTGCTTCAGCAGATCCGCAAAGGTCTGAACCTCGCCGACATCGACGCCCGTCGCCTCGGCGAGCACTTCGCGCACGTAGCGTGAGCAGAACTGGCGGCGGGAATGCAGGTCGAACCCGGTGTCGTAGAGAACGCCGGTGCGCCGCTCGGCGGCGATGACCACGCGTTGCCGCTCGTCGGACGTCAGATCGGTCTTCAGCCTGGCGACCGCATAGCGCCCGTTCCGTGACCGCGCAACGAACTTCGAGAGCGATGTCGTGCGGGAGAACGGGAAGGTGCTTTCTCCGATCAGCGGCTCATCGCCGTCGATGGCGAGAACGATGCCAACGTGGTTGGTCCACGAATCGGTCGCCGCGGCCACCTCGCGGAAGGGCCTGGCAGTCACGCTGGTGAAGATCACGTCGCCGACGGCCAGCCCGGGGTTCGGGGTTCCTGCCGTCACACGGACATCCTGAACCGTATGCCGACCCGTGCCGTCTTCCGCATGGGCCAGGGCGCCGACGGCGGCACCGAGTACGAGCGCGGCGGTCCGAGCCCGAAGGTTGAAACGGCGACCGAATGTCGACATGGCGCAACTCCTGCAGTGGGAATGAAGCGCAGCTTGAGGCGTCCGAGTCACGCGGCATAGCGAGATGAGACAAGTCGAAGTCGAAACACCTTTCGGTATCGATTCGAGATACTTTGGGCGGATGCGGGCGAATCCGCTCCACCTCTGCAGGATCCACCATGAGCACAACCGCGGATCTCGTTCTCGCCGTCAAGAAGGA
Organism: Pseudomonadota bacterium; assembly: GCA_046046245.1. GTDB lineage: Bacteria > Pseudomonadota > Gammaproteobacteria > Burkholderiales > Burkholderiaceae_E > UBA4615. The sequence goes on along the minus strand of JBJOKE010000031.1, from coordinate 63,253 downwards.
GCTCAAGGCCGCAGGAATGACCTACGCCGATCTCGCGCGACGGCTGGGGATGGCCGAGTCCAGCGTCAAGCGGATGCTGGCCAAGGGCGACATGTCACTCTCGCGTATCGACGCGATCTGCCGGGTGCTCAGGCTCGATTTCGCCGAACTCGCCAGACGTGTCGCAGACGCTCAGCCCTTGCTGGCGGAACTCACGCAGGCGCAGGAAAGAGCCGTCGTCGCTGACGTGAAGCTGCTGCTGGTGGCCATCTGCGTGCTGAGCCAGTGGACGCAGGAGCAGATCGTGTCGACGTACCGGTTGACGACAGCCGAGTGCACGAAGTACCTGGTGCGACTCGACCGCATCGGCGTCATCGAGCTCAAGCCGCTGAATCGCTATCGGCTCAAGCTCGCCAAGACCTTCCGCTGGCGGCCGCACGGACCGGTGATGGACTATTTCCGCAATCATGCGCTGCATGATTACTTTGCCGGCTCCTTCGACGGTCACGGCGAAGGGCTGGTGCTGGCACACGGCTCCATCAGCAGCAGCCTTGCACCGTCATTCGTCGAGCGGATGCAGCGCCTGGCGCAGGACTTTTCCCAGCAGCATCTCGCCGATCAGCGGCTCGCCCAGAAGGACCGTGCCGGCTACACGCTCCTGTTCGCGATGCGCAGCTGGGAATTCGAGGCCTTCGAGGATCTGCGCCGCTGAAGGACCGGTCGGCTCACCGGCCCCGGGCCAGGGGTGACGCCGACCCGCAGCGATACCGATCACCCGGTGATCGTCGCCCCCCCGTCCGCCACGATGCTCTGCCCCGTGATGAACGCCCCGGCCCGACTCGCCAGCATCACCGCGATGCCCCCGATGTCGTCCGGCTCACCCAACCGCCGCAACGGGAACCGCGCCTCCGCCGCCGCCTTGCGCGCCGGATCCTCGTACAGCGCGCGCGCGAAATCCGTCTTGATCAGCCCCGGCGCGATGCAGTTCACCCGGATGTTCAGCGGCCCCCACTCGCACGCGAGGTTGCGCGCCAGCTGCATGTCCGCCGCCTTCGAGATGCAGTAGGCGCCGATCTCGGTCGAGCCCTTCAGGCCGCCGATCGACGACACGATGATGATCGCGCCGTCCTTCCTCGCCGCCATGTCCGGCTGCACCATCTGGCACAGCCAGTGGTTCGAGAGCACGTTGTTGCGCATGATCTTCTCGAACACCTCGTCGCCCATGCCCGAGGACGGGCCGAAGTAGGGGTTCGAGGCGGCGTTGCAGACCAGCACGTCGATCGGGCCGAAGGCCTTGCGGGTCTCGTCGACCAGCCGCTGCAGGCCGGCCTTGTCGCTGATGTTGGCCGGGATCGCGATCGCGGTGCCGCCGGCCTTCGTGATCGCGTCGACGACCACCTGGCAGGCGTCGGCCTTGCGGCTCGAGACGACGACCTTCGCGCCGTGTGCGGCGAGGTTCTCGGCGATCGAGCGGCCGATGCCGCGGCTCGATCCGGTGACGATCGCGACCTTGCCGGTCAGGTCGAACAGGCTCATCCAGGGTCTCCTCGTGGGGGTGGGTCTCGTGTCTCAGTCCTTCTTGCCGAACAGCGCGTCGAGCTTGGCGCGCGCGTCGGCGTCGCGCGCGCCGGCGGCGCGCTCGACCACGTATTCCTCGGCGATCCGGTCCTCCCAGTACGCCTCGGGGTTCGGCGACGAGAAGAAGCGGCGAGCGACCTCGTCGGGCACGGCCTTGTAGGCCTTCACCTCGCCCGAACGGAACTCGATCTCCAGGCGCTGTCCGCGCGGGTCGTACCCGGCGGCGCGCAGCTTCTCGGTGTTCAGCGGACGGCGTTGCATCGCGGGTCTCCTCGGCAGGCGTGGCGGGTCAGCGGCCGAGCACGAGCCCTTCGCGGCGCGGGTCGGCCCCGCCGACGAGCGTACACCGGCCGGGCCGGTCGCAGCGCCGGACGATGCCCTGCAGGCCGCTGGTCATCGGCAGCTCGCGGACCTCGTGGCCGCGCGCGCGCAGCGCCTCGGCGAGTCCGGCGGGCATGCGCCCGGCCTCGATCTCGAGCGGGCCGTTGCGGCTGCCCAGGTTGGGCATCGCGATCGCGCTCTGCAGCTCGAGGCCGTCGCGCAGCGTCAGCAGCAGCGTGCGCGCGACGTAGCCGATGATCTGCGAGCCGCCGGGCGAGCCCACGGACATCACGAGCTCGCCGCGACGGGGCGCGTCGTCGGGACCGCCCGCGCGCTCGAACACGAGGGTGGGCGCCATCGAGCTGCGCGGGCGCTTGCCGCCCTGCACGCGGTTGGCCACCGGCGCGCCGCCCTCGGTCGCGGCGAACGAGAAGTCGGTCAGCTGGTTGTTCAGCAGGAAACCGCGCACGAGGGTACGCGCGCCGAACTGGTCCTCGATCGTGGTGGTCATCGCGACCGCGTTGCCGGCGGCGTCGACGATCGACAGGTGGGAGGTTGCGGGCTGCTCGAGGGTGGCCTCCTCGACGGCCGCGCGCGGCATGCCGTCGGGGTCGCCGGGCGCGGCGCGGCCCATCGCGCGTTCGCCGATCAGCGCGGCGCGCGAGGCGAGGTAGCGCGGCGCGACCAGTCCCTTCGGCGGCGCGACGAAGGCCGGATCGGCGACGTAGCGGTTGCGGTCGGCGAACGCGAGCGCGCCGGCCTCGGCGAGCACGTGCACGCCGTCGGCGCGCAGCGTCCCGTCGGGCCCTGCGAGCGCGGGCCCGCGCGCGGCGTCGACGATGCCGAGGATCTGCGCGACCGCGATCGCGCCCGACGACGGCGGCGGCATCCCGCAGACCACCCATCGCCGGTACGGCGTGCACAGCGGCTCGCGCTCGACGGGCACGTAGAACGCGAGGTCGCGCTCGGTGAGCAGGCCCGGGTTGGTCGGATGGCCCTGGACCGCGGCGACGATGTCCCGCGCGATCGGACCGGTGTGCAGCGCGAGGCTGCCGCGTTTCGCGATCTGCGCGAGCGTGTCGGCGAGCTCGGGATTGCGCAGCCGGTGGCCCACCGGCCAGGGCGTGCCGTCGGGCGCGTAGAAGTGGCGGGCGGCGGCCGGATCGCGCTTGAGGAAGCGCTCGGAGGCGAGCAGGGTGTTCAGGCGCGGGCTCACCTCGAAGCCCTCGGTGGCCAGCCGGATGGCGGGCCCGAAGAGCGTGGCCCAGGGCAGGCGGCCATGGCGCGCGTGGGCGGCCTCGAGCATCCGCACGGCGCCCGGCGTGCCGACCGAACGGCCGCCCACGACCGCGTCGAGGAACGCGAGCGGCTTGCCGTCGGCTCCGATGAACAGGCGCTCGTCGGCGGCGGCGGGCGCGGTCTCGCGACCGTCCCAGGCGACGACGCCGTTGGTGCGGGCGTCGCGATGCAGCAGGAAGGCGCCGCCGCCGATGCCGGAGGACTGGGGCTCGACCAGCGTGAGCACCATCTGCGCGGCGACCGCGGCATCGATCGCGGTGCCGCCGCGCAGCAGCATCTCGAGGCCGGCGCGGGTCGCGTGCGGGTTCGCGGTCGCGACCATCTCGTTCTTCGCGCTCACGGCCGCCTTCGGCGCGAAGCCGCTCGCGCCCTCGGGCTGCGACGGCGCCTGCGCGCGCGCCGACTGCGGGCTGGCGAGGCCCAGGACGACCACGAGGACCGCGGCCACCGGCAGCACGCGGGCGATCGAGCGGAACGGGCGTCGGGTCATCGCGGTCTCGTCGGCGGGCAGGGCGGCGCGGGGCCCCGCTACTATACGCAGATGACCTCCACCGACCGTTCCGCCCGCCCGGCCGCCGTTCCGTCGTCGAACGCGGCCGCCCGCCGCCCCGGCATCCGCGAGACCGTCGCCGCGATCGCGGCCGGCCGCACGAGCGCGCGCGCGCTGCTGGACGAGGCCCGGGCCGCGGCCGATGTGCACGCCGACCTGAACGCGATCGCCGTCGTCGACTGGGATGCGGCCGCGCGCGCGGCCGACGCGCTCGATGCGCGGGCCCGCGACGGCCGTCCGCTCGGCCCGCTGCACGGCATCCCGCTCACGATCAAGGACCTCTACAACGTCGACGGCCTGCCCAGCGCGGCCGGCACGCGCGCGCCGCTGCCGGACTTCGGCGGCGAGTCGGTCGCGGTGACCCGCCTGCGCGCCGCGGGCGCGCTGCCCTTCGCGAAGACGAACCTGCACGAGATCGCGCTCGGCGCCACCGGCGAGAACGCCTGGACGGGCGACGTGAAGAACCCCTTCGATCCGGCCCGGCAGGCCGGCGGCTCGTCGAGCGGCGCGGGCGTGGCCACCGCGGTGGGCATCGGCTTCGCGGGCCTGGGCAGCGACACCGGCGGCTCGGTGCGCATTCCCGCGGCGTTCTGCGGCGTGGTGGGCTTCAAGCCGAGCTTCGGCGCGATCCCGCTCGCCGGCGCGCTGCACCTGTCGTGGACCTGCGACCACGCGGGCCCGCTCGCGCGCTCGGTCGACGACGCGGCGCTGCTCCACGAGGTGATGGCCGGACGGCGCGTGGCGCACGGCGTGGTCGCGCGGCGGCCGCGGATCGCGGTGCCGGCCGCATGGCTGAAGGGGCGGCTCTCGCCGGCGGTCCGGGCCTGGTTCGATGCGCGCGTGGCGGGGCTGCGTGCGCATGCGGAGGTCGTCGACGTCGACGTGCCGTCGCTCGCGCGCGCCATCGGCGCCTACACCGCGATCGTCCGCGCCGAGGCCGCGTTCGTGCACCGCGCGGCGCTCGCCGCGGGCGGCGAGGGGTTCTCCGAGTCGGTGCTCGCGCCGATGCGCGACGGCGCGAAGCAGGCCACCCAGGTCTACCTCGACGCGATGCGCGAGCGCGAGGTGCTGCGCGCCGAGCTCGACGCGGTGCTGCGCGACCATGACGCGCTGCTGCTGCCCACCACCGCGGTCACGCCGCCGCTGCGCGGCCAGATGGAGGTGCAGGTCGAGGGCGGCACGCTCACCACGCGCGAGGCGGTGCTCGGCCAGACGCTGGCATTCAGCTTCGTCGGGCTGCCCACGCTCGCGCTGCCCGACGGGCTCGCCGAGGGGCTGCCGGTGTCGCTGCAGATCGTCGGCGCCCGCGACCGCGACGCGTCGGTGCTGGCGCTCGGGCGCTGGCTCGAGGGCGGCGGGCCAGTGGCGAAGAGCCGGAGCCTCGAGCCGCCGAAGTGAGCGGGCGCGGCCGACGCGGCGGGTCGCCGCGCCGGCACGCGCCGTTCAGCGCGGAGCCATCCGGATCGCGCCGTCCAGGCGGATCGTCTCGCCGTTCAGCATCGTGTTCTCGAAGATCTGCTGCACGAGCTGCGCGTACTCGGGCGGACGGCCCAGACGCGACGGGAAGGGCACCTGCTTGCCCAGCGAGTCCTGCGCCTCCTTCGGCAGCCCGAGCAGCAGCGGCGTGAGGAACAGGCCCGGCGCGATGGTCACGACGCGCACGCCGTCGCGCGCCAGGTCGCGCGCGATCGGCAGCGTCATGCCGACGATGCCGCCCTTCGAGGCCGAGTAGGCCGCCTGGCCGATCTGCCCGTCGAAGGCCGCCACCGACGCGGTGTTGACGACCACGCCGCGCTCGCCGTCGGCCGTCGGCGCGTTCTTCACCATCGCGGCCGCGGCGAGCCGGATCATGTTGAAGGTGCCGATCAGGTTGACGTTGATCACGCGGGTGAAGTCGGCCAGCCGCATCGGACCGTCCTTGCCGACGGTCTTGCCCGGCGTGCCGATGCCCGCGCAGTTGACCAGGCCGCGCAGGTCGCCGAACGACGCGGCCGCCTCGACCACGGCCTGGCCGTCGGCTTCGGAGGTCACGTCGCACTTGACGAACTTCGCGGCCGCGCCGAGCGCGCGGACCTTCTCGTCGCCGAGCGCCGCGTTGACGTCGGCGATCACGACCTTGCCGCCGCCGGCGACGATGGCGTCGGCGGTGGCGCCGCCGAGACCGGAGGCGCCGCCGGTGACGATGACAACGGTGTCCTTGAACTGCATCGAGGTTCCTTCAGTGCTGTCTCTGGGATCGGGCGCGTCGCGTCACGGCGCCGGGACCACCTCGACGCGCCGGGCCTCGCGGCCGTCGCCACCGTCCATCTGCTGCGGCTTCTGCAGCATGACCCGGTCGGCGGCCACGCCCGCGGCGGTCAGCACGTCGAGGACGATCTTCGCGCGGTTCTTCGCGAGCTCCGCGTTCTGCTCCGCGTTGCCGGTGCTGTCGTGGAACCCGGAGATCGCGATCTTCGCATCCGGCGTGGCCTTCGCCCATTCCACGATCTTCGCGAGCGCGGTGCCCGCGTCGGCGGGCAGCGCGACCGCGCCGGTCTCGAAGTAGAGCTTCGCGGCCTCGGGCTTGGCGATCGCGGCCGGCGCGACGACCGCCGCCGGGGCGGGCGATGCGGCGGCGGGCTTGGCGGGCGCGCCCGTGCCGCCCAGCACCGGCACCAGCAGCAGCGCGACGATGTTGATGATCTTGATCAGCGGGTTCACCGCGGGACCGGCGGTGTCCTTGTACGGGTCGCCGACGGTGTCTCCGGTCACCGCGGCCTTGTGCGCCTCGCTGCCCTTGCCGCCGTGGTGGCCCTCCTCGATGTACTTCTTCGCGTTGTCCCAGGCGCCGCCGCCGGTGCACATCGAGATCGCGACGAACAGACCGGTCACGATCGTGCCCATCAGCATGCCGCCCAGCGCCTCGGCGCCGAGGAAGACGCCGACCAGGATCGGCACGATCACCGGCAGCAGCGACGGGACGATCATCTCCTTGATCGCCGCGGTGGTGAGCATGTCGACCGCACGGCCGTATTCCGGCTTCGCGGTGCCTTCCATGATCCCCTTGATCTCGCGGAACTGGCGGCGCACCTCGACCACCACCGAGCCCGCGGCACGGCCCACCGCCTCCATCGCCATCGCGCCGAAGAGGTAGGGCACGAGCCCGCCGATGAACAGGCCGACGATGACCATGTGGTTCGACAGGTCGAACGACACCGCCTTGCCGGCCGACTCGAGCGCGTGCGTGTAGTCGGCGAACAGCACCAGCGCGGCGAGGCCGGCCGAGCCGATCGCGTAGCCCTTGGTCACCGCCTTGGTGGTGTTGCCCACCGCGTCGAGCGGATCGGTGATGTCGCGCACCGAGTCGGGCAGCTCCGCCATCTCGGCGATGCCGCCCGCGTTGTCGGTGATCGGGCCGTAGGCGTCGAGCGCCACGATGATGCCGGCCATCGAGAGCATCGAGGTCGCGGCGATCGCGATGCCGTAGAGCCCCGCGAGCGCGTACGACACGAGGATCGCGGCGCAGACCATCAGCACCGGCCACGCGGTCGACTTCATCGAGACCGCGAGGCCGGCGATGATGTTGGTGCCGTGCCCGGTCTCCGAGGCGGCCGCGATGTAGCGGACCGGCTTGTACTCGGTGCCGGTGTAGTACTCGGTGATCCAGACGAGCAGCGCGGTCAGCACCAGGCCGACCACCGCCGATCCGTAGACCTTCATCACCGCGCCGGTGCCGCCGAGCGCGTTGTCGGGGATCAGCCAGCTGGTGATCGGGTAGAACGCCACCAGCGCGAGCACGCCCGCGACGATCAGCCCGCGGTAGAGCGCGTTCATGATCTTGCCGCCGGGCTGCGCCTTGACGAACGCGCAGCCGACGATCGACGCGATGATCGCGAAGCCGCCGAGCGCGAGCGGGTAGGTGGCCGCCGCCATCGGCGCGTTGGTCAGCAGCAGCGCGCCGAGCAGCATGGTCGCGATCAGCGTGACCGCGTAGGTCTCGAACAGGTCGGCCGCCATGCCCGCGCAGTCGCCGACGTTGTCGCCCACGTTGTCGGCGATCACCGCCGGGTTGCGCGGGTCGTCCTCGGGGATGCCCGCCTCGACCTTGCCGACGAGGTCGGCGCCGACGTCGGCGCCCTTGGTGAAGATGCCACCGCCCAGTCGCGCGAAGATCGAGATCAGCGAGGAGCCGAAGGCCAGGCCGATCAGCGGGCGGATCACGTCGTGCACGTGGTCGCCGGCGCCCATGCCGCCGAGGAACACGAAGAAGCCGGCGACGCCCAGCAGGCCGAGACCGACCACCAGCATGCCGGTGATCGCGCCGCCGCGGAACGCGACCGTGAGCGCGTCGTTCAGGCCGCGGGTCGCCGCCTGCGCGGTGCGCACGTTCGCCTTCACCGACACGTTCATGCCGATGTAGCCGGCCGCGCCCGACAGGATCGCGCCCACGGCGAAGCCGATCGCGGTGGCGGTGCCGAGGCCCGGCACGAAGAGGATCACGAGGAACAGCACCACGCCGACGATGGAGATCGTCCGGTACTGTCGGTTGAGGTAGGCCTTCGCACCCTGCTGGATCGCCGCGGCGATCGACTGCATCTTCTCGTTTCCTGCATCCAGCCCGAGGATCCAGCGGCTGGACACGATGCCGTACAGCACGGCCACGGCTCCGCAAACCAGCGCGAACCAGACGGCCGTGGAGGTGGCTCCACTCATCGGTGCGATCTCCTGTATGTGTAGTAGTAGTGAGGCGCCCGGGAAACGCTCCCTGCCCCCGGGCGCGGCCCATCTTGGCCCATGCGGCGGGCGCTTGGCAAGGATGACGAGGCCGCGTCGGCACGATCGCCGACGCGGCGGGCGCACGCGCCGCCTCACGCACGCGGGCGGTGCGCGGTGTCCCGGAAAGCGAAACGGCCGCGCGGAGGGCGCGGCCGTGGCGGCTCGGGGGTCGACGGGGTCCCGCCCCGCAGGACTCAGCGAAGCGCGCCGAACGCGCGGTCGCGAATGGTCTCGACCGAGCCGAGGCCGGCGATCTTGCGGTACTGCGGCGCGCGGGCGTCGCCGGTCGCGGCCCAGTTCGAGTAGTAGTCCACCAGCGGCCGGGTCTGCGACTGGTAGACCTCCAGACGCTTGCGCACGGTGTCCTCGCGGTCGTCGTCGCGCTGGATCAGCTCCTCGCCCGTCACGTCGTCGCGACCCGCGACCTTGGGCGGGTTGAAGCGGACGTGATAGGTGCGGCCGCTCGCGACGTGCACGCGCCGCCCGCTCATGCGCTCGACGATGTCCGAGTCGGGCACGTCGATCTCGAGCACGTAGTCGATCGCGACGCCGGCGTCCTTCATCGCGTCGGCCTGGGGGATCGTCCGCGGGAAGCCGTCGAACAGGTAGCCGTTCGCGCAGTCGGGCTGGGTGAGGCGGTCCTTCACGAGCCCGATGATGATGTCGTCCGACACCAGGCCACCCGAGTCCATCACCTTCTTCGCCGCGACGCCCAGCGGCGTGCCCGCCTTGACCGCGGCCCGCAGCATGTCGCCCGTGGAGATCTGCGGGATGCCGAACTTCTCCTTGATGAAGGCGGCCTGGGTGCCTTTGCCCGCACCGGGGGGTCCGAGAAGGATCAAGCGCATGGATGGGGTTCCCTGGGCAGGTTGGAATCGGGGGTGTGTCCGGCCGCCGGCGCGCCCGGATTCGGGGTCCCGGACCTTAACCGCAAAGGACGGAGAGGGTCAATTCCGCGAACGGCGCACTCGGGCATCCGCGAACGCGCGGCGCACGCGCTCGAGGTCGGCCGCTGTGTCGACCCCCGCGGGCGGCGCCTCGCCGGTGCTCAGCACCGCGATCCGGTACCCGTGCCACAGCGCGCGCAACTGCTCGAGCGCCTCGATCGATTCGATCGGGGAGGGCGCGAGCGCCCGGTAGGCGCGCAGGAACGCGACGCGGTAGGCGTAGAGGCCGATGTGGCGCTGGACCGCGCGCTGCGCCGCGAGCGCCGCGGGCAGCTCGACGGGCAGCCGCTGGGGGAATCCGGCGAGCGCGTCGCGCGCGAAGGGGATGGGCGCGCGCGAGAAGTAGAGCGCGCGACCCCTCGCGTCGACGACGACCTTGACCACGTTGGGCGACATCCAGTCGGCCGCGGCCTCGACCGGATGCGCGGCGGTGGCGATCGCGCAGTCGTCACGCTCGCGCAGCAGCGCGGCCACCGATGCGACCAGCGCGGGCGGGATCTGCGGCTCGTCGCCCTGCACGTTGACGACGATCTCGTCGTCGGCGAGGCCGAGCAGGTCGGCGGCCTCGGCGAGGCGGTCGGTGCCCGACGGATGATCGGCGCGCGTCATCAGCGCGCGCACGCCGCCGGCCTCGACGGCCTCGGCCACGCGCGGGGAGTCGGTCGCGACCGCGACGAGCCGCGCGCCCGAGGCGCGCGCCTGGCGCGCGACGTGCAGCACCATCGGCTCGCCGTCGATGTCGGCGAGCGGCTTGTCGGGCAGCCGCGTCGACGCCATCCGCGCCGGGATCAGCGCGACGAAGCCGTCCGCGCTCACGGCTCGGCGGGCAGCGTGCGGGCCTGCTGCTCGAGCATCACCGGCACGCCGTCGCGGATCGGGAACGCGAGGCGGTCGGCCTTGCAGAGCAGTTCCTGCGCGGGCTTGTCGTACTTCAGCGGCCCCTTGCACAGCGGGCAGACCAGGATCTCGAGAAGGCGGCTATCCACGCAGGCGGTCCTCCAGCCAGTCGACCAGGCCCGGCTCGGGCACGGCCTCGATGCGAAGCGCGACGCAGCGCGCGAGCAGCGCGGCGTCGAAGGCCGTGCATTTTACGGCGTCCTTCTCGGTCATGATCAGCCAGTCGCCGGGCAGCGCGCGCAGCCAGTCCGGGTCGATCGGCGCATGGTCGGACAGCGGGTGCGCCCGGACGTCGATGCCGAGCGCGGCGAGCGTGTCGAAGAATCGGCGCGGCGCGCCGATCCCGGCGAGCGCGTCGAGCGACCGGCCGCGCATGTCGCGGGCGAAGTCCTGCGGCGACCAGGCGCGCGCGCCGTCGAGCGTCACGAACAGCGTCGGCACGACCTCGAAGCGGAAGACGCGCGAATGCACGATCGGCGGCTCGGCCGCGCTGCCGTTGAGCACCAGCGCATCGAGCAGCAGCGCGCCGCGCAGCGGTTCGCGCAGCGGTCCCGCGGGCAGGCAGCGGCCGTTGCCCGCGCCGCGCGCGTCGAACACCGCGAGCTCGACGTCGCGCGGCAGGCCCACGTGCTGCAGGCCGTCGTCGGAGAGCACCACGTCGCAGTCGCCGGGCTCGAGCAGCGCCGCGAGCGCCGCGCCGCGCTCGCGGCCGATCGCCAGCGGGCGACCGGTGCGGCCGGCGACGAGGAAGGCCTCGTCGCCGACCTCGGCCGCGTCGTCGCCGCGGCGAAGGCGTCGCGCGGGCCCGTGCTCGGTGCGGCCGCGGTAGCCGCGGGCGAGCAGCCCCGGTCGCCAGCCGCGCGCGGCGAGCGCGTCGGCCAGCGCGATGACCAGCGGCGTCTTGCCGGCGCCGCCCACGACGAGGTTGCCGACCACCACCACCGGTGGCCGTCCCGCGGGGGCGCGCGGCGCGGCCTTGTCGCGCGCGATCCGGCGCCGGCGGCCGGCGGCCACCGCCGCGACCAGCGCGCCGAGCGGTGCGAGCAGGGCGCCTGCGAACGTTTCGGGCAGTCGGCGCGGGCCGAACCAGATCCGGCCCATCCGCGCCTCGAGGCGCTCGGCGAAGGAGGCGGCGGACCGCACGGACGCCGGCGACTCGGGCCCGCCGGCCATCAGGGCCTGCGCGAACCGCCGGCGGTCTGCGTCGCGAAGCTGACCTTGCCCAGGCCGGCGAGCCGGGCGGCCTCGAGCACGTTGACCACCGCCTGGTGGCTCGCGCCGGCATCGGCGTAGACGACCACCGTCGGTTCGCCGCGGCCGGCCGCGGTGCGCGCGAGCTGCTGCGCGAAGCCGCCGGCGTCGCGCCATTCGGCGGCCGCGCCGTCGATCGTGTAGCGGCCGTCGGCCCCGACGCCGATCGCGATCTCCACCGGCCGCTCGACCTTCGGATCGACCGCGGCCGACGGCAGGTTGACCTGCAGCTCGCTGAACTTCGAGTAGGTCGTGGTGACCATCAGGAAGATCAGGATGACCAGCAGCAGGTCGATCAGCGGGATGAAGTTGATCTCCGGCTCCTCGCGCCGGTGGCCACGCCGGAAGTTCATCGGGCGGCGGCGGGCGCGGGCTGGCCGGACGAGGACGCGGCCGGCCGCGGCGGCGCGATGCCGCGTCGCGGGTCGAGCGTGTCGACCAGGCGGAGGGACTGCTGCTCGAGCTCGACCACGAAGCCGTCGACGCGCGAGCGGTACGAGCGATACGCGATCAGCGCCGGGATCGCCACCACCAGGCCGAGCGCCGTGTTGTAGAGCGCGACCGAGATGCCGTGCGCGAGCGCCTGCGGGTTCGTGCCGGACGGCGCCTGCGCGCCGAAGATCTCGATCATGCCGACGACGGTGCCGAACAGGCCCATCAGCGGCGTCACGGTGGCGATCGTGCCGAGCGGGCCGAGGTAGCGCTCGAGGTCGTGCGCGACCGCCCGCCCGGTCTCCTCCATCGCCTCCTTCATGATCTCGCGGCCCTCGGCTGCGTGCCGCAGCCCGGTGGCCAGCACCCGCCCGAGGGGCGAGCCCGCCTCGAGTTTCTGTACCATCTCCGGCGTCGTCTGGCGGTTCCGGTGGAGCGTCAGCACCTCGTCCAGCAGGTGGGCGGGCAGCACCTTGCGGCGCTGCAGCGAAATCGCGCGTTCGATGATCAGCGCGACCGCGATGCACGACGCGAGGATCAGGAACCAGACGGGCCAGCCGGCGGCCTGGATGAGCGAGAACAAGAGCGAGTCTCCGGGAAGGGGCGGGCGAGGGCGGCCTGACGGGGCGGCGCGACCCGGGATTGTCGGCGCTTTGTGCCGGCCCGGGCAAGTCGGGGGGCGACCCGAGGTCCCCGGGCCGACCTCTCGGTTCGCCAAACGTGAATCGTTGGCACCGATTACCGAATCTATCCCCAGACCCTGTGGACAAGTCTGTGCATCAACCGGGGCGGAGGCGCCCGAAGCCGCGCCAATTCAGGGTCGGCACGGTCTGCCGAAAAAACGCGCAGCGTCTAACATCAATGAAATCAAGTACTTGCGACGTGGCGCCGTGCGTCGCGGGGCATTAGGACCCGAGATGACGATAATGCGTCGCGTGTGGATAGGTTCTGCCCGGAGACCCGCTTGAACATGGGCTTCGAGTCGCCGGACCGCGCAACCACGCGGGAAATCGTCACGGTTGGCCAGCTGAACCGCGCCGTTGCTGGGCTCCTGGAGCGCAGCTTCCCGCTGGTCTGGGTGGCCGGCGAGATCTCGAACCTGACCCGGGCCGCCAGCGGGCACTGGTACTTCAGCCTCAAGGACGCGCAGGCCTCGGTGCGGGCGGTGATGTTCCGCGGTCGCAACCAGCACGTGCCGTTCCCGCCGGCCAACGGCGACCGGGTGGAGGTGCGCGCGCAGGTCGCTCTCTACGAGGCGCGCGGCGACTTCCAGCTCAATGTCGAGCAGATGCGCGAGGCGGGCGCCGGCGACCTCTTCCAGCAGTTCCTGCGGCTGAAGGCGCGGCTCGAGGCCGAGGGCCTGTTCGACGAGGGCCGCAAGCGCCCGATCCCGCCGGCGCCGCGCTGCATCGGCGTCGTCACCTCGCCGCAGGCGGCCGCGCTGCGCGACGTGCTGACCACGCTCGCACGCCGGGCGCCCCAGGTGCCGGTGGTGCTGTACCCGGCGTCGGTGCAGGGGGCGCAGGCGCCGGCCGAGCTGGTCCGCGCGGTCACCGCGGCCGGCGCGCGGGGCGAGTGCGACGTGCTGCTGCTGGTCCGCGGCGGCGGCTCGATCGAGGACCTCTGGGCGTTCAACGACGAGCGCCTGGCGCGCGCGATCGCAGCCAGCCCGATCCCGGTGATCAGCGGCGTGGGTCACGAGACCGACTTCACCATCGCCGACTTCGTCGCCGACCTGCGCGCGCCGACGCCCACCGGCGCGGCGACCCGCGCGGTACCTGACCGGGGCGAGCTGCGGGTCGTGCTGGAGCGCGACCGGCGCCGGCTGGTGCTCGCGTGGCGGCGGCGGCTCGAGCAGGCCGAGCAGCGGCTCGACCTGGCCACGCGCCTGCTGAAGCCGCCGTCGCTGCAGCACGCGCAGCACGCGGCCCGGCTCGAGCGGCTCGCGCGCCGTCTCGCCGCCGCCGGCGCGCGCGCCGCGGCCGAGCGGGCGTCGCGCGTCGCCGCGGCCTCGGCCGCGCTGCGCACGCCGGACGTCGCGCTGCGCGCGGCCCGCCTCGACGCGGCGTCGCGCGCGATCGCGACCGGCCTGCGCGCACGGCTCGAGGCCGCGGCGAGCCGCCTCGAGCACGCCGGCGCGGCGCTCGAGCTGGTGAGCCCGAGCGCGGTCCTGGCGCGCGGCTATGCGATCGTGACCGGGCCCGACGGCGCGATCGTGCGCCGCGGCGCCGCCCTCGCGGCGGGCGACGCGGTCTCGGTCGCGCTCGCCGACGGCGGCTTCGATGCGCGCGTGAGCGGCACGCACGGCGCGGGCAAGTCCCCATCCGACGCGCGGAAGGATTGAGCGCGATCGCGGCGCTGGCCTAGAATCGCGGGTTCACGAGGCTGTCGCGCGGCCCTGCGCCGGTGCGCCGCGGCGTCACCGCACATCACCCCGACCGAGGACACACGAACATGGAACACACCCTCCCGCCGCTGCCCTACGCGCTCGACGCGCTCCAGCCGCACATCTCGAAGGAGACCCTGGAGTTCCACCACGGCAAGCACCACAACACCTACGTGGTGAACCTCAACAACCTCATCAAGGGCACCGAGTTCGAGAACGCCTCGCTCGAGGACATCGTGAAGAAGTCCTCCGGCGGCATCTTCAACAACTCGGCCCAGGTCTGGAACCACACGTTCTACTGGAACTCGATGAAGCCTGCCGGCGGCGGCGAGCCCACGGGCGCGCTGGCCGACGCGATCGCGAAGAAGTGGGGCTCGTTCGCCGCGTTCAAGGAGGCGTTCACGAAGTCGGCGATCGGCAACTTCGGCTCGAGCTGGACCTGGCTGGTCAAGAAGGCCGACGGCTCGCTGGACATCGTCAACACCAGCAATGCCGCCACCCCGATCACCGGCACCGACAAGCCGCTGCTCACCTGCGACCTGTGGGAGCACGCCTACTACATCGACCACCGCAATCGCCGCCCGGACTACCTGGCCGGCTGGTGGAGCCTGGTCAACTGGGAGTTCGCGGCGAAGAACTTCGCCTGAGTCCGCGCGTCGCGCGCCGGCCCGCGGCCGGCCCGACGCCCGAGCGCCCCGCGCCTCGCCATCCGGCGATCGCGGGGCGTGTCGTTTCGGGACGCCGCGCGCCGGCTCAGTTCCGCGTGCCGGCCGCGAAGTAGCGCGGCTGCGCGAGCTTCGAACCCGCCTTCAGGCCGCGCCGGGCGAACCAGCCCTGCTCCATCTCGAGCGCATAGCGGATCGGGCGCACCGGACAGTGGCTGTCCTCGGTCCGCGGCTTCATGTCCTCGATGTTGGCGATCGTGCCGTCGTCGTCGACGAAGGCGATCGACAGCGGCAGCAGGGTGTTCCTCATCCAGAAGCAGTGTCCGGCCTTGTACTCGAAGACGAACAGCATCCCTTCGTTCGGGCCGAGCTTCTCGCGCATCATCAGCCCCTTCATGCGGCGCTCGCCGCTGTCGGCGACCTCTGCGCGGATCACGTGCAGACCGGCCTGGATCTCGACGCGCGGCAGCACCGGTTGCGGCTCCACGCGCTCGGCCGCGGGCTGGGCCGCGAGCGGCGCGGCGACGGCGAGCGCGGCGAGCAGCGTCGCGAGGCGCGACGCGAGGGCGGTGCGGCGCACGGGACGGGCGGGCAGGGCGGGGCGGCTGGCGTCGGTCATCGGGGCTGGCGTGCAAGGCGGTCGGGGGCCCGGCACGGACCTCGGCCGGACGGTGCGCCGCGGCGCGGCGCGCAGCGCGAACGATAGCCCGAAACCGCGGCCCCGCGAGGCCGCCCTGGCGCGGTGCGCGGCCCGGAATGCCCCACGATCGCGCTTATAATGCGGCCCGCTGACGACATACCGCGCAGTCCGACATCAGGGGAGAAAGCATGTACCAGCACGTCAAGGTTCCCGCAGGCGGCGAGAAGATCACGGTCAACGCCGACTTTTCGCTGTCCGTGCCCGACCAGCCGATCATCCCTTACATCGAGGGCGACGGCACGGGCTTCGACATCACCCCGGTGATGATCAAGGTCGTGGACGCCGCGGTGGCCAAGGCGTACGGCGGCAGGAAGCGGATCCACTGGATGGAGATCTACGCCGGCGAGAAGTCGACGAAGGTCTACGGCCCGGACGTCTGGCTGCCCGAGGAGACGCTGTCGATCCTCAGGGAGTACGTGGTCTCGATCAAGGGCCCGCTCACCACGCCGGTCGGCGGCGGCATCCGCTCGCTGAACGTCGCGCTGCGCCAGGAGCTGGACCTCTACGTCTGCCTGCGCCCGATCCAGTACTTCAAGGGCGTGCCCTCGCCGGTCAAGGAGCCTGAGAAGACCAACATGGTCATCTTCCGCGAGAACTCCGAGGACATCTACGCCGGCATCGAGTGGCAGGCCGAGTCCGAGGGCGCGAAGAAGCTCATCAAGTTCCTGCGCGAGGAGATGGGCGTCAAGAAGATCCGCTTCCCGGAGACCTCGGGCATCGGCGTCAAGCCGGTCTCGCGCGAGGGCACCGAGCGGCTGGTCCGCAAGGCGATCCAGTACGCGATCGACAACGACAAGCCGTCGGTCACGCTGGTCCACAAGGGCAACATCATGAAGTTCACGGAAGGCGGCTTCCGTGACTGGGGCTACGCGCTCGCGCAGACCGAGTTCGGCGCGCAGCTGATCGACGGCGGCCCGTGGTGCTCGTTCAAGAACCCGAAGACGGGCCGGGACATCGTCGTCAAGGACGCGATCGCCGACGCCTTCCTGCAGCAGATCCTGCTGCGCCCGGCCGAGTACAGCGTGATCGCCACGCTGAACCTCAATGGCGACTACGTGTCCGACGCGCTGGCCGCGCAGGTCGGCGGCATCGGCATCGCGCCGGGCGCGAACCTGTCGGACTCGGTCGCGATGTTCGAGGCCACCCACGGCACCGCGCCGAAGTACGCCGGCAAGGACTACGTGAACCCGGGCTCGGAGATCCTGTCGGCCGAGATGATGCTGCGCCACATGGGCTGGACCGAGGCCGCCGACCTGATCATCTCGTCGATGGAGAAGTCGATCCTGTCGAAGAAGGTCACCTACGACTTCGCGCGGCTGATGCCGGGCGCGACGCAGGTCTCCTGCTCGGGCTTCGGCCAGGTGATGATCGACCACATGTGATCGCCGGCGGCGCGAGCCGCCCGACCGCATCCGGGCCCCCGCTGCTGCGCGCAGGAGCGGGGGCTCGTCGTTTCCGGGGGGCCCGTTTCGCTCGAATCCGCGTACCGTCCGGTCGTCAGCGACCAGCGGCCCGTGCACCGCCGCGCGCCGCGGGGCGCCGATCCGAATTCCTCGAATCGTGCGCGACACAGCGGTCGATGCAGAACAGGCGGGTGCAGGCCGGCCTGTTCGTCGGATTGCACCATGACGGGGCGTCGAGCATTGCGGGTATCACGTAAGGGAGAACCACAGATGACCCCCCGCAATCCCCTGACCCTTCGCGCCGCGCTGCTCGCGGGCTTCGGCGCCACGATCGTCGCGCTGCTCGTCGTCGCGGCCGCCGGCCTGTACGGGCAGCACCGCAACATCGCGAGCTTCACCACGCTCTACAACGACCGGACGGTACCGCTCGCGCAACTGGGCGACATCCAGTACCTGTCCACGCGCTCGCGTCTCGTCCTGATGGACGCGGTCGACCGCGCCGACGACGCCAACACCGCGAAGCGGCTCGAGCAGTTCGCCGGCTACCAGAAGAAGGTCGACGCCCAGTGGGCGGCCTATGCGGCGACGATGATGACGCCCGAGGAAGCCAAGCTCGTCGAAGCCACCGTCGCGGCGCTGAAGCGCTTCCGGGAGGACGGCCTCGCGCCGACCGTCGAGGCGCTGACCGCGCGGAAGTACGACGAGGCCCGCCGCAAGCTGTCGGGCCCGGTGAGCAAGCTGAACCCGGCGCTGACCGACGGCCTCGAGTCGCTGGTCGCGCTGCAGGTCCGCGTGGCCCGCGAGGAGTTCGACTCGAGCATCGCGATGGGAGCCTGGATGAGGACGGTCTCGATCGCGGTGGGCGCGGTGGGGCTGCTGCTCGGCCTGGTCGCCGCCTGGACGATCCTGCGGATGGTGATCGGCCGGCTCGGGACGGAGCCGTCGGAGCTCGCCCGCGTCGCCGACCGGATCGCCGCGGGTGACCTCGGTCGCGTCGATGCGGGCCGCGCCGCGCCGGCAGGCAGCGTGCTCGCCTCGATGGAGGCGATGCGCGAGAGCCTGGTGCAGATCGTCGGGCAGGTGCGCAGCGGCAGCGAGAGCATCGCGTCGGCCAGCGGCCAGATCGCGCAGGGCAACCAGGACCTGAGCCATCGGACCGAGGAGCAGGCGAGCGCGCTGCAGCAGACCGCGGCGTCGATGGAAGAGCTCAGCCAGACGGTCCGCCAGAACGCCGAGCACGCGCGGCAGGCCGATGGACTCGCCCGCAGTGCCTCGGACGTCGCGGTCCGCGGCGGCGGCGTCGTCGACGAGGTGGTCACGACGATGAAGGGCATCGACGAGAGCTCGCGCCGGATCGCCGACATCATCGGCGTGATCGACGGGATCGCGTTCCAGACGAACATCCTCGCGCTGAACGCGGCGGTCGAGGCGGCGCGGGCGGGCGAGCAGGGCCGCGGCTTCGCGGTCGTCGCGACCGAGGTCCGCACGCTCGCGCAGCGCAGCGCCGATGCCGCGCGCGAGATCAAGGCGCTGATCACCGAGAGCGTGGGCCGCGTCGACGCCGGGACCCGCCTGGTCGACCAGGCGGGCGCGACGATGCGCGAGATCGTCGCGTCGATCTCGCGCGTGTCGGACATCGTCGGCGAGATCAGCACGGCGAGCACCGAACAGAGCAACGGCGTCGCGCAGATCGACGAGGCGGTGCGGCAGATGGACCAGACCACGCAGCAGAACGCGGCGCTGGTCGAGGAGAGCGCCGCGGCCGCGGACAGCCTGCGCTCCCAGGCCCGCGAACTGGTCGAGGCGGTCTCGCGGTTCCGTGGCGTGGGCACGGGCGCGGCACTCGCCTGAGGCTGCGGCGACCGGCGGCCGCGCGCCGCCGGTCCGGGCCGCACGGGCGGGGCCGGCCCGGCCGCCGGCTACACTGGCGGCATGAACGTCCGCTTCCTCGAGGCCTTCGTCTGGGTGGCCCGCCTCGGCAGCTTCAAGGCCGCGGCCGAGCGGCTCCACACCACGCAAGCCGGCATCTCGAGCCGCATCGCCACGCTCGAGCAGCAGTTCGGCACGCGGCTGTTCGACCGCGAGCACCGCGGCGTGATGCTGACCTACCAGGGCGCGGCGCTGATGCCCTGGGCCGAGCGGATGGTGGCACTGCAGACGCGGATGGTCGCCGCGATGGGCCAGACCGACGCGTTCACCGGCGTGCTGCGGATCGGTGTCATCGAGACGGTCGTGCATTCCTGGCTGCCCGACCTGCTGTCGCGCTTCGCCGAGCGCTACCCGAACGCCACCGTCGAACTCATCTCCGACATCACGCCGCGCCTGCGGGACGACCTGCTGCGCGGCTCGATCGACTGCGCGATCCTCTCCGAGGAGATCACGCCGGGCTACGTCGAGAACCGACGGCTCGCGACCTTCGCGATGCGCTGGGTCGCCGCGCCGAGCCTCGCGAGCCGCTTCCCCGCGAAGCCCGCGCTGTCCTTCGCCGACGTGGCCGAGCACCCGATCATCTCGTTCCACCGCGAGTCGGCGGTCTACCGCAACATCGCCGAACGCGCGGCCGGGCTCGAGAACCTGCGGGTCAGCTACTTCTCGTCGCTGGGCGCGATGGTCGATCTCGCGCGCTCGGGCTTCGGCACGGCCCTGCTGCCCACCGCGGTCATCCAGCCCGATCTGCAGCACGGGCGGCTGCTGCTGCTCGACGTCGATCCGATGCCCGCGCCGCTGCCGCTGATCGCGAGCGCGCGGCTGGAGCCGCCGTCGCCGCTCGCACGCGCGCTGATCGAGATGGCCCGGGCGGCCTGCGACACCTTCGTCGCCAGCAGCCGGCACGACGTGCTCGCGCCCTGACGCGGCGCGATGCGTGCCGCGCCGGGGCGCCCGCTGCCCCGCGGGCGTGACACAAGAAAACCTGATCGGCCGACCGAGGAAATCCCCGTTTGACCGACACGCGCCGGCTGCCGACACTCCAGCGTCCATGACCGACCTCCCGCCCCCCCGACACCGCGAGTTCTTCGACGTGCTGCGCGATGCCGACGCGCGCGGCGCCTGGCGCACCCTGGCCACCGCGGGAGCGCCGCTGCGCGAACTCGTCCTCGCGGACGACTTCGACCCGGTCGCGCGCCGCGGCTCGCGGACGCGGCTGGTCCGCTGGTCGCCGGGGGCGCTGCTGCCGGAGCCGGTGATCCACGACTTCCACGAGGAGGTCTTCGTCGTCGACGGCGAGTTCGTCGTCGGCTGCAACGCCCGCGGCGAGGGCGGCGAGACCTTCGGCCCCTACACCTACGCGTGCCGCCCGCCGCACGTCCTGCACGGCCCGTTCGCGTCGCGGACCGGCTGCACGCTGCTCGAGTTCATGTACTGGTGACGACCATAGACCCGACCCCGCTCGCCCGCCTCGCCCCCGACGGTCCCCGGGCGCGGCGCCTCGCACGCGACGGCGCGCACGCCGGCCACACCGCGGGCATGGCCCCGGGCCACGTGCAGGCGAACCTCGTCGTGCTGCCGCATGCGCAGGCCGACGACTTCCTGCGCTTCTGCCAGCGCAACCCGCAGCCGTGCCCGCTGCTGGCGGTCTCGGAGCCCGGCGATCCGCGGCTGCCCGAACTCGGTGCCGACCTCGACCTGCGCACCGACGTGCCGCGCTACCGCGTCTGGAAGGACGGCGTGCTGGTCGACGAACCGACCGACGTGTCCGCGCTGTGGCGCGACGACCTGGTGGGCTTCGCGATCGGCTGCTCGTTCTCGTTCGAGCAGGCGCTGCTCGAGGCCGGCGTGCCGCTGCGCCACGTCGCGCAGGGCCGCAACGTCGCGATGTACCGCACCTCGATCCCGACGGTGCCGGCCGGCGTCTTCCACGGTCCGCTGGTGGTCTCGATGCGGCCGATGAAGGCGGCCGACGCGATCCGCGCGGTGCAGGTCACCTCGCGTTTCCCCCGCGTGCACGGCGCGCCGGTGCACGTCGGCCGCCCGGACCTGATCGGGATCGCCGACCTCGGTGCGCCCGACTTCGGCGATCCGGTCGAGGTGAAGGACGACGAGCTGCCCGTATTCTGGGCCTGCGGCGTCACGCCCCAGGCGGTGGTGATGGCCGCCAGGCCTGCCTTCTGCATCACCCACGCGCCCGGCTGCATGCTGGTCACCGACCTGCTGAACCATCGCGTCGCCAGCTTCTGAACCCGTCCCAACCGTTCCCTCGGAGGTGCCCATGATCCGCCGTTCCCTGCCGTTCGCCGCCACCACGCTCGCAGCCGTGCTGGCCGCCTTCTCCGTCCACGCGCAGCAGGTCCCCGCCGGGCCGAAGGTCGCGGTGCAGGCGATCACCCAGGTCGCGCCGAACCTGCCGCAATACACGCGCGTCGACCAGCCGATGCTGCGCGACGGCATGGCCAAGGCCACCGGCGGCCGCGTCGAGGTCACGCTGTCGTCCTGGCCCGAGCGCAACGTCAACGGTCCCGAGGTGCTGCGGCTGGTCCGCTCGGGACAGGTCGACATCGCCGCCGCGCCGCTGACCACCGTGTCGGGCGACGTGCCGATGCTCGACGGCGTCGACCTCGCCGGGATGAACGCCGAGATCGGCCAGGCCCGCAAGGTCGCCGACGCGATGATGCCGGTGGCCAACAAGGAGCTCGAGCGGCTCGGCATCAAGCTGATCGCCACCTATCCGTTCTCGGGCCAGATGCTCTTCTGCCGCAAGCCGATCACCGGCCTGGCGGACCTGAAGGGCCTGAAGGTGCGCACCAACGGCCCGTCGGCCGCTGACCTGATGAAGGCGCTGGGCGCGCAGCCGGTCTCCCTCGCGTTCGGCGAGGTCTACACCGCGCTCGAGCGCGGCACGGTCGACTGCGGCATCACCGGCTCGGGCTCGGGCAATGGCGTGAAGTGGCCCGAGGTCACGACCCACCTGTACACGTTCCCGCTGTCGTGGTCGACCGCCGGCTACTTCGTGAACCTCGCGTGGTGGAACAAGCTCGACCCGGCGATCCGCGCCCAGTTCGAGAAGACCTTCGCCGAGGTGCAGGACGCGCAGTGGAAGCTCGGCGTCGAGGCGACCGAGGACGGCGTGGCCTGCAACGTCGGCCGCGAGGCGGGCTGCAAGCTGCACACGCTGATCAGGAAGCCGATGGTCGAGGTCAAGCCTGCCGCCGACACGGCCGCCGCGATCCGCAAGGAGCTCGGCGAGGACGTGCTGCCCGGCTGGGTCAAGCGCTGCGGCGATCGCTGCGCCACCGTCTACAACGACGTGATCGCCCCGATCACCGGCATCAAGTACACGCCGGGCAAGTGACGTGTTCCGCGCGCTCGAGTGGCTGAGCGGCAAGGCGATGACCGTGGCCGGGTGGTGCTACCTGGCCATCACGGTGCTGATCACGTTCGACATCGTGGCCCGCCGGCTGCTCGGGTTCTCCACCGAGGCGACCACGGAGCTGACCGGCTACCTGATGGCGATCGGCATGACCTGGGGGCTGGCGGGCACGCTGCTCGAGCGCGGCCACGTCCGCATCGACGTGCTGGTCCAGAAGATGCCGCTCGGCGCGCGGGTCTGGCTGCATCTCGTGTCGCTCGGGGCGCTGCTGGTCTCCATCGGGTTCTTCGCCTGGGGTGCGGTCTCGCTCGCGAAGGACTCGTGGGACTTCGGCTCGACCGACCTGTCCACGATGCGCACGCCGCTCGCGCTGCCGCAGGGGCTGTGGGCCGCGGGGCTCGCGTTGATGCTGCTGGCGGTCGCCGCGCTCGCCGCGCGCTCGGTGCGCGGCGTGCTGGCCGGTGACGCCGACGGCGTCGACCGTGCGCTGATGGCGCGCAGCTACGTCGAGGAGGCCGAGGAGACGCTCGAGGCGGTGGGGCAGGGCGCGGGCCCGCAGGAGCCCCGCCGATGATCGCCGTCGTCTTCATCGTCGCGATCGGCCTGCTGATCGGCGGTGCCTCGCTGTTCGGCGGCGCGGGCGCCGCCGCCACCGCGGGCGCCGTCCCGTGGTGGGCGCTGGTCGCGGTCCTCTGCGCGTTCGTCGCGTTCTTCGCCGGCGGCATCCACGTGGGCGCCGCGCTGGCGCTGCTCGCGCTGCTCGCCGGCTTCGGCCTGTCGGACCGGCCGTTCTGGAACTTCATCGGCGAGATGATCTGGGGACCGTCGACCAACTTCGTGCTGGTCTCGGTGCCGCTGTTCCTGCTGATGGGCGAGGTGATGCTGCGTGCCGGGTTGTCCGAGCGGCTCTACCGCGCGCTCAACGTCTGGATGGGCCGACTGCCGGGCGGTCTGCTGCACACCAACGTCGCGGCCTGCGCGGTGTTCTCGGCGGTGGCCGGCTCGAGCGTGGCCACGGCGGCCACGATGGGTTCGGTCGCGCTGCCCTACTTCGAGAAGAGCCACTATCCGCCGAAGCTGGTCCTGGGCTCGCTCGCCGCCGGCGGTGCGCTCGGCAACCTGATCCCGCCGGGCATCACCTTCATCATCTACGGGCTGATCACCGAGACCTCGGTGGGCGCGCTCTACCTCGCCGCGGTCGGGCCGAGCCTGCTGGTGGTCGCGCTCTTCACGCTGACGATCCTCTACTACAGCCGCAGGCTCGGATTGCGCGGCGGTGGCCCCGGTGCGCCCTCGGGCTGGGCGGCGCGGCTCGCGAGCCTGTCGGACCTGGTGCCGACCGTGCTGCTGATCGGCCTGGTGCTCGGCACGATCTACGCGGGCTGGGCCACGCCCACCGAGTCGGCCGCGCTCGGCGTGGCGGGCTCCCTGGTGCTGGCCGCCGTCGACCGCAAGCTCGGCTGGCGGATGCTCGCCGAATCGATGCGCGCCACCGCGCGGACCACGTCGATGATCGCGCTGATCCTGTTCGGCGCGTATTTCCTCAACTACGTGCTGTCCTCGCTCGGCATCCCGCAGATGCTGTCGAAGTTCCTGACCGGCCTGCCGTTCCCGGGCTGGGTGATCATGCTGGTGATCATCGGCTTCTACCTCGCGCTCGGCACCTTCATGGAAGGCATGTCGATGGTGATCACCACCATTCCGCTGCTCTTCCCGGTGGTGAAGGCGCTGGGCTACGACCCGATCTGGTTCGGCGTCGTGATCACGATGCTGGTCGAGATCGCGATGATCAGCCCGCCCGACGGCACCGTGCTCTACGTGCTGCAGGGCATGCGCCGCCAGCCCGGCCCGATCACGGACGTGTTCGCCGGCGTGATGCCCTTCATGGGCGCCTACATGGTGGCGGTGCTGGCGCTCATGGTGTTCCCGCAGATCGCCCTGTGGCTGCCGAACGCGCTGATGTAGCCGGCGGCCCGTCCCCGTCACGACCCTCCCGGAAGCCCCTGCGATGCCCGCGTCCCTCACCTTCGCCTGCGAGTCCGTCTCCGCGGACGGCACCCGCCATGCCCGCAGCCTCACCATCGAGCCCCGCCGGCTCGTCGTCGCCGGCTGGACCGGCCGCGACCCCGCGGCGATCGAGCACCACATCGCCGAGCTCGAGGCGATCGGCGTGCCGCGACCGTCGTCGGTGCCGCTCTACTACCGCGTCGGCGCGAACCTGCTGACCCAGGACGCGACCGTCGAGGTGCTCGGCGGCGACAGCTCGGGCGAGGCCGAGCCGGTGCTCTTCTTCGCCGACGGCGAGTGGTGGCTGAGCGTGGGCTCCGATCACACCGATCGCCGGGTCGAGACCTACTCCGTCGCGGTCTCGAAGCAGATGTGCCCGAAGCCGGTCGCGACCGCCGCCTGGCGCTGGGCCGACGTGGCCGACCGCCAGGACGGACTGGTGCTGGGCTCGCGGATCCTGGAGGACGGGCAGTGGGTCGACTACCAGTCGGGCACGCTCGCGGCGATCCGCCCGCTGCAGTCGCTGCGCGACGGCTTCTACGCCCGCGAGGGGGGCGAGGACGGCCGCTTCATGACCTGCGGGACGCTGGGCGCACTGCCGAACGCGCGCGGCGAGGGCGTACGGCCCGCGGCGCGGATGGAGTTGCGCCTGCACGACCCGGTGCTCGGCCGCTCGATCGTTCACCGCTACGCGGTCGACGTGCTGCCCGCGGTGGCCTGACGGCGAGGCCGCGCCGGGACGCACGACGCGCCCGCGAACGTCCCGGACGCCCCCTCGGGCCGGCGGTTGCCCTTGAAGCGGCGCCTGTCGCGCCGCACAATGGGGTCGGTCGCGCTGCCGCGCCGCGCGGAAATGGAAACGCCGGGATCGACCCGGCGTTTTCCTCGTTCCGATGTGCGCGGTGGCGCTTACTGTGACTGCTGGATGTTCGAGGCCTGCTTGCCCTTCGGGCCCTGGACCACCTCGAACTGGACCTTCTGACCTTCCTTCAGCGACTTGAACCCGTTCATCTGGATCGAACTGAAGTGCGCGAACAGGTCTTCGCCGCCGTCGTCAGGGGTGATGAAACCGTACCCCTTGGCGTCGTTGAACCACTTGACAGTACCGGTAGCCATAACCCTGCCGTCCCTGAAGCATTTTTCGAAGTATCCCGCCGCCGGAAACCCTTCCGGCGGTGCGGGCGGATTCTTTTCCAAGAGCCCGCTGCAGTCAAGGTCCGCTGAGGCGGGCGTCTCGCGCGCGCCGACGTGCTCGCGCCGTTCGTCGATGCCGGGCGTCCGCCGGCGAGGCCGATCCGCTCCCGCTTGTGAAACCCCGCACAGACCCCATGAAAGAGTCGGGCGGCGTTGTTGCAGCGGGTGTCCGACCCGATAGAATGATCGTCGCCATGGCCACGTCGCGCGATCCCTCGACCGTCCTCGAGAAGAAGGAAGCCCGGCTCAAGCCGCCGCCGATGTATGAGGTCGCGCTGCTCAACGACGACTACACGCCCATGGAGTTCGTCGTCGGGGTGCTGCAGAAGTTCTTCGGGATGGGTCGGGAGAAGGCGACCCAGGTGATGTTGAAGGTCCACCGCGAGGGCCGGGGCGTCTGCGGGGTCTACCCGCGGGACGTGGCGGCCTCGAAGGTGGAACAAGTCAGCGGATACTCACGCCAGCACCAGCACCCTTTGCAGTGCGTGATGGAGGAAGCATGATCGCGCAAGAGTTGGAAGTCAGCCTGCACATGGCGTTCGTCGAGGCGCGCCAGCAGCGACACGAGTTCATCACCGTCGAGCACCTGCTGCTGGCGCTGCTGGACAACCCCTCGGCAGCCGAAGTGCTTCGGGCCTGCGCGGCCAACATCGACGACCTGCGCAAGAACCTGGGCAACTTCATCCGAGAGAACACCCCGGTCGTCCCCGGCAACGAGGAGATCGACACCCAGCCCACGCTCGGGTTCCAGCGGGTGATCCAGCGGGCGATCATGCACGTCCAGTCGACCTCCAACGGCAAGAAGGAGGTCACCGGGGCGAACGTGCTCGTCGCGATCTTCGGCGAGAAGGACTCGCACGCGGTCTATTACCTCCACCAGCAGGGGATCACCCGGCTGGACGTGGTCAACTTCATCTCGCACGGCATCACCAAGACGCCGCAGCCGAAGGAGCAGGCCAAGGAGGAGCCGCAGGAGCAGGGCGAGGAGAACGCCGCGGCCGCCCAGCAGGGCGCGCTCGAGCAGTTCACCACCAACCTCAACGTGTCGGCCAAGGAAGGCCGGATCGATCCGCTGATCGGGCGCGAGTCCGAGGTCGAGCGGGTCATCCAGGTGCTGTGCCGGCGCCGCAAGAACAACCCGCTGCTGGTCGGCGAGGCCGGCGTGGGCAAGACCGCGATCGCCGAGGGCCTGGCCTGGCGGATCACCCAGGGCGACGTGCCCGAGGTGCTGTCCGAGTCGACCGTCTACTCGCTCGACATGGGCGCGCTGCTGGCCGGCACCAAGTACCGCGGCGACTTCGAGCAGCGGCTCAAGGCCGTGCTGAAGCAGCTGAAGGCGAACCCGAACGCGATCCTGTTCATCGACGAGATCCACACGCTGATCGGCGCGGGCTCGGCCTCGGGCGGCACGCTCGACGCGTCGAACCTGCTGAAGCCGGCGCTGTCGTCGGGTCAGCTGAAGTGCGTGGGGGCCACCACCTTCAACGAGTACCGCGGCATCTTCGAGAAGGACCACGCGCTGTCGCGGCGCTTCCAGAAGATCGACGTCGTCGAGCCCACGGTCGAGCAGACGGTGCAGATCCTGCGCGGCCTGAAGTCGCGCTTCGAGGAGCACCACGGCATCAAGTACTCGTCGTCGGCGCTGTCGGCCGCGGCGGAGCTGTCGGCGAAGTTCATCAACGACCGCCACCTGCCCGACAAGGCCATCGACGTGATCGACGAGGCCGGCGCCGCGCAGCGGATCCTGCCCAAGTCGAAGCAGAAGAAGGTCGTCGGCAAGGGTGAGATCGAGGACATCGTCGCGAAGATCGCGCGGATCCCGCCGACCTCGGTGTCGTCGGACGACCGCTCGAAGCTGCAGTTCCTCGAGCGCGACCTGCGCAACGTCGTGTTCGGCCAGGACGCCTCGATCGAGGCACTGTCGGCCGCGATCAAGATGGCGCGCTCGGGCCTGGGCAAGCCGGACAAGCCGATCGGCTCGTTCCTGTTCTCCGGCCCCACCGGCGTCGGCAAGACCGAGGTCGCCAAGCAGCTCGCCTTCCTGATGGGCATCGAGCTGATCCGCTTCGACATGTCGGAGTACATGGAGCGGCACGCGGTGTCGCGCCTGATCGGGGCGCCCCCCGGCTACGTCGGCTTCGACCAGGGCGGCCTGCTGACCGAGGCGATCACGAAGAAGCCGCACGCGGTGCTGCTGCTCGACGAGATCGAGAAGGCCCACCCGGACATCTTCAACATCCTGCTGCAGGTCATGGACCACGGCACGCTGACCGACAACAACGGTCGGAAGGCCGACTTCCGCAACGTGATCATCATCATGACCACGAACGCGGGCGCGCAGGACCTGCAGAAGCGCTCGATCGGCTTCTCGGACAACAAGCAGGCCGGCGACGAGCTTCAGGAGATCAAGCGGCTGTTCACGCCCGAGTTCCGCAACCGGCTGGACGCGATCATCTCGTTCAAGGCGCTGGACGAGCAGATCATCCTGCGGGTGGTCGACAAGTTCCTGATGTCGCTGGAAGAGCAGCTGCACGAGAAGAAGGTCGACGCGATCTTCACCGACCGGCTGCGCAAGCACCTGGCGGAGAAGGGCTTCGATCCGCTGATGGGCGCGCGCCCGATGCAGCGGCTGATCCAGGACACGATCCGCAAGGCCCTGGCCGACGAGCTGCTGTTCGGCAAGCTGGTGGGCGGCGGCAAGGTCACGGTGGACCTCGACGAGGAGGGCAAGGTGGTGCTGTCGTTCGCGGAAGCGCCGCCGTCGCCGCCGTCGCCCGCCGAAGGCGAGACCGACATCGAGGTCCTGCCCGCCTGATCACGGTTCGAGCGTGCGCCCGCCTCGCGGCGGGCACCGCGAAGCCCGCCGCGAGGCGGGCTCTTTTTTTCCGGGTCGTCAGTGCGTGGGCAGCAGCATCCAGAAGGTCGCGCCGCGGCTCGGCGCGCTCTCCAGCCCCACCCGGCCGCCGTGCAGCTCGGCCACGCGCTTGACGATCGCCAGGCCCAGTCCGGCACTGCCCCGCTGCTCGCGGTGCTTGCTGCCCTGGTAGAAGCGCTGGAACACCCGGGCCTGGTCCTCGGTCGACACGCCGGGGCCGCTGTCGGCGACCTCGACGCGCAGCCCCTCGGGCCCGTCGACCACGCGCAGCTCGATCGTGCCGCCCGCCGGCGTGACGCGGATCGCGTTGTCCAGCAGGTTGCCGATCGCGCGCTCGATCAGGCCGGCGTCGACGCGGGCGAGCGGCAGCTTGTCGGGATAGGTGACCCGCAGGTGCACGCCGGCCTCCTCGGCGCGGATGCCGTAACGCTGCGCGAGGTCGTCGGCGAGCTCGCCGAGCGCGATCGGCTCGCGCTCGATGGTGAGTTCGGGATTGTCGAGCTTGGCGAGCTCGTTCAGCGCGTCGGTGAGGCGGCGAAGGTGGTGGGCATTGTTGACCGCGGCCTCGATGAAGCGATCGCGGGCCTCGGGCTCGAGGCCGTCGGCCTTCATCCGGATCGTCTCGAGCTGGCCGATCAGCGCGGTGAGCGGCGTGCGCAGGTCGTGCGAGACGTTGGCCACCATCTCGCGCCGCTGTGCGTCGGTCTGGGTGACGCGGTCCATCTCGACCTTGAGCCGCTCGAGCGTCTCGCGGAAGGTCCGCGACAGCCGGCCGATCTCGTCGTTGCGGTCGCGGAACGGGAACTCGGTCTCGCACAGCGTGGCCGAGAAGCCGCTGCTGCGCACCCGCTCGGCCGCGCGCGTGAGGGCGGTCAGCGGTCGCGTCAAGAGGGCGATCATCGCCACGGTCAGCGCCACGCCGATCGCGAGCGTCAGCAGCGCGACCTTGACGGCGGTCTGGATCGCGTAGCTCTTCAGCAGCTCGGGCGTCTGCGTGCCGACGTCGGCCGCGCGCGCGACCACGTAGAGCCAGCCGACCTCGCGGCCCTCGTGAAGCAGCGGTCGGGCTGCGACGATGCACGACTTGTTCTGGTGGTCGGGGTCCATGCCGGCGATCGGCATCGTCGCGTCGACGGCGAGCTGCTCGCGGATCGGCACGAGGTCCACCGACCAGCTGCCCCAGAAGAGCTTCGGCTCGCCCGAGGTCGCGAGCACGCGGCCCTTCGGGTCGAGCAGGTACATGCCGGTGTTCGGCGAGAAGACGGTGAAGGCGGCGAGCTGGTCGGAGAAGGCCTCGGGGCTCTTCTCGTAGGTCTCCCACAGGTCGGGGTACATCTCGACCACGCGGTCGATGAAGGCGCGACTCTGCGTGTAGACCACGTCGGTGTAGTAGCTGCGCACCGACATGTGCATGACCGCGGCGAGCACGATCGCGGTCAGCAGGCCGGCGCCCGCCACCAGCATCAGCACGCGCGCGCGGATCGACTTCATCGTTCTTCGGTGAACCGGTAGCCCACGCCGCGAACGGTCAGCACGTAGCGCGGGTTCGCCGGGTCGGTCTCGACCTTGGCGCGGAGCCGGTTGATGTGCGTGTTGACGTTGTGCTCGTAGCCCTCGTAGGTGGTGCCCCAGATGGCGTCGAGCAGCTGCACGCGCGTGAACACCCGACCGGGATGGCGGGCGAGATGGGCCAGCAGGTCGAACTCCTTCGAGGTCAGCGGCAGCGAGCGGCCGGCGAGCTTCACGTCGCGGCTCGCGCAGTCGATGCTCAGCTCGCCGGCGACGATGCGCTCGACCGCCTGCTCGACCGGCTGGCGAGCCATGTCCAGGCGGCGGAGCATCGCCTTCACCCGTGCCTGCAGCTCGGGAATCGAGAAGGGCTTGGTCAGGTAATCGTCGGCGCCGAGCTCGAGACCGAGCACGCGGTCGATCTCGGTCGAGCGGGCGGTGAGCATCAGGACCGGCGTCGCGTTGCGCTCCATCCGCAGCGTCCTGACGACGTCCAGGCCGTCGCGCCCCGGGAGCATGACGTCGAGCACGACCATCGTGTAGTCGCCCGACTGCGCGGCCTTCAGGCCGGCGTGGCCGTCGTGGACGCAGTCGACGCGGTGGCCGAGGTCGCGCAGGTGCATCGCGATCAGGTCGGCGATGTCCTTCTGGTCCTCGACCACCAGTATCCGGTGTTCCATGGGTCTCTCCGCGGGCGCGAGCAGTGTGCCGCTGCAGCATCGCGCCGTGCTCGCGGCAGGATATCAAAACGGTCACGGCGGGCCCCGGGACGCCGGCGTGACGGGCCGAGACGAAAACGTGATGCGCTCGCGACGGGGTCGCCATCAGGGGTCGGCACAGTCGGACCGTCAACGACCTCCTCCCCCCAGGGATCACGACCATGTCCGCCGTCCTCGCCCTCGACCCGACCGCCGACCTCGCCGTCCATCGCGGCGCGATGCTGCGATTCGCCCGCCGCAAGATCCGCGACGAGGCGCTGGCCGAGGACACCGTCCAGGACGCGCTGCTCGCGGCGCTGAGCGCCCGCGGCAGCTTCCAGGGCCAGTCCGCCGTCCGGACCTGGCTGATCGGCATCCTGAACCACAAGATCCAGGATGCGTTCCGTCGCGAGACCCGCTACGTGAAGCTCGACGGCGCGGCGAACGAGGAGGGTCCGGAGGGCGAGGACCGGCTCGAGCTCGCCGCATCGGCGCCGGCGCTGCACGGCGACGACGACGACCCGATGCAGCAGGTCGCTCGCCGGCGCATGCACGCCGCACTGGTCGACGAGGTCGAGCGCCTGCCCGAGAGCCTGCGGTCGGTCTTCATGATGCAGGCGATCGAAGGGGTCGGCACGGCCGAGGTCTGCGAGAAGCTGAACATCACCGAGGCCAATGTCTGGGTGCGGCTTCACCGCGCGCGCAAGCGCCTGGCCGAGCGGCTCGGCGAGCATCTCGAGCCGGCCTGACCGGGCCGGCGGCCCCGCGCGGGACACCGATGGCCGGGTGTCGCGTCCGCCATACGGATGCGACATCCCGTCGCCGCCCATCGGCATCACCGCACCTGCCATCCGTGGTGCCTAAGGCGGTCAGGGGGGCGCGTCGAAGATGCGGGACATCCTTACGCATCGACGCCTCCATGCACGCACTAGACGCCGGGCAGCTCAACCGGCTCCTCCGTGACCTCGAACTCACCGCGCCGATCGCGATCCGTCGCGCCGCGCCCCAGGTGGAGCAGTACCTGTGGCTGCTGACGCGGCTGAAGGACGCGGACGTCGCGAACGACGCGGACTACCAGCAGCGGCTCGCGCGCTACGTCGGGCTGCGCGGCAAGCTGCGGGCGCGCAAGCAGGCGCTGTTCGACGTGATGCAGGCGTTGAAGTCGCTCGAGTCGCCGCAGTTCGAAGACGTGCTGCTGCGCGTGAGCGAACTGACCGGACAGATCGAGAAGTCGGTGGCCTCGTCGCTGCTCGCGCTGTTCGATCCCGAGCAGCCGTCGATCGATCGCGACCTGCGCGAGCTGCTGCCCCGCTACGGCTTCCCGGTTCTCGCCGAGGCGCCGCTCTTCGACGAGTGCGTGGCCTGGCACCGCCGTCTCGGCGCGCTGTTCCGTCAGGTCGTCGACGCGCCGCGCTGGGCGGCGATCTCGGCGCGGATCGATGCGGGGCTCCCGCCTGCGAGCGGCGCGGTCCTCACCGAGACGCGCAAGCTCAACGTCCACCTGAGCCACTCGCGTCGCGTGGTCGCGCTGATGCCCACGCTCGAGCCGGTGCCCGCCTCGCCGCGGCGGCTGCCGGCGGTCGTGTCGGTCGCCGAGTCCGTGGTGCCTCGGGCGATGGGCCGGCTGCATCTCTGTCGCTGAGCACGCGCGGCGCCCCGCCGGGCGCCCGGAGCGATCGTCATCGGATGCGGAACGGGCCGGTCATGCCGGCCCGTCGTCCCTAGCAGGACGTCTGGCGACTCAGGCGTCGGCGACCTCGCCGAGGAGCAGGTACTCCATCAGCGCCTTCTGCACGTGCAGGCGGTTCTCCGCCTCGTCCCAGACCACCGACTGGGGGCCGTCGATGACCTCGGCCGCCACCTCCTCGCCGCGATGCGCCGGCAGGCAGTGCATGAAGACCGCCTCGGGGCGCGCCACCCGCATCATGTCGGCGTCGACCTGCCAGTCGGCGAACGCGGCCAGCCGGTCGCGGCTCTCGTCCTCGAATCCCATCGAGGTCCAGACGTCGGTGCTGACCAGGTCGGCACCCGCGCAGGCCTGCATCGGATCGTCGAAGCACTCGAGGTGCGCCGCGTCTCGGGCCGACACGCGCGCCGGATCGATCCGGTAGCCGGGCGGCGTGGAGATCCGGATGCGGAAGTCGAGCAGGCCGGCCGCCTGGATCCAGGTGTAGGCCATGTTGTTGGCGTCGCCGACCCAGGCCACCGTCCTTCCGGCGATCGGGCCACGGTGCTCGAGGAAGGTGAAGACGTCGGCGAGCACCTGGCACGGGTGGTACTCGTTCGTCAGTCCGTTGATGACCGGCACGCGGGAGTGTGCGGCGAAGCGCTCGACGATCGACTGGTCGAAGGTCCGGATCATCACCAGGTCGCACATCCGCGAGATGACCTGCGCGGCGTCCTCGACCGGCTCCCCGCGACCGAGCTGCGAGTCGCGGGTGTTCAGGTAGACGCCGGCGCCGCCGAGCTGGTGGATGCCCGCCTCGAACGACAGCCGGGTGCGGGTCGAGGCCTTCTCGAAGATCATCACCAGCGTGCGATCGGCCAGCGGGTGGTACGGCTGGTAGCGCTTGAACCGGTCCTTGATGACGCGGGTCCGGGCGAACAGGTGCTCGATCTCGCTCCGGTCGAAGTCGGTGAACTGCAGGAAGTGCTTGAGCGGCGTGGTCGGCATCGCGGTCCCCGTCAGGCCCTGGCCGGGGCCGGCCGCGAGGCGACCTCGCGGAGGATCGGCGCGAGCGTGGCCACCGCGTGCTCGGCCTGCTCGCGCGACAGGATCAGCGGCGGCAGCAGCCGCACCACCGTGTCGGCGGTGACGTTGAGCACCAGGCCCGCCTTCAGCGCGAGGCCCACGACCTCGCCGCAGGGGCGGTCGAGCTCGATGCCGATCATCAGGCCGGTGCCGCGAATCTCCTTCACGCCGGCCACGCCCGCCAGCTCCCGCCGCAGGCCGCCCATCAGCGCCTCGCCCATCGCGGCCGCATGGGCGAGCAGGCCGTCCTGCTCCATCACCTCGATCGTCACCAGACCGGCACGCATCGCGAGCGGATTGCCGCCGAAGGTGGTGCCGTGGTTGCCCGGGCCGAAGACCGATGCGGCCGCGCCGTGGGCGACCACCGCGCCGACCGGGATGCCCGAGGACAGGCCCTTGGCGAGCGGCATCACGTCCGGGACGATCCCCGCCCACTGGTGGGCGAACCACCTGCCGGTCCGGCCGGTGCCGCACTGGACCTCGTCGACCATCATCAGCCAGCCCTTCGCGTCGCACAGCGCGCGGACCTGGCGCAGGTACTCGTTGCGCGCCGGCTGGATGCCCCCCTCGCCCTGGATCGCCTCGAGGAAGACGGCCACCACGTTCGGACGCTCGGCGGCGATGCGGTTCAGCGCCTCGATGTCGTTCAGCGGCACGCGCACGAAGCCCGGCACCAGCGGCTCGAAACCCTTCTGGACCTTCTCGTTGCCGGTGGCCGACAGCGTGGCCAGCGAACGGCCGTGGAAGGCGCGTTCGTAGACGACGATCTCCGGCAGCGCGACGCCGCGGTCGTGGCCGTACTTGCGGGCGATCTTGATCGCCGCCTCGTTGGCCTCGAGCCCGGAGTTGCAGAAGAAGACGTTGGTCATGCCCGACAGGTCGACCAGCTTCTGGGCGAGCTGGCGGCGCAGCGGGATCTCGAACAGGTTCGAGGTGTGGATGATCTTCGAGGCCTGGTCGGCGATCGCCGCGACCAGCCTGGGGTGGTTGTGCCCCAGCGTGTTGACCGCGATCCCCGACAGCAGGTCGAGGTAGCGTCGGCCGTCCGTGTCCCAGAGCCAGGCCCCGTCACCGCGCTCGAAGGCGACCGGCTGGGGGGCGTAGGTCGGCATCACGGGGCTGACGGCGGTCATCGCGCTTCCTTCGCGTGGCGGGTGGATCGTCTAAGGGGCTGAATTCTAGGGGATTTCCTGCGTTCGGGCGAATCGCGGCCCGGCGCTTGCCGCGCCGCAGCTATAATTCCCGATTCCGATTCCGAACGGCGTTGCGCCCGGCCGATGGCGTCCGACACCCCGTCTCCGACCGTTCCGGCGGTCTCCGTCGATCAGGCTCCCTCGGTGCCGTTCCTGATCGTCGGCGTGACTCCGGGCGGACGGGCGTTCCGGCCGAGCGACTGGGCGGATCGGCTGGCCGGCGTGATGGCGAGCTTCCAGCCGCCGGGCAGCGGGGCACGCAGCCACCTGCACTACTCGCCCTACGCGGTCCCGGGCGTGCACGGGGCGCACAAGTGCGTGCGGGTCGACCCGGCGATCGCGGAAGTCGAGCCGATGGCGCTGAGCTTCCTGCTGAACTTCGCACGCGACAACGACCTGATGCTGTCCATCTCCTCGGACGCCGCATGAAGTTCGTGGCGTAAGCGCCCGCCCGAAAAGGCGAATCGGACTCGAATCGCTTGCCGCAAATCGGGGCTGAACGGTTAGAATCCGGCCTGTAGAGGCCCCCGCCATGCCGACGCCCGGAACCCGCAGCGACCGTCCCGAATCCCAGTCCGCCCACGACGAGGCGGCTGCATCGCCCCCCGCCGGCGCCGATGACCGGCCCGAGATCCGCGTCGCGGCCTTCGGGCTCGCCGGCAAGTTCCAGCGGATCCTCGAGATCGTCTTCCGGCATGCACGCCACAACCCCTACCAGTTCGTGCTGTCCGCCTCGCGCGGGCCGGGCGACTACGACGTCGCGCTGGTCGACATGACCGCCAAGGGCGGGCCGGACGTCGCGCAGACGCTTCGGAGGCTGCCGGAGGCGAGGCCGATCGTGACCGTCGGCCGTCGCGAGGACCCCACGCGCGCGCAGGACGACCTCGTGCTGCAGCGCTTCGCGATGAACCTGCTGACGGTGCTGAACCAGGTGGTCGAGCGCAAGGTGCTGCGGGCCGCCCGCGCCGGTGCGTCGCTGGCGCGCAGCGCGCTCGCCTGGCTCGGGGACCTCGACGCCGAGCGGCTGCTCGGGCGCAAGGCGCGGGCCCTGCTGATCGACGAGAGCCCGGCGGTGCGGCGGCAGCTGTCGCTGGCGCTGCACCAGATGGGCCTGGACTGCGAGGGCGTGGGCAGCGGCCGCGAGGCGCTCGACGTGATGGCGGTCCGGCGCTACGAACTGGTGTTCCTGGAGGCCGAGCTGCCCGACATGTCGGGGCTGCGCCTCGCCCGCGACATCAAGCGCGATCCGGCGCTGCGGGGGATGCCGGTGATCGTGCTGACCCGCCGTTCCGGTCCCCTGGACCTGGTCCGGGGGGCGCTGTCGCGCTGCGACAGCTACCTCGTCAAGCCGGTGACGCTCCAGACGCTGCGCGAGACGGTCGCCCGCTGCCTGCGTCGGTCGCTGGCCGCGGTGGCGGCACGCGGCGAGGGCCGCGGACGGGCGCCGGCCGCGGCCTGAGGCGCGACGACGCCGCCGCCGCGCGTGTCGCGGCCGGCCCAAAGCGAACGGGCGCCGAGGCGCCCGTTCCGCTTGCAGAGCGCGGGCCCGGCGGCCCGCAGGTCGATCACTTCACGCGGCTCTTGTATTCGCCGGTGCGCGTGTCGATCTCGATCCTGTCGCCGATCTCGACGAAGGCCGGCACGGGCAGCTCGAAACCGGTGGGCTTGATGCGCGCCGGCTTCATGACCTTGCCCGAGGTGTCGCCCTTGACGGCCGGCTCGGTGTACTCGACCTCGCGGACCACGCTGTTGGCCATCTCCACCGAGATCGCGCGGCCGTCGTAGAACACGACGTCGCAGGGCATGCCTTCCTCGATGTAGTTCAGCGCATCGCCCATCGACTCCTTCTCGACCTCGTACTGGTTGTACTCGGCGTCCATGTAGACGTACATCGGGTCGGCGAAGTAGGAGTAGGTGCACTCCTTGCGGTCGAGCATCAGCACGTCGAACTTCTCGTCGGCCTTGTAGACCGACTCCTGGTTCGACCCGCTCAGCAGGTTCTTCAGCTTCATCTTCACGACCGCGGCATTGCGGCCGGACTTGTTGTACTCGGCCTTCTGCACGACCATCGGCTCGCCGCCGATCATCACGACGTTGCCGGTACGCAGTTCCTGGGCGATCTTCATGGCTGGGGAGGGGCGTTTTCGGGGTTAACCGCCGATTATAGCCTGCCCGAGACGAAGTCGACGAGACGCGCACAGAGGTCGGGGCGGGCGGCGGCGCGGGCCACCCAGCGGCCGGCCGCGCTCCGGAGCTCGGGCAGGGCGTCCAGCAGCGCGTCCAGGGCGGCGGGGAGGAGGGCGTGCGCATCCCGCGGGTCGGCGTTCCAGGCCGCTTCCATCGCGGCGAGCGCGGCGGCGGCGGCCGGCGCGGGCCGGGCCTCGGCGATCCAGCCGTCGAGCAGCGCCTGCAGCTTCGGCCGATGCGCGTCCTCGTCCTGCCGATAGATCTGCCAGACCATCGGCCGGGCCGCCCACAGCGCGCGCACGAGGGAGTCCTCGCCGCGGACGAGGTTCAGGTCGCAGCTCCAGAGCAGCCGGTCGTAGTCGGCCTGCGGCACGAACGGGATCGGGACCGCGAGCGGATGTCCGGCCGCCTGCGGCGCCACGCCGTGCGGCACCAGCACGCGCCAGGGCTCGGCGCGCGCGGCGAGCGCGTCGAGCAGCGCGCGCGCGGGCGCATCGGGATAGCAGAAGAGCGACGCGAGCCGCTCGCCCTCGCGCGGCGCGACGCCGATCGATGCGAGGAACGCGGTGCGCGCGTCGGCGTCGAAGGCATCGCGCCGGGCGATGAGGTCGGCCTCGCGCAGCAGGCCGCCGGTGGCCGCGTCGAGACCGGGGAAGAAGAAGTGCTCGACGAGTCCGTCGGGCTTCGGCGAGGGCAGGCCGTGGTGGCCCGGCACCCAGCCCTCGGCCGACAGGTACTCCAGGTCGATCCAGACCGGGCGTCGGGCGCGCATCGCGGCGCGATAGGCCTCGGGCAGGGTGCAGGCGAACGCGCCGACCACGACATCGGCGACGTCGTCGGCGGTGGTGGCGCACAGCCGCGGGTCGCCTGCAGTCCACGCCTCCAGCGTCACGCCGTCGACCGCTGCGCCGGCGGCCGCGCCCGGCACGAGCGCGGTGAGCGTGGCCGGATCGTCGATCCACAGCCGCGGCCGCGCGCCGTGCTCGCGGGCGAGCTGCCGGGCGAGCCGCCAGCAGACGGCGGCGTCGCCGAAGTTGTCGACGACCCGGCAGAACAGGTCCCAGCGGGTGCCGCGGACGCGGTCGCGGCGGTCGGCGTGATCGGGCATCGGCCGAGGACCGCGGGCCCTCAGCCGCGCGGCAGTCCGAACAGCTCGCGCAGTCGCCCGAGGCTGCGCGCGTCACCGCGCTTCGAGAAGGGCAGGGGCAGCGGCGACACGCCCCAGTTCGCGGTGCCCTTCAGCTCCCAGACCGTCTCGGGCATCGGCGCGCCGGACAGCATCCGCGCGAGCACCGCGCGCAGATCGGCGGTGGCGACGTCGAAGGACACCGGCAGCGTCCTCGCTCCGTTCGCGGGCAGCACGAAGCGCTGCTCGGCGATCCTGCCGAGCGCGAGCGGCTGGCCGAGGATCGCGAGGTCGAAGTAGACGTTCGAGAGCGGCAGGTCGACGGGGTTGGGGTTCTGCGTCGCGATGCGCACGGTGAAGCGCACCCGCTCGGCGTTGACCGCGTCGATCGACAGGTCGGAGAAGGCCACCGACGGCGGCTTCAGGTCGGCCGGCGGCAGCAGCGAACCGCAGGCCGCGCCGCCCAGCGCGGCGAGCGCGCCGGCGACCGCGACGCGGACGGCGCTGCGGCGTCGGGGCGCGAGGGTCACAGCCGCGCGAGCCGCTCGAGCGCGAGGCGCAGCGTCTCGTCCTTCTTGGCGAAGCAGAAGCGGACCACGCCGTGCTCGACCGGCCGGTCGTAGAACGCCGACAGCGGGATCGCCGCGACGCCGATCTCGCGGGTCAGCCACTTCGCGAACTCGGCCTCGGACAGGTCCGAGATCGCGGTGTAGTCGACGAGCTGGAAGTAGGTGCCCTCGCAGGGCAGCAGCCGGAAGCGCGTGCCGGCGAGGCCCTCGCGGAACAGGTCCCGCTTGCGCTGGTAGAACGCGGCGAGCCCGAGGTAGGGCGCCGGGTCGGCCATGTAGGCGGCGAGGCCGGCCTGCATCGGCGTGTTGACCGTGAACACGTTGAACTGGTGGACCTTGCGGAACTCGGCGGTGAGCGCCGCCGGCGCCGCGCAGTAGGCGACCTTCCAGCCGGTCACGTGGTAGGTCTTGCCGAACGAGGAGACCACGAAGCTGCGCGCCGCGAGCGCGGGGTAGCGGCTCGCCGACAGGTGGGGGGCGCCGTCGAACACCATGTGCTCGTAGACCTCGTCGGACACCACGAAGAGGCCGTGCTCGACCGCGATCGCCTCGAGCCGCCGCAGGTCGGCGTCCGACAGCGTGCGGCCGCTCGGGTTGTGCGGCGAGTTGACCATGATCGCGCGGGTGCGCGGCCCGATCGCGCGCTCGATCGCCTCCCAGTCGACGCGGAAGTCGTCGGTCATCGGCACGGTGACCGCGACGCCGCCGATCAGCTCGACGTTCGGGATGTAGCTGTCGTAGACCGGCTCGACGATGACCACCTCGTCGCCGGGCCGCACGATCGCGAGCAGCGCGGTGAAGATCGCCTGCGTGGCGCCTGCGGTCACCGTGATCTCGGCGTCGGCGTCGTAGCGGTGGCCGTACAGGCGCTCGACCTTGTCGGCGATGGCGCGGCGCAGCTCGGGCACGCCCGACATCGGCGGGTACTGGTTGCGGCCGGCGCGCATCGCGTCGGCGACCGCGTCGAGCAGCTTCGGGTCGCAGTCGAAGTCCGGGAAGCCCTGGCCGAGATTGACCGCGCCGCGCTCGGCGGCGAGCGCCGACATCACGGTGAAGATCGTCGTGCCCACCTTGGGCATCTTGGTCTCGAGGACCGGGGCGGGCGGCACTTGGGGGGCGTTCATGGCGGGTCCGGGAGGCGTCGCCCGATTATAGGCGGGGCCGCGGGCGCGCCCGGCGCGTGCTCGGCGCACCAGGCCTCGGGCGTGCCGACGTGCAGGCCGAAGCGGCGCGCCGCGGTCCGGCGCAGCCGCAGCAGCGCCTTGTCGCGCGACAGCAGCCAGTCCACGCGCAGCGCCACCGCGAGATCGGCGAACTTCCGGTCGTCGGGGTCGGTGCAGTCGAGGCGGCAGTCGGGCGCCGGCGCGTGCAGCGTCACGCGAGCCCGCTGCGCGTCGCGGGCGACGGCGCGGGCCGCCGCGTCGAGCGCGAAGTGCGGCCGCTCGATCACCGCGGCGAACTCGTCGAGCATCGGTTGCGTGGCATGCACCGTCGCCGCGCCGGCGTCCACCGCGCGGGCGATCGGCACGGCGCGCGGGTCGCCGAAGACGAGCCAGTCGAGCCACACGTTGGTATCGAGGATCAGCCGCATCTCGCCGCCTATAATGCCGCCGCCCGAGCCGGGCCGTTTCCAACGAGGACTCCCCGCGCATGCTGATCGTGCTGTCGCCCGCGAAGACGCTCGACTACGCCTCGCCGATTCCCGACGTCGAGGCGACGAAGCCGGAGTTCGGCGCCGACGCGCGCCGTCTCGTCGCGCGGCTGCGCGAGTTCACGCCCGCGCAGGTCGCGAGCCTGATGGACCTGTCGGATCCGCTCGCGGCGCTGAACGTCGCGCGCTATGCGGCGTTCCGGGCGCAGCCGCGGCCGGGCGACGTCCGGCCCGCGGTGCTGGCCTTCGACGGCGACGTCTACGACGGCCTCGGTGCGCGCGGACTCGACGCCGACGCGCTCGCGTTCGCGCAGCGGCGCCTGCGGATCCTGTCGGGCCTGTACGGCGTGCTGCGACCGCTCGACGCGATGCAGCCGTACCGGCTCGAGATGGGCACGCGGCTCGGGAACGAGCGCGGCGGCGACCTGTACGCGTTCTGGGGCGACAAGCCCGCGAAGACGCTCGCGAAGGCGCTGCGCGAGGCGGGCGGCGGCACGCTGGTCAACCTCGCGTCGGAGGAATACTTCCGCGCGGTGGACACGAAGGCGCTGCGGGCACCGGTCGTGCAGCCGGTCTTCCAGGACCGCAAGGGCGACGCCTGGAAGGTGATCTCGTTCAACGCGAAGCGCGCACGCGGCGCGATGGCGCGCTGGGCGATCGACCGGCGGGTCGACGACCCCGAGGCGCTGAAGGGCTTCGATGCCGACGGCTGGGCGTTCGCGCCCGCCGCGTCCGACGCACGCACCTGGGTGTTCCGGCGCGACGGCGCAGGCGCCTGAGCGGACGGGCCGCGCGACGCGCGGCCCGCCGGCCTCACTCGACGGAGACCTCGACGCGACGCGCCTCGCGGTCGTCGGCGCCGCCCTCGGTCTCGGTCGGCTTGCGCAGCTCGATCCGGGTCTCGGCCACGCCGGCGGCCACCAGCGCGTCGCGGACGGCGAACGCCCGCTGCTTGGCGAGCTCGGCGTTCTGCTCGGGGTTGCCGGTCTTGTCGTGGAAGCCCGAGATCGCGAGCTTGCCGTCGGCCCGGGCCTTGGCGGCCTCGACGATCGGAGCGAGCGCGGCGGCGGCGTCCTCGGGCAGCGCGGTCGCGCCGCTCGCGAAGTAGACCTTGGCGACGGCGGGCGCGGGGGCCGGGGCCGCGGCCGCGGCCGGCGGGGCGGCCGGAGCGGCGGCAGCGGGCGCGGCGGCTGCGGGCGCCGGCGCTTCGCTGCCCGAGGTCGCGATGACGCCGGAGGTCAGCGCGACGGTCACCGCGATCGTGACCGCGATGCCCAGGATCCAGCCCACGAGGGCGCGTTGGTCGTCGTCCTTGTCGTCTTCCATGGTCGTCTTCCCTGGTCGTCCGCCGCAGGCAGCGCGGCGCGATGTGCAAAGCCTTCGATTATAGCGGCGCCGCTAGAGCCGCGCCGGGCCGACCACGACCGGCTCCGGCTCGAGGGCCACGCCGTAGCGCGCGAGGACCGACTCGCGGATCCGTCGGGCCAGCTCGAGGAGCTCGGCGCCGCTCGCCCGGCCGTGGTTGACCAGCACCAGCGCATGCGCCGCGTGCACGCCGGCGTCGCCGTCGCGGTGGCCCTTCCAGCCGCAGCGGTCGATCATCCAGGCGGCCGACAGCTTGATGCGGTCTCCGGCAGGCCACGCGGGCAGGTCCGGCTCGCGTGCGCGCAGCGCGGCGGCGAGCGCCGGTGCGACCAGCGGTTTCTTGAAGAAGCTGCCGGCGTTGCCGAGCACCGCCGGGTCCGGAAGCCGGCGGCGGCGGATCGTGGTGACGGCGTCGGCCACGTCGGCGGCCGAGGGAGCGTCGATGCCCGCGCGCGCGAGTTCGGCGCGGATCTCGCCATAGTCGAGGCGCAGCGCCGGCCGGCGGTGCAGGCGGTAGCGGACGGCGACGATCAGCCAGCGCTCGCCGCCGGGCTGCTTGAAGACGCTGTCGCGGTAGCCGAACGCGCAGTCGGACGCACCGAAGCGGCGCTGCGCGCCGCAGGCCAGGTCGACCGCATCGAGCCCTTCGAAGGCCTCGCGCTGCTCGACCCCGTAGGCGCCGA
The DNA here is from genome assembly GCA_046046245.1 of Pseudomonadota bacterium. Classification (GTDB taxonomy): domain Bacteria; phylum Pseudomonadota; class Gammaproteobacteria; order Burkholderiales; family Burkholderiaceae_E; genus UBA4615. Next base: position 20,976 of record JBJOKE010000031.1, on the reverse strand, counting down.
TGTTCTGGATCGGCGCCGCGCCGACCGTGCCCGGGATCAGCGCGAGGTTCTCCAGCCCGCCCAGCCCGCGCGCGAGGCTCCAGCGGACCAGCCCGTCCCAGGATTCGCCGGCGCCCGCCTCGATGACCGCCGTGTCGCCCTCGTCGGAGACGACCCGCAGGCCCCGCAGCGCGACCTGCAGCACCGGCCGCTCGAGATCGCCGGTCACGAGCAGGTTGCTGCCGCCGCCCAGCAGCAGCGGCGCGTCGCCGCCGGGCTCGGCGCGCAGCGCGGCGAGCACGGCGGGCAGATCGGCCGCGTCGTCCAGCCGCCAGAGCACGCGAGCGCGGGCGTCGATCCCGAAGGTGTTCAGCGCGCGCAGCGGCGCATCGGCGATCCGCCGGGCGGCCACGCGTCAGCTCGGCAGGTAGGACAGCCTGACGTAGATCGGCGCGTAGGCTGCGGCCTGCGTGATCTCGACCAGCGATTCCTTCGCCAGCTCGAGCAGCGCGATGAAGGTCACGACGACGACCGCGATGCCCCGCGCCGGGTCGAACATCTCCTCGAACTCGGCGAAGCGCCGGTCCTGCAGCGTGCGCAGGACCAGCGTCATGTGCTCGCGCACGGACAGCGCCTCGCGGGTGATCAGGTGATGCTGGACGAGCTTCGCGCGACGCAGGATGTCGGCCCAGGCCGCGCGCAGGTCGACGACGTTCACCTCGGGCAGCCGCGTCTCGACCGTCTGCTCGAGCAGCACCTGTGCGCGGACGAAGTCGCGGCCGGCCTGCGGGATCCGGTCGATCTGCTGGGCGCCGAGCTTGATCCGCTCGTACTCCAGCAGGCGGCGCGCCAGTTCGGCCCGCGGATCCTCGACGTCCTCGCCGGTGTCGGCCTTCCTGACCGGCAGCAGCATCCGCGACTTGATGTCGATCAGCAGCGCGGCCATCAGCAGGTAGTCGGCGGCGAGCTCGAGGTTGTGCCGGCGGATCTCCTCGATGTAGCCGAGGTACTGCCGGGTGACCTCGGCGAGCGGGATGTCGAGGATGTTGAAGTTCTGCTTGCGGATCAGGTAGAGCAGCAGGTCCAGCGGGCCCTCGAAGCTCTCCAGGAAGACCTCCAGCGCGTCGGGCGGGATGTAGAGGTCCTGGGGCAGCCGGGTCAGCGGTTCCCCGTGGATCCGGGCGAAGACCAGCTCGGCCTGGGCGGCCGTGTCGGCGGGCAGCGGCGCGACGGCGAGGTGTCCGGCGGCCGCAGCCGTCGGTGTCGGGTCGGCCGCGACCGGTGTCGGTTCGGGCGCTGCGGCGTCGGCGACGACGTCGGTGCTCACCCGGTCAGGACTCGGTCTGGTAGGGGTAGGGCTTCTGCGGCACCCGGGCCTCGCGCCAGCGGCGCGACTGCTCGAGGTCGATCGCGTCCTTGTCCCACCAGATCGCGCGGCCCTTCTGCTGCTCGGCGTCCAGGTGCGGGCGGTCCTTCTTGAGCTGCTTCAGGAACAGCGTGGCGTCGGATTCGTAGAGGGCCATGGCGGCGGCGGGGGAGCTGCGGAAACCGGGTATGTTACGGCAACCGCCCCCCGAGGAGACCGACGATGCCCGTTCCCGCCCGCCGGACGGCGCTCGGCGCGCTGGCCGCGCTGGCCGCGGCACTCGCCGCCGGCTGCGACTACATCGCGCAGAAGAAGCTGATTCCCGGACAGCACTCCGAGCACGACGTGCGTTCGCTGATGGGGGTACCGACCCTGGTCTGGGACCGCCCGGACGGCTCGAAGGAGTGGGACTACGTCCGCGCGCCGCAGGGCACCGAGACGATCCGCGTGCGGATCGCGCCCGACGGCCGCTATCAGGGCATGGCGAACATCCTGGTGCCCGATACCTTCGCGCAGGCTCGCCCGGGGATGACCGGCGACGAGCTGACCCGGCTGCTCTCGAAGCCGACCGACGTCGAGCGCTATCCGCTCAAGCCCGAGGAGGTCTGGAGCTGGCGCTGGCAGGACGGCACGCGGAAGATGCGCTTCAACGCGCACATGGATCCGGCCACCGGCCGGGCGACGCGGTTCACGACGACGGACGATCCGCAGCAGGTGCCCGGCGCCTGAGCCGGGCATCGGCGGCGCGCCCTCAGGTCGGCGGCGGCCGCGCGTCATCGGCCGGTGGCGCGGCCTGCGGCGGTACGCTCGCATCGACCGCGTCGGTGCGGTGCCTGGCCCGCAGCGCGAGCAGCGCCTCGTCGAGCCCGTCGAAGACGTTGTGCGCGCCGATCCGCTCGAGCAGCCCCGAGCGGGTCAGCAGCGACAGCGGCTGCTCGGTGGGCTCGGCGATCACCAGCGTGCCGCCGCGTTTCCCGAGCTGCTCGTGCAGGGTCTCGAGCGCGTCGAGCCCGGTCGTGTCGACGTTGATGACCCGGCTCATCTCGAGCACCACCACGTCGGACGGCACGCGCGTCGCGTCGGCGAGCACCTCCAGCTTGCCGACCGAGCCGAAGAACAGCGAGCCGAACAGCCGCCAGGCCTCGACCCGCGTGCCGTCGCCGAGCGTCGCGACGTCGGCGGGAAGGCGGACGGGCTCGACCCGGGTCAGGCTCGAGATGCGTGCGATGAAGAACAGCGAGGCGAGCACCAGTCCCACCTCGACCGCCACCGTGATGTCGAAGACGACCGTCAGCGCGAAGGTCGCGAGCAGGATCGTCCGGTAGTTCATCGAGAAGCGGCGCAGCCGCGCGAACGCCGACCACTCGCCCATGTTCCACGCGACGAACAGCAGGATCGCCGCGAGCGTGGCCATCGGGATGTCGTGCGCGAGCGGCGCGAGCACCAGCACGATCAGCAGCAGCGTGGCCGCGTGGACGATGCCGGCGATCGGCGTGCGTCCGCCGGTGCGGATGTTGGTCACCGTCCGGGCGATCGTGCCGGTGGCCGCGATGCCGCCGAAGAGCGGCGACACGACGTTCGCGACGCCCTGGGCCATCAGTTCCTGGTTCGGGTCGTGGCGGTCGCCGGTCATGCCGTCGGCGACGCGGGCGCAGAGCAGGGATTCGATCGCGCCCAGCAGCGCGATCGAGATCGTCGGTCCGACGAGGTTCTGCGCGCTCGACCAGTCGAAGGCGGGCAGCGCGAACGGCGGCAGGCCCTGAGGGATCCCGCCGAAGCGGCTGCCGATGGTCTCGACCGGCAGGCCGAAGAGCGCGACCGCGAGGACGCCGAGCGCGAGCACCGCGATCGTGCCGGGCACGCGGGCCATCCAGCGTCGCCACCTCGCGTGCTGCGTCGTGTAGGACTTCGGCCAGAGCACGATGGTCACGAGCGAGACGATCCCCAGCCCGATCGCAGCCCAGTTCACCGTGTGCAGGTGGCTCCACAGGGTGCCGAGCTGCGAGAGGAAGTTCGCCGGCATCTTCTCGATCCGCAGCCCGAGGAAGTCCTTCAGCTGCTGCATCGCGATGATCACCGCGATGCCGTTGGTGAAGCCGGTGACGATCGAGACCGGGATGTAGCGGATCAGCTGGCCCATCCGCAGCGCGCCCATCGCGAACAGCAGCACGCCGGCCATCGAGGTGGCGATCAGCAGGTTCGCGACGCCGTAGCGCTCCACGATCGCGTAGAGCAGCGCGACGAACGCGCCGGCCGGGCCGCCGATCTGCACCCGCGAGCCGCCGAGCGCGGAGACCAGGAAGCCGGCGAGGATCGCTGTGAAGATGCCGGCCTCTGGCTTGACGCCGCTCGCGATCCCGAAGGCCATGGCCAGCGGCAACGCGACCACGCCCACGGTGACCCCGGCCGACAGGTCGGCCGCGAAGTCCTCGCGCCGGTAGCCCCGCAGCGCGTCGACCAGGCGTGGGCGGAAGACCGGCGGCTTCATGGCGTGACGGACCTCAGCGTGGCGCCTCCCCGGGCGGCTCCAGGCGTCGCGACATCGTGATCGGCGGCGCCGTCAGAGGATTGTGCGACGACAGCGCGACGCCGTCGTCGGGCACGAAGTGCAGGCCGTTCCAGAACGCGAGCAGCCGGGGCTGGTCGACGCGCACGCCGAGCTGGAGCCGACGTGCGCCGGCGGCGCGGGCCGCCTCGATGACGGCCTCGGCGAGCAGCGCGCCGAGGCCCAGGCCGCGTGCCTCGCGCAGCAGCCCCAGCCGCTTGATCTCCCAGGAACCCGGCGCGTGCGGCACGGGCAGCCAGCGGACCGAGCCGGCCGGCTCGCCGTCCAGCCGCAGCACGAACGCGCCGCCGCCCGCGGCGAAGAGCGCCTCGACCGTGGCCGTGGTCTCGCGGTAGGCCGTGGAGTCCGCGGCGACGGTGCCGTGCCAGGCCCGCTGGGTGATCGCGTGGACGAGCGCGGCGTCGGCCGCGGTGGCCGCGTGCACGGTCGCCCGCGGCGCCAGGCTCACCGGACCTTCATGCCCGGTTGCGCGCCGTCCTGCGGGTCGAGCAGGAACACGCCGCCGCCGTCGTCGGGGAACGAGGCGGCGAGCACCATGCCCTCGGACAGGCCGAACTTCATCTTGCGCGGCGCGAGGTTCGCGACCATGACGGTGAGCCGTCCGGTCAGCGACTCCGGGGCGTGCCATGCGCGGATACCCGAGAACACCGTCCGCGTGCGGCCCTCGCCCGCGTCGAGCGTGAGCTTCAGCAGCTTGTCCGAGCCCTCGACCGTCTCGGCCGCGACGATCCGCGCGATCCGCAGGTCGACCCGCGCGAACTCGTCGATCGAGATCGTGCCATCGGCGGCCGCAGCCGGGTCGGCCTTCGCGGCCGGCTTCGCCTCGGCCTTCGTCTTCGGCTTCGACGTCGTCGCAGCCGGCACCGCGGCCACCGGCGCCGCGGCCGCCGGCGCCTCGAACAGCGCGTCGAGCTGCTTCGGATCCACGCGCGTCATCAGGTGCTGGTAGGCCTCGATCCGGTGACCGGCGGGCAGCGGCTCGGCGAGCGCGGCCCAGTCGGGTGCGGGCAGGTTCATGAAGCCGCGGACGCGCTCCGCGAGCGACGGCAGCACCGGCGCGAGCAGCAGCGTCAGGTCGCGGAACGCCCGCAGCGCGGTCGAGCAGCAGCGGTGCAGGTCTGCCGAGCGGGCCGGGTCCTTCGCCAGCTCCCAGGGCTTCTCGGCGTCGACGTACTGGTTCACCGCGTCGGCGAACTGCATGATCTCGCGCACGGCCTTGCCGTATTCCCGCTGCTCGTAGAGTGCGGCCACCGCTTCCGGTCCCGCCCAGGGCTTCGCGAAGCCCTCGTGCGCACCGTGGTCCACGGGGGCGAGACGTCCGTCGAAGCGCTTGACGAGGAAGCCCGCGCAGCGGCTCGCGATGTTCACCAGCTTGCCGACCAGGTCCGAGTTCACCCGCGCGACGAAGTCCTCGGGGTTGAAGTCGATGTCCTCGACGCGCGCATTGAGCTTGGCCGCGAGGTAGTAGCGCAGCCACTCGGGGTTCATTCCCACCTCGAGGTAGCGCAGCGGCGACAGGCCCGTGCCGCGCGACTTGCTCATCTTCTCGCCGGACACGGTGATGAAGCCGTGCACGTTCACTCGGTCCGGCACCTTGTAGCCGGCGAACTTCAGCATCGCCGGCCAGAACAGCGTGTGGAAGTAGATGATGTCCTTGCCGATGAAGTGCACCTGCTCGACGTCGGCGTCGGCGGCGACGAAGGACGAGAAGTCGAGTCCGCGCTTCGCGCAGTTCGCCTTCAGCGACGCGAGGTAGCCGATCGGTGCGTCGAGCCACACGTAGAAGTACTTGCCGGGCGCGTCGGGGATCGGAATGCCGAAGTAGGGGGCGTCGCGCGAGATGTCCCAGTCGGCCAGGCCCCCGGTCTTCGTGCCGTCCTCGGCGGTCGTGCCCTCGAGCCATTCGCGGGCCTTGTTCGCCACCTCCGGCTGCAGGCGCCCGTCGAGTGCCCAGCCCTTCAGGAACTCGACGCAGCGCGGGTCCGACAGCGAGAAGAAGTAGTGCTCCGACTCCTTCATCACCGGGGTCGCGCCGGTGATCGTCGAATAGGGGTTCTTCAGCTCGGTGGGCGCGTAGACCGCGCCGCAGGCCTCGCAGGAGTCGCCGTACTGGTCCTTCGCGCCGCAGTTCGGGCACTCGCCCTTGATGTAACGGTCGGGCAGGAACATGCCCTTCACCGGGTCGTAGAACTGCTCGATGGTCCGCGTGGCGATCAGGCCGGCGGCGCGCAGCTTCCGGTAGATGTCCTGCGACAGTTCGACGTTCTCCGGCGAGTCGGTGGAATGCCAGTGGTCGAAGGAGACGTGGAAGCCGTCGAGGTACTGCGGGCGCTCGGCCGCGATCCGCGCGACCAGCTGCTGCGGCGTGATCCCCTCGGACTCGGCCTTCAGCATGATCGGCGCGCCGTGCGCGTCGTCGGCGCAGACGAAATGCACCTCGTGCCCCTGCATCCGCTGGAAGCGCACCCAGATGTCGGCCTGGATGTATTCCATGATGTGGCCGATGTGGAACGAGCCGTTCGCGTAGGGCAGGGCGGTGGTGACGAAGAGGCGCCGGGGCATGGAGATCTCGCGGGGCCGCCGATGGAGGCGGAAGGGCCCGATTCTAGCGCGGGCGATCCTGCGGGCCGGGCGCACCGGGGGCGCCCGCCGCCCCGGTCGGGCGCGGACCCGCCCCGCTCCTCGGCCCCGCCCGCACCGTCGGGCGGGGCACTCCGTTTCGGATAGACTGCCGACCCGGCCGAAGGCGGGCGCCTCGGCCGATCCCGCAGCGATCCTGGAGCGAACATGGCCGTCACGGTCGAGCAGGTGAATGCGGCGCTGGCCGGCGTCGTCGATCCGAACACGGGCAAGGACCTTCTGTCGTCGAAGTCCGCGCGCAACGTCCGCGTCGACGGCGGCCACGTGAGCGTCGACGTCGAGCTCGGGTATCCGGCGAAGAGCCAGGTCGATCCGATCCGCCGCGCGGTCGTCGCCGCGGTGCGCGCGCTGCCCGGCGTGGAGAACGTCAGCGCCAACGTCTACCAGAAGATCATCGCCCACGCGGTCCAGCGCGGCGTGAAGCTGCTGCCGGGGGTGAAGAACATCGTCGCCGTCGCCTCGGGCAAGGGCGGGGTCGGCAAGAGCACCACCGCGGTCAACCTCGCGCTCGCGCTGGCCGCCGAAGGGGCCACTGTCGGCATGCTCGACGCCGACATCTACGGGCCGTCGCAACCGCAGATGCTCGGCATCTCGGGCAAGCCCGAGACCGTCGATGGCAAGACGCTCGAGCCGATGGAGGGACATGGCATCCAGGCGAGCTCGATCGGCTTCCTGATCGACAGCGACACCCCGATGGTCTGGCGCGGACCGATGGTCACCCAGGCCCTCGAGCAGCTGCTGCGCGAGACCAACTGGCGCGACCTCGACTACCTGGTGATCGACCTGCCGCCGGGCACCGGCGACATCCACCTGACGCTGTCGCAGAAGATCCCGGTCACCGGCGCGGTGATCGTCACCACGCCGCAGGACATCGCGCTGCTCGACGCCCGCAAGGGCCTGAAGATGTTCGAGAAGGTCGGCATCCCGATCCTGGGCATCGTCGAGAACATGGCGATCCACGTCTGCACGAACTGCGGCCATGCCGAGCACATCTTCGGCGCGGGCGGCGGCGAGCGGATGTCGAAGGACTACGGCGTCGAGTACCTCGGCGGGCTGCCGCTCGACATCCGGATCCGCGAGCAGACCGACTCGGGCACGCCCACGGTCGTCGCCGACCCGGACGGCGAGATCGCGCAGCGCTACAAGGCGATCGCCCGTCGCGTCGCGGTGAAGATCGCCGACAGCGCGAAGGACATGACGTCCAAGTTCCCGTCGATCGTCGTCCAGAACACCTGAGCGACCGGCGCGTCGCGGCCCGGCGCGGGCTTGCGGGCGCCGTATCCGGTGGGATATAACGCTCGGACCGTTCCGCCGCCCGTCGCCGTCCGATGCTCCGACCGCTCCGCCGACTCGCCCGCCTGATGGCCGGGGGGGCGATCGCCTGCCTGGTTGCCGTGGCGCCCGTGCGCGCCGAGCCGACCGTCTTCGCCGCCGCGAGCCTGAAGGAGGCACTCGACGCGGCGGCCGGGGCCTGGGCGAAGCGCGCCGGCACGCGCCCGGTGATCGCCTACGCGGCCTCGTCCGCGCTCGCGCGGCAGATCGACCAGGGCGCGCCCGCCGACGTGTTCCTGTCCGCGGACGAGGACTGGATGGACTGGGTCGCGAAGCGCAACCTGCTGCGCGCGGGGACTCGGGTGACGCTGCTGTCGAACCGGCTCGTGCTGGTGGCGCCGGTCGCGGCGACCGCACCCGTGCTGCGTCTCGCGCCCGGCGTGCCGCTCGCCGCGGCCCTCGGCACCGACGGCCGGCTCGCCTTGGGGGACGTCGCCGCGGTGCCGGCCGGCCGCTACGCGAAGGCCGCGCTCGAGGCGCTCGGCGCCTGGCAGCCCGTCGCGGGTCGCCTGGCGCAGACCGAGAGCGTCCGCGCGGCGCTGGCGCTGGTCGCCCGCGGCGAGGCCCCGCTCGGCGTCGTCTACGCCACCGACGCGCGCGCCGAGCCCAGGGTCCGCGTCGTCGACACGTTTCCCGAGTCCACGCACCCGCCGATCGTCTATCCGGCCGCCATCCTCGCGGGCGCGCGTTCGCCCAGGGCCCAGCCCTTCGTCGACTTCCTGCGCTCGCCCGAGGGGCAGGCGGTCTTCGCCGCGCACGGCTTCGGCCCGCCCGCCCGCTGAGCGCCGCCGTGCTGGACCTCGGCCCCGACGACTGGACCGCGCTCGCGCTGAGCCTGAAGGTCGCCGCGGCGGCCACGCTCGGCGCGCTGCTGCCGGCCACCGGCGTCGCGCTGCTGCTCGCCCGCGGCCGCTTCCCCGGCCGCACGCTGCTCGACGCGCTGGTCCACCTGCCGCTGGTGCTGCCGCCGGTGGTCACCGGCTACCTGCTGCTGCTCGCGTTCGGCCGGCGCGGGCCCGTGGGTGCGTGGCTGGAGTCGACCTTCGGCCTCGTGCTGTCGTTCCGGTGGACCGGCGCCGCGCTCGCCTGTGCGGTCATGGGCTTTCCGCTGATGGTCCGCGCGATCCGCCTGTCGATCGAGTCGATCGACGCACGGCTGGCGGCGGCGGCGGCGACGCTCGGTGCGCCGCCCGCGTGGGCCTTCGTCACCGTCACCCTGCCGCTCGCGCTGCCCGGCGTGCTGGCGGGTGCGGTGCTGTGCTTCGCCAAGGCGCTCGGCGAGTTCGGCGCGACGATCACCTTCGTCTCGAGCATCCCCGGCGAGACCCGGACGCTGCCGGCGGCGATCTACGCGGCCACGCAGACCCCGGGCGGCGACGCGAGTGCGCTGCGGCTCACGCTGGTCGCGGTCGCGGTGTCGATCGCCGCGCTCGCGCTCTCGGAGTGGCTCGCGCGGCGGGTGCGGCGCGGGATCGGTGGCCTCGCGTGATCGAGCTCGAGGTCCGTCTCGACCGCGGCGGGTTCCGCCTCGACTGCGCGTTCCGCTCGGAGTCGGGCGCGCTCGCGCTGTTCGGCCGCTCGGGCTCGGGCAAGTCCACGGTGCTGGCGCTGATCGCCGGGCTGCTGCGGCCGGACTCGGGTCGGATCGCGGTCGATGGCGAGGTCCTCGTCGACACCTCGCGCGGCGTCTTCGTGCCGCCGCACCGTCGTCGCGTCGGCGTGGTGTTCCAGGACGCGCTCCTCTTCCCGCACCTGTCGGTGCGCGCCAACCTCGCCTACGGCCGGCGTTTCGCCCGCGGGGAGGCGCGGGCCGTCGACGCGGACGCGGTCGTCGCGATGCTCGGCATCGGGCACCTGCTCGAGCGGCGCCCGGCGGGCCTGTCGGGCGGCGAGCGCCAGCGGGTCGCGATCGGCCGCGCGCTGCTCGCCGGTCCCCGGCTGCTGCTGCTCGACGAGCCGCTGTCCGCGCTCGACTTCGAGCGGCGGCGCGAGATCATGCCCTACGTCGAGCGGCTGCGCGACACGCTGCGCTGGCCGATGGTCTACGTCTCGCACGCCGTCGACGAGGTGGCGCGGATCGCCCGCGAGGTGGTGGTGCTCGAGGACGGCCGCATCGCGGCCACCGGCGCACCGGGCGAGGTGCTCGCGCCTGCCGGGGCGAGCGACGGATTCGGCGCGGTCTCGGTGATCGACACCCGGATCGTCGGCCACGACGCCGACTACGGCCTCACCGCGCTCGAGCATCCGGCGGGCCGCATCAGCGTGCCGGGCCGCGTCGGCGAACCGGGCGAGCCGTACCGCGTGCTGGTACGCGCCACCGACGTGGCGCTCGCGGTCCAGCGTCCGCGCGACGTGAGCTTCCGCACCGTGCTGGTCGGCACGATCCGCCGCATCGACGTCGACGCGACCCCGACCGCGCGCGTGGAGATCGCGCTGCGCGGCGAGGGGCGACTGGTGGCGCTGGTCACGCGCCGCGCGATCGACGAGCTCGCGCTCGACGCGGGCGACGAGGTCTTCGCGATGCTGAAGGCGACCGCGCTCGACGAGCGGGCGCTGGCGTTCGCGCCGCGGGTGCGCTGAGCCGGCGGCCGCGGGCCGCGCCGCGTCAGTCGTCCCGCGCCGGCGCCGTCGACACCGTCATCCGCGGCCGCAGCGGCGCGAAGTGCCGCTCGATCGCGCGCTCGGTCTCGGCCTCCATCGCGCGGTAGGCGGACACCAGCTCGGTGCCCAGCGGCCCGAGCGCGGCGCCGCCGCCGTTCGCGCCGCCCGGGCTCGCGATCACGACGGGCTCGTCGAACATCCGGTTCAGCGAATCGATCAGCAGCCAGGCGCGGCGGTAGGACATGCCCATGTCGCGGCCGGCCGCGGCGATCGAGCCCGTGCGCGCCAGCGCCTCGAGCAGCGCGATCTTGCCCGGGCCGAGTCGTGCGTCGTCGTCGAAGCGCAGCCGGACGCTGACGGCCGCCGTGTGCTTGGTGCGCATGCCCGGATGATAGGACCGCGGGCGAGGTCGACCAAGACCACGCGCTCGACGCTCGGTACGTCGGCGCCGCGACCGAGCCCTGCGACGATCGGCGCTGCTTCCGGAACGTCACCTCAGCCAGCATCCCCCGCATGCCAGGGCAGTGTCCGGCGCAGCGAGCGGACGGTACCCGCATCGTGCGCGTCGTAGCCGGGCAGGGCCGCCACCACGTCGCGCCACGCCTGCGAGGACAACGCCCGGACCACGCTGCGCCCGGCCGGACCGTCGAGCGTCGCCCGGTCGCAGACGAGGAAGTAGTCCTCGACGATCAGCGGGACGAACCCCAGGCCCATCTCGGCCGCCGCCGCCTGGATGCCGAAGCCCGCCTCGGCCTGCCCCGACGCGACCGCTGCGGCCACCGCGAGGTGGGTGGCCTCGATGCGGTCGTAGCCCGGGATCGTCGCCGGATCGAGGCCGGCCGCGCCGACCAGCTCGTCGAGCAGCGCCCGCGTGCCGGTGCCGGGCGCGCGGTTGACGAATCGCAGCTTCGGCAGCTGGCCGATCGCATGGACGCGCCGCGGGTTGCCGGGCGGCACCATCAGTCCCTGCGTGCGGCGCGTCACCTGGATCAGCTTCTCGCGCCCGAGCCGCAGCCGCGGCGCGAACGCCCGGTGCATCGCCGAGCCGCGGCGTGCGAGCTCGGGCCGCGAGCACGGGAGGTGGATCCCCGCGAACAGGCAGCGCTGCGCGCGCAGCGCGGCCAGCGCCTCGAGGCTGCCGGCGACGCGCAGGTCGAACAGCACCCCGTCGGCGGACTCGCACAGGCCGCGCAGCATCGGCAGCGCGAGGTCGTGGCTGGCGACGCAGGTGGCGATCGTCACCGCGTCGTCGAAGGCCACCGTCAGCTCGCGACCGATCTCGGCGGCCAGGTTGTCGATCTGTGGCGCGAGCCGTGCGCGGATCCGCGTCTCGGCCCACAGCAGCTTCTCGGCGAAGCCGGTGAGCCGTGCCGCGCGGCCGCGGTCCCAGAGGATCAGCGGCCGCCCCAGGCGCGCCTCCTGGTCCTTCAGCCAGCCCCACAGGTGCCGGTAGGACCAGTCGAGGCGTCGGGCGGCGCCGGCGATCGAACCCTCGGCGCGGACGGCGCCCAGCACCTCGAAGAACGGGTTGCGCAGCTGCGGCTCGCCGGCGGCGGAGAGCTCGTAGCCGAGCGTGATCGAGACGATGTCGGGCATGCGGGCAGCGGGTCGGGACCCGCGCAGGCGAGTGGGGAGGGGACGCGGTCCCGCGGATTGTCGCAGCCCGGGCGCGCTCCGGACCGATGCCCCCGACATGCCCCGAATGCCCCGACATGCCCCGACATGCCCCGAATGCCCCGACATGCCCCGAATGCCCCGAATGCCCCGACATGCCCGATCGTCGCGGCGACCCGTCCGGCCCACCCGTCGGTCGGCCGCGGTCCCCGGCCTGTACTCGCCTTCGCATGTCGGGTTATGCTTTCCGGATCATAGGTTGTTCCGTTCCGATCCGAGACCGCGCGCCCCACGGAGGAGTCATGCAGAAGTCCCTGCACATCAACCCGGACAAGTGCACCGGGTGCCTGCAGTGCGAGATGGCCTGTAGCTTCGAGAACTACGGCGTCTTCAACACCGCGAAGTCCCGCATCAAGGTCTTCGACTTCCATCACACCGGCCGCAAGGTCCCCTACACCTGCACGCAGTGCGACGAGGCCTGGTGCCTGCACGCCTGCCCGGTCGAGGCGATCAAGATCGACGCCGCCACTGGCGCGAAGGTGGTCCTCGAGGACGTCTGCGTCGGGTGCAAGGTCTGCACCATCGCCTGCCCGTTCGGCACGGTGAACTACGTGGCCGACACCGGCAAGGTCCAGAAGTGCGACCTGTGCGGCGGCGAGCCCGCGTGCGCGGACGCCTGCCCGACCGGCGCGATCACCTACATCGACGCCAACTGGACCGGCCTGGACCGCATGAAGCAGTGGGCTGACAAGCTCGGCAACCAGCCGTCGGCCGCCTGAGGAGGGACACAACATGGCATGGGCAGGAAAGATCCTCCGCGTGAACCTCACGGCCGGGACGTGCACGTCCGAGCCGCTGAACATGACGTGGGCGAAGCAGTACCTCGGCCAGCGCGGCCTCGCCACCAAGTACTTCGTCGAGGAAGTCGACGCCAAGGTCGACCCGCTGTCGGCCGACAACAAGATCATCTGGGCGACCGGCCCGCTGACCGGCACGATGGCCTCCACCGGCGGCCGCTACTCGGTCATCACCAAGGGCCCGCTGACCGGCGCCATCGCCTGCTCGAACTCGGGCGGCTACTGGGGCGCCGAGCTGAAGATGGCCGGCTGGGACATGGTCATCATCGAGGGCAAGTCGGCCAAGCCGGTCTACCTCTCGATCTCCGACGACACCGCGGAACTGCGTGACGCGTCCCACCTCTGGGGCAAGACCGTCTGGCAGACCGAGGAGATCCTGAAGAAGTCGCACCAGGATCCGCTGATGCGCGTCTCCTCGATCGGCCGCTCCGGCGAGAACCAGGTGCTCTACGCGGCGGTGGTCAACGACCTGCACCGTGCGGCGGGCCGCTCGGGCGTGGGCGCGGTGGCCGGCAGCAAGATGCTGAAGGCGATCGCGGTCCGCGGCACGAAGGGCGTCGGGAACATCAAGGACCCGAAGGCCTTCATGAAGGTCACCGCCGAGAAGAAGAAGATCCTGCACGACCACCCGGTGACGGGGCAGGGGCTGCCCACCTACGGCACCCAGGTCCTGATGAACGTCATCAACGAGACCGGCTCGCTGCCCACGCGCAACCACCGCGATTCGCAGTTCGAGGGCGCCTCGAAGATCTCGGCCGAAGCGATGGCCGAGAAGCGGCCCACCGACGGCAAGTCGCAACTGGTGACCAACCAGGCCTGCTTCGGCTGCACGATCGCCTGCGGCCGGATCTCCAAGATCGACGAGACCCACTTCTCGGTGGTGAACAAGCCCGAGTACTGGGGCGCCTCCGGCGGCCTCGAGTACGAGGCGGCGTGGGCGCTGGGCGCCGCGCCCGGCGTGGCGGACCTCGAGGCCCTGCAATACGCGAACCTGCTGTGCAACGAGGACGGGATGGACCCGATCTCGTTCGGCGCGACGGTCGGCGCGGTCTTCGAACTCTACGAGATGGGCGTGCTGACGAAGGAGCAGATCGGCATCGAGGCGCCGTTCGGCTCGGCGCAGGCGCTGGTCAAGCTCGCCGAGATGACGGCCAAGGGCGAGGGCTTCGGCAAGGAGATCGGCCAGGGCTCCAAGCGCCTGTGCACGAAGTACGGCCACCCCGAGCTGTCGATGTCGGTCAAGGGCCAGGAGTTCCCGGCCTACGACGCGCGCGGCATCCAGGGCATGGGCCTGACCTACGCGACGTCCAACCGCGGCGCCTGCCACCTGCGCTCGTACACCGTGGCCTCCGAGGTGCTGGGCATCCCGGTCAAGACCGATCCGCTGGTCACCGAGGGCAAGCCCGAGCTGGTCAAGGCCTTCCAGGACGCCACCGCGGCGTTCGACTCGTCCGGCATCTGCGTGTTCACCACGTTCGCCTGGACCACCGCGGACCTCGCGCCGCAGGTGGCCGCGGCCTGCGGCGACGAGTTCACGCTCGAGTACCTGACCGAGGTCGGCGAGCGGGTCTGGAACATGGAGCGCGACTTCAACAACCGGGCCGGCTTCACCCGCAAGGACGACGACCTCCCGCCGCGCCTGAAGACCGAGCCGGCCAAGACCGGTCCGGCGAAGGGCCTGGTCTCGGGCATCGACAAGATGATCCCCGAGTACTACTCGATCCGCGGCTGGGACGAGAACGGCCAGCTGAAGCCCGAGACCCGCGCCCGCCTGGGCCTGTGATCTCGCGGGGCGCGTCCGTCGCGTCCTGATCCGGGGGCGGCCTGCGGGCCGCCCCGTTCGTTTTCCCCGAGGACCGAACCATGAAGCACGTGATCATCGGCAACGGCCCGGCCGGCGTGGTGGCCGCCGAGACGATCCGCAAGCGTCGCCCCCACGACGAGATCGTGATGATCGGCAGCGAGCCGAATCCGCCGTACTCGCGGATGGCGATCCCCTACCTGCTGATCGGCAACATCGACGAGCGCGGCACGTACCTGCGCAAGGACGCGGACCACTTCGAGACGCTCCGCATCCGCAACGTCGTCGGCCTCGTCTCGTCGATCGACACCGAGGCCCGCAAGGTCCGGCTGAACGAGGGGCCGTCGTTCGAGTACGACCGGCTGCTGATCGCGACCGGATCGTCGCCGGTCCGCCCCCCGATCCCCGGCCTCGATTCGCCCTTCGTGCACCCGTGCTGGACGCTCGCCGATGCGCGCAACATCCTCGCGCTCGCCAAGCCGGGCGCGCGCGTGCTGCAGATGGGCGCGGGCTTCATCGGCTGCATCATCCTCGAGGCGCTCGCGCAGCGCGGCGTGAAGCTCACCGTGGTGGAGATGGGCGACCGGATGGTGCCGCGGATGATGGGGCCGGGTGCCGGCGGCATGATCAAGACCTGGTGCGAGAAGAAGGGCATCCGCGTGAAGACCTCGACGAAGGTCGAGGCGATCGAGCCGGCCTCGGCCGTCCGCGCGAAGTTCTCCGACGGCACCGCCGAGGAGTTCGATCTCGTCATCCAGGCGACCGGCGTGAAGCCCAACATCGGCTTCCTCGCGGGGAGCCCGATCAAGGCGCTGCAGGGCATCCTCACCGACCAGCGGATGCAGACCACGGTGCCCGGCATCTTCGCGGCCGGCGACTGCGCCGAGGCCTACGACCCGGTCACGAAGCAGACCATCGTCTCCGCGATCCAGCCGAACGCGGTCGACCAGGGCTACGTGGCGGCGGTCAACATGACCGACGGCGACGCCACCGCGTCGGTCGTCACGCAGATCAACGTGCTCGACACGCTCGGGCTGATCTCGACCTCGTTCGGCCAGTGGCAGGGCGTGCCGGACGGCGAGCACGTCGAGATGAACGACCCCGAGGGCTTCCGCTACCTGCGGCTGGAGTTCGAGAACGATGTCCTGGTGGGCGCGAACTCTCTCGGCATGACCGACCACGTCGGTGTGCTGCGCGGGCTGGTCGAGGGCGGGATCAGGCTCGGTGCCTGGAAGGACCGGCTGCTGAAGGATCCGTCCCGGCTGATGGAGGCCTACCTCGCATCAGCCCAGGCGCAGGAGCAGTTCCAGGGCCGCTCGAGGGGCACCTCGCGCTGACCGGGGCCATGCCCGCGGCGCCGTGCCGCGGGCCGCTACACTCCCGCCCTCGCGCCTTCCACGAGCCCGCCGTGCAGATCACCTTCAAGCTGTTCGCGATGCTGTCCGACCACCTGCCGCAGGAGGTCGACGGCGTGCGCCGCGAGGGCAATGCGATCCGGCTAGAGGTGGCCGAGGGCACGACGGTGCAGCAGCTGATCGACCGGTTCAACCTGCCGCCCAAGCTGGTCCACCTGGTGCTGGTCGACGGGGCCTACGTGGCCCCGGCCGATCGGGCGTCGCGGCTGCTGAAGGATGGCGAGGCGCTGGCGATCTGGCCGCCGATCGCGGGTGGCTGATCGGGGGGGCGAGCCGCAGCGCGGCGAGCCCGATCAGCGGGTGCCGCCTGCTTGCGGCGCACCGGTGGGTCGATAACCTGAATCCGGCGAGCGCCGGCCGAGTCCCATGCCCTTCCACGGTTTCGACCGCGTGATGTCGTGCTCCACCGCCGACCTCGCCCGCTGGCTCACCGAGCTGACGGGCACCGACCACGGCATCGCCTCGGGCACGGCGACGCTGACGTTCGACTGGGGCGTGCTCCGGATCGAGACCGAGCCGCTCCCGCCGCTGCGCATTGCCTTGCTGCGCACACGCCAGCTGCGCGTGCGCTTCCTCGCGCCCGTGGGCCGCGAGGCCGAGGCGCGCGACTGGATCACGCGCTTCGATCACCACACGCAGCGGGGAGGGGGCTGAGGGCCCCGCTCCCGTCCGGGGACGGCGGCCTCAGCCGATTCCCGCAACCGCGCACTCGCTCGCGGCGCCGCCCGCGCCGTCGGGTTTCTTCTGCCGCAGCGCGACCCCGTTCTTGACCGCGATCACCTCGGCGAGGATCGACACCGCGATCTCGGCGGGCGTGCGACTGCCGATGTCGAGGCCGATCGGGCCGTGCAGCCGGGCGATCTCGGCGTCGCCGAGGTCGAAGAGCCTGAGCCGCTCGCGGCGCGCGGCGGTGTTGGCGCGCGAGCCCAGCGCGCCGACGTAGAAGCACGGCGACTTCAGCGCTTCGAGCAGCACCATGTCGTCGAGCTTCGGGTCGTGGGTGACCGCGACGACCGCGCTGTGCGCGTCGAGCTCCAGGCGCAGCACCGCGTCGTCGGGCATCTCCTTGGTGAAGGTGGTGCCGGGCACGTCCCAGGTGAGGTGGTACTCCTCGCGCGGGTCGCAGCAGATGACCTCGAAGTCGAGCGCGAGCGCCATCTCGGCGAGCACGCGCGAGAGCTGTCCGGCACCGATGACCAGCATCCGCCAGCGCGGCCCGAAGACCTGGCGCATCGTGGCATCGGCGAGCTCGAAGGCCTCGCCGCGACGGGCGGGCGCCAGCGTCACCGTACCGGTCCCCAGGTCCACCGTGCGGGCGACCAGCTCGTGGGCGGCGGTGCGTGCGAGCAGCGCGTCGATCCACGACACGTCGCGCAGCGGCTCCTGGACCAGCCGCAGCGTGCCGCCGCAGGGCAGGCCGAAGCGGGCGGCCTCGTCCTTGGTGATGCCGTAGACGATCGTGGAGGGCGCGTCGACGCGCTCGCCGTGGCGGACGCGGTCGATCAGGTCGTCCTCGACGCAGCCGCCCGAGACCGAGCCCACCACCAGGCCGTCGTCGCGCAGGCACAGCAGCGCGCCGGGCGGGCGGGGGGCCGAGCCCCAGGTCTCGGCGACCGTCACCAGCCACGCGCGGCGGCCCTCGGCTATCCAGTCGCGGGCCTGCTTCAGCACCCTCAGGTCGAGGCTGTCCATCGTTCTCTCCTCGCGGCGCGTCAGCGCGCCAGCAGGTACACCATGGGGGACGATCGCCGCCGCGATCGCGGTCGCCCGTTCCCGCAGCATCGCCTCGACGTTCCCGAAGAACGCGTCCGCGATCCTGCGCGCCGCGCCGCGCCGCGCCGTCGACCGGCCGGGAGCCGGTCTGCGGGAGCTGGCCGCCGATCCGCGGGGCCACATCGTAGTCCAGGCGCGTGCCGGCCTCCACCGGAGCCGGACGCACGACCGCCCCGGGCATGCAGGCCTCCAGCGACTCCGGGTCGATCGGTGCGTCCCGGGCCGCCTGCGGTGCCACCGGCAGTCCTCGCTGGCCGCTCATCCGCATCGTTCGTCCTCCAGGCTCAGCGTGGGGTTCGCCGCGGCGGCCCCGCCGTTCGCAGCGCGCGGCCGAGGTCCTGCAGTCGCTCGAGGGAATGCACCGGCACGTGCCGGTCGACGTGGGGCAGCAGCGCGCGCACGCCGGCCGCGCGCGGCTGGAAGCCGTCGTAGCGCAGCAGCGGGTTGAGCCAGACGAGCCGCCGCGCGAAGCGCGACAGCGTTGCCGCGGCCTCGCCGAGCGAGCCGTCGTCGGCGCGGTCCAGCCCGTCGGTCACCAGGATCACCGCCGCGTTGCCGGTCAGCACGCGACGCGCCCAGTGCCGGTTGAAGTCCTGCAGGCAGGGACCGATCCGCGTGCCGCCGCTCCAGTCCTCGACCGCACGGGAAGCGGTGGCGATGGCCTCGTCCGGATCGCGGTGGCGCAGCGCCCGCGTGACGTCGGTGAGCCGAGTGCCGAAGGTGAACGCGGCCACGCGCGGACGCGTGCGCATCAGCGCATGCGTCCAGTGCAGCATCACCCGCGCGTAGCGGTCCATCGATCCGGAGACGTCGCACAGCACGACCAGCGGGGCCGGCCGCCAGCGCCGCTCGCGCCGCGACACGGTCGCGAGCGACGGATCGCGCCCCATCCGCCGCAGCGTGGCCCGCAGGTCGAGCGCGCCGCGCCGCGACGGCCGCCAGCGCCGCACCGGCACCGGATCGACCGGCGGCGGCAGGTCGCGGACCAGGCGCAGGGCCTCGCGGAACTCGTCGATCGTCATCGAGTCGAAGTCCCGCGTGCGCAGCCGTTCGCGATCGGTCCAGGTGAGCAGCGCGTCGATCGTGTGCTCGTCGCCATCGGTCGGGCGCGGCGGCTCGGGTGCGGCCGGGCGGCCGGCGAGCGCCTGCTCGAGGCGGGCGGGCCGCTGCGGCGTCGGCACCGGGCGCCGGCCCGCGATCTTCGGCAGCATCGCCGCCATCATCCGCTCGGCGAGCTTCGGATCGCGCCAGAATGCCTCGAAGGCCGCATCGAACAGCGGCATCTGGTCGCGATGACCGACGAGGGTCGCGCACAGGGCCGCGCGCACGTCCTCGCGATGCGCGACGCCCACCGCGTCGACCGCACGGACCGCGGCCACCGTCCGATCGAGCCCGATCGGCATCCCGGCGTCGCGCAGCACGCGCGCGAAGACGACGATGTTGCGGGCGAGCGAGCCCGGCTTCGCGATCGAGGAGCGCACGCGCGTGTCAGTCGCGACCGGCGGCGGCCGCGAGTTCGGTCAGCAGCCGCTGCGCGTCGCCGCCCTGCATCCTCGCGATGTCGTCCTGGTACTTCAGCAGCACGCCGATCGTGTCGGACACCGTGGCCGGATCGAGGTCCATCCGGTCGAGCGCGACCAGCGCGTTCACCCAGTCGACGGTCTCGGCGATGCCGGGCGACTTGAAGAGATCGAGCCCGCGCGCGCGCTGGACGAACGCCACCGCCTGACGTGCGAGCGAGGGGGGCGCCTCGGGCACGGCGCGGCTGACGATCGCGTACTCGCGGTCCACGTCGGGGAACTCGACCCAGTGGTACAGGCAGCGGCGCTTGAGCGCGTCGTGGATCTCGCGCGTGCGATTGGAGGTGACGATCACGCGCGGCCGGTGGGCCGCGCGGATCGTCCCGAGCTCGGGGATGGTCAGCTGCCAGTCCGACAGCAGCTCTAGCAGGAACGCCTCGAAGGGCTCGTCGGCCCGGTCGAGCTCGTCGATCAGCAGCACGGCCGGCCGATCGGTCTCCAGCGCGGCGAGCAGCGGCCGCGCGAGCAGCATGTCGCGGTCGTACAGCGAGCGCTCGACGGCCTCGCGGTCCGCGGCACCCGAGGACTCGGCCAGCCGCAGGTGCAGCAGCTGGCGCGACACGTTCCATTCGTACGCGGCCTGCGCGACGTCCAGCCCCTCGTAGCACTGGAGGCGGATCAGCGGCGCGCCGGTCGCCTCGGCCAGCACCTTGGCCAGCTCGGTCTTGCCCACGCCCGCCTCGCCCTCGAGGAACAGCGGACGCTGCAGGCGCAGGCTCAGGAACAGGGCCGTCGCGAGACGCCGGTCGGCGAGGTAGCCCCGCTCGGCCAGCATCGACGCGACGGCGTCGACGGATGCCGGGACCCCGGTCATGCGCTCGTCGCGCCGCAGGTCTGCGCCACCGCCCGCTTCGCTACCGGCGCGGCGCGCTGGTCGGCGTCCGCGTGCCGCGTCATCGACCCGATCCGGATCGGGTCGCCTTGCCGGACGATGCCGGCCAGCGACCCGATGCCGCCGAGGTCCACGAGGGCCGAGGGCGGCGCGAGGTGCTGCTTCATCGCCTGCACGAGGCTCTGGCGGCCGGCGAGGAAGCGCGCGTCGGCGGCGCCGCCCGCGCGGGCCGCCGGGGCCGCGTCGGCCGGGCGCTGGTTGTCGAACGCATACATTCTCGGTGTCTCCTCGTGGCTCGGGCGCGGCTGCACTGCGCGCATCAGACGCGTCCCGGGGTGGCGCGCGGCATCGCACGGTCCGGATACGAGCCGGTCAGCAGCTGGCCGGACTCGTCATCGTAGACCGCCTGCTCGAGCAGCGCCTGCCCGATGCCCCGCGCGAGCCCGCCGTACACCTGCCCCTCGACCGTCATCCGGTTCACGATGTTGCCGAAATTGGTGGTGGCGTCCCGGGACGTGGTGTAGAAAGCCAGCAGCAATGACGATCGGATCGTCCGCTCGGGTCGCTCTTTACGTCAGCCCAGAGCCGGCGCAGCCGGCAGCCTGACGGTTGGATTCTCG
>JBJOKE010000022.1:0-143552 GCA_046046245.1 Pseudomonadota bacterium | reverse complement strand
CGGCCGCATCCTCGAGGAAGCGCGTGAGCGCAGCCCAGCGCTTGAGGCTGTAGTCGATCGCTTTCGCCATCGCGGTGCCGTCGGTCGCTTTCTGCCGGTGCAGCGTCAGCCACGCGTGCAGTGTGTCGGCGATCGGCTTCGATCTCGATTCTCGTAGCCGTCTTCGGGCCTCGACCTTGAGATCAGCGGCCTCGCGCTCCACGTCGTACAACGCCCCGAACAGCTTAAGGGCCTCCTCGGCGAGCAGGCTCTTGTGGTTCGCCCACAGCTCATGGAACTTCCTGCGGGCGTGCGCCATGCAGCCCGCCTCGGTAATCGCGCCGGTCTCGAACAGCGCCTTGTAGCCGCCGTAGTCGTCGCACACCAGCGTGCCGCGCCAGTCGCCTAGGAACTCCCGGGCGTGGTGCCCGGCGCGCCCCTCGGCGAAGTCGTAGACGACGGCCTTGATCGCATCGTGCTGTGTCGTGCCGTAGCTCCACAGGTAGGCGCGGTGCGTCTTGCCGTTGCCGGGCTTGAGCATCGCCACGGGTGTCTCGTCGGCGTGCAGCACCGCGCTTCCCATCATCACGGTGCGCAGCGCGTCGACCAGCGGCTGCAGTTGCACCCCACAGGCCCCTACCCACGAGCCCAGCGTCGAGCGCGGGATCGCCAGGCCCGAGCGCGCAAACATCTGCTCCTGGCGGTATAGCGGCGCATGGTCGGCGTACTTGCTCACCAGCACCTGCGCGAGCAGCCCCGCGGTCGGGATGCCCTTGTCGATCACGCACGCCGGCACCGGCGCCTGGATCAGCGTCTCGCAGCTTGCGCACGCCCACTTGCCCCGCACGTGGCGCTCGACGGTGAACGTGCCGGGCGTGTAGTCGAGCTTCTCCGATACGTCCTCTCCGATTCGCTTCAACGCACAGCCACAGCCGCACGTGGTCGACTCCGGCTCGTGACGGATCTCCCGGCGCGGCAGGTTCGCTGGCAACGCGGCGCGCTTGGGAATTTCCTTCTGTTCCGGGGCTGCTGGCTTCCCCCGCAGCGCGTCGAGCTCCAACT
The DNA here is from genome assembly GCA_046046245.1 of Pseudomonadota bacterium. Taxonomy (GTDB): domain Bacteria; phylum Pseudomonadota; class Gammaproteobacteria; order Burkholderiales; family Burkholderiaceae_E; genus UBA4615. The sequence goes on along the minus strand of JBJOKE010000022.1, from coordinate 142,511 downwards.
CGATCGCCACAAGGTCCGCATCGAACGTCTCGTCGAACAGCGTCTTCTGCTCGCCCTGCAACTGCTCGCTGCGCCCGCCGAACTTCCAGCGCTTCAGGACCGCCATCTCGTGCGAGAGCTGGTCGATCTTGAACTGCTTGAGCCGGTTCTCGCTGTCCAGGCGCGCGTTGTCGCTGTCGAGTCGAGAGACCTTGTCGATCAGCGAAGCAGCGAACTCGCGCAGCGCCGCTGCGTCCATGTTCGCGAGCTGATCAACCGAGTGCATGACCTCGATCGTGCCACAGCGCGCTTCTCAGCGACAGTCTCGGACTTAGGCGACTCGGATCGTCGCGCCTTCACCGATACGATGCCACGGCAGCCCGATCACCAGCGCTCGCAGCTGCTCGGCGCTCAGGCTCACGCTCGGGGTCGTGCCCGGCGTCGCCCATGTGAACGAGCCTTGGTGCAGGCGTCTCGCACAGAGCCAAAGCCCGATGCCATCGTGCACCAGAACCTTCATCCGGTTCGCACGCCGATTGGCAAATAGGTACGCGTGGTGCGCTCGCGCCTCGCCGAACACCTTGATCACCCGCGCCAGCGCCGTCTCGGTCCCGGCTCGCATGTCCAGCGGCTCGACCGCCATCCACACCGCGTCGATGCGGATCACCGCATCAGCTCGCGCATCCACGCCGCGCACTGCGCCGCATGCGTGATCGGCCACTGCACGCTCGCCACCACGCCGGCGCGCCGAATCTCGATTCGGATCGACTCCTCGGTCGCGCTCACTGGCGACTGCGGCACGATCGGCACCCGCACGAACTGCTCCGCCACCGCCACTTCGTGACGACCACGTTCCCGACCCTCTGCGATCCGACGCCACCGGTGCACCAGGTTCGCATTCAGCCCGTGCTCGAGCGCAATGGCCGCGACCGACGCTCCAGGCTCGGCGCAGCGCTCCAGGATCGCCGCCTTCAACTGCGCACTGTGCACCCGACGCGCTTCGCGCTTGCCACTTGCCATGGTGCCCACCATCTTCGCTGGTGGACACCATCGTCAGACTCGCTCGGGGCTCGGGCAAGATGGGTTCGCCGGGCGTACGAAGAATCCGCGATGCGAATCGTTCGTACCCGACCCCTCGAAGCCTCGAACGAGCCTACGTCCAACGACGTGGAAAATCTTTCGCGACCAGCGCTCGAGAATCGGAATCGGCACGGCGCCCGGTAACGCCCGGATAACGCCCGTGTGACGCCCGAGGCCTAAGTTGGAAGGCGTGCGTCTCGGGCTGCGAGCCAGTGGCGGACCGAGCGGCATCGACGAGCCCCTGCAGCAAGGCGGTGGAGCCGCATGGACTGCGGAGCGCGGGAAACGGACTCGGAAGCGAAAACACCCTGGGCCAAGCAGCCGGCCCACGGGCCCACGGGGAATTCGGCGGGTAGATCCGAAAACACAAGTCCTACAAGGTGGGTGCCAAGACCTCGAAAGCCTCCCGGAACGCGAGCCTTCGAGTTGTTCAGGGCGGCTGTGTTGGGGGCGACCTAATGGGAGCAGGCCGATGAGTCGCGGTAGACATTCTGCAGCCATCAATTCGGCAGCGATGCTGACGGCCGTCGTACTCGGGGCCCTTGGGGCATGGTCTTGGTGGTCAACAGAGCCGAGCGCAGCGCCTGAACCCGTCCCTTCGGATTCAGTCGGGCTCGCCCAGGCTGCCCCTGGGCAGGCGGTGCGCGCAATCGCTGATCCAGAGCCTGCGCGCCCAGGGCCTCCGCGATCGCCTCAAGCGGTCTGTTCATACGGCGAAGCTTCGCCATCCGGCGCGTCCGGATGCTCCGCAGGAGTCGGGGATGCGCATGCAAAGGCTGCGGGCCAACGGGCTTCCGCATCGTTTGCTCATGGTGTGCGCGCCCTGGCGGTGGACGACCCCGACGCCTTATTGATGCTCAAGCAGCAACTTGACCTGTGCCTGGGGCCGAACACGGTGATGGAGCCGAGAGCGCCCTGCGGCGCGACGGATATCTCCAATCTGGGGCAAGACGTGGTCGCGGCGATTTCTCGGATCGACGATCCGGAACGTCGGAGGCAGGCCACCCTGCAATGGCTCGAGATCGAATGGCAGTTTGCCGAATCACGGCGTGACGGGTTCATCGAGGGCCTGCAACTGCAGAACGCGGGAGGGGCCGATCGAGCGACGGCGGAATCGTCCCAGTCCCAGCCCTTGTGGAAGCTGAGCGTGGACGTACAGAACGCCAGGGAAAAGCTCGAGCGATTCATCACGACAACCTCCAGCCACGATCCTGCGGCAAAGGCACTGCTGATGAGGCTGCGAGCGCACGCACGACTGTCGGCGAACAGCGGCAGCGGTCTTGCGACGCGGTGAATACCGCCAGTCCTGGGATGAGCAAGAACCGAACACGGTCTCTTGGCGAGAAGAAGCCGATTGCCGCGCGCGGCAACGCACGCTCCCGCGACCGGCAATGCCGGGACAAGAAACCACCACGCAGAAGGGAGGAGATCGAAACGGACTTGCGTCCATCTACAGCTTCACAGCGGCTTGCGCCAGACCGAACCTGCCATCGCGCAGCCAGGCCTTGAGATCCGGCATTGGCAGTCGAAGATCACTCACCTAGGAGACATAAATGAGTCCAAAAACCACCCGCCCTACCCGCGAAAAGCGGGATCAAGGGCACGGCGACATTCCAGAAAAGGTGCTGACCAATTTGAGGCGCCGGGGCGTACTCGTCGCGGGCGCAAGCATATTGGGCATCTCGACCTTCGGAAACCTACCGGGGCTCGCCCGTGCTCAGACGGGATCGATGCCCAATTTCCTTTTTCCTCCGTACCCACCCAATCCCGCCAAGCCGAGGATCGTGACCGTACAGATGGAACTGTTTCTGACTCGCCTCCCCGTGGGAGCGGTTTCGCTGACACTCGACGTCATGGAAAGTCCAGACGCCAGCACGAGCTTGGCAACGTTTGCAAAAGCATGGAGGGACACCGAGCACGAGCCCGCTCGGTTCGGAATGATCAATTCGCCCGCCATGGGCACAGCGGCCGAACAGAAGATCCAGTTTGTCCTGAAGCGTCAGCGCAGGTCCGGCAATAGCACCATTACCGACACCTATAAGATCGGGGGAAACCAGCAGCCGATCCTGGAGAAGGGTGCGACCGTACTGTATATACGTCAGCAAATTAATCTGACGCACAGGGCCAAGGGGCGCGGCGTGAAGCCTTGGACTTCCCAGTGCCACATGTACACCTGGGTGATCTACGCGCAAAATGCCAGAGTCACTTCGATGCCGCTGGCCACGATCACGTTCCACCATCACAACTACCAACTGGGGTCACACCTAGGCTTTGCAGCCGGGGAGATCTGGAAGACCGTAGATAATAGGATCGAAGCCGCGAAGGCTGATGAGCTGACACTGGTCCCTCGATGGCCTAAGAACGGTGACCCGTTTAAGTACAACCTCTACGCAGGACGGAACGTCGTCAGTTCCTATTATGGCAGGCGGGCCAGTTCCGAAGACCCACACCCCCCCATCGTTGCAATCCGCCCGCACAGTTCCTTCGACACGGCAAGAGCAATCTATCCGGCACATCTTGGCAGGCAGGAGGCCTTGCCCGAGCTTCAGCACCTGATGCATACGAGATCGCTCCGTAGCCTCACCGAGTGGGCAGAAGAAGCGAGGCCCAAGTATCTCCGGGCAGTTGCGGACAAGGATACGAACACACAGCGTTCGATTATTGGCGGGGCGATGAGCAAGGTATACAGCATGCTCGGGTTCGAGGGCATGTTCGGTACCATGGAGAAAATAGGCGAAAACGTTGCCGCCTACTTGGGATTCAATAATGTCGACTTTACCAAGGGCCTGAACCACAACGGCCTCTACAAGCTTCTCCAGTCAACCGAGAACATGCTGGCGAAGGGGGCCGAAAATAACTATGAGGCCATGAAGAACCGGGCTCTGCAGCAAGTCGACAAAGGGGTTTATGGGTGCGGAGGGGCATTTACGGTTGGTACGTCTCTTCAGATCCAGCCATGGAACTGGACGTTATGTCCTAGCGATGGCTATACCCCCAAAAACATCGGCTTCAGGGTCACGATTCCGCTCGCGAGAGCCGGCGTGTCTGCGTTCACCAATGATCCGGTAAAGCCTTCGCTCTTCTCATATATCGGCAAGAACAGCAGATACGGCATGGGCTTGACGCTCATCGTCGGGTGGAAGGAATGGAAGAAGGTACTGAAGTGGGACCTACCGGACGGCGCAGCGTTCGACATCGAGCTTTCGTTCTCCCTGACCGTTGGTCCCGATGGGACCAGAGTTGACCAGGTCACGGTCCAGCCGGTATTCGACGTCGCAAACAATGGGTTCGTGTCCATCATGCTTACGACGATAATGGAATACATAGGGGTGAGTGAAATTGTGGCCACCCCGGATGCCCTGAACCAACGCGCTCAAGAAATACTCGCCGACTTCGTCAACCTCGACGCCATTTATGAGCCGAGGGATCGTTCGATCAGCGGCGTGTTTTCATTGGCTGCGCTATTCGGAGACGATGCGGCTAGCAGCGATTCTTTCCGTGCCGCGCTTGAGGATCTCGACATCGCGTCGGCATCCGCGCCACAGGGTACGGCCGAAGCCACCTTCGCGGGTGCGAACACTTGTTTCGGGGCGAACGGGGACACGGTCGGTTCGACAGTCTGGGTGGATGAGTTCCACCGTCTCATGAACGAGTGGAGGCCTTTGGAAAATCGGATCCCGCAGATTGTCGAATTCGTCACGGATACCGTGGCGGATTCTCCGCTGGCCGTGAACGACCATTATTATTATAGGATGGACATAAATTACTGGAAAGATCTGTTTGCATGGGCTAGGGCTGTAAACAAGACAAAGACGTTCAAGAGCTGGAACACGTTCGAGGCGGCGTTCAAGATTGTCATCCCAAACAAGACCGTAAATGCAGGCGGCAACCCTGACGCCCCTTTTGTGCCAGGTTTTCAGCCTGGCATCCCTGTCTGCATGCTTGCCTTTTTGGACATCATCGCAAAAGGCTACACATGGAATTACAAGGAGTATGCGTGCCCGGATCCGGCGGGGACAAAAGCAAAGCACTCCGGATACATCCGTGTCTCCCTTGTTCCGGAGTCCGTGATACCGTTCGGCTTCAAGAGTAGTCTCGGGAATCTCAGTTTTCTCGGCTTTGTTTGATAATCGCTGAACACCCCGCGGGCGGGCTTCGCATGCCGCCTTCGGGGCGCTGCTGCGTCGTCGGGCCTGATTAGACGGGCCTGAGTAGTCGGTCATGAACAACTCGTTTTCCGCCGCCGCGTCGCATGCGAGCTTTCAAGAGCGGAGATCGAGGCCGGCGCCGTAGTGCGATCAGATCGCGAGGCGATGGCGCGAGTCGCTCCTACCCGATCGCCCCAGGGCGTCGCCGTGGATGAGTTCAGCCAGCACCGCGATCAGGGCGCAAAAAGCGCCCTCAGGCGCGCCAGGATCAGCCTCAAGTTGTGACCCGTCCCGCGTGCATCGAGGACATCGACTGGCGCGGCTCGCGCGGGCTGTCCGCTCGCTGATCACCTCGCTCGCCGGCGGCGACTGGCTGCGCCACGGCCACAACATGCTGATGACCGGACCGACCGGCGCGGGCAAGACGTGGCTGGCCTGCGCACTCGCCCAGCAGGCTGCCCGCGGCGGCTTCTCGGCGCTGTACGCGCGCGCGTCACGCCTGCTCGAGGAGCTGCGTATCGCGCACGGCGACGGCAGCTTCAACCGCAGGCTCACCCAGCTCGCACGCATCGACCTGCTGGTGCTCGACGACTTCGCCATCGCACCGATCATCCCCGCCGAGAGAAGCGACCTGCTCGAACTGCTCGACGACCGCGTCGGCGCCAAGTCCACGCTGATCACCAGCCAGCTGCCGGTGTCGGCGTGGCATCAGTGGCTCGACGACCCGACCCCGGCCGACGCGATCCTGGATCGCATCGTGCACTCGGCACACCGCATCGAGCTCAAGGGCGAGTCGCTGCGCAAGCGGTCCCCTAAGGCCTGACGGCGGCGCCGAGCCGCTCCATTTCAACTTGATCGTAGACGACTGAGTTACGATGACCCCGTCGCTTCCCGACGGCCGTGACCGTCCACGATCACACTGAAACGCGGTCCGCGATCAGCCCGAAACGGGCGTCCACGATCGCTGAAATTCGCACTCAGCGCGTACAGGTGCTTCAGGTACAGCAGCCCTGCCACGCGCCGAGTCGGCTGAGCAGGACGGCCTGTCGCCGAGACGAACTGCGCTCCGAACCTGCGGTCGAACACCGCCCAGTCGATCACCTCGGACAGGCGCACGAGCTCGTGCCGCATGTTGATGATTTTGGCCAGCTCGTTGCGGACCAGGTCGTCGAATCGGGGCTCGACCGGAGGCTTGCCTGCGCATCGCAGCGCGTCTCGCAATTTGCAGGGTTTCGAGGCCATTACAGCGAAATCCTGCAATCGGCGCCAGCCCTCATCGCCCGGAAACCGGCTTGCCGTGCCGGTCTACGGGCTGTTCAGGGCCGACTTAGTCCTCGCGCCGAATGACCACGCGCACCCAATGCGCGTCACTCGACTCGGACAGACCACGGTCGGCGACAGGTATCGCCGGGGCCTCGTCGCTCACCCTGCCCCGCAACGCTCGAGTCTGCGCGGTGTCGTCCCGAAGGCCGCTGAGATACCACGCGAGCCGCGACCTCGCCGCCTCGGCTGCTGTACTGTTCTCCCGAAGCACCCCCCCGTCCCAATGCGCGGAACCCGGTTCTTCACCGAGCCGCCCGGACGCGGAACCCGCCCGCAGACGTTCTCGTTTCCACTCGCCCTCCAGCCACCACAGCGTGGCGATCTGCTGCTGCCGTGCGTCGCTCATGGAACGCAGGCGTGTTTCCACCTCGCGTCTCAGGATGTCCATTCTGAGATCGCCGCAATGGTTGGCATCGTCCACGGGTATCAGACCCCTCTGACACAGCAGCAGTTCCGCAGTGATGTCGCGCACCGCAGTGGCGTCGTTGGCCGACAATCTGGCCAGCCGCTCAGCCATCGACTCCGGCGCCGGCGTTCGCGCGCTGCTCGTATGGAGCATCGAGCGTTCATCGCCGCGTGACGCGTCGTCACACACTCCGGAATGGCAGGCCAGGAACGGATTCGCGAGCGCGCTCGCGTCGCGCCCGGTCCCGCCGGAGGAGGCACCTGCCTCGCGTGTGGCAGCCACGAAGGAGCTGCTCCAGGCGCCAGCCCTCGACTCGGTGCCGGCGACTGCAGCAGTCGGCCCCTCGTCGAGATCGGCCGGTGTGAGCAAGAACACGCCGGCGATCGCCGCTGCACAGCCCAGGCAGCCGGCGATGACGGATACACCCAGGTTCATGGGGCCGCTCCTTCAAACGGACGAACGCGTCAAGATCGATTGACGCGCGAGCAGAATCGCCCGCGCGCCAGAACAGTTCAAACCCGAGGCTACGGAATCTCAGAGGTACCAGGCATCGACATATCCGGGCGAGCCGAAAACACAATAGCCGTCGGCCAACACGATGATTCGGACCCAGGCTGCCCCGCCGAGGAAGCTGGTAGAAAGATTCAGCCTCGTGCCGGTAAGATATTTCACCCCAGGCTTCCAAGCGAAGAGCAGATTCGATGGAGGGCACCGGGTTACGATCGGATTGATCGTGGAATTCTCCTTGTTGACCATCATGAACCGAAGGGGTGAAAACTCCAGGACACCGACCTCCGTGAAAGCGGCCTTCCCCTCGTTGGCAATGTTGGTGATGGCGGTCCTCGCTACTTCCCTTGCCGGTTGAGTCGGCGATGTACCGTCTTCGGGCGGGGCAATCCTGCTCCCTCCGGTGTATGTGCCGACGAGCGACGCAAACGCAGAAGCAGCGGTACCGACCACATTGGCGGGCAGCGCAAGGCTTGCCCCCACATTAGCCACGACGGGAGTGGCATATCTCTCGCAAAGATCCTTTACAACTCGCCACAGCTTCGATTCCGTCACCTTCGCGTCCGAGTCGAAGACCGGGTCAAACTGGAAGCCATCCCACCTGAACTGTGTGGCCCCCGTCGGATGCTGTGCATTCGCCGTGAAGTACAAGGTCAATTCCAGGGCAACGGAATTCTTCCTTGCAAATGCCTTCAGCGCGTCGCTGTAATTGAGAAAGGCGTGCCACCTGGCCGATGGGATCAGAATTACGGTGATGGAAAACTTGGCGCCCGCCTTGGTCGCGGCAGACAGCCCGTCGACGATCGAGTAAGAGCCCGTACCGGTCTTGTCGTTGGACACCGTCGCGTTCCACGATGCCAGTCTGAGCGACGCCCGGATACCCAAGCCCGAAGCCCCGATCCAGTACCCCTTGCCATCCTTCGAACGGAGAAAAGGGGTCATGCGGCCCGCGGCCTCCGTGGTCGCATCCTCGTTCTCATTGGCCTTCACGAAGTCGCTTCCGACCTTGGCCTGGTACAGCAAGGACACACCGAACCCCGCCCCGGCCGTCCCAATGGGGGGTTTGCTTGCCATTTGGACAAGGGCGTCGTCCCTCGCCTTAGTCATCGGTTCCGTGACAGCAGGCGTCAACCAGCCACCGGCGATCGCGGCGTTGAGCAAGTTGCTCAGGTCTGCCGTCGAAGGCACCTCAACCGGCAGCAGCCCGCAATCCAACGGGCCATTCGGCGCAGTGGTGTCCCCCAATGTCGATTGGATCGCCGTCTTCACCGCACCCGCAATGTCTGCCCTCTTTTGATCCCAGTGTGCATACACGTTGTTGTAGAGCTCGAGGAGAAGCTCCGGCTCGCTTCCCTGTCCTCCGTCGAGAATGGCCTTGAGTTTGTCCCTCAAACCCTTCAGCCAATTGAGAAGCTTCACCCAGAGCGACTCTGCGACGGGGTCGCTCTCGATCACCATCTTCGTCCAGATGGAACCGGCCGGTTCCATCGACACTGCGCCGTTGCGGCTCGGAACAGCGAGGATGTCCGGAACGGTGTCGCTCCCCGACGGAAGGGTCATCAGCGAGTATCCGGGAACACTGAACGCCGAGTTGACCGCGAATACCGGCCTGAGAGCCTGGAATTCGGCGGAGTTCGCCGATTTCTTCTCCATGAACTGGCCGAGATCGAGACCCGGGACCCAGTGGGCGTTCGGGGCTCTTGTCGGAACCGACGCCGCTGGCAACTCGAAGAACCTCACGATGAGATCGTAGTTCTTGGCCGATGCGGTGCCGGTTGCCGCGACCAACCATTCCGTCTCGGTGAGGCCGTCGACCGAATAGACGCTACGGACGGCCTTGGGGGTCTGATCGGTCTGTCCACCGAAGGACACGCTCACCAGCTTGTTGTCGACGATGAACCGGACATCGATCTGCGCCCACTTCCGGAGGTAGGCTCTGATCGAATGGATTTGGGACCAGAGTTCGCCCTGGATATAGTCGTCCAGCACGCTGTGAGAGACAGGGAACCATGTCCGCCCTCTGGTCTGGGGTTTCGAGGCGAGCAGAACCGAAGAGGGTATTGCGAATGAAGATGGTTTGTCCGAATAGCAGTTTTGAACGTCGACACACTGCGGAAATTGGAGCCGCGCGCTTCGTCCGTAATCGCCCTTCCAGATGACCTGAATTCCAAAGCGGGTCCGAGTCCTCTTGTCGACCGGGAAGTCGATCAGCGGCTGGCCGAGCCGAGACGCCAGGCGGCCTTGTGCTGCCCCGGAGTTCGGGACGTCGGCCCGTGCCTCGTCGGCGGCGGCACTGGTCAGCTGTGGGCTCAGAGAAGCGAGAGTCGCGGCACCGCCAGCGGCAAGGAAGCGGCGTCGGGTCAGGGTGGAATTCATTGTCAGCCTCCAGGATGATTCAGGAAACGTGCTCGGCAGATCGGCACTGCGCCCGCTCGGCACGGAAGGTGAGGACAAGCCGGTTCCGGTGCCTCCCGTACAGGTCGGCTCGGCCGGCTTCCAGGGTCAGACGGGGTTCGACGAAAGGCGCCTCCTCGATGTGTCGGGGGTTTTCGGGGTCGTGTCGATGTCTGCACGCGCGTCGCCTCGGTGCCGGTGCCGGCTCACGCGTGCGATGCGCATGCCGGATAGGACAGCAGCTGAGGTCGCCCTGACAGATCGAACGCCAGGATCCGTCGCGCCGAGTGCGCCAGGACGCCCGCATTGATCGCCTCGTCGCTCCAGCAGGTCTGTATGCAGTCGCCGGAGTCGCTGCACCACCAGCGCACAGTGCCGTCGCCGGACCAGGACACGAGATGTCGCTCATCAGCACGCTGCACCCCGTAGATCGGGCCTTCATGCCCTCTGAACGTGGACAGCTCGCGCCTCGCCTGAAGGTCCCACAGCCGGATCGCGTGATCGGCGCCCCACGACACGGCGCGTCGCCCGGCATCCAGCACGGCGGCGCCATGGACACAGCCGTCATGGCCGTCCAGCCGGTGCTCCAGGCCCCCCTCGCGGAGATCCCACAGCCGCAACGCGCCGCCCCTGTCCCACGAGAGGACCCGATGCGCCGCTGGCAGCAACGCCACCCCTTCCACCCGCTGTCCATCCCCGCGGAGAACGGACAGCTGTCTTCCGCTCGGCACGTCCCATAGCCGCAGCGTCCCGTCGTCGCCCCAGGACAGCGCGCGGTCCGGATCGGCCAGCGGCATCGCGCCCGCAACCGAGTCCCGATGACCTTTCAGAACCGAGATCAGCACTCCGGTCCGGAGATCCCAGACACGCACGGTCCGGTCAGCCGACCAGGACAGTGCTCGATGCTGGTCCGCGAGTACCCGCGCGCCGTTCACGGCGCTGCGGTGCCCGCGCATCAGCTGCAGCGCGCTCCCTCTGGTCAGGTCCCAGCAGCGCAGCGTCCCGTCGGAAGACCATGACAGCGCGTGCCGCCCGCCGGAGTACGCCTGGGCACCCACGACGGGAAGCCGGTGGCCCTTCAGGCTGTGCAGCAGCTTGCCCGAACTCACATCCCACAACAGGAGTCCGCCATCCTCCGACCAGGACAGCGCGCGCTCGCAGCCGGGCAGCAGTTCGCAACCGATGATGAGCGCGTCATGCCCGTGCAGGGTGTTCAGCAGGCCTCCGTCGTGGAGACTCCACACGCGGATCGTCTGATCGGCCGACCATGACATCGCCCGTCGTCCGTCTGCCATCGTCGCAACACTCGTCACTGCCTGGTCGTGCTTCGCACGCGCCGGCTGTGAGGTCTCGCAGGCATCCCACAGGTGCAGCGCCCCCCCGATACCGGAACAGAGCTTCAGGCTGCCGTATTCGGCAACGACGCATGCACCGAGGCACCAGCCGGCATGGCTCCGCGTCATGCCATCCAGGCTCGCCTGCTCCAAATCCCACACGCCCACCGACCCGTCGGCGGCGGACAGGGCGACTGCGCGGCGATCGCCGTCCACGAGCGTGACGTTCGTCAACGTGCCGGCGCGCGCGGCCGATTCGCGCAGCATCACCCCATCGGGAAGGCCCCAGATCCGCAGCACTCCCTTGTCGCACCACGACAGCACACGTCGCCCGTCGCCGAAGAGGGCAGCGCCCAGGAAGTGGTCCGCGCCATCGCCCACCTGCCGTATCAGTGCCCCGGTCTGAAGGTCCCAAGCGTTCAGCTGACCGACCTTGTCCCAGGACAGCGCGTACTGGCCGTCGGCACACACCGCCACGCCCTTCACCTCGCTGCCATGGGCGACCAGCGCATGCTGCAGCTCACCGTTCGTCAGATCCCAGATCAGCAGTGAGCCGTCCTTGCCCCATGACAGAGCCCTGGAGCCGCGCAGCGCCGTCGCCCCCACGACGCCTCCCGAATGGCCTCCGAGACGTCGGATCAGTGCCCCCCGTTCCAGGTCCCAGAGATCCAATGCCCCGTCTTTCGACCAGGAGACCACGCGCCCTGCCTCGGGCATCGCCAGGGCGCCGGCGATGCCGTCCTCGCTGCCCGCAGCGATCCAGAGGGCCTCACCGGTATGCAGGTCCCACAACCGAAGCGCCTCCTCCGCGGATGACCAGGAGAGCACGCGGTCCTCGCCCGGGAGCAGCGTTGCCCCGAGGATCGGGTGCTGGTCCCCCTTCAGTGTCAGCAGCAGTGCGCCGTTCGGTATGTCCCACAGCCTGACCGCATAGTCATCGGTGCACAGCAGCGCACGCGTACCGCCAGCCAGGATCGAGCACGATCCGCCGACATACGCCGCCTGCATCCCGTGGAGTCGAAGTGTCTGCACATCGACGCCGGCGAGTGCCGGAAGGATCGGCACGAGCGGTTCGGCCGAGATGCGCGCCATCGCATGCGAGCACAGCGCCCGCAGCGCCGGCGAGCGCTCGGTCCCGAGGCGCCCGAACAGCTGGCTGGGCAGCTGCGCCGGGTCGCGCAGAAGCACGCGCGTCGATGCCCTCAGCGCACGGCCGACCCTGCGCAGCTCGTCATCTCCGGCGATCAGGTCATAGCAGTCGGCCAGTCGATGGACCTCGACGGCCGAACGGAATCGGCGAACCGGCGCCGCTCCCGGAGACCTGCCCGCCGGATCACTGTCGCCGAACAACCAGTCCGGATTCCACAGCATCGCGCGCAGCTCATCGATCCGCCCGGCGCCGGCGAGGCGTTTCGCAAGACCGCAGCGCCACTCGCTGTCCTGCAGCGCAGTCGGACAGTCACGGTGCGCCGCCAGCAGCAGCCCGTGACGATGCTCCAGCCCTTTCGCACCGAGGCGGCGAATCATCCACTGGTGCACATCCACGCTGTGGGCGAACGCTGTGCCGTCCGTGCCGTACGTCTCGAGCAGCGAGGCATCGACCAGTGCCCGGCACGTCCGAGCCGCCGCGCGGTCGTGTGTCGGGTCGAAGGCCTTCCACAGGCGCTCGAGCACATCGATGCGGATCGGGCGCATCGGGTCGAGCAGCGAGAGGCACAGGAAGCGCTCCCGGTCGATGGCATCGAGGCCGTCGACCATGTGAGCCACCATGTGCATCAGCGCGTCGTCGCGACCGCGCGGGTCGTCCGCGTCGAACGATGCGAGGCCCGCCTCCGACAGCACCGCAGGCAAGGCACCGACGGCCGCTCCGAGGCGCTGCGCGCCGCAGGCCGCATGCGAGCGCAACCACGCGTTGGCCAGGCGGACAAGGGTGGGCTCACGGCCGAGTCTCTGCACCAGTCCGTCCAGGGTCTCCTCCGCGGCCGCCATCTCGGCTGCATCGACAGGCAATCCCCACGCCAGCAGCCCTCGTGCGAGCTCGAGTCGCATGCGCGGGACGCTCAACCGTCGGACCTCGGCCTGCAGGAGCCTCGGGAAGCGCGTCGTGATCAGGATGCCCTTGCAGCATTGCAGTCCCCGCAGGAAGGGCACCAGGTCCGACTCGCGCCACACGTCGTCGATCACCAGGAGGACATCGAGATCCTGCAGACACTCCCGCAGGTGCGTCGCAGCCGATTCCAGCGTGTCGCATCGGGCAACGTCGCCCGACATCGCCTCGACCAGATCGATGACGCGGTTCAGCAGGTCTGTCCTGCTCGGAGATCTGCCCAGGGCGGTCCACAGGATGCCGTCACCGAAGGCGGCGCGAACGTCCGCGTCCGCGCAGAACGCGCGTGCGATCGTCGTCAGGCCGAAGCCGCCGACGGTCTGCGCCACGGGGGTGATCGCCACGGGAGCGGGTTCGTGGCAGCCCAGCAGGAGATCCTTCAGGCGCTGCGTTTCCTCCGGGCGATCGATATGCATGGCCGCGAGCGGCGCGGCCATCATCGGGACCGCAGGCTGCGGCGCGTCGTTGCACAGCGACTGCAGGAACGCTTCCGCCTGCATCCCGAGGTCGAACCACGTCGGCGTCACCATCCACCACGGCAGCGAGGCGATCGATACCCCGCGCCTGCCGATCACCGGCAGGACGGCCTGGCCCTCACGTCGCGCTCGACGCCATGCCGATCGGAAGGCATCCGAGGCGACGCTCTGCGGCGTGACGATCGGAACGAAGCGCACGGCCTCGGCGGCATCGGATGACGGTTCGTCGAAGCAGGCGCCGCTGTCGAGCGCCGCGGTATCCACGCACCGTGCGTGAACGCCGAGGTCCACCAGTCGCCGACACAGCTCGCCGGCCATGGCGTCGCTGCTTTCGCTCCCAGAGACGACACGGACACTCACCTCCGGGTCGGACGGCTGCGCGAACGATGTCGCGCGCTCCCCTCCCACAACCCGGTCCTCGCCACGGGGCGGTCGCATCTCCGGTATCTCCTCGGCTCGTTGTTCGCAGGGCAGGCGCGTGCGCGGCAGGCCCCCGCCGAACCGAGTCTGTGCGAGGGTGCGTTACCGCAGTGTTACTGGAGCGCAGCGCTCGGGAACCGAGCGGCCCCTGTGCCCGACGGTCCTAAGGCGCGTGGGCCTCGGATCCGACGATCCGGACGGAATCCGACAGCGCGGACGTCGAACCGCCGGTCGTCTACAGCTCGCTGCTCACCCGCTCGTTTGACTGACGACCGCCGATGACATTGCCCGGCAGCCCGGCGGGTACGCCCTCTCGGCAGAGCATTCCGCGTCGCATCGCGACGGCGAGTTCCGTCGTCGCGTCGTCCGGAAGTTCCCCCATCTCGATGGCCAGCAGGTCGGCGAAACGCCGATACGCCTCGAGCGCGGCGCCGATGTCGCCCCGGGTGTACAACAGCCGCATCAGCATGCGATGCGCATGGTCGGACAGCCGCTCTTCGTAAGCCAGGCGATGAGCGAAGATCACGGCCTCGTCGAGCCGACAGTCAACCTCGCGTTCGAGCGCGATGGACTCCAGCGCCGACGCGCGGGCCCGTCGCCATCGCTGTCGCGCCGAGTCCAGCCACAGCGCGAATTCGGGAAGCTCGTCGAACGTCAGCCCCTCGAGGAGATCGCCGCTCAACGCTGCGGGATCGGCCTCGAGTTCGCGCCTCGGATCGGTGTATCGGGGTGTGAAGACCCCGGAGAGCCGCAGCACCTGGCCCGCCTCGATGATGTCCCGCCCCGCCTCCGCGGCCAGGCGGAAGCGTCGCTGCCGCAGATTCCCGCGCGCACGCTCGTCGCTCGCGTCGGGCCAGAACCACCTGGCCAGGGCTTCACGGCTGTAGGCACCGTCGATGGCGAGCACCGCGAGAAGCGCAGCGTCCTTGCGTCCGAGCGGCACTTGCTGCCCGCCTTCCAGCAGCAGTCTAGGCTCGCGAAGCAGATCCAGACGGAACATGAACACCCCCAGACTCGCGTATACCGTGGACTCGTCCGCGCCCCTGGGACGAGCGAAGCGAACGGTGCGCGAGCAAGAACTCGTCACCGTCGAAACTCGAGGGCACCGTGCGCAGCCATCGTCTCGGCCGGTCGATGCCGCAGCCACGTCCGGCGAGCGCTCGCACACGCCGCATGCCGATGGCCCACGACACGTCCGGGTGCCGACTCTGCCGATCCACCGGCTGTTCCATGAACGATCGGGTAGCGCGGGTGCCCTTCGCCAAAGTTACTTGCAACCGACACCTTCGAGCGAGTCCTTGCGACAAGTGGACTTTCAGTTTTGAAGGACCCTGGAAAGAAACTCCTTGGCGCGAGGCGATCGAGCGGTCGGATCACCGAAGAACGCCTGCTTGGAGCAGTCCTCCACGATCCGTCCGCCATCCATGAAGATGACGCGATGACTGACCTGCCTCGCGAAGCCCATCTCGTGGGTCACGCACATCATGGTCATGCCCTCATCGGCCAGGCTCACCATGACCTCGAGCACTTCGCCGACCATCTCCGGATCCAGCGCCGACGTCGGTTCGTCGAACAGCATGACGATCGGGTCCATGCAGAGCGCGCGCGCGATGGCCACGCGCTGCTGCTGACCGCCGGAGAGCTGAGCCGGATACTTGGCCCGATGCGACGCCAGTCCGACCCGCTCCAGCATCTGCTCGCAACGGGCCATCGCCTCGGCCTTCTCCCGGCCCAGTACCTTGATCTGGGCGATCGTCAGGTTCTCGGCGACGGTGAGGTGAGGGAACAGCTCGAAATGCTGGAACACCATCCCGACTCGGCTGCGCAGCTTGGGCAGGTTCGTGCTCGGGTCGCGAACGCTCACGCCCTCGACGAGGATGTCGCCCTCCTGGATCGCCTCGAGTGCGTTGACGGTCTTGATGAGTGTCGACTTGCCGGAGCCGGAAGGGCCGCAGACGACCACGACCTCGCCCTTGCGGATCGAGGTGGAGCAGTCGGTCAGCACCCTGAAGCCGCCGTACCACTTACTGACGTTGCGAATTTCGATCATGGATGCCCCTGTGCGGCGCCCCAGGCGTCGCCGATGGTCAACGGACGATTTGGATGCGAGCCTGAAGGGCTCTCACGAGACTCGACAGCCCGAAGCAGATGCAGAAGTAGGCGGCCGCCGCGACCAGATAGATCTCGACAGGCCGGTTGAAGTTCCTGCCCGCGACCTCGAAACCCTTCAGCATGTCGTAGGCACCGATCGCGTACACGAGCGAGGTGTCCTGGAACAGGATCACCGTCTGGGTGAGCAGCACCGGCAGCATGTTGCGGAAGGCCTGGGGCAGCACCACCAGTCGCATCGTCTGCGGGTAGGTCATCCCGACCGCGTAGCCCGCGTAGACCTGTCCCTTGGGCACACTCTGGATGCCGGCGCGCATGATCTCGGAGAAGTACGCTGCCTCGAACAGCGTGAACGTCACCAGCGCGGACAGTTCCGCGCCCATCGGGCGGCCGATGAGCAGCGGGATCAGCAGGAAGAACCACAGGATGACCATGACGAGCGGGATGCTGCGCAGGGTGTTCACGTAGGTCGCGGCCGGGATCGCTAGCCAGGGCCGGCCCGAGAGCCGCATCAGCGCAAGCACGGTGCCGAGCACCATGCCACCCACCATCGCGACCAGCGTCAGCTGCATCGAGAACAGCAAGCCCCGCAGGACGAAGCTCGTGAACATGCCCCACTCGAGGAAGGCGAAATCGAGAGTCATGATCCGCCTCCGCTCACTTGGCGCCGACGACGCCCGGCAGGCGCACGCGGCTCTCGACCATCGCGGCAATCCGGTTGACCGCGAACGCCGACAGGAAGTAGAGGCCTGTGACCGCCAGGTAGATCTCGACGCCGCGCGCCGTCTCCTCCTGTGCCTGCATCGCGAACATCGTCAGCTCGGGAATGCTGACCGCGAACGCCACGGAAGAGTTCTTGATGATGTTCATCGACTCGCTGGTGAGGGGCGGGATCACGATGCGGAACGCCATCGGCAGCAGCACGTAGCGATAGGTCTGCGCCGGAGTGAAACCCAGCGCCGACCCCGCGTATCGCTGACCGCGGGGGAGACTCTGGATGCCTGCGCGCACCTGTTCGGCGATCCGGGCACTGGTGAAGAAGCCCAGCGCGAAGACGACGAGCATGAAGCCCGGCATCGCCTTCAGGGCGGGGATCAGTGCGGGAACGACGTGGTACCAGAGGAATATCTGGACGAGCAGAGGGATGTTCCGGAACAACTCCGTCCAGGCGTTGCCGAAGGCCACCCACCATCGACTCGAGGTGGTACGCGCGATGCCGACCAGAGAACCCGTGACGAGCGCGACCACCAGCGAAGACAGCGCGACCGAGAGCGTCCATCCCCAGGCCGAGAGCATCCACTGCAGATAGGTGACCGTGCCGGCATCGCCGAAGCAACTGGTCACACGTTCGCCGCTCACGGTGTCGTTGCAGAACACCAGCCAATCCCACGCTGCCAAGACTCACCCCCCAACTCGCCGCGCGCCGTGGCAGCGCGCCCGCGGGTCGAGCGGGGCCGCGAATGCGGGCCCGCCCGGATTCTGAACGTCCGAGGCCGCGGGCCGAGGCCCGCCCGTCTCATCGCTTGCCGAACTCTTCCACCGGCCTGCTGTTGGGGGCCGTCCAGGCATCCCGGGTGGCGTCGGAGGCAGGCAGACCGATCGCGACGTTGGCCGGAGGGATCGGCCGCACGAACCACTTGTCATAGATCCGGCTCAGCTCGCCGGACTTCGTCATCGCGGCGAGGCCTTCGTCGACCGCCTTCTTGAAGGAAGGATCGTCCTTGCGCACCATGATCGCGATCGGTTCGACAGCCAGCACATCGGCGAGGACACGGTATCCGGCGGGGTTCTTCGATCGCGAGATGCTGGCAGCGAGGATCTGTCCGTCCATCACGAACGCATCGGCGCGACCGGTCTCCAGCAGGAGGAAGCTCTCGGCATGGTCCTTGCCGAAGACTTCGTCGAAGTTGATGCTGCTCGCCCGCTCGTGCTTTCGGAGCAGCTGCACGGATGTCGTTCCCGTGGTGGTGGCGACCTTGCGTCCGTTGAGCTGAGCGAGCGAAGCGATCCCGGAGTCGGCCTTCACCACGACGCGGACTTCCTCGACGTAGGTGGTGTTCGCGAAGGCGACATCCCGCTGCCGGGCCGCGTTGTTCGTCGTGGATCCGCACTCGATGTCCACGGTGCCGTTCTGCAGCAGGGGGATGCGATTCTGCGACGTCACCGGCTGGTACCTGATGTCCAGGGCCGGCAGGCGCAGGGAGGTCCGGATATCGGCAAGGACCCGCTCGCACAGCTCCACGTGGAAGCCGCCGTACTTCCCGTCGCCCATCGCGTACGACAGTCCGCCGGAGGATTCGCGCACACCCATCGAGACGGAGCCCGACTGTCGGATCTTCGCGAGCGTGTCGGCCTGAGCGCTTGCAGCCGCCGCGAGAATGAGCGCGCCCAGCGCGATGAGATGCGTCTTCATGAACCCTGAGTCTCCTGATCGGTCTTGGAAGGACCTCGGCAACGATTCGCGATGTCGAGGCGCTGCCGGCGTCGCGCCGACAGCGGCCGTAATGTAGTGGCCCCTAGGGCCTGCGGCTAATGCCGTTCAGGCTCGTGCCCATGCGCATCTTGCATGTCGTGGGCGAGTCAGCAGCGTTTCGCGAGGAAGTCCCAGAGGGCGATGGCAGCGAGCTTGGTGCGCCGAGCAGCCTCCGGGCGCTCGCGGTAGAGGCGCACCTCCATCGTGGCCGCCATGGACCCCGAGGGTGCGGCGAGTACGAGCCTGCCCGCCTTGAGATCGCCGCGCACCGAACTCAGCGGCAGGAAGGCGACTCCGTGGCCTTCGAGTGCCATGGCCTTCAGCCCCTCGGCCATGTCGGTCTCGTAGACCGGGTCCAGATGCAGGGACTCGGCCGACTGCTTGCCGATCAGCTCGACTATCCCCGCCAGATACGCGCCGACCGAGTAGGCGAGGAACGGAGTCGGTTGCAGGGGCCGCCCCGGAATGCGGAACAGCGGCAGCCCGTCGGGTCCTGCCTTGGAGTACGGCGCCAGCATCTCGTTCGAGAGAAGCAGCATCTCGTAGCGCTCGGAAGGCAGCTGCAGCGGCTGGTGCGCGTGATGGTAGGCCACGAGGAGATCGCAGCCGCCCTCGGTGAGGCGCAACTCCGCGTCATGCACGTTCAGCGCGGTGAGCCTGGACTTGAACGTACCGAAGGTCTGGTGCAACTCCATGAGCCAGTGCGGGAAGAACGTGAACGCGAGCGTGTGGGGCACGGCGAACTCGATCGAATCCTGGTTCGTGACCTGATACGACCGGAGCATGCTGCGCGTGACCTGCAGGCACTGGAGCAGCTCGAGGGCCTGAGCGTGGAGGGTCTCGCCGGCAGAAGTGAGGCGCGTCGGCGAGCGGCTCCGGTCGATCAGGTTGGTGCCCGCCCAGGCCTCGAGTGCCTGGATGCGTCTGGAGAAGGCCGGCTGGGTCACATGGCGCAGTTGGGCACTGCGGGAAAAGCTCCGCGTTTCCGCGAGGCTGACGAAATCCTCCAGCCACTTCGTTTCCATCGTCTCGATCCCGGCCTCGACTGTCCGACGAGATCGCCGGAATCGCGGGAGTCTCGGGGGAGGGGCGTTACCGGCGCGTTACCGAAGGTTCGCTGGCGACGACGCTGTGGATGCAAACCTCGCATGAGAGCGCCGCGCTCCGCCCCATTCGCGCCGCGAACCCCTAGATTGGCGGCCCGTCCACCCACAGCGCTGCGCGATGAATGCTCTCGAGGCCTCCGGCATGACCGGTCTCCTGTCCTACGTCCACCCCACGCCCGACAGTCCCTGGGGAACCTACCTGTCGCAGGTGGACCGTGTGCTGCCCTATCTCGGTCCGCTGGGCCGCTGGGCCGACACGCTCAAGCGTCCCAAGCGTTCCCTGATCGTGGACGTGCCGATCGAGATGGACGACGGCACGATCGCGCACTTCGAGGGGTACAGGGTCCAGCATTCGCTCACCCGCGGTCCGGGCAAGGGCGGCGTGCGCTACCACCCGGAGGTGACCCTGGAGGAGGTGATGGCGCTCGCGGCCTGGATGAGCGTCAAGAACGCCGCGGTCAACCTGCCCTACGGCGGTGCCAAGGGGGGCATCCGCGTCGACCCCGGACGCCTCTCGGAGCGCGAGATCGAGAAGCTGACCCGGCGCTACACCAGCGAGATCGGACTCGTCATCGGCCCGCACCAGGACATCCCCGCGCCCGACGTCAACACCGATCCCCGCATCATGGCGTGGATGATGGACACGTACTCGATGAATGTCGGCGCGACGGTCACCGGCGTGGTCACCGGCAAGCCCGTGGAGCTTGGCGGCTCGCTGGGGCGGTCCAAGTCGACGGGGCGCGGGGTCTTCGTGACCGGCCGCGAGGCGGCGCGGCGCATCGCCCTCCCGCTCGAAGGCGCACGGCTGGCGGTGCAGGGCTTCGGCAACGTCGGCGCGGCGGCGGCCGAACTCTTCGGACAGGCGGGCGCGCGCCTCGTGGCGGTCCAGGATCACACCGGGACCGTCTTCGGCGGCGGGGGGCTGGACGTCGCGGACCTGCGGCGTCACGTCGACGCCACCGGCGGCGTGGCCGGCTTCGAGGGTGCCGAGCCGCTGCAGGCCGAGGCGTTCTGGGACGTGGACTGCGACATCCTCGTTCCCGCGGCCCTCGAAGGGCAGATCACCCCCGATCGTGCACGACGCCTGCGTGCGCGGCTCGTCCTGGAGGGCGCCAACGGCCCGACACTCGCCTCTGCCGACGACATCCTGGCCGACCGCGGGATCCTGGTCGTGCCCGACGTCATCTGCAACGCGGGCGGGGTCACGGTCAGCTACTTCGAATGGGTGCAGGACTTCAGTTCCTTCTTCTGGACCGAGGAGGAGATCAACCTGCGCCTGGACAGGATCATGGTCGGTGCGCTGAAGAACATCTGGGACCGCGCCGACCGACACCGCATCTCGCTGCGTACAGCCACGTTCGCCGTGGCCTGCGAGCGGATCCTCAGCGCCCGTGCCGAGCGTGGGCTGTATCCCTGAATCGGTCCGTCCCGATGGTTCGGGACATGGCGTTCCGCACTCCGCCCGACAGGGGCTCGCCGTGCCGATGCGCTTCGGGGCGCGCGCCTGGCGCCACCGGACGCGCCAGAACCGTCCCGCGGCGACGCCGCGGGCGGTGCTCGAGGGGCGCCTGCTCGGCCGCCCGGATTGGGCCCTGAGCGCGCCGGAGCGGCCCTGCGGCTGCGCGGGCCGGCGCCGCACGCCGACGCATGCCGGCTCGCGTCCGGCGACGCCGACGACCGCCCGTTCGCGGCACGCGCGTTCGACTCCCCTCGACGATCCGTCGCGCTGGACCCTCTGCTGGCCTTCGTCCGCATGGAACTGCTCACCCCCGACGAACTCGCTCGGTTCTCGGCCGACACGCGTGCGTGGCTGGAGCGCGTCTCCGCGCTCTGACGCCCGGGCCCCTCAGCGGGGCAGGTCGGCGATGAACCGCCGCTTCGCGCCCCAGGTCGCGCGCACCCGGTTCAGCCACGCAGGCCGCGCGGCCGGGTCGAGCCGTTCGAGGATCTCCCGCACCAGCGCCTGCTCGGCGCGATACGGGCTCGACGCCCGCTCCATCGACTTCGAGAGCAGGCGCTCCAGCAGCACGACCGCCTGTTCGCGCCGCTCGGGGCCGAGGACCCTGGCGAGACCGTGCAGCACATCCGTGCGACAGCCGGTGCCCGCCTCCTTCACCAGCGCGAGGGCGTCCTCCCAGCGTGCCTCGTGCATGAAGAGGCGGACCCGCTCGGTCACGTCGCGGACGGCCGCTCCGCGCCGGGCCTCCGACTCGGCCATCCGTTCGAGCAGCGCGCCGCGCACCGTCTCCGGATCGACGCCCGCCGCCCCGCAGGCCTCGGTCACCGCGACGAAGCGCTCCATCGTCGGCGCCGCGTCGAACCACTCCCGGCACAGCCGCAGCAGCTCGTCATGGGCGCCGTCCCGCGACAGCGCCCGACGGAGGTCCTCGCGGACCCGCGCGTCCGCAGGGAACGCCGCATAGGCCTGCCGCGCGTTCGCGAGCGCCTCGCGATCGCGCCCGTGCGCGACGAGATGCGCGGTGAGGCGGCTCCAGTCGAACGGATGGTCGAGCCGTGCGCGCAGCACCGAGGTGATGCCGTCGACGTCGCCTTCGGCCGCCAGCTGGCGCAGGTGCAGCTGTTCCAGGCCGAAGAGCTCGCCGTCGTGCTCCCTCGGCACCGGCGGCATCCAGTCGTTCGGCCTGCGTCGCGCCGCCGCTGCCCTGTTGCGCTCGATCGCGGCGCTGCGCGCGGCCCGCCACCGGTCGGCGAGGGTCTCCCGGAACCGCGCCAGTGCCGCCGGGCCCATCGCCGCCTCGGCCTCCGCGGCCTCGAAGCAGTCGAACGGCTGCTCCAGCAGCAGCTCGAGATACTCGTCGCCGAAGCGCGCCGGTCGTGGACCGGCGACGCGCAACGCACCGACCCAGGTCGCGCCGATGGCGACGCACGCGTCGCCCATCTCGCCGTTCGAATCGTCGGCCTGCGCCAGCGCCTTCCAGCCCAGCCTCAGGGCCCGGACGCCGAGCGCGACCGCGGCCGCCGGGTCCCGTCCGGTCAGACGTTCGAGCAACGGCACGGCCTGTCGCGCCCGGGTGGCCCATGCGACGGTCCGCGGCCGCTCGATGAAGCGGCGCCCCGGCGCGAGCATCCGCGCGAGCAGTGGCGCGACGCTCGCGCGCGAGAGGTCGGTGCGTTCGAGTTCGCGCCAGACGCGCAATTCGCGCTCGATCTCCGCGTCGCGGTCCGCCAGCGACACCAGTCGGTCGACGAGCGCGGCGGGCGGCAGCGAGGCGAGGAACGTGCGCAACGCGGCGCGTTCGTCGACGATCGCAGCCGTCCTGCTCCCGCGCGACCGTCCTGCGCCCGGGTCGGTCGCGGGCCGATCGTCCTCCGCTTCGATCCGCCGACGCCAGACGATCGCCGTGGCGACCGCGTGCTTGCACAGCGGACTGGACCCGTAATACGGGCAGCTGCAGCCGCCCTGCAGACGGTCCTGGTCGATCCACAGCTGGACGCGGTAGCGCGACCCCCCCTCGACGACGGCGTCGACCGAGGGGCGGGGCACGTCTTCGCTTCGCTCGATCCGGACCATGTCGTCGTCGGCCAGATCGAGTCCGCGATCGAAGACCGCGTCGCCGCAGCGGGTCTCGAGCGATGCATCGCTCAACAGGATCCGCCACGCCGGCAGGGGCGTGGCGGCGGAAGACGATGGGCGTGCGGCCTCGAGGACGGGCAGGGGCTTGCGTCGCGCAGGGGCCATGGATATCGCTCGCGGACCGTTCGCGCCGAGTCTACCCCGCGCCCGGAGCGAACGCGCCGCGGCCCGTCGTGAATCGACCTGTTCGGACGCGCCGCTGGTCGTTCGCGGCGGCGGCGCGGCGGATCTGGCCGACACCTGCGCGGGCGCCGCCGCGGTGGTCGCGTTCCTCGGCGCTAACGGGCTGGAGGCGCCGGACCGCATCGACGTGGAGATCGTCCCGCGGATGCCCGAAGGCTATGCCCCCGACGCCGCCGGCTGCTACGACCCCGCACGCCGCCTCGTGCTCCTGCTCGACCACGCGGGCTTCCGGCGGTTCGGCAGCTGGATGGGCCGCCCGATCGACCGGTCGATGCACCGCGCGATCGCCGCGCACGAGGTCTTGCACGCAGTGTCCGCCTGCCACTTCGCGATGCCGCGCCCGAGCCTCGTCGCACGCGAGTAAGTCGCGTACGTGACGATGTTCGCGACCATGGATCCCGCGCTGCGTGCGCACGCCCTCTCGGTCCATCCGGATCCGGCCTGGTCCGACGACGCGCCGCCGGACGAGGCCGACTACGCGGCCGAGCCGATGCGTTTCGGCGCGCGCGCGTGGCGGCACTGGCTGAAGCAGGCCGATCCGACGGCGACGCTGCGGGCGGTGCTCGAGGGCCGGATGCTCGAACGCCCCGTACGGTGAAGCCGATCGCCGCGGCGGACCCGATCGTCGCCATCGGGGTGCGGCTCGTCGCGACCACGGTCCTGGCGCTCGCGGGGGGCGGCGCGCTCGGGTCCGCGGACATCGCGCCTCGACCTGCGGCCACGGACGCAGCGCCAAGACACGACGCCTCGGAACTCCCCCGGGCCGGGGGCGCCGCGGCGACCGTCCCCACCGCGGCGGTCGCCGCTCCGGCCGACGTCATCCGGTCCCCGGAGCGACGTCCGTGTCCCTCGGCCCCCGCGGTCCGCATCGACGCGACCGACCCGCGAGACACCGACACCGTCTGCGACGGCGCGGCGGCCGCGCTCCGGTTCTTCGAAGCGCGCGGGCTGCGCACGCTCGAGCGGATCGACATCGACGTCCGGCCCGCCCTGCCGCCCGAGGTCGGCCCGCGCGCCACGGGGTGCTGGCTGCCCTCGAGCGGCCGCGTCGTGATCCTCGACCGCGCCGCGTTCCAGCGTCGACGAACGTGGCTGGGCGTCCCGATCCAGCCCGGACTCCAGCGAGCGATCGCGGCGCACGAGGTCGCGCACGCGCTCGCCGGCTGCAACTTCGTCGCGCCTCGGCCGCCGATCCACGCGCAGGAATACGTCGCCTACGTGGTCACGCTCGTCACGATGCCGGCCGCGCTGCGCGATCGCGTGCTGAAGGCCACGCCGGGCGACGGGTTCGCGACGGTGTCCACGATCGGCGAGCTGCTCTACGCGTTCGATACCCAGCGCTTCGGCATCGAGTCCTACCGCCATTACACGAAGCCCGATCACGGCGACGCGTTCCTGCGACGCGTGCTCGCCGGCGAGGCACTTGCGGAGTGAACCCTGCGCGCGCGGCGATGCGATCGTCGGCGCGGACCGCCCGAGTCGCGCCTGCCGTCCGGGGTCGTGCCCTGACGGCCGCCGCGCCGCGGCCGGGGGCGACCCGCTGCGCGTCCCCGCCCGATCGCGCATCATTCGGGCCGTGACCTCACCGAACGATCCGATCCGCGCCGCCGAACTGCCCGCGCACGCACTCCTCGCGCGTTACCGCGCCGACGGCGCCTTCGCGGACTGCCACGTCGTCGACCTGCCGCGACGCCTGTCGCACGCCGACTTCGTCGAGGCCTTCTTCACCAGCCCGGTCTTCGGCGCGGAGCGCCGCGTGCTCGCGCTGCTCGTCCGTCGGCCCGCCACTGTCGAGCAGGCGCGACGGCTCGCGTCGGGAACCGCCGACGACGAGGGCTTCGCGGCGTGGACCGTCGAGGCGCGGGCCGACCGGCAGCTGCTGCTGCGCGACCTCACGGGGCGCACGCGGACCTGGCTCATGACCGAACCGATCGAGGCCGGCGCGACGCGGCTGTACCTCGGCTCGGCGGTGCTGCCGGTCGGCACCACCGCCGACGGCCGCCCGCGGATGGGCATGCTGTTCGGTGCGCTGCGCGGGGTCCACGGTGTGTACTCTCGCGCGCTGCTCGGTTCGGCGAGGGCGCGCCTCCTGCGCGCGCGGCACCTCCGGCCGGAGGACGCCGGCGCGGGCGGGGTACGGCCGCGCGAGGCATCGATCCGCGGTATCGCCTCCGATGGGGCGCCGCGACCGGTCCTCGGCGAACCGCCGATCGGACCCCGTGCGCTCGACGCGTCCCCGGGGCCCTCCCCAGCCGGTGCGCGGCCCACGCGAGGACGTCGTCGATCGGGCGGCGTGTCGCGCGACGAAGGCGCAGACCGCGCGGATCGTACGGAGCGCACCGACCACGCCCCCGCCGCGCGGCCCGCCGCCCGGCCCCCCGGTCGCGGCCCGCGCCCTCCCTGGCGCGCCCGCCCGACCCCCGAGCAGATCGCCGCGATGCCGCCGTTCGAGGCGCTGCCGATCGAACGCATCCTGCTCGTCGCGACGCCGGCCGACGCCGACGATGCCCTGCGGGCGTTGCGCACCGCGCGCGTCGTCGGCTTCGACACCGAGTCGAAGCCGACCTTCACCCGCGACGCGGTCAACGACGGCCCGCACGTGATCCAGTTCGCGACGCGCGAGCGCGGCTTCATCGTGCAGGTGAACGCACGCACGCCGATCGACTTCCTGCGCGCCGTCCTCGACACCGAGGACATCGTGAAGGTGGGCTTCGGCCTCGACTCGGACCGCGGGCCGCTCGAGCTGAAGCTCGGGCTGCGGCTGCGCGGGACGATCGACGTCTCGAACCCGCTGCGTCGACTCGGCCACAAGGACGCGCTCGGCGCGAAGGCCGCGGTCGCGGTCGTGCTGGGCCGTCGACTGCAGAAGTCGAAGCGCGTGCAGACCTCGAACTGGGGCGCGCCGACGCTGACCCCGCAGCAGATCGTCTACGCGGCCAACGACGCGTACGCCGCCCTCAAGGTATTCGAAGCCATCGACAAGACCCCCGCATGATCGCAGTCATCTTCGAGGTGTGGCCGAAGCCCGGCCGCGCCCAACGCTACTTCGACCTGGCCGCCGAGCTGAAGCCGATGCTGCAGTCGATCGACGGCTTCGTGTCGGTCGAGCGCTTCCAGAGCCTCACCACCGAGGGCAAGTTCCTGTCGCTCTCGTTGTGGCGCGACGAGGAGGCGGTGCGCGCGTGGCGTACGCACGCCGGTCATCGGGGCAGCCAGCAGGAAGGCCGCAGCGACGTCTTCGACGACTACCGGATCCGCGTCGCCGCGGTGCTCCGCGACTACGGGATGACGGACCGCGACCAGGCGCCACCGGACTCGTGTTCGGTGCTGATCTGAGCGATCGCGGCAGGCTGGCGCCGCCGCGCGCCCGCATCGGTCGACGCGCGTGACGCACTTCAGCCGTTCCGCTGTTTGCGGTAGGTGTCCTTCACGCGGGTCCGCTCGCCGACGCAGGTGAAGACGTCGACGCCGTCGACCTCGACGCGCACGCCGTCGGCCGCGCGGACCGCGTCGCGGCCCGTACGGCGCGTGCCGGTCCCGCGCGTCGAGGCCGGTGCGGTCGCCGCGATTCCGGTCGCTGCACGCGGGCATCGCCACGCGTGTGCCGGCACGGTAAGGTAGCCGCATGGACCGCCGCGCTGCGCTGCTCGCCACCGCCCTCGCCGTCGCCGCCGGGGCGATCGCGCCCGTCCGCGCGCAGTCGCGCGAACTCGTCTATGAAGGCACCTCGGAGGGCGTCGTCACGCGGCTGCTGCTGCGACTCGACGGCCCGCGCGTCCGGGGAACGCTGCTCGAATCCGGGCTGTCGCTGCCGGTCGAGGGCCGCATCGACGGACGTCGCCTCGACGCGGCGGTGCTCGACCCGGGCAGCCGTGCGCCGCTGGTGAGGATCGCCGGTGAGCTGCGCGACGATGGCGCGACGATCACCGCACGGCCCGAGACCGGCGGCGCGGCACGCACGCTCGCGATGACGCGGGTGGCGGACGTCGCGGCTCCGCCCGCCCGGCCCGGGTCCGCGGCCGCGCCGGGGTCGGCGGCCGGCCGCCGCGACCCCGCGCTGGTGGGGCGCTGGGTCAACGAGTCGCAGATCAACAGCCCCGGCGGTGCCGGCGGCTTCGCGTCGATGTCGACGGTCCGCACGATGGAGCTCGCGGCCGACGGCGGCCTGCGCCAGTGGGTGCGCACGGTGGGCGGCGGCGGCAACTGGTCGTCCGACGGCGGCGAGCGGCTCGAGTTCAGCGGCCGCTGGGAGACCCGCGGTGCCGAGCTCTGGGTGCAGCCCGACGGCCAGCCGCAGTTCGTCCGCGCGGCGGCGTGGCGAATGTCGGGCGCCTACCTGGTCCTCGAGGACGGACGCTCGAAGCAGGTCTGGCGGCGCTGACGGCATCTCGCGGCCCCGTTCGCTAGAATCCGCCGACCCCAGACGCGCCGCGGACCACCGGGCGCACCCACGAGGAGACCCACGACATGGCGAGCCATGCGACCGGAGACGGCGGCCTTCCGCCGCGCGACGCCGCCCAGCGCGGACTGAAACGGATCATGACGGTGGGCGGCGCCTACGGTCTGCGCAACTACACCGTCAAGGACCTGCGCGACGCGAAGGGCACGCGGGTGCTGACCGAGACGCTGCCGTTCTCGCCGGAGGAGGCGGCGGCGGCGGAGGAGGCCGGCATCGACACGATGAAGTGCCGCTTCGATCCGTCCAACCCCGGCCCGGCGATCGCGATCCGGCAGGCGGCGCCGAAGACCTTCATGGCCGCCTCGGTGCCGCTGGTCGCGGCCGCGACCGCCGACGAGGCGGTGCGGCTCGGCTACGAGGCGATGAAGGCGGGCTTCGACGCGGTGATGTGCCAGTGGAGCCCGCGCTTCATCGAGGCCGCCGCCGAGGCCGGCATCCCGGTCCAGGGTCATGCCGGCCTCGTGCCCCGCCGCAGCACCTGGACTGGCGGCCTGCGCGCGGTCGGCAAGACCCTCGACGAGGCGCTGTGGATCCACGACCAGGTCAAGCGGCTCGAGTCGGCCGGCGCGTACGCGGTCGAGATCGAGGTGATCCCGGAGCCGCTGCTCGCGGAGATCTCGAAGCGCACCACGCTGCTCACGTCGTCGATCGGCGCGGGCAGCGGCGGCGACATCCAGTTCCTGTTCGCCGACGACATCCTCGGCAACAACCCGCCGCCGTGGCCGCGCCACTCGAAGCAGTACCGGCGGTTGTACGAGATGAAGGCGGCGATGCAGCGCGAGCGGGTCGCCGCGTTCCAGGAGTACATCGCCGACGTCCGCAGCGGCGCGTTCCCCGAGGCCCGGCACGTCGTGGCGGCGCCCGAGGGGCTGATCGACGCGTTCGTCGAGCGGGTCGGACGCGGCTGAGGGCGCTTCGGCCCGCCGCGTCCTCGAGTTGCCTCGGCCCCGCCGCGCCCGCGGGCCGCCCCGCGACGGCGCGCGCGGCGAGCCCTGCCGGCCGCCGCCCATCGTTCCAGGCACCGTGCCGAGCCCCGGACCGCAGGGGCCGGCCCGGGGTAGGATCGACTCGACGAGCCCGCCGCCCGAGCGTGGCCGCGCCCGACACACGGGGAGACACCGATGGACGCCACCGTCCGCCTCTACGCCGGCACCGCCGGGCACTCCACCTGGTTCAGCACCGACCTGGGCGAGACCTGGGTCCATCCGAACAGCCACTCGGGGATGTACACCGAGGCGCGCGTCTGGGGCTTCTCCAGCCACCCGTCCGATCCCGACACGCTCTGGGCCGGCTCCGACATGGGCCTGTTCCGCTGGCGCGAGTCCACCGCCCGCTGGGAGCTGGTACCCAGCCCGATGCAGGACGTCTGGTCGGTCGCGCAGGCCCCCGACGATCCGTGCCTGATCCTCGCCGGCACGCGGCCCGGCGGCCTCTGGTGGTCGGCCGACGCGGGCGCCACCTGGACGCGCGGCGAGACGCCCGGCGTGACCGAGTTCTCCGAGATCAACCGCGGGCCCACGCGGGTCACGCAGATCCTGTTCGACCCGTTCGATCGGGACACCGTCTGGGCCGGCATCGAGATCGGCGGGATCTGGCGCAGCCGCGACCGCGGCCGGACCTGGACCTTCCTGCAGCAGGGGCTGGTCTCGGGCGACATCCACGCGATCGCGGTGCTGCGCGATCCGGTGACGGGCGCGAAGACGCTGCTCGCCACCACCAACAAGGGCCTGCACCGCAGCACCGACGAGGGCGAGCACTGGACCCACGAGACGATCGACTCGCCCTGGCAGTACCAGCGCGCGCTCGTGGTCGCGCCCGACGGCCGCACGCTCTGGATGAGCAACGGCAACGGCCCGCCCGGCAGCACCGGCCGGCTGCTGCGCAGCACCGACGGCGGCCGCAGCTGGCAGGAGCGCACGCTGCCGGCCGTGCTCAACAGCACCGTGTGGTGCGTGGCCACGCACCCGGCCGATCCGCGGCTGCTGTTCACCTGCACGAACCTCGGCCAGGTCTTCCGCAGCGACGACGCCGGCGAGACCTGGTCCCGGCTGCCGCGCGAGTTCGGCGAGATCCGCGCGCTGCACTGGCGGCCCGCCGCGGGCGCCGCCACCGCCGAGCACGCCACCTGGAGCTATCGATGACCGCACCCCGCTTCCGCAAGCTCTCCGTCGACGAGATGACCCCGCGCCAGCGCGAGGTCGCCGCCGAGATCTCGGCCGGTCCCCGCGGCGAGGTCCGCGGGCCCTTCGTCGCGCTGATCCACCACCCCGAGCTCGCCGCGCGCATCCAGGGCCTCGGCGAGTTCCTGCGCTTCGGCAGCGTGCTGCCACCGGCGCTGCTCGAGATGGCGGTGCTGGTCTGCGCGCGCCGCTGGACCTGCCAGCACGAGTGGTTCGCGCACGAGGCCTTCGCGCGGCGCGACGGCCTCGACGAGCACGTGATCCAGGCGATCAAGGTCGGCCGACGGCCCGAACCGATGACCCCGGCGCAGGCGACGGTCTACGACTTCTGCAGCGCCGCCCACGCGAGCGGCCGCGTCGACGACCCGCAGTTCGACGCGATCCGCGCGGCGCACGGCATCGAGGGCGTGCTCGAGCTGCTCGCGCTCTCGGGCTACTACTCGATGATGGCGATGGTGCTCAACACCGCGGGCCTGCCGCTGCCGGGCGACGCGCCGCCGCCGCTCGCACCGCTGCCGGCCGGGGCGTCGCGATGAGTGCCGCGCCGATGCGCGTCGGCCTGATGGTCCCCGCGAACAACACCACGATGGCGCGCGAACTGCCCGCGTGGCTGCCCGAGGGCTCGAGCGCGGACACGCGCAAGGTGCCGCGCGGGCCGGGCCTGCTGACCCGCGAGACCGTGCCGGCCTACGTCGACGCGGCGATCGAGGTCGCGCGCGGCTTCGCCGACGCGCCGCCCGCGCTCGTGGCCTACGGCTGCACCGCGGCCGGCTTCCTGATGGGACCGGAGGCCGACGCCTCGCTCGCGGCGCGGCTGCGCGAGGTCACCGGGCGCCCGGTGATCACCGCCGCGGGCGCGATGGTCGAGGTGCTGCGGCGCGCGGGCGCCTCGCGCGTCGCGGTGGTGACGCCCTACACCGAGGAGGTCAACCGCCAGCTGGTCGACTACCTCGAGCGCTCGGGCATCGGCGTGGCGCGCCTGGAGACGCTGGGCGCGACCGACACCGCGTCGCTCGGCCGGATCACCGCACCCGAGGTCGACGCGCTCGCGCGCGCCACCGTCGACGACACGCACGACGCGCTCTTCATCGCCTGCGCGCAGCTGCCCACCTTCGAGATCCTCGACGCGCTGCGCGCCGACCTCGGGCGACCGGTGTGGTCGTCGATCGCGGCGACCGCGGCGCTGGCGCGCGAGCTGGGCGCGACGGCCGACGCGGGCTGAGACGGTGGCGGTGCGCGTCGGACCGGCGTGATCCGGACGACGCGTACCGCACCCCACGACGGACACGGCACGCCACGCAAGACACCCCACGACGCGCACGGCACGGCACGATGCGCACGGATCGGACCACACGAACGCCATGAACGAGGAGACCCGATGACCCGCTCCCGACGAGACACGCTCAGGCACCTGTCCGCGCTCGGCCTCGCCGCCGCCGCGCCCGCCGGCCTGCGTGCCCAGCAGCCCGCGTACCCCACCGGCACCGTCCGCATCGTCGTGCCCTTCGCCGCCGGCGCGCTCACCGACCTCGCCGCCCGCGCGATCGCCGCCGAGCTCGCCGCGCAGCTCGGCCAGCAGTTCATCGTCGAGAACAAGGGCGGTGCGGCCGGCACCATCGGCACCGCCGAGGTCGCCAAGGCCCGGCCCGACGGCCAGACGCTGGTCTTCACCGACCAGTCGCTCACCATCGCGCCCGGCCTCTACGCGACGCTGCCCTACGACACGCTGAAGGACCTCGTGCCGATCCAGCTGACCGTCGAGGCGCCGGCGATCCTGGTCGCCCGCAAGGACCTCGGCGCGAAGACCGTCGCGGACATGGTCGCGATGGCGAAGGCCAAGCCGCGCGCACTGAACTACGGTTCGGGCGGGCAGGGCTCGTCGGCGCACCTCGCCACCGAGCTGCTGTGCACGCAGGCCGGCATCGAGATGACGCACGTGCCGTACAAGGGCGTGGCCGCCGCGCTCACCGACGTGGCGGGCGGGCAGCTCGACGTGGGCATCTCCAGCCTCGGCGGTGCGGTGGGGCACGTGAAGGCGGGCCGCGTGGTGCCGCTCGCCGTCTCCGGCGCGCAGCGCTCGGCCGCGCTGCCCGAGGTGCCGACCTTCGCCGAGCAGGGCCTGCGCGACTACGACGTGGTCTACCGGTTCGGCTTCCTCGCGCCCGCGGGCACGCCGCCCGCGGTGGTGACGCTGCTGCAGGAGGAGATCGCGAAGGCGGCGGCCAAGCCGAAGCTGCAGGCCTTCCTCGACTCGCAGGGCGCGCGGCAGATCCGCATCGACGGCGCGCAGTTCCGCGCGCTGGTCGAGCGCGAGATCGCGCTGTGGAAGGGCGTGATCCAGAAGGCCGGGGTGAAGGCGCAATGAACGCGGCGAAGGAACGGATGGCCGCGGGCGGCCTGGTGCTGTGCATGGGGCTGCGCCAGGCGCGCAGCCTCGATGCGGTGATGATCGCGGGGGCCGCGGGCTTCGACTCGGTGTACGTGGACCTGGAGCACAGCCCGCTGTCGCTCGAGACCGCGTCGGTCCTCTGCGCCGGCGCGCCGGGCGTGGGCGTGACGCCGTTGGTGCGCGTGCCCTCGCACGCCGGCGACTGGATCTCGCGCGTGCTCGACGGCGGCGCGCAGGGCGTGATCGTGCCGCACGTGAACTCGGCCGACGAGGCCGCGGCGGTGGTGCGTGCGGCGCGCTTCCCGCCGGTGGGGCACCGCTCGGTGGGGGGCAGCGGGCCCGCGCTCGGCTACCGTCCGATCCCGCTGGGCGAGGTCAACGCCACGCTGAACCGCGACACGCTGGTGATCGTGATGATCGAGACGCCGCAGGCGGTGGAGGCGGCCGACGCGATCGCCGCGGTCGACGGCGTGGACCTGCTGCTGATCGGCTCGAACGACCTGTGCACGGAGATGGGCATCCCCGGCCAGCTGCGCGATCCGCGGCTGATGCAGGCCTACGAGCGCGTGGCCGCGGCCTGCGCCGCGAACGGGAAGTGGCTCGGCGTGGGTGGCGTGCGCGGCGACGCCGCGCTGCAGGCGCGGCTGCTCGCGCTCGATGCGCGCTTCCTGATCGCGGGCAACGACGTGGGCTACCTCGCGCAGGCCGCGGGCGCCGACGTGAAGACGCTGCGCGCGGTCGCGCCGAAACGGTGAGGACGGGACGATGAAGGAAGACAGGGACCCCGTGCACCGCGCGCCGCCCGGCGCCTGCGACGTGCACTTCCACGTGTTCGGCGACCCGGCGCGGTATCCGTACCGCGACCCGAAGCTGCGCTACGTGCCGCCGATCGCGCCGCTGGAGAGCTACCTGCAGACCGCGGCGCGGATCGGCATCGAGCGCTTCGTCGTCGTGCAGCCCAGCGCCTACGGCCGCGACAACGACTGCATGCTCGACGCGATGGACGAACTCGGCGAACGCGCGCGCGGCATCGTCGACATCGACGACGACGCGCCCGACGCGCTGTTCGACGCGCTGCACGCGCGCAACGTGCGCGGCATCCGGATCAACGTGTCGCCGGTGCATCCGTACGAGGCCGGGCTCGCAGAGCGCCTGACCGCGCGCGTCGATGCGCTCGAGCCGAAGTGCGCGGCGCGCGGCTGGTCGCTCGACTTCCTTCTGCCCGGCTGGCTGACCGACGCGATGCTGCCGCGGATGAAGCGGCTGGAGGTGGACCACACGCTCGCGCACCTGGGCATGTTCCTCGCCAAGGACGGGCCCTCGCAGCCGGGCTT
The DNA here is from genome assembly GCA_046046245.1 of Pseudomonadota bacterium. Taxonomy (GTDB): domain Bacteria; phylum Pseudomonadota; class Gammaproteobacteria; order Burkholderiales; family Burkholderiaceae_E; genus UBA4615. The sequence goes on along the minus strand of JBJOKE010000022.1, from coordinate 108,509 downwards.
CCGGCGCCTGATCGACCAGGTCGTGAACGGCTCGGGCCGCACCTGGGTGAAGCTCACCGGCTTCTACCGGATCTCCCGCGCGGAGGGCTACGAGGACGTGGTGCCGATGGTCCGGGCGCTGGTGGACGCGCGCGTCGACCGGCTGGTCTGGGGCAGCGACGACCCGCACCTGTCGTTCGCGCACGAGACCGGGTCGGTCAGCCTGTACGACCTGTTCTGCCGCGCGGCGGGCGAGGACGCGCTGGAGACGATCCTCGTCGACAACCCGGCGCGGCTGTACGGTTTCGGACCCGTGGGGAGCGGCACATGAACCGACCGATCGAACCGACGATCCCGATCGTCACGGACGTGACGATCGATGATGGAAGCCCCGAAGGGGCGCTCCGCGACGCGGACACGGGCCGGCCCGGTGCGCTGCGTCGCACGCCGGGCGGCGCGCGCCGCCGCGCGCTGCACGGACTCGCCGCGCTCGCCGCCGCGCCGCTCGTCGTGCCCGGCCGGGCGCATGCGCAGGACGCGCGCCCGATCCGCTTCGTCATCGGCTTCCCGCCCGGCGGCGGCATCGACTCGGTGATGCGCGTGCTCGCACCGAAGCTCGCCGAGCTGCTGAAGCAGCCCGCGGTGGTCGACAACCGCCCGGGCGCCAACGGCCTGCTCGCGATGGAGGCGGTGGCGAAGTCGCCGGCCGACGGCCAGACCTTCTTCGTCGGCACCTCGGGCAACCTCGCGATGACCGGCGCGTTCTACCCGAACGCACCGGTGCGCATCGAGCGCGACTTCGTGCCGGTCGCGCAGGTCGCGTCGCTGCCCTTCCTGCTGGTCTCGCATCCGTCCGTGCCGGCGACGAACGTCGCGGAGCTGGTCGCCTACGCGAAGGCGCGCCCGGGACAGCTGAACTACTCGTCGTCGGGCAACGGCAGCACGCTGCACCTCGCGGGCGAGCTCTTCAACGAGATGGCCGGGATCCGGGCCACGCACGTCGCCTACAAGGGCAGCGCACCGAGCATCGCGGACCTGGTCGGCGGCCACGTGCAGTGGGCCTTCGACGCGCCGAGCCTCACGATGCCGCACGTGAAGGCGGGGCGGCTGCGCGCGCTCGGGCACACCGCGCCGGCGCGGCTCGCGTCGCTGCCGGACATCGCGCCGATCGCAGAGACGTTGCCGGGCTACGAGGTGGTGAACTGGTACGGCGTGGTCGCGCCGGCGGGCACGCCGCCGGAGGTCGTGCGGCGGATGGCCGACGCGATCGCGCGCGCGATGGCCGACGCCGACGTGCGCGGGAGGATCGCGGCGCTGGGCATCGATCCGGTGACGACGACCCCCGACGAGTTCCGCCGGTTCATGGACGCGGAGACCGCCAAGTGGACGCAGGTGATCCGCAAGGGGAACATCTCGGCGAACTGAGGCGGTCCTGGCGATGCTCGGGGCGCCTGTTCGCGCCGGTCGCCGCCTCCGGATGACCTGCGAGGTCATCGACCCCGGCCGACCGGCGGGCTACAACGGGGCACCTCGCCCACCGCCCGGAGTCCCGTCATGCGCCCGCTCGTCACCGTCGTCCTGCTGGTCGTCGCCGCGATCCACGTGCTGCCGGTCGCGGGCGTGCTCGGCGCCGCGCGGCTCGAGGCGCTGTACGGCGTGCCGGTCCGCGGCCCCGACCTCGAGATCCTGCTGCGCCATCGCGCCGTGCTGTTCGGGATCCTGGCGGGGGGGATCGCGGTGGCCGCGTTCCGGCCGGACTGGCACGGTCCGGCCCTGCTGGTCGCGACGGCGAGCGTGGTCTCGTTCCTGGCGATCGCGGGCTGGGTGGGCGGCTACGGTTCGCCGATCGCGACCGTCGTGCGTGCGGACCTCGTCGCGCTCGCGCTGCTCGCCGTGGGCGGCGTGGCGCATCTCGCGCAGCGCGCCCCGGCCTGAGCGCGGGCCCCGCGGGTCCGACCGGCCACGCGCGGGGCGGCTCGCCCGGGCCGCGTCGCCCGCGCTACGATCGCCGGATCCCCACTCGGACGAGCCCGCCATGAATCCGCCCCGCCCGCTGCTGTACGTCGACGCGAACCACCACAGCCCGTACGCGATGTCGGCCTGGGTCGCGCTCGTCGAGAAGGGCGTCGCGTTCGACCTCGAGCGCGTCGACCTCGCCGCGGGCGCGAACCGCGCCGCCGGCTATGCGTCGCTGTCGGCCACGCGCCGCGTGCCGACGCTGGTCCACGACGGCTTCGCGCTGTCCGAGTCGTCGGCGATCGACGAGTACGTCGACGAGGCCTTCGACGGCCCGCCGCTCTATCCGCGCACGCCGCGCGAGCGCGCGCGGGCGCGGCAGGTGCAGGCGTGGCTGCGCAGCGACCTGACGGCGATCCGCGCCGAGCGCTCGACCGCGTTCGTGTTCGCGCGGCCGGTGGCCGCGCCGCTGTCGGACGCGGCGCGGGCGGTGGCCGACACGCTGTTCGCTGCGGCCGGTGCGTGGCTCGCGGACGGCCGTCCGAACCTCGCGGGCGAGGCCTGGTGCATCGCCGACACCGACCTCGCGCTGATGCTCAACCGGCTGGTGCTCGCCGGCGACACGGTGCCCGCACCGCTCGCGGACTACGCGCGCAGGCAGTGGTCGCGCGCGAGCGTGCAGCGGTGGGTGGCGATGTCGGCGGGCGGGGCGGCCTGACCCGGGAGGTCATCGCGGCGACCGCGGGGCCGCCGTCGCCGCGGGCCGTCGGCTCGTGGCAGACCCCCGCGCTCAGGCCACCACTTCGCTGACCTGCATCACCGGCGCGATGTCGGTGTAGTTCGGCACGTCGGCCATGATCGACGTCGCGTGCGGTCCGAAGGCCTGCTGGAACGCGGGCACGGACGGGAAGAACAGCTCGCAGTAGGCCACGTAGGGGGCCGGCGCGCCGGGCGCGCCGCCGCCCAGGCCCTTCGCGACGGTGTAGCCGGTGCAGGCCGCGCCGAGCGTGTCCTTGACCATCGGCATGTGGCGGTCGCGGTAGTAGGCGTGGTCGAAGCGCGCGCCGTCCCGATGCGGGTACATCACCGTGACCTTGATCATCGTCGTCTTCCTTTGAGTGCCCGAGGCGCGTGGTCGCGGGCTGCGACGCGCGGGCCGTGAGCGGAGCCGCAGTCTCACGCCGCGCCGCAGCATCGGTCAATCGTCCGGACGGGTGCGTGCGCAGCCTCCGCCGGCACCTCGTCAGCCCGCGCCCGCGCAGCCCTGCGGCTTGAACACCCGCTCGGTCGAGGCCGGGAAGCGCGCGAGTCTCTCCGCGGGGCGGCGCGGCCGCTGCAGCAGTTCTCCGCCGCAGTTCGGGCAGCGCCCGCCGAGCCGCGTCTGCGCACACTGTGCGCAGAACGTGCACTCGAACGAGCAGATCCGTGCGTCGGTCGAGTCGGGCGGCAGGTCCGTGTCGCAGCATTCGCACGACGGCTTGAGCTTGAGCATCGCGGTCTCCTCGTTCTCGCGTCAGGCGCCCGCGGCCAGCAGGAGACCTTCGTCGAGCCAGCCGGTCACGCCGCCGATCATCCGCTTGACCGGACGGCCGAGCCGCGCGAGCCGCAGCGCCGCGCGGTCTGCCCCGTTGCAGTGCGGGCCCGCGCAGTAGACCACGAAGAGCGTGTCCGGCGGCCAGGCCGACATCCGCGCCGCGTCGATCTCGCGGTGCGGCAGGTTCGTCGCGCCGGCGACGTGGCCGCGCGCGAAGGCCGCCGGGCCGCGGACGTCGAGCAGCACGAAGGCGGCGCGCCCGGCGGCGAGGTCGGCGTGCACGTCGGCGCAGTCGGTCTCGTGCGCGAGCAGTGCCTCGAAGTGCGCGACCGCGGCGGTGCTCGGGGCGGCCGGGATCGCCGCGACGATCGAGCCGGCTGGAGTGTCGGGGGAGGGCGTCGTCATCTCGGGCCTCGGCGGACGGGTCGGGATGCCGACATCGTCGCGCGGGATCGTCCGCGATGCGAGTGGCGGAAACGCCAAGGTCTGGTAGCTTTCCGCCAATGCGCGCGCACGCCCCCGGCATCGCGGCCGTCCTCGCCTACGACGGCCTGTGCACCTTCGAGTACGGCATCGCGATCGAGCTCTTCGACCTCGAACGGCCCGAGCTCGGCGTGCCCTGGTACGACTGCCGGATCGTCGGCGTCGACGGGCCCGAGGCCCGCGGTACCGGCGGCGTGCGGGTGCGCGCGCACGCCGGGCCGGCGGCGCTGCGCCACGCGCGGACCATCGTGATCCCCGGCTGGCGCGACCGCGGCGAGCGGCCGCCCGAACCGCTGCTGCGCGAGCTGCGCCGCGCGGTGGGCCGCGGCGCGCGCGTGCTGACGATCTGCTCGGGCGCCTTCGTGCTCGGCCACGCGGGGCTGCTCGACGGCCGCCGCGCGACCACGCACTGGCGCTACGTCGCCGAGCTGCGCGAGCGCTTCCCGCTCGCGCGTGTCGAGGAGGACGTGCTCTACGTCGACGACGGCGAGCTGATCACCTCGGCCGGCAGCGCGGCCGGCATCGACGCGGGGCTGCACCTGGTGCGGCGCGACTTCGGCGCGCGGATCGCGAACGCGGTCGCGCGCCGGCTGGTGATGCCGCCGCACCGGGAGGGTGGGCAGGCGCAGTACGTCGACGCGCCGGTGGCGCCGCGGCCGGCACGCTCGATCGCCCGCGTGATGGACTGGGCGCGCGCGCGGCTCGATGCGCCGATCGCGGTGGACGCGCTGGCCGGGCGCGCGGCGATGAGCCCGCGCACCTTCCTGCGCCGCTTCGAGGCCGCCACGGGCACCACGCCGCTCGCCTGGCTTCAGCGCGAGCGGATGACGCGTGCGCGCGAGCTGCTCGAGGCCGGCACGCTGCCGATCGCGCGGGTGGCCGAGCGCTGCGGCTACGCGTCGCCGGAGACGTTCCGGACGGCGTTCAGGCGGATCGTCGGGGTGCCGCCGGGGGCGTACCGGGCGCGCTTCGGTCGGCGGGGCGAGCAGGCCGGGCGGGCGCTCGACGCGTGAGTCGATCGCGGCGTCGCCCCGCTGCGCTCGGCGCTCCCGATCGCGGCGCACCGGCCGCTCCATGCACGACTGCCGCCGGCGGACCGTGCCGTCGACGATGGTCTAGCGGGTCGCCGCGCGGCGAGTGCCGCGGACCGGCGCGCCGGATTCCGCTCGGCGGGTCGCGCGGGGGGTGGGCCGATCCGTGTCCCGCTCCGCCGCCGCCTCCGTCGTCCCGTCGCGCAGCCGCTCGCGCACGAACGCGCGGAACACCGTCATCACCGGTGCCTCGGTCCGGCCCTCCAGGGTCACGTACGCGAAGCGCGCGGTGGCGCGCATCCGCGGCACGAGCGGGAGCTCGACGAGACGGCCGCGTTCGATCGGCTCGCCCGCGGCCGAGACGATGCCGAGATAGACCGCGCGCGTGCGCGTCACCACGTCGATCAGGCTGGTGATCTCCTCGCAGCGCAGCGTGCCCAGGCTGGCGGGATCGGCCACCGGACCGTACTGCTCGACCAGCAGCCGCGCGACCTCGGCCGACAGCGGCGTCGTCGCGACCGGATAGGCCAGCACGTCGTCGATCGACACGCGTGCGCGGCCCGCGAGCGGATGGTCCGCGCGGCAGACGAACCCGGTGCGCATCTCGCCGAGCGGCTCGATCCGCAGGTCCGGCGCGGGCGACACACGGCGCGCGTCGACCACCAGCGCCTCGAGCTCGCGCGAGCGCAGCTGCACCAGCTGCAGCTCGGTCGAGCCGCGCGCGATCTCGACGCGCACGCCCGGATGGCGCGTCGCCATGTGCACCATCAGCGGGGTCATCAGCATCGCACCCGGGCCCGAGCCCAGGCCCACGCGGATCGCGCCGCCGGTGCCGCCGGCGAACAGCGCCGCGCTGCGTCGCAGCTCCTCGGCGCCCAGCACCACCTGCCGCGCGCGCGCCACCACGTCGTGGCCGAGCGCGGTCAGCTCGTTGCGCTTGCCGACGCGGTCGACCAGCAGCCCGCCCAGCTCGTCCTCCAGCGCGCGGATGCTGCGGCTCAGCGCCGACTGCGTGATGAACACGCGCTCGGCCGCGCGGCTGAACGAGCCGGTCTCGGCGATGGCGAGCAGGTGCTCGAGGTGGCGGATGTTCATCGCACGCTCAGTCGTCAGACGAATGACAAGAAGGAGAATAATGCATTGGACACATGGTGCACACCTTCCCAGAATCGGTCCGGTTCGTCATCGAACCGTCATCGGCGACGCCGCAGCCGAATCCCTTCCGCGAGGCCCGCGATGAACCCGAACAAGCGATCCACCCTCCTCGGCCTGTCGGCCCTCGGCGCCGGCCTGGCGCTGCCCGCCGCGACCCGCGCGCAGGCCTGGCCCACCCGCCCCGTCTCGATCGTCGTGCCGTACCCGGCCGGCGGCCTGTCGGACATCATCGCCCGCACCGTCAACACCGCGCTCGGCCGTCAGCTGGGGCAGCCGGTGATCGTCGAGAACGTCGGCGGCGGCAGCGGATCGATCGGCGCCACGAAGGTGCTGACCGCGCCCGCCGACGGCCACCAGGTCTTCCAGGGCTCGCCCAACGAGCTGATCCTCGCGCCGCTCGCGATCTCGTCGATCCGGTTCCGCAGCGAGGACTTCCGGCTCGTGCAGATGATCGCCACCGCGCAGATCGCGTTCCTCGCACGCGCGTCGCTGCCGGTCTCGAACGTCGACGAGTTCGTCGAGTACGCGCGCAGGCAGGCCGCGGCCGGCCGGCCGGTCAGCTACGCGAGCGTGGGCGTCGGCTCGTTCTACCACCTGCTGGGCGAGCACCTGTCGAAGACGATCGGCGTGCCGATGACGCACGTGCCGTACAAGGGCGGCCAGCCCGCCGAGCAGGACCTGCTCGCCGGCGAGGTCGACATCTTCCTCGCGCCCTACGGCCGTCGCTACGACGACTTCGCGAAGCAGGGCAAGCTGAAGGTGCTGGCGATGCTGAACCGGGAGCGGCGCGAGAGCGTGAAGGCGTATCCGGCGATCGCCGAGTCGAAGCAGGTCCGCGACTTCGCGTTCGACATCTGGACCGGCTACTTCGTGAAGAAGGACACGCCGGAGGCGGTGGTCCAGCGGCTGCACAAGGCGATCGGCGACACCCTCGCCGACCCCGCGGTCCGCGACGGCCTGGGCGCGCACAGCCTGCTGATGGCCGAGCCGCAGCCGCTCGAGGCCGTCGGCAAGGTCTACGCCGCCGGCACCGCGCAGTTCCGCGCGATCGCGAAGTCGATCGACCTGCAGCCCCAGTGATCCCCGCGGTCCCGCGCGCGTCGGCGCCGCGGGACCGGTCCCCACCCCCCGGAAGGAACCCGCCATGAACGTCGTCGTCCTCGGAGCCGGCCTGCTCGGCGTCACCTCGGCCTGGTACCTGCGCCAGCTCGGCCATGACGTGACCGTCGTCGACCGGCAGGCGACGCCGGCCGCGGAGACCAGCTTCGCCAACGGCGGCCAGATCTCGGTGAGCCACGCCGAGCCGTGGGCGAACCCGAGCGCGCCGCTGAAGGTGCTGCAGTGGCTGGGCAAGGAGGACGCGCCGCTGCTGTTCCGGCTGCGCGCCGACGCGCGCCAGTGGGCCTGGGGCCTGCAGTTCATGCGCGAGTGCACGCCGGCGCGCACGCGCCACAACATCGAGCAGATCGTGCGGCTGGGCACCTACAGCCGCGAATCGCTGCAGCAGCTGCGCCGCGAGACCGGCCTCGAGTACGACCAGCGCGCGCAGGGGATCCTGCACTTCTACACGAACCCGAAGGAGTTCGAGGCCGCCGAGGCACCGGCGAAGCAGATGCGCGACCTGGGTTGCGACCGGCGCGTGATCTCGGCCGACGAGGCGGTTCGACTGGAGCCTGCGCTCGCGCACGTCCGCGACCGGCTGGCGGGCGCGACCTACACCGCCGAGGACGAGTCGGGCGACGCGAACCGCTTCGCGCGCGAGCTGGTGCGGCTGTGCGAGGCTGCGGGCGTGCGCTTCCTGATGAGCCACACGATCACCGCGCTGCGCGAGGCGGGCGGCGGGATCGACCACGTCGAGGCGACCGATGCCGAAGGGCGTTTCCGTCGGATCCGCGGCGACGCCTACGTGGTCGCGATGGGCTCGCTGAGCCCGCTGCTCGTGAAGCCGCTCGGCATCCGGCTGCCGATCTACCCGGCCAAGGGCTACTCGGTGACGATGCCGGTGAAGGATGCGTCGAAGGCGCACCAGGTCTCGCTCACCGACGACGAGTACAAGCTGGTGTTCTCGCGGCTCGGCGACCGGCTGCGGATCGCGGGCACCGCCGAGCTGAACGGCTACGACCGCGACCTGAACCGCGTGCGCTGCGAGGCGATCGTGCGGCGCGTGGAGGCGCTCTTCCCCGGCGCGGGCGATGCGTCCGAGGCGCAGTTCTGGACCGGGCTGCGTCCCGCCACGCCGAGCAACGTGCCGATCATCGGGCGCTCGAAGCTGCCGAACCTCTTCCTCAACACGGGCCACGGCACGCTCGGCTGGACGCATGCCTGCGGCTCGGGCCGCAGCGTGGCGCGGATCGTCAGCGGGCTCGCACCCGAGGTGGACTTCGCGTTCACGCCGGGCACCGCCACCGCACCGCGCGTGCAGGTGCTGCAGCCCTCGACCCACCGGGGCTGACGCGCCGCGGGAGGCCGCCGGCGGGACCGCCTCGGCGGCCTGCGGGGAGCGCGCGTCCGGGTGGTCGACGCGGGTCGACGCGGTCAGATGATCCGGTCGCGGCGCAGCGCGTCGAGCGCGTCGCGCGAGAGCCCGAGCAGCCCGCCCCAGACCTCGTCGTTGTGCGCGCCGAGGGCCGGGGCGACGAAGTCGATCGCGCCCGGCGTCTCGGACAGCTTCGGCACCACGCCGCTCGTGAGGAAGGTGCGGCCCGACGCGAGCACCGCCTCGACGACGTTGCCGCGCTCGCGCACGTGCGGGTCGGCGACGACGTCGGCGATGCTGTTGATCCTCGTGGCCGGCACCGACTCGCGCGCGAGCAGCCCGATCAGCGTGTCGACGTCCCGCTCCGCGACCCAGCCGGCGACGATCGCATTGACCGCCGCGTGGTTCGCCGCGCGCGCCCGCGCGGTCGCGAAGCGCTCGTCGGCGGCGAGGTCCTCGCGCTGCATCAGCGCGAGCATCCGCCGCCAGACGTTGTCGGTGCCCGCGTTGATCGACAGCCACGCGCCGTCGGCGGTGCGGTAGGTCTCGGCGGGCGCGATGCTCGGATTGCTGTTGCCCAGCCGCGTCGGCACCGTGCCCAGCAGCCCGAAGGCCTCGATCGAGCCGGCGATCCGCAGGATGCCCTCGTAGAGGCCGAGGTCCACCTCCTGGCCCCGGCCGCTGACGTGGTCGCGGTGGTGGAGCGCGAACATCGTGCCGATCGTGCAGAAGAGGGCGGTGATGTAGTCGGCGAGCGCGCCGCCCGGGCGGGTCGGCGGGTTGTCGGGGAAGCCGGTGACCCAGTCCTGGCCGCTGAACGCGGTGGCGATCCGGTCGAACGCGAGCCGGTCGCGGTACGGGCCGGTCTGGCCGAAGCCCGAGACGTGCGCCACCACGAGCCGGGGGTTCGCCGCCGACAGCGCGTCCCAGCCGAGGTTCCACGATGCGAGCGTGCCGGGGCGGAAGTTCTCGATCAGCACGTCGCAGGTCGACGCGAGCTTCAGGGCCAGCGCCTGGCCCTCGGGGCGGCGCAGGTCGAGCGTCACGCAGCGCTTGTTGCGGCCCAGGCCCGCGAACATCAGGCCGGTGCCGTCGACGGACTGGCCGAGGTGGCGCGACATGTCGCCGGTGGCCGGGTCCTCGACCTTGATCACGTCCGCGCCGAACTCGGCCATCAGCGTGCCGCAGAACGGCGCGCCGATCAGGCTGCCGAGCTCCATCACGCGCAGTCCCTGCAGGGCCTTGCCCGTCATCGCGTCTCCTCCGCCGGATGCGGGCTCGCGTTCCGCCGACCGGAACGACGGTCCCGTCGATGCGAACGAGTATCCGGGTGCCGCCGAGGTCGCGTCAAACGCGCGTCGGGTCCGCGTCCGACCCCATCGACTCCGCATCGACTCCGCATCGAGTCCGCGTCGAGCCCGCGTCGAGCCCGCGTCGAGCCCGCGTCGAGCCCGCGGAGCACCGCGGCGCGCCACCGACGGACGGCGACCGGCGGCAGGACGGACGGCGGCAGGTGCGTGCATCCGTTCCTGGTGGCGCCCCGGCGCGCGCCCGACACTGGTGCGTGACCCGACGGGCCGGCGTCCGCCGCGCGCCCCGGATCGCCCTGCCGGACCCGACGATGCGCCACGTCCACTCGATCTCCGACGACACCGTTCCGCTGCGCCGGCGGCTGCACCTGGCGCTCGGCCTCGGCGCACCCGCCGAGACCGCCGAGGACGTGGTCGCGCGGGTCGCGCAGCTCGAGCACGGCGCGCGCGTCGCGGCGCCGGTCCTGGTCCTCGCGGCCGTGGCGCTGTCGGCCTTCGCGTGGGACGCGGTCACTGCCGTGCCGCTCGGGGTCTGGTGGACCTCGATCGTCGCCATCCTGGGCGTGCGCTACGGGCTGCTGCGACCGGTGCGCGCGACGTCGCGCTCGCCCGACGCCGCGCGCCGGATCGCCCGCGCGATCGCGACCGGCGCCGCGCTCACCGGCGCGATGATGGGGGGTCTGGGCGCGCTCGCGATCGGCGTGCCCTCGCCCGAGGTCCACGGGCTCGCGTTCGCGATGGTCGCGCTGGTCTGCGGGCTGTCGCCCTTCGGCCTGCACCCGGTGCCGGCGGCGTGGCTGAACTTCAACGCGACGATGGTCGGGCTGTTCGCGTTCGCGGTGGCGCTCGAGTATCCGGCGCACACGGCCACGGTGGCCTGCGCCGCGGGCTTCGCGCTGGCCGTCGGCTGGTGCGCGATGCGCGCGCTCCACGTCGACCTGCGCGTGCGGATCGCGCAGGCCCGGCGCATCGACGGGCTGGTCGGCACGTTGCGCGACCGCAGCCACCGCGATCCGCTGACCGGCCTTCGCAACCGCCAGTGGCTCGGCGAGCACCTGTCGAACCTGTCCGACCTCGACGGCGTGGCCCTGGCCTTCGTCGACCTCGACGGCTTCAAGGCGCTGAACGACGCGCACGGCCACGCGGCCGGCGACGTGGTGCTGCGCGCGTACGCGGCGGCGCTGCAGGGCGCGGTCCGCGGCATCGACCACGTGGTGAGGCTCGGCGGCGACGAGTTCGTCGTCGTGATGGGCGCGGTCGCGTCGCAGCGGGCCGCCGAGGCCGCGGCGGAGCGGATCGTCGCGGCGGCCCGCGTGCCGGTGGCGCTGCCCGACGGCACCAGCGTCGTGCCCGACGCGAGCCACGGCGTGTCGATGCTGGCCGGCGGTGGCGCCGACCGCGCGCTGCAGGCGGCCGACGCGGCGATGTACGCCGCGAAGCGGCGGCGACGCGGCGACGGCGCGTAGGCCGCGGATCCGCCGCGCGACGGCTCGCGCGCGTCAGAGCGCGAGGGTCCCCGCGATCAGCACGTGCACCTGCCCGCCGATCCAGACCGCGTCGCCGTCGGGCGTCACGCCGACGCGACCGGTCCGTCCGATCGCCGTGCCCTGCGCGACGCGCGTCGCGCCGGGCAGCCGCCCCTCCGCGTGCCACCACCGCGCGATCGCCGCGTTCAGCGAGCCGGTGATCGGGTCCTCGCTCATCCCGCTCGAGGGCGCGAGCATGCGGACCTCCCAGTCGGTGTCGGCGCCCGCGGGCTGCGGACCGATCACGCCGATCGAGCGGAATGTCGGCCAGCGCACGCGCGACGCGTCGAGCGCGAGCACGTCGGCTGCCGATGCGAGCTCGAAGGCCTGCCAGACCGGGCCGTTCTCGAGCTCGGCCGCGCGGACGATCGCAGCCGGCGGGATCGACAGCGCGGCGACGATCGCATCGCGGCTGGTCGCCTGCATCGGGCGCACGCGCGTGGGCGGCGCCTCGAAGGCGAAGCGCCCGCCGCCCTCGTCGCGCACCGGCACGATCCCGACGCCGCACTGCTGCCGCACCCGGCCGGCCGCGCGCGGCCGGCCGCCCGCGTGCAGCCAGGCCGCGCAGCTGCCCAGCGTCGGATGGCCGGCGAACGGCATCTCGCGGGCGGGCGTGAAGATCCGGACCCGGTAGTCGGCCGCGGGGTCGGTCGGCGGCAGCAGGAAGGTCGTCTCGGCGAGGTTCGTCCACGCGGCGAAGCGCTGCATCGCGTCGTCGGACAGGCCCTCGGCGTCGACGACCACGGCCAGTCCGTTGCCCTGGGCGGGCACGGGGCTGAAGACGTCGACCTGGAGGAAGCGGCGCACGGTCATCGGGGTCTCCCGGGAGTTCGGCCACCGATGCGCCCCGCGGGGCGCCGGGGCGCCGCGGGCGGCGCGCATCCGACGGCGGCTCCCGATTCTGGACGACGCCGTGGCAGGCGCGCGCCATGCCCGAGCACGGGCCGGTCCCCGTCGCGACCGCTGACTCGACCCGCGCCGAGCGGGCGTACACTCGACCGATCCGCCTCTTCCGAACGCCGCCATGACGAGCGACGACATCCTCCCCGCGGCCGCCGCGATCCTCGACGACGGCCGCGCCGACGCGCTTCTCGCCTCGCTCGCCGACGAGGCCCGCGCCTCCGGCGCCCGCGTCCGCGGCCTGCTGATGATCCGCGCCGGCGCCCGCGACGACTGCGCCGCCGACAGGGTGCTGGTGGACCTCGACACCCTCGACGAATATCCGGTCTCGCAGCCGCTCGGCCGCGGCGCGTCGTCGTGCCGCGCCGACCCGCAGGGCTTCGCCCGCGCGAGTCGCGTGCTGCGCGACGCGCGGGAGCAGGCGGCCGACCTCGTCGTCTGCAACCGCTTCGGCGGTCTCGAGGCCGGCGGCGGCGGCTTCGCCGCCGAGCTGCTCGCGCTGATGGCCGAGGGCATCCCGGTGCTGACCGCCGTGGCGCCGCGCCACCGCGACGCCTGGACGCGCTTCACCGGCGGCGCGCCCGTGCTGCCCGCCGACCGCGACGCCGTCCGCGCGTGGGTCGCCGGCGCGTGCGCCACGGCCGCCCGATAGCGGCGCTCGTCGCCGTCCCGCCCGGATGACCCCGGATCCGACCGTCGTGCTCGGCGCGGCCGCGTCGCCCGCGCCCCGGCCGAGCGGCGCGGGCCCGCGCCGACTGCTGGTCGCGGGCGCGGTGGGGCGCCTGGGCGAGACGCTGCTGAACGACGCGCTGGCCCGGGGCGGCTACGACGAGGTGGTCGCGCTCGCCGACGGCGACGCGTCGATGTCGTTCGGCGTGCGCGGGCTCGCGCTCGCGCCGCTGGACGCGCTGCCGCCGCTCGACGATGTGTGCATCGCGCAGACGCTCGACCCCGACGCACCGGGTGCCCGCTCCTTCCACGGCCGCGACGCGCCGTTCGCCCTGGTCGACCCGCCCTCGATGCCGCGGATCGCGGCCGCCGCCGCGGCGGCCGGCGCGCGCCGGCTGGTGCTGGTCCACCCGCTGCCTGCCTGGCAGCAGATGTCCGGGCTGCACCTCGGGCTGTCGGGCGAGGCCGAACTCGAGATGGCGCGGCTGCCGTTCGACGCGGTGACGGTGCTGCGGCCGGTCGCGCCGTCGGGGTCCGCCGGCGGCGGCCTCGTGCAGCGGATCGTCGGCGTCTACCTGAGCGTGCAGCGGCTGATGATGCCGCAGTCGGTGCCGACGCTGACCTCGGCCCAGGTGGCGCGCGTGGCCGTCGACGCGCTGCGCGGCGGCGGCTCGGGTGTCACCGTGCTGGGGGCCGCGCAGATCGAGGCCCGGCTGGGCCCGGCCTCGTCAACGGGCCGCTGAAAGTAAACGGCCGAGCCCGAAACCGGCCCGGCCGTTGGGTCGCGAGGACAGTGAGCGCTGACGTCGATTTCAGTCGGCGCGCGTGGGGGCCGGCACCGGACGGCGCCGGCCGGCGAGGCCGAGGGCGCCCAGGCCGATCGCGAGCAACGCGCCGGTCCCGGGGAGGGGCACCTCGGCCTGGCCGCCACCGCCGCCACCGCCACCACCGCCACCGCCACCGCCGCCACCGCCGCCACCGCCGCCACCGCCACCACCACCGCCACCACCACCGCCACCACCGCCACCACCGCCACCACCGCTACCGCCGCTACCGCCGTCGTTCCGGCTGACGACCGTCGTCGGCGGGGTCGACGGGGTCGACGCGGTCACCACCGTCGTCGAGCCCGACCCGATCGAGCCCGGCGTCCAGCCACCGACCCAGCCGCCGGTCGAGGCGACCTGGGTCGTGCCCATCGGCTGCTTCTCGCCGGGCGCGCCGGTCCAGAAGCCGGCGAGCGGCACCGCACCCGCGCTGGCCGTCTCGACCAGCGATGCGCGCGGCTCGGCCGCGTTCGCCACCGGCGCTTCGGCCTCGAACACCGCCGACTTCACCCGGGTGTCTCGCATCGGCTTCGGCGTGCAGTCCGCCGGCATCTTGCGGACCGCTCCGGCGTCGGCCGCCGCCTTCGCCACCGGCGGCTTCGCCGCGGCCGGCGCCGCGACCGCGACGGTCGAACCGTCGGCCGGCACCGGCGGCTTCGGCCGGACGACCTTGGGTTTCGGCTTCGGCGCCACCGCAGGCGCGGCCTCGGCCACCGTGGCCGCACCGCCGTCGGCCGCGGGTGCCGGCATGCCGTCGGCCGCGGGTGCCGGCACGCCGGCGTCGGCCGCCGCGGCCGCCGGCGCCACCACCGGCGTCACCTTCCTGCGGACCACCGGCCGCGGCTTCGGTGCCGCCTGCGGCTCGACCCAGCAGTCGTCGGCGGCCTGTGCCGACGAGACCGGAAGGGCCAGCGTTGCGAGGGCCGCGGCGACGGCGAGCGCGTGCAGCGGACGGATCGGGGAAACGGGACGGCGGATCATGACGGCCCTCGGCGGGTCGGGAGGTGTAGCCGATTCTGGGCGGACTGATCCGTCCGTCGCAGGAACTACGGCACACCCGGCGGGCGTCCGGCGCCGCGAGAACGTAGAATGCGGAGCATTCCCGCCGCCCGACGACCGCACAGCGGCGTCGCCTCGCCCATCGTCGCCCCCCGAGATGAAGAACGACGCCTTCCTGCGTGCGCTGCTGCGCGAGCCCACCGACCACACCCCGATCTGGCTGATGCGCCAGGCGGGCCGCTACCTGCCCGAGTACAACGCCACCCGCAAGCGCGCGGGCAGCTTCCTCGCGCTGTGCAAGTCGCCCGAGCTCGCCTGCGAGGTCACCCTGCAGCCGCTCGAGCGCTGGCCGCTCGACGCCGCGATCCTGTTCTCGGACATCCTCACGGTCCCCGACGCGATGGGCCTGGGCCTGTACTTCGCCGAGGGCGAGGGTCCGAAGTTCGAGCGTCCGGTCCGCGACGAGGCCGCGGTCGCCGCGCTCGCGGTGCCCGATCCGAACGTCGAGCTGCGCTACGTGATGGACGGCGTGTCCACCATCCGCCGCGCGCTCGATGGCCGGGTGCCGCTCATCGGCTTCTCGGGCAGCCCCTGGACGCTCGCCTGCTACATGGTCGAGGGCGGCGGCAGCGACGACTTCCGGCAGGTGAAGTCGATGCTCTACAAGCGGCCCGACCTGATGCACCGGATGCTCGCGGTCACCGCCGACGCGGTCCGCGACTACCTGAACGCGCAGATCGACGCCGGCGCCCAGGCCGTCATGATCTTCGATACCTGGGGCGGCATCCTGCCCGACGGCCACTACCAGAAGTACTCGCTCGGCTTCATCCGGCGCGTGCTCGAGGGGCTGCGCCTGGAGCGCGAGGAGAAGACCGAGGACGGCCGCACGGTCCGCGTCCGCGTGCCCTCGATCGTCTTCACCAAGGGCGGCGGCCTCTGGCTCGAGGACATCGCGGCCGCCGGCTGCGATGCGGTCGGCCTGGACTGGACGGTCAACCTCGGCCAGGCGCGCGCGCGCGTCGGCGGCCGGGTCGCGCTGCAGGGCAACCTCGACCCGATGGTCCTGATGGCCGATGCCGGCCAGATCCGCGGCGAGGCGATCAAGGCGCTGGAGTCCTACGGTGTCCCTCAGGCCGGCCAGGGCCACGTCTTCAACCTCGGCCACGGCATCTCGCAGTTCACGCCGCCGGACTCGGTCTCCGCGCTGGTCGAGGCGGTCCATTCGTACAGCCGCGAGCAGCGCCGCCGTGGCGCCGGCGCATCGGCCCTCTAGCCGCGCCGCACCACTTATGCACACCGCCGTCGGCATCGGCCGACGGGCGGTCGGCTCGGTGAATCGGCCGCGCCGGCGCTTGCAAGTGACTGATTTTCAAGCGCATATATTTGTCGAAAAAGTGTGCAAGCCCGCGCCGATCGCGTATTGGCGCGGCTCCGCGGCCGTTGCGGACCCCCTGTCCACACTTTTATCCACAGCTTGTGTGAACACCTGCGAAAACCGCAGGCTGCCCCGACAGTTGCGACCGATTTGAAGGATTCACTTTAAGTACGCACGTGGCCGACGACCCCGCCATCGCCCGCGTCGCCCTCGACGTCCCGCTGCCGGAGCCGTTCGACTACCGGGTCGGCGAGGGCTGGCGGCCCGCGGTCGGCGACTGGGTCGTCGTGCCCTGGGGCAGCTCGCGCCGGGCCGGCCTGGTGGTCGGACTGGTCGACGGCTCCGACGTTCCGCCCGAGCGCCTGAAGCCGCTCGAGGCGCCGCTGCCCGGGATGCCGAGGATGGCCGGCCACTGGCTCGACTTCGTCGGATTCGGCGCCCGCTACTACCACGCCGGCATCGGCGAACTGGCGCTGCCGTCGGTACCGAAGCTGCTGCGCACCGTGCCGACCGCCCGCAGCCGCGGGGCGGCGACCGGCCGCGCGCGCGGCCGTTTCGACGCGGCCGCCGCCCCCGCGCCGATCGCGGCCGCGCCGGCGCCCGTGCCGGAGCCGAGCGACGAGCAGGCGGCCGCGCTGGCGGCGCTCGAGGCGATCGACGGCCACGCGGTGACGCTGCTGCACGGCATCACCGGCAGCGGCAAGACCGAGGTCTACTTCCGGTGGCTGGAGCGGCGGCTGGCCGCGTCGCCGACCGCGCAGGCGCTGGTGCTGGTGCCCGAGATCGCGCTGACGCCGCGCTTCGCCGACCGGATCCGCGAGCGTTTCCCGGCGATGCCGCTGGCGATCCTGCACAGCGACATGCCCGACGCAGAGCGCGCCGCCCACTGGCTCGCCGCCGCCGAAGGCCGGGCGCGGATCGTGCTCGGCACGCGGCTCGCGGTGCTGGCGCCGCTGCCGGGGCTCGCAGCGATCGTCGTCGACGAGGAGCACGACGCGTCGTTCAAGCAGCAGGAGGGCGCCCGCTACTCGGCGCGGGACCTCGCGATCGCGCTGGCCTCGCGACGCGGGCTGCCGATCGTGCTCGGCTCGGCCACGCCCTCGCTCGAGACCTGGCATGCGGTGCGCCGCGGCCGCTACCGGATCGCCACGCTGAAGCGGCGGGCCGGCGGCGCCGCGCTGCCCACGGTGCTGCGCGTGCCGCTGAAGGGCGCGAAGACGGAGCAGGGCCTGACGACCCATGCGATCGAGGCGATCCGCGCGACGGTCGCGCGCGGCGAGCAGGCGCTGGTCTTCCTGAACCGTCGCGGCTACGCGCCGGTGCTCGCCTGCGGCGCCTGCGGCTGGCTCTCGAAGTGCGACCAGTGCGACGCCTATCGGGTGCTGCACCGCGTGGGCGCGCCGACCGACGAGCCGCCGCCCGCCGCCGGCCCGCGGGGCCGCTACCGGCTCGTCTGCCACCATTGCGGCGCCGAGCAGCGCGTGCCGCGCCAGTGCCCCGACTGCGGCAACGTCGACCTCGCGGGCCTGGGCCGCGGCACGCAGCGCCTGGAGGAAGGGCTGCAGGACCTGTTCCCGGGCGCCCGCATCGGCCGGCTCGACCGCGACGTCGCGCGCCGCCGCGGCGCGGCCGAGAAGGTGCTCGACGCCGCGCACGCCGGCGAGGTCGACCTGCTGGTCGGCACGCAGATGCTCGCCAAGGGCCACGACTTCCGGCGCCTCACGCTGGTGGTGGTCGTCGATGCCGACGCGGGTCTGTTCGCCGCCGACTTCCGCGCGCCCGAGCGGCTGTTCGCGACGCTGATGCAGGTCGCCGGCCGCGCGGGTCGCCACCACGCGTCGAGCCGCGTGCTGATCCAGAGCCGCTATCCCGACCACCCGGTCTACGAGGCGCTCGCCGCGCACGACTACGAGCGCTTCGCCGCGCAGCAGCTCGAGGAGCGCGAGGCCGCGCGGCTGCCGCCCTTCGTGCACCAGGCGCTGCTCACCGCGCAGGCGAAGACCGCCGAGGCCGCCGAGGGTTTCCTCGCGCAGGCCCGCGAGCGCCTGCTGGCGCGCGACACCGACCCGCCGATCGCGCAGGCGGCGATCGACGCGATGACCGTCTGCGATCCGGTGCCGATGCCGCTCGCGCAGATGCGCGGCGAGGCGCGCGCGCAGATGCTGGTCGAGTCGCCGTCGCGCGCGGCGCTGCACGCCGCGCTCGGCCCGTGGCTCGCCGCGCTGCGCGCCCAGCGCACGAACGTGCGCTGGCAGATCGTCGTCGATCCGCACGAGATCTGAGGCCGGCTCCGCGATGGACACCCTCAATCCCGCGCAGCGCGAGGCCGTGAAGTACCTCGACGGGCCGTGCCTGGTGATCGCCGGTGCCGGCAGCGGCAAGACCCGCGTGATCACGAAGAAGATCGTCCACCTGATCGACGGCGGCGTCTCGCCGCGCGCGATCGCCGCGATCACCTTCACCAACAAGGCGGCGAAGGAGATGGCCGACCGCCTCGGCCAGATGGTGCGGCTCAAGGGGGCGAACAAGCCGCTGGTCTCGACCTTCCATTCGCTCGGCGTGCAGATGCTGCGCGAGGACGGCACCTCGATCGGCCTGAAGAAGGCCTTTTCCATCCTGGACGCCGACGACGCCGCGTCGATCGTCGCGCAGCTGCTCTCCACCACCGACCGCAAGCTGATCCGCGCGGTGCAGTCGCGGATCTCGCTGTGGAAGAACGCCGGCCTCGGCCCCGAGGAGGCAGCGGCCGCCGCGCGCGACACCGACGCGCACACCGCCGCGCGCCTGTACCGCGACTATGCGGCCACGCTCGCCGGCTACCAGGCGGTGGACTTCGACGACCTGATCGGCCTGCCGCTGAAGATGCTGGCCGAGGTGCCCGAGGTCGCCGAGCGCTGGCAGAACCGGCTGCGCTACCTGCTGGTCGACGAGTACCAGGACACCAACGTCACCCAGTACGAGCTGCTCAAGCGGATCGTCGGCCCGCGCGGCGCGTTCACCGCGGTGGGCGACGACGACCAGTCGATCTACGGCTGGCGCGGCGCCACGCTCGAGAACCTGCGGCGCCTGTCGGTGGACTTCCCGAAGCTGCGCGTCATCAAGCTCGAGCAGAACTACCGGTCGAGCCGCACGATCCTCGCCGCAGCGAACCGGCTGATCGCGAACAACCCGAAGCTGCACGAGAAGACGCTGTGGTCCGAGCTCGGCGTCGGCGACCCGATCCGCGTGATCGCGATGGACGACGACGAGGTCGAGGCCGAGTCGATCGCGATGCGCCTGCAGGCGCACCGGTTCGAGCGGCGCGGCGCGTTCAGCGACTACGCGGTGCTCTACCGCGGCAACCACCAGGCCCGCGCGATCGAGCTCGCGCTGCGCAAGGAGAAGATCCCGTACGTGCTATCGGGCGGGCAGTCGTGGTTCGAGCGCGCCGAGATCCGCGACCTGATCGCCTGGCTGCGGCTGCTCGCGAACGACGACGACGATCCGGCCTTCATCCGCGCGATCACCACGCCCAAGCGCGGCGTCGGGCCGCAGACGCTGCAGGCGCTGGGCACCTACGCCGGCGAGCGCCACGTCTCGATGTTCGCCGCGGTCTTCGAGCACGGGATCGAGGAGCGGCTCGCGCCCCGCCAGCTCGAGCCGCTGCGCACCTTCGGCAACTACGTGAACCGCATCGGCCACCGCGCGAAGCGCGAGCCCGCGGGCGCGCTGCTCGAGGAGATCGTCAAGGCGATCGGCTACCACGAGCACCTGCTGCAGACCTTCGACGAACGCCAGGCCGCCACGCGCTGGCAGAACGTCACCGACTTCGTCGGCTGGATCGCCAAGCGCGGCGAGGAGGACGGCAAGACGCTGATCGACCTCGCGCAGACGATCGCGCTGCTGTCGCGGCTCGATGGCGCGGACGCGGACACCGACGCGGTCCGCCTCACCACCGTCCACGCCTCGAAGGGCCTCGAGTGGCCGCACGTCTTCATCGCCGGCTGCGAGGAAGGGCTGATGCCGCACACCGGCGACGCCGAGGACGAGGACGACGACGGCCCGCAGCGCGTCGAGGAGGAGCGGCGGCTGATGTACGTGGCCGTCACGCGCGCGCAGCGCACGCTGACCGTCAGCTGGTGCCGCCAGCGTCGTCGCGCGAAGGCGATGGCGCCGAAGCTGCCGTCGCGCTTCATCGTCGAGATGGGACTGGACGCCGAGGGCGGCGCCTCGGCCGTGGTCGAGGCGGGCGTGGCCAGACAGAAGCTCGCGTCGCTGAAGGACCTGCTCAAGCCCAAGGGGCCGCCGGCGGGGGGCTGATCGGATAATGGGTCGGTACCGCGGCAGCGCCGCGGATCGACGACGCCGCGATGTAGCACCGCAGCAACTTCCGGGCGCTGCCGCACCGTGCGGATCGTACCGTTCGTCGGCGAGATCCCGGGCCCACGCGGCCCGTTCGAGGCCACCGGGCACCTCGGCCCGGTGCATCCGGTCCGCCTGTGGCGGGCCGACCCGACCTTCCGTCGGGGATGCCTGTCCGTTCGGTTGCGGTCCGGACGCATCCGTGGCTCGGCCGGCGAGCGCGGGCGGCGTTCCGGGCCGTCCGCGCCTCTCCGACCGACGGCGCGATTCGGTCACAGTCAACCCGGGCCCGCCTGCCTACACTCGGGCCGAGGTGAACGTATTCGCGACGCCCAGGGCCTGCCAGTCCCGGGACGCGGTCATGCGGATGCGACAGCGCCGAGCAGTTCCCGACAGCTTCGCCAAGGTCATGCACATGAAAACCCTTCGTCGTTCCATCCTGGCCGCTTCCGTCGTGTCGGCCGCGCTCGCGCTCGCCGCGTGCGGCAGCGACCGTTCGGACAGCATCGTCGCCGAGCCCGTGCAGTCGACGGCCCAACCCCAGCTCGGATCGTTCTCGGGCGGCGCGCTGGTCGAGTACTTCAAGCCGGACGGCGGCCTGCTCGCCAGCGGCACCACCGATCCGGCGACCGGCCGCGCCACCCTGGACCTGGGTACCTACACCGGGCCGTTCGTCGCACGCGTCTCCGGCGGCTCGGGCGTGTCGTACTACGACGAGGCGACCGGCACGAACCGGCCCTTCGGCGCGGGTTCGACGATGATGGCGCTGGTGCGCGGCTCCTCCGGCGGCCAGAGCAGCATCGGCGTCACGCCGCTGACCCACGCGGCTGCGAAGCGGGCGGGCGTGTCCCCGGCTGCGCCCGCGCTCGGGAGCCGGACCGCGACCGACATCGATGTCGCGAACGGCCAGGTCGCCGCGATGTTCGGGCTGCCGGTCGGCTTCGACATCACGATGGCGCCGACCCCGATCGCCAACGGAGCGTCCGTCCTCGACGCCGCGAACGCCCCGTCGACCTATGCGGCGATCCTCGCCGCCCTCGCGATCTCGGCGAAGAACGACGGCACCGACCCGGCGACCGCGGCCGACGCCCTCGCGAGCGCGTTCGCCGCGACCGCCGACGGCCAGACGAGCGCGACCCTCGCGGGCGTGCTGACGAACGTGAAGGACCTGCTCTCGGGGTCTCCGGTCGGCGGCATCACGCTCGCCAGCCGGGTCACCATGGCCCCGTCGCTCGCGAGCTCCATCGCCGCGCTGGCCCCGAGCATCGTCACGTCCGGCCGGCTGCCGACGACCGGCGACGTGGGCGGTTGGGTCCGTCCCCCGTGCCAGACGCCGACCGGCGGCACCGGCGGTACCGGCGGCACGGGTGGCACCGGTGGCACCGGCGGCACCGGCGCGACCGGCGGCAGCAGCCTCGGCTCGCTGACGGCGCAGACCGGCAACTGCACGAACTGAGCCCTCGGGCCCGCCCGTCCCGACGGACGGGCCCGCCTCCCGGTGCCGCGTGGCCCGGGTCCCCATCGCGACCCATCGACCTCAGGGCTGTCGCGACCCGGCAGCCTCGCGTCACGGATTCCCGAGTGCCTCCTTCCCGTTCCCTTGCGGCACTGGCGATCGGGCTGGCGAGCCTCGCGCCCGTCGGGACGCGTGCCGGCGATGCTGGCGCCGGGGTCGTCGGCACGGATGTGCTGACGGCATCGGGCTACAGCGGGGGCGCCCTGACGCCGTCGGCACGCACGCTGCCGTACGGCACGCTGGGGCTGCGGTACGACCCGCAACTCGTCGGCGTCGCGGAGCGCCCGCACGGACACAACGCCGTGCTCGGCATCGGCGTGCTGCCCTTCGTCGAGGTGACCGGGCGGGTCGCCGCCCACGACATGCACTGCAACCTGTACCTGCCAGGCGACTGCGACGGGCGGGGCTGGCTGCGCGACCTGTCGGCGTCGGTCAAGGCGGCCGTGCCGCTGGACGCGAAGCAGCGGTTCTCGATCGCCGCGGGCGCGGTGGACGTGGGCGGCGCGGCCACCAACTTCCGGACCTACTACGGCGTGGCGGGCTGGCGCGAGGGCCCCTTCGACCTGTCCCTGGGGTACGGGCGCAGCGAGGCCCGGTACGGCGTCCTGAACGGCGCGTTCGGCCGCGTCGCGGTCAGGCTGCACGAGTCCCTCGAGGTCGCCGCCGAGCGCGTGCCGGCGGGCACCTGGATTTCCGCGAGGGCCTTCGCGCCTGCGCGCTGGTTGCCCGATCGCTGGCAGCTCTACGCCGACCTGAACCACCGTGTCGGTGACGCAGCGGCGACCGCGCCGAGCTGGGTCGGGATCGGGATCGGCATCGCGCTGGACCGTCGCGGCGACAGTCCGTCAGCAGCCGAACAGCGGGCCGCGGCGAGTCGCCCGCCGCAGCCGCTGTTCGGTGGCCCATCGTCCAACGGCGCCGCGGCGGTGCCGGCCGCGCCCCTGGCCGAGCCGCCGACTTCGTCCCGCGCTGAACCGCCGGCCGCGCCCCGCGCCGAGCCGCCGGCCGCGCGGCGGGTCGATGTCGTGCCCGCCCCGACGGCGCTCGAACCGGCCGCGACGCAGCGCACCGCGGCCGGGGGCGCCGGTCAGGACCCGACGGCCGCACGGCCCGGCCTCGACGGGTCGATGCTGCAGCGGCTCCGGAGCGCGCTGGAGCGTGCGGGGGTGGTGGACCTCGCGATCGGCGAGGGCAGGGATACCGAAGGCCGGACGATCGTCGTCGTCCGCGCCGACAACGGCGCCTGGCGCTGGAGCGACCTCGACGCGCTCGGGGCCGTCGTCGGACGCTCGGCGGCGGCCCTGGCCGACCGCGACCTGCGCCTGCGCGTCGTCCTCGGTCGCCGCGGCGTACCGACGCTCGGCATCGACGGCACCGTGCCCTGCATCCAGGCCTGGCTGCGGCGGGCGGAGTCGGACTGCGAAGCGACCGGGCGGCCCCGTCTGCTCGCCGCGGGCGAGTCCGGCTTCCCCGAGCTGCTCGACGACGTCCGCTGGCTCGATCGCGGACTCAACCCCTCCTGGGGGCGCACCCGGATCGCCGTCGCGCCGGGTCTGCGTACCGCCGTGGCGACCGAGTACGGCGTCTGGGACTACTCGCTCGCCGCGGAAGTGGACGTCGAGGTGCCGTTGTGGCGGGGAGCCTCGATCGACGCGCGCCGATCGTTCCCGCTCTCGCATTCCGGCGATTTCGACGACCGGCGCGTCTACGGCCTCGACCGGCACCGGACGCTGACCGATCGCGTGCTCGTCCATCAGACGATCCCGATCGCCAACGGCCTGGCCGCGCGGGCCGTCTACGGTCGGGTCTTCGACGACTGGCGCGGCGGCGTGGGCGAGTTGCGCTGGCAGCCCGGCGACGGGTCGCACCGCTTCGGCGCGATGCTGGGGCAGTTCCAGAACGGCGGGTCGCTGCGAAAGGGGTTCACCGCCGAGCCGGCGCTCGTGTCCTACCGGTACTTCATCGCCCCGCTCGACTGGTCCGTCGAGGCGACCGTCGGCCGCTTCTTCCTCAACGACACCGGCTGGGCGCTGTCCAGCCGCCACTGGTTCGGCGAAGTGGCCGTCGTCGCGCACCTGCGCGAGACCCGCCATCCGTATGCCGCGGTCGGCGAACGCTTCGCCGGCCTGCTGCTCGAGATCCCGCTGACGCCGCGGCGGGCGTTCGACCGCCGCTGGCTCCAGCTGCAGGGGGCCGATCGCTGGGCCTACGGGATCGAGACGCTGGTCGGCAACTCGCACAATCGGATCACCGGCGGCCACGGCGTCGTGCCGCCGGTCACCAACGGACTGTCCGAGGTCCACGACACCGACCGTTCGTTCGGCGCGTTCGCGGCGAGGAACCGCGAGCGCGTGCGAGAGGCCGCCGCCGCCGACGCCGCGCGATGAGCCGGGCGGCCCGGCCCCGCCACGCGGCGGCGGTCGGTCGCCGGATCCGGCGGCGACGTGCCGGGACTCGATCGACCGCCAGCCGCCTTCCCGGCCGTCGGCGTCACCGACGGTGACCGCGGAAAAGAGAACGGCGCCCGCGGGCGCCGTTTCTCTTGAACGCCGGAGCCGGCCTACTTCGCCGACGCGAGCAGATACTCCACGGCCGTCCTGATGTCCGCGTCGCTCGCGCTGCTGCCGCCCTTTGCCGGCATCGCGCCCTTGCCCTTGATCACGCTGGCGGTCAGGCCGTCGACGCCGGCCGCGAGACGCGGCGCCCACGCCGCCTTGTCGCCGAGCTTCGGTGCACCGGCGACACCCGCCGCGTGACAGGCCTGGCAGGCCGTCTCGTAGAGCTTCTTGCCGGCGTCCGCGCCGGCCGCCGCGACCTGCGCGGTTCCTGCCGCCGCCGACGCAGCCGCCGCGACCGCGGGTGCTGCCGCCGCCGCAGCGGCCGGGGCCGCTGCCGGCATCGCCGCCGGGGCCGCCGGGGCCGCGGCCGCCGCCGCCGCCTTCGGCTCCTCGAACTTCCCGCCGCTCTTGTTCGCCAGGTAGACGACCGCGCGGCCGATCTCGATGTCGTCGTACTCGCCGCCGCCCTGCGCGCCCATCGCGCCCTTGCCCTTGAGCGCCGACGTCAGCAGGGCCTCGTAGCCGGTCTTGATCCGAGGCGCCCAGGCGGCGGTGTCGCCGGTCTTGGGCGCGCCCGCGGCGCCCACGCCGTGGCAGGCCGTGCAGACCGCCTGATAGACCTGCTCGCCGGTGCGCAGCGCCTTCGGACCGTCCGCACCCTTCAGCGAGAAGCCCGCCACCGGGCGGATCCGCGACTCGACGGCCTCGGCGGTGAAGGCATCGCTGCCGGCTGCCGGCTTCTTGGCCGAGGTGATGTACGAGACGAGCAGCACGATGGCGATGATCGGCACGATGAACGACAGCGTCACCACGGTGATCAGCTGGCGGGGGGTCTTGATGAAGGGCTCGTGGTCGCTCATTCCGGTTACCGGGCTGCTTCGTACAAACCGTAGAGTATAGCTCGAAGGGCCCGTGCCGGGGCCCGCCGCAGCCGCGGTCGCCGACCTCGGGCTAGAGCGTCGACGCGCGCGGCCGCCCCCGAGGGGCCGGGGCAGGCTATACTCTCGGATTCCGCGCGCCCGTAGCTCAGGGGATAGAGTATTGGCCTCCGAAGCCAAGGGTCGCTGGTTCGATTCCAGCCGGGCGCGCCACGCTTGTGGCAGTTCGGGAAGAACGGGGCCGGTCCTGGCAAGGATCGGGCCGTCTCCCGACAGGGTCCGACCGGCGCCGCCGTTCGGGACCATCGAGCCCTGAGACGGGGCCGACGGGGGGCGCGACAGGGCGACCGGGCTCGCCGTCCCCTGACCGTCCCGGGCCGAGGCAACCGCCGCGTCCGGTTCGGGCGCTCGTCGGATGCCTGACGGCCCCCCTGGCCGCACCCACCGGTCAGACCCGGCTTCTGCACGGTTTGCGGCAGACCGTCACGCGCCCGGCGGGCCTGTGTGCAATCCGTCAATGCGTCCGGAGCGCATTCGCACGATCGTCGCGTCGACACCCGATCGGGCTTGATCGACCGTTCGTCGGACGCGAGGCCATCGCACCCTGGGCGCGTGCGGCCCCGCGGCCTGCGGCGGATCGCCCGAGCCCGATCGGTTCGACACCGACGTCCGGTCTCGCCGCCGCGAGCCCGCACGGGGGGTCGAACGAACCGAGCGAAGCGATGCCGACTCCTGCCCGTCTCCCGAACGCGCTCCATGCCGCGGCCCTCATCGGCTTGGCGTTCACCCTGGCCGCCTGCAGCGGCGGCGGGTCGTCGTCGCCGGACGCGGTCGCCGTGATGGGTGCGACCGCGGTCTCGGAGGCCGGCTCCACCGGCGGCGCGTGCCGCAAGGCGGCGGGCGACGCCCTGCGCAGGACCGTCCCGGGCCTGGGACGGGGCCAGCCCGAGGCCGATGCACACCTGCTCGGCATGTGGTCGCCGGTCGCCGACTGGCCCTTGATCCCCTTGCATGTCGCGCTGACGCCCGACGGCAGGGTGATGAGCTACGGCACGACCCGCGACGGCCGTCAGACCGGCCGCTTCGACTACGCCGTCTGGGACCCCAGTGCCGGCACCGGCGCCGACGCGCACCTGTCCCTGCCGAACACGACCGCCACCGACCTGTTCTGCAGCGCCCAGCTGATGCTGCCCCAGTCCGGGCTGATGTTCCTCGCCGGCGGCGACAACTACGTCGGCGGCCAGACCGCCAACACCGGCACCCGGGACACCGTGCTCTTCGACCCGCGGACCAACGCGCTGACCCAGGGCGGGCAGATGTTCAGGCCGCGCTGGTACGGCACGCCGACGATGCTCGGCAACGGCGAGGTGCTGCTGGTCGGCGGCAAGGGCGACCCCACGCTGCCCGTCGAACCGGAGCGTGCCGAGGTCCG
Source organism: Pseudomonadota bacterium (assembly GCA_046046245.1). Taxonomy (GTDB): domain Bacteria; phylum Pseudomonadota; class Gammaproteobacteria; order Burkholderiales; family Burkholderiaceae_E; genus UBA4615. The sequence goes on along the minus strand of JBJOKE010000022.1, from coordinate 81,567 downwards.
CCGCCCCGACGGCAGCTTCCGTCTGCTGTCGAACGTCGACACCACACCGATGAACACCTGGTATCCGCGCGCCTTCCCGACGCGCGACGGGCGCGTGTTCGGCTACGAGGTCGACGGGGGCGCCTACTTCATCGACCCTGCGGGCGAAGGCCGCCTGTCGCCGGTCGGGCTGATCGACTACCGGCCGACCGGCGCCACGTCGAGCGTGGCGCAGTATGGCCCCGGCCGGCTGCTGGTCACGGGCGGCCGGTCCGCGACCGCGGTCACCGTCGACTTCGACGGCCCCCTGCCGGTGATCCGCACCACCGCCCCCCTGTCGGCGGTCCGCGAGTACGTGAACCTGACCGTCCTGCCCGACGGGACCGTGCTCGCGACCGGCGGCAGCGGCTACGACAACGCGCTCGTCGGGGTCACGAACCACGCCGAAGTCTGGTCGCCCGCCACCGGCCAGTGGCGCCAGCTGTCCAGCGGCCAGGTGCCGCGCCTCTACCACTCGGTGGGCATGCTGCTGCCCGACGGATCGGTGCTGGTCGGCGGCGGCGGCGCGCCCGGGCCGCTGACCAACACCAACGCCGAGCTCTTCTTTCCCCCGTACCTGTTCGAGGAGGGCGGACGCTGGGCGACCCGTCCGACCATCACCGCGGCGCCGACCGTGCTGGACCCCGGACAGGCGTTGTCGATCACCGTCGACAGCGCGCGGCCGATCCGGCGCCTGACCCTGGTGAAGACCGGGTCGGTCACCCACTCCGTCAACGTCGATGCCGGTTTCGTGGACCTGCCGTTCACCGCGACCGGCAACCGGCTGGCCGCGACGCTGCCCCGCAACGTCGCCGAGCTGTCGCCCGGGTTCTGGATGGTCTTCGCCATCGACGACCGCGGCGTGCCGTCGGTGGCGTCCATCCTGCGCGTGAACGTGCCCGAGACGCCCGAGCTCGACGCCGGCTGGACCGCCTCGATCGGCGGCCTCATCCGGGCGGACGGCACCCGCTTCGCGATGTCCTGCGCGGCCGGCGAGGTCATGGTCGGGGTGAGGGGGGCCTCGCTCGCCACGAACGCGACGCCGGTGGTCGGCCACCTGCAGCCGCTGTGCGCTCGACCCGACGCCGCCGGCCGCTGGGCCGGCGCGCCCGTCGCGCGGGGCACCGTCGCGGGTACCGCGGACGGTCCCGCCTTCGAGCGCGTCTGCGCCGCGAACCACGCGGTGTCCGGGCTGACCGGCAAGGCCGGCGCGGCGATCGACGGCTTCAGGCTGCACTGCACCCCGCTGTCGGGAGCGCGGACCGTCGCGGGCCAGGCGACCGAGCTCGCGCAGGCCGGCGGTGCCGGGGGCATCGACCAGACGCCGATCGCCTGCCGCGACGGCAGGGCCGCGACCGGGGCGTACGGCCTGTACGCGGGGCCGCTGCAGTCGCTCGGGCTGATCTGCGGGGCCACGGTGTCCGATCCGCGGCCGGCGCCCGCGACCGAGCCGGCCCGAGATCCGGCGACGCCGCTGCCGCCGCCGCCCGCACCGCCGTCCGCCCGTGCGCCGGAGACGAACCCGCCCGCCGCGACCCCCGTGCCGCCCGCGGCGACCCCCCGGACCACGGACGGCTGCTGAGGCTCGGCGCGACGGCGCGACGGCGCGAGGCACCGTCGCGCGGATGTGTCGGATGCGGTACCGCTCGTCCGGTCCCGGGGGCCGGCGGGTGGAAGGCGAAGACTCGACGGGCCGACGGCGGCAAGACTCTGGTCTTCCCGGCGACCCCCTCGCGAGCGCCGGACGAACCCGGATGCCCCCGACCGTGCACGGTCTCACCCTGCCCCGCGCCCTGTCCGACATCGCACCGAGCGCCGCCGTCGCCTTCGGCGCGGCGGTGTTCGTCGCGCTGCTGCTCGTCCGGGCGACACGCGGCCAGCCTCGGGGCCCGCAGGTTCACGGCCGGACGGCGCGCCTCCATCCGCCCCGGATCGGAGGCCTCGCCATCCTGGCGGGTTTCCTGGCCGGCCTCGCCCACCGGATCGCCGTGTCGTCCGACGATCCCGATCGCGCCCTGCTCGCCGCGGTCGTCGCCCTGCTGCCCGTGGCGGGCAGCGGGCTGGCCGAAGACCTGACCGGGCGGGTCGGACCCCGGCAGCGCCTGTTCTGGATGTTCGCGGGCGCGCTGTGCCTCACGGCGTCCGGCGCCGTGCTGCTGCAGCGGACCGCGGTCCCGCCGCTCGATGCGGCGCTGACATTCGTCCCGCTCGCCGCGGTGTTCACCGCCTTCGCCTGCGTCGGGGCCGCGAATGCGTTCAACCTCGTCGACGGCCTCGACGGCATGCTCGCCGGGACCGCGCTGCTGACGCTCGGCGCCATCTCGTGGGTCGCGCTCTCCGTGGGCGACCCGTGGGTCGCCGCCACCGCGATGCTGCTCGCGGCAGCCGTGCTCGGCTGGATGCCGTTCAACTGGCCGCGCGCCGCGCTGTTCTGCGGAGACGGCGGCGCCTACGCGATCGGTTTCCTCTGTGCGGTGCTGCTGCTGCTGCTGGTCGCCCGGCATCCGCAGGTCAGCCCCTGGTTCGGCATCACGGCCGCGGCGCTGCCGGTGTGGGAGACGCTGTACAGCATCGCCCGCCGGGTGCGGTCCGGCCGGTCGACGCTGGAGCCCGATCGCGCGCACCTGCATCACCTGGTGCGCGACCGGATGGGCGGCCTCTTCTCGGCAGGGGCCTGCTCCGAGGCCGAAGGCCGGCCGCGGGGCGCCGGTGCGGCGGTCCCCCCGGCCGGACCCAACGGCTGCGCGAGCCCCGTCCTGTGGGCGCTGCACGGCGCCGCCGTCGTCGGCGGGGCTGCCTGGTTCGACGACACCGACGCCCAGCTGTGCGTGTTCGTCGGGTTCGTGCTGGCCTACGTGGCGGCGTACTCGCTGCTGCGGCGGGCGGGGCGCTCGGCGCGCGCCGCAGTCGCCGGCTGACACGCCCGGCCCCCTCCCTGCGCTGCAACCCGCCCGCGTGCCCGTCGCGCACGGGCGACATGAAGCGGTCGCGTCCGTTGCGCACGGGCCGACGCGAGCGCCGGTGGCGACAGCGCCTCCGGCCGCCGGATGCCCGGTTGTCCACCGTCAGCCACGAATTCACGTCAAACGTGAGAAGCTGGCGCTAGTCGATTGAATCGACGTACTATTTCAACCCTGGTAGTCAGCGGTGTCCGTGAATCCGCCGGTGAGCCAGGGGGTCGCGAGCGCCGCGGCGAGGAGAGGCCCGTCGATGCACGACCCTTGTGTCGTGGGTCCCGACGCCACACCGGCGCGCCGCGCGACCCCTCGCAGCCGCCGCTCGTTCCCTGCGATGCCTACGGGTCGGACGCGTTGCGGTGACATTGCTGCGAGCGCATGGGTCGCCCCCTCGGAGCCGATGCGAACTGCAACCCCAGGAGAGTGAGTCCGCGGTGATTACAGTCCAGCCCGTCGTGATGGCCGGTGGTTCCGGCAGCCGCCTGTGGCCCTTGAGCCGCGCGCAGTTCCCCAAGCAGTTCCTCAGCCTCGGCGGCGAGCGCAGCCTGCTGCAGCAGGCCGTCGGTCGCCTGCGGGACCTGGGCGACGATCGGATCCGTCTCGCCGTGCCCTGCGTCGTGGGCAACGATGCGCACCGCTTCCTCGTCGCCGAGCAGCTGCGTCAGATCGGTCTGGACGACGCCCGCCTGCTGCTCGAGCCCGTCGGGCGCAACACCGCCCCGGCGCTGACGCTGGCCGCGCTGTACGCGCAGGCCGACGGCCAGGATCCCGTGCTCCTCGTGACGCCCGCCGACCAGACCGTCACCGATCCCGACGCGTTCGCGCGCGGCCTGCGCACCGCCGTGCAACTCGCCGCCGACGGCGGGATCGCCATCCTCGGCATCCAGCCGACCGGGCCGGAGACCGGATACGGCTACCTGCGTGCCGAGCCGGTGGATGGCGCGCTCGCCGTCGGCGAGTTCGTCGAGAAGCCCGACCTTCAGAGCGCCACGCGCTACCTCGCCGAAGGCAACTACTACTGGAACGCCGGCATCTTCGTGCTGCGCGCGTCGACGTGGCTGGACGCGCTCGAGACGTTCCGCCCCGACATCGCCGCGGCGACGCGGGCCGCCTGGGACGCGCGCACCGTCGACGGCATGTTCGTGCGTCCCGGCAAGGCTGAGTTCGAGGCCGTGCCGTCCGAGTCGGTCGACTACGCGGTGATGGAGCGCTGCCCGAAGAGCCGCTTCCCCATCCGCATGGTGCCGCTGGATGCGGGCTGGTCCGATCTCGGCGCCTGGGACGCGGTGTGGCAGGTCGCCGAGAAGGACCCGGAGGGCAACGCGACCGTCGGCGACGCGATCGTGCGCGACGCGCACAACACGCTGATCCACGCGACGAGCCGGCTGGTGAGCGTGGTCGGCCTCGACGACGTCGTGGTGGTCGAGACGCCCGACGCGGTCCTCGTCACCGACCGCCGGCACAGCCAGGACGTCAAGAAGGTCGTGCAGTGCCTGCAGTCCTCGCGGCGCCACGAGCCCGACCTGCACCGCCAGGTGCACCGCCCCTGGGGCTGGTACGACAGCATCGACTCCGGCCCGCGCTTCCAGGTCAAGCGGATCATGGTGAAGCCGGGCGCGTCGCTGTCGCTGCAGATGCACCACCACCGCGCCGAGCACTGGATCGTCGTGTCCGGCACCGCGGAGGTCACCGTCGGCGACAAGGTGACGCTGCTCTCCGAGAACCAGAGCACGTACATCCCGCTCGGCCAGACCCATCGCCTCGCCAATCCCGGCAAGGTGCCCCTCGAGATCATCGAGGTGCAGTCGGGGAGCTACCTCGGCGAGGACGACATCGTCCGGTTCCAGGACACCTACGGCCGCAGCTGAGCCCGACGACGCCGACCGCATGAGCCTCCTTCCGCCGCCGTTCCGCCGCCCGTCCCGCGTCCTCGCGCTCGCGTGCGCGCTGGTGCTCGCCGGCTGCAACACGCAGATGCCGACCGCCGGGCCGCACACCGACCAGGTGTTCGATTCGCTGAAGGCGCCGGTGGCCGCGGGGTCGGTGCAGATCGTCAACCTCGACGCGAACGTCGCGCGGGCGCTGCTGTCGCGCCAGCAGCAGGCCTCGTTCGCCGACTCGCTGGGCAACGCGGCGCCGTCCGACCGGTCCACCGTGATCGGCGTCGGCGACGTGCTCGACGTGTCGCTGTGGGAGGCGCCGCCGGCGACCTTGTTCGGCGTCGGGCCGGTGGACCCGAGGATGCCGTCGACCGTGCGGTCCACGTCGCTCCCCGAGCAGGTGGTGGACCGCGACGGCAACATCCGCGTGCCCTTCGCCGGAACCATCCGGGCGATCGGTCGCAGTCCGCAGGAGGTGCAGGCCGAGATCGTCCGCAACCTGCGCGGCAAGGCCAACCAGCCCGACGCGATCGTGCGGATCGTGCGCTACGCCTCGTCGATGGTGACCGTCGTGGGCGAGGTGAGCAACAGCGTGCGCATGCCGCTGACCCCGCTCGGCGAGCGCGTGCTCGATGCGCTCGCGCAGGCCGGCGGCGTGCGCCAGCCGGTGAACCGCATGACCGTGCAGGTGACCCGCGGCGAGCAGTTCGTCGCGATGCCGCTCGACCAGGTGATCCGCGACCCGCGCCAGAACGTGCAGCTGCGCGGCGGCGACGTGGTCACTGCGCTGTACCAGCCGCTGTCGTTCAGCGCGCTCGGCGCGACCGGCAAGAACGAGGAGATCGCGTTCGAGGCGCAGGGCATCACGCTTGCGCAGGCGCTCGCCCGCGCCGGCGGCATGAACGACGCCCGGTCCGATCCGAAGGGCGTCTTCGTGTTCCGCTTCGAGCCGTCCGACGCGCTCGAGTGGCCGACCCAGCCGGTTCGCGCCACGCCCGAAGGGCGCGTGCCCGTGGTGTACCGGATCAACCTCGCGAATGCCGAGAGCTTCTTCGTGATGCAGAGCTTCCGGATGCGCGACCGCGACGTCATGTACGTGAGCAACGCGCCGGCGGTGGAGCTGCAGAAGTTCCTGAACCTGGTGTTCACGGTGACTTATCCGGTGTTGAACACGATTCAGGTGGTGCGGTGAGGGCTTCATGAACACATCGATTCGAGTCGAGATGCCCGTCGCCGTTCACACCCCGGTCACCGCGGTCGATGCCGTGGTGCAGCGGATCCAGCAGCGGCTGGACCGCCCGGTTGGTCGCGTGATCGTCATCGGTGCCGGCGAAGCGGAGATGCTGGAAGCTTGGTTAGCGCTCCGGCCGCAGCACGTCGTGCTCATCGAGGGCGATCCGGATCGGGCAGAAGCGCTTCGACGGCGCGTCGCCCGCCGTCGTGACGTGTCGGTCGAGTCTTGCGTCGTCAGCGCCGACGGAGCGCCGACTCGTTGGCGGCGTTTCACGCTGCCCGCGCTGGATGGTCCGATCGGTACGGAACGTCTCTCGAAGCATCTCCCTCGCGTCCGCACGCTGTCGATCGAGACCCGGGAGTCGGTCAAGCTTGCGTCCATTCTCGACCGGGTGGCTCTCGGCCAGTCGGATGGATTCAGCCACGTCCTGGTGCTCGACGTTGCCGGCCAGGAAAGTCTTCTGCTCGATGCAGTGTCGCGCGACCGCCTCGCTGCGTTCGACTTCATCGTGATCTCTGGATGTCGGGTCTCACTGGACGGCGTCGTCCCAACCTGCAGCGAGGTGGTCGAGCGTCTGACCAGCGGCTTCCTGGTGCTTGAAGGGGTTGAAAACAGGGCCGCGCCGCTCTGGCCGACGGTCGTGCTGCGCGTCGACCGGACGCGCCTCGAGCTGTCGATGCTCCGCGAGCGCCTGACGCAAGCCGAATCGGATCGTGCTCTCGCTGACTCTGCGCGCGAAGAGGCGCTTCGGACCATCGAGCACATGCGGCAGGCTTCGGCCGAACAGGACGCCGCCCTGGAAGCGTCCCGCCGCGATGCCTGCGAGCAGGGCGCCGCGCTGGCGCAACTCCGGCTGGACTTCGCCGACGTGCAGGCGCTCGCCACAGAGCGGTTGGGCCGTATCGAATCGATGGAGCGGCTTTACGCTGCGCTGGGTGCCCGCATGGACGACGTTTCGGCGTCCCACGGCGCACTGACGGCGCTCATCGAGGCTCAGCAGGCGACGTTCACGGCGACGGTTGCTGAACGCGAGCGATCCGGCGTCGAGCTCGAGCGCTACCGCCTGGAGGGTGACACCCTTCGGCTCGAGATCGATGCACTCCGGACCGAACGCGACGGGCTCAATGCCGGGTTGGCCGAGGCCGATGCTTGCCGACGGGACCTTGAGGAGCGCTGGGAGGTCCGCGACGGTGAGATCGCCGAGCTGCGCGCGATGCTTGATGCCGCTCGCGCCACCGTCACGGAGCGCGAATGCGCTCTCGAGAATTGCAGGCGCGAATTGGAAGCGAAAGAACAGGAGGCGTCGCAGCTTGAGCGCGAGCTAGCCCACTCGGCGGCCCGCACTGAAGACGTCCGGCAGGCTTGCCAGGACGTCGAGGCTCGGCTGGCGGCCGCAATGCAGGAGCGGGTGGAGGCGGTGAACCAAGCGACCCGAATGCGCGAGGAAGTTGCGGCATCGGTGCGCCTTTCGGAGGATGCGGCCGCGCGCGCGTCCGCAAGCGAGATCCTGGCCGCGGAGCACCAGAGCCGGATCGCTACGCTCTTGAGTGATCTGGATGCTACACGGGCCGAATGCAGGCGGGCCGAGCAGTCCGCTGCGCTCGCCGTGCGCCTCATCACACTGCGCGAGAACGATCTAGCCGACCTGCGCAACCGCTATGCCATCCTGGATCGGCGCGATCGAGACCGGGAGTGCCTGCTTGCCGCGCTGGCCCAGCGATTGCACGCTGCGGCTGGTCGGCTCGTCGCAGCTGGCGGTTCGACCTCCGCAGCGCCCGCGGAAGGAGTTGGTCCAGACGGACCGCCCGACACACCCGCCACCCCGCGGTCCACCCGCGCCCGCAACGGCACCCGTTCCGCGGCGCGGCGGGGCACCGCAGCCAAGCCATGAGCGCGCCGGCAATGACCCTTGACCGCGCCGACTGCTACGCGGTCAAGGCCGAACTCGATGCCTGCATCGCGCTGATTTGCGACGCGGGCATCCCTATCGGCGCCTCATCACGCGTCGCGGCGCGCGGCGACCTGCAGGCGCAGCTCGAAGATTGCCGCAGACTGATCGAGTCGATCGGTGCGCGACCGGTGGATCCGATCCGCACGCTACATCACCTGGCCTGCACGGGCGGCACCCTATTCGCGAAATGCCTCTCTGCGCTGCCCAACGTACGCCTGCTCAGTGAGGTTGATCCGCTAAGCGATATCCTCTTCGATCTCGATCGGCCCGCTTTTGCGCCGTCCGACCTTGTCGCCCTCGTCAAGCTGACACCGGGAGGACGCGACCCCGAACTGATTGGGCGGATGTTCCGCGCTCAAGTCGAAGTCCTGCACTCGGAGACGGTCCGGTCCGGCAGGCACTTGCTGCTTCGCGATCACTCGCACAGTCACTTCTGCGTCGGTGATCGAGTGCCGGTTCGCCCGCGCCTCGTCGATCTGCTGCCTTCGGGGGTTCCCGTCCGCTCAGTGATCACTGTCCGTCATCCCGTGGATAGCTTCACCTCGCTGCAGCAGAACGGCTGGGTGCAATTCACCCCGCCCGACTTCGGCACGTACTGCGCGAGGCAGCATGCGTTTATCGACGCCCACCCCGGCATCCCGGTGGTCCGCTACGAAGATTTCGTGGCCGATCCGCTCGTCGTCATGCGGCGAATCGTCGAGATCCTCGAGTTCACCCAGTCGGACGACTTCGTCGACCTGTTCGGGCAGTTCCGGGTGACCGGCGACAGCGGGCGGAGCAGCGATTCGATCGGCTTGCGCGAACGCCATCCCCCAGCCGTGGCGCTCGCCCGTGCCTTCAGGGGCGTACATGTCTACGAGACGCTGCTCGAGCGGCTCGGATACTCGCCCGAGGACGCCGAGTGACCGCGCGGCGCACATGCAGTCGCTTCGCGGGCTTGGCCGGCCCGCGTCGCGATCGCGACGCGAACAATGAATACCAGAGCTCTCCCAGGCTCGCCCCGGACGTAAACCCGGAAGCGCGCCCGCAGGAAGCCGAGAAGAGGAAGTCTGTGATGCAACTCGATATTCAACCTCATGTCAGGAGTTGTCATGTCTAGGAAAGTGCTTGTTCTCGGCGCCGGGGGCTTCATCGGCCACCACCTCGTCAAACGCCTCAAGCAAGGCGGGGACTGGGTCCGAGGCGTTGACCTCAAGTTCCCATCGTATGAACCAACCGCGGCCGACGACTTCATGATCGGCGACCTGTGCAATCAGGGTTTCGTCGCGTCGGTGATCGACAAGCGCTTCGACGAGGTCTACCAACTCGCGGCCGACATGGGCGGAGCTGGATACATCTTCACCGGTCTCAACGATGCGAACGTGATGTACAACTCGGCCACCATCAACCTCAACGTGGTCGAGGCATGCCGCCGGCGGAACGTAACGACGATCTTCTACTCGTCGAGCGCCTGCATGTACCCGGAGCATAACCAGCTCGATCCCGACAATCCGAACTGCGCGGAGAGTTCAGCCTACCCGGCAAACCCGGACAGCGAGTACGGCTGGGAAAAGCTCTTCTCGGAGCGGATATACCTTGCCTACAACCGCAACCACGGCATGAACTGCAAGGTCGCCCGGTATCACAATGTATTCGGGCCCTTGGGCGCCTGGAACAACGGCAAGGAGAAATCGCCAGCCGCCATCTGCCGCAAGGTGGCGATGGCCAAGAACAACAGCGCGATCGAGATCTGGGGAGACGGGAAGCAAACGCGCTCCTTCCTATACGTCGACGAGTGTCTCGACGGGACGATCACGCTGCTGCGCTCCAACCGAACCGGTCCCTACAACGTCGGGTCCGACGAGATGGTCACAATCAACGGGCTCGTCGATTTGGTCGCTGACATCGCAGGCAAGCGCATCGAGAAGGTCCATATCGACGGGCCGACCGGTGTTCGGGGCCGCAACTCCGATAACCGCCTGGTCGAGCGGGAACTTGGTTGGCGACCCAGCAAGCCTCTGCGCTACGGGATCGAGCGCACATACCGCTGGATCGAGGAGCAGGTGAGCCGTGGCGCCGTCGACCCGAAGTGATGGCACGCCGCGCGCGCCGCGGATCGATGTCGTCCTGCAGGCTACCGGGAGCCACGCGCACGCCGCGAGCCATGGCATCGTGAATGCCCTATCCCGCATCGACCTGCTCGGCCGGGTCTTCAGACCGAGGGCCGACTGGGGACAGGCGGAACCCAGCGACGACGACGGTCTGTTCGACTACTTGGCGGCGCCGGGCAGCGAGTTCATATTGTTCCTGGGATTCGACTGGCACTCCCAGGCTCTGCACACGAGCGACCGGTGGCGGTTACGCATCAGGATGTCGCCGTGCGTCAAGGTGGGGTACCTCCACGAGACGCTGCAGAATGGTACCGAAGACGAACGACGTGAGAAGCTGCGTGCGTTGATGAGCTGCCAGTCGCTGGTGAATGTGATCTGGCACGCAAGCCCGGCGGAGGCGGAGTACATCGAGACACTCATCGAACGCTCGCGACCCGTCGTCGCGTCCGACTTCGCGGTTGACACGAACTTCTTCGAGTGTCGCCGCCCTCAATCCGCGCGAAGCGGATTCGCGTTCTTTCGCGGCAAGCTCAAGCCGTTCACGCATCCGTCGCAGTATCAGGAGCGGCGCGAACTCGTCGCGCACCTGACCGAGCTGGGGCTCGTGGACGTCAAGACGTACGATCCGGCAGGTTTTGGCGACGACCAGCTCGTCGATGAGTACAACGGCTATCGCATTTGCATCGACCCGCCGTCAGTCTTCGCAGGCCCGACGACCCGGGTGTACGAAGCGCTAGCCTGCGGCTGCGTCGTGTTCAGCCATCGGCGCAACTTCTCGGACGCGGATACGCGGAAGCTGGCGCCGATGCTGAGGACTTTCGAGTCGAAGGAGGACCTCGCCCGGCAGTTGATGGAGTTGAGGGGCGATAGGGGCGTCAGTGCGGTGACCGAGGGACGGTTGGACGAAATACGGGAAGCAATCTCGCTCGATGTACAGATGCGCGCCATGGTCGACCAGTGGCGCCAGATGCTTCCGCAGGTGTCGCTCAGCGCACCCGTTGTGCGTATATTCGACCATCCGTACCACGCAGTAACAAAATCGCAGAAGTTCCTCTTCGACCATTTTTCTGACCTGAACACCGTCTCGGTCATGTGCGACACAGACGTACGCGCGCCGATGGTGTACGACAGCCCGACCTACCAGTGGGGCTGCTACCTCGAACTGGCTTGGCAGACGGTTCACATCTATCCGCATTTCGATCGGGCCGGCGACCGAAAGCGCGTGCTCTTCCCGATGTTCGACGGCTCGAATCACCGACCAGACGAGTCGTTCCCTTCGGCGGCGAGCTACGTGTCGTTCAGTCGGACCCTGCACGAGCGGCTTCAGCGCATCGGGCGGGATAGCACATTGATCCGATACTTTCCGGACAGTGGGCTGAATCGCGCCTCGATCGAGCGTTCGATCGAACGCACGGAGCAGCGGCGCGCTGCGGGAGGGTTGAAGGCGTACTTTTGGCAGCGAACGTCGGAGATCACGTTTCGCACCGCGATCAATATCTGCAAGCAGCTCAGCTGCTCCGAACTCATCGTGAACGTCCATGGCGATCCAGGCCAGAATGAGCTTGACACCGTGCAGGACGGGACGATCGACGGGATCCTTGTCCGCACGCACGGGTGGCTCGCCAGCCGCGCCGATGCGCTCGCGCTCGTCGACGACTGCGACGTCTACATTGCGCCGCGCAGCTGCGAGGGAATCGGCATGGGCTTCCTAGAGGCGATGTCCCGGGGGCTGTGCGTGGTCGCCTTTGACGCGCCCACCATGAACGAGTACATCACGGATGGGGTCAACGGACTGATATATCGCGACATCAATCAGCCGCAACTCCGCGAGAACGTCGACGTTGCGGCACTGAGGCGCAAGGCCGCCGACGACGCCACGCCGATGCATGCGACGTGGCAGCGTCAGCTCGACGCCGTACTTCAGCGCTACCACCCCTTCCAGTATTCCCCGCCGCTTCAATGGTTGAGGGAGCGCGGCGTGAAGTTCCAGAAGCATTTCGACTTCAAGATCCTCCTCGATCCGGTCTCGACATGAGCGCATCCGTCTTCTGCTACGTGGAGTTCGAGCCCTTCGCCGACGCGGGCCACCGCGTCCACACCGCGAACCACTACGCGGACAAACTGCGGAGCCGAGGAGCGTTCAGGCGCTACCGGGTTATCGCACCGCCCGCCCGTCTTGACGCCACCGATCTGCGTCAGGCTCTTCGCGGTTACGACGAGGTCGATCTTTCGCTCGAGGAGATGCTGACTCCGGGCGCCGATCAGACGAACATCGACGCGGTGGGCCGCACGCTCGTAGACGCGCTGAAGTCGTGCGGCGCGCCCGCAGACGACGATGCCGTCGTCTATTCGCACATGCCTAGCCCGTTCGCGCTGCTTGCGCTGTACGTCGGGGTCCGGACGTTCGCAGAAGAGACCGGTTCTCGACCTCGCGTGCTTGTACGGCTGTGCATGATCGACGAAGAGTGGGCGTGGTACCGGCTCCGTTTGTCCCGGCTGATTTCGACGATCCAGGCTGATCCGCTGGTTGGCGGGCGCTTCCTCTTCACGACCGAGTCCCGCCGGTTGTCCGCCTACTACAAGGACCGATGCGGCTTCGATGCTCCAATGCAGTTCAATCCATTCCCGGACGACGAACTGCTGGTCACCGTCAACAAGCACCGGTACCACCGCTCGTTGTACGGAAACAGGGTGCATTTCGCTTTCCTCGGCGAGGCCCGCGAGGAAAAAGGCTTCCAACACCTTCCGCGACTGGTCGAATCGCTGCGCGCAAGTGGCGTCGAGTTCACATTCCTGGTGCACGCCTTCTCAAACCCGGTCAACGACACCGAGCCGATCCGTGCTGCCCGCGACCTGCTCCAGCGACTAGCGGGCGAGCGCAATGACCTCCATCTCGTGCGGTTTCCGGTCCCGGACTCGATTTACTCTGCGCATCAGCGTCGCGCCGACGTCGTCGTAATGCCCTACCTTCACAAGGCCTACCGCATCCGGGGCTCGGGTGTGGCATTCGAGGCGATCCGCAGTAACGCGTTCATCCTCGCGGCGGAGGATCTGGACTTCGGTCTGACGTTCATGGACTCGGATCGCGTCGTCGAGTACCGGCCCGAGGAGGTCGACGCAACTAAGCTACACGAGGTCGTCGCCAAGGTGTACGCAGCCCGTGGCCGGGAGTGGGGTACGCCGCATCCGGCGGAGTCGTACCGCGCTTGCTACTTCGAGCAGGTCGTCGAGGCCCTGCTGTCGACCGAGCGAAGCAGTACCGTGCCGGCAGGCGCGGGGGGCTTCGCCGAACTCATGGAGCGACTGAAGCGCCGTTCGTCGATTGCTGCCTTGACGAAGAGCCTGGGCGAAGCCGGGTTCGCATTGATCTGACGCCCTACGCTCTGCGGAGGAAGGCATGCAAGACAGCTTCGGATACCAGCAGGCCTGCGACTGGATAAATGCGGTCGAGGAGCGAGTCAGCGGCGGATTCGTCGACTACTTCCGGATCCACAAGATCCGCTACATGAACACGTTCCAAGCGCTCGGGCACGTACCGATTGAAGCCCCGCCACGCAGTGTGCTCGACCTGGCCGGCGCGGGTATGTTCACCGGGCTCGCCCGTCAGCGACTGGGGGCCGAGAACTTGTGCTTCACGCACTTCGAGCAAGATGACCGTGTGGCGCTTGGCGATACCGATCGGCTTCGCCTGTTGCCGCTGGACCTGTCGGACACGCTGCACCGCGCGGTACGCTGGGACTTTGACGGGGCGTGCGAGGAGCCGGGTGACGGCGGCTTCGATCTGATCTTCGCGCTGGAAGTGATCGAGCATATCGCGACGGATCCTGCGCGCTTCCTGCGCGAGGCCCGACGACTCCTTAGTCCGAGGGGCTACATGTTGCTCACCACGCCGAACATTTGCTCGCTCGGTGCGCTCGAGCGGATCATCGGCTACCAAAACCCGATCAGCTACCCGTTCTTCAAGAAGAACCGGAGCAGCGATCGCCACAACACCGAGTACACCGTCGCCCAGCTGACTAGCTTGATCGAGCAGAGCGGCATGGACGTCATTAGGGCGTATACGGTCGACTCGTGGTCGGTCCCGTCGCTTGCGGTCCTGAACTTCTGCCGGCATGGCGGCATTTCACTTGACGGCCGAGGCGACAACATCATTGTCGTCTGTCGCCGCGCCGATCGGGATCCGGTCGAATTCCCGGACGGGTTGTACGACTGAGTCCCCGATGGATCGCCTGCGAATCCGAACCGAGGTGGGATCCTGCCGCTTCAACCCTGACCTTCGTCGCGGCTTGCGACGACCCGTGGTCGCACCTCACGTGTTTCCTATCCTTCCATGAGCACTGACGCGCAGTGGGAGGCCTGGGGCCTGAGAGACGCCTACTTTGGCGTGCTGACGGACGAGCGATTCCGGTCGTCGATGTTGAACGACGTATCGAGGCGCGCGTTTTTCGATTCAGGTCGGGCCCACGTCGACTTTCTCTTCGATGTGTGCCGAGAGCGCGTCCAGTCGGGTTTCGCGCCGCGAAGGGCGCTGGATTTCGGCTGCGGCGTGGGACGAGTCGCGATTCCGCTAGCCGAGCGCGTGGAAGCAGTGGTCGGCGTGGACATCTCGCCGGCGATGCTGGCCGAGGCCCAGCGAAACTGCGAGCGGTACGGCCGCGCCAACGTAACGCTTCACCTGTCCGACGACCGGCTGTCCGCGGTCTCGGGCACCTTCGACCTGGTCCATTCGACTATCGTGCTCCAGCACATTGAGGTGCCGCGCGGTCGCGTGCTGTTCGAGCGAATGATCGACCTGCTCGCGCCCGGCGGTGTTGGAGCGATCCAGGTGACGTTCGCCTGGGATCAGTATCCCCATCGGTACGGGCAGCCGCCAGTTGAGCCGACCTGGTCGGCCCCGGCTGAGCACACGCGCTCGTCGCTGCTGCGCCTGGGCGGTGGACTGTTCGGCCGGCGTCGCGCCGCGCAACCGCCGCAGCCGGATCCGGATGCCGATCCGGAGATGCGAATGTATTACTACAACCTGAGCGAGCTCTTCTTCATGCTGATGTCGTTCGGCGTCGCGCGCGTCCACATCGAGTTCACCGATCATGGCGGTGCTCTCGGTGCCTTCCTGTTCTTCGAGGCGCCGGGACGCTGAGCGAGTACGGAGCCCCCGCATGGACGTGACAATTACCGTTGAATCGACCCTTGTTGACCTCGCTCGCGGCCACGCACTGCGCCACCCTGAGAAGCCGTTCGCCACGATTTGGCGCTCGAGCGGAACGGCGGATCTGACCTACGGCGTGCTCTGGGAGCGGGCCGGCGCTTTCGGGAACGCGTTGCTCGAGCGTGGCGTCGGGCCTGGCGACCTAGTGGTGATCTCGCACGAACTTGCGCCCGATCTGTATGCGGCGTTCCTCGGCGCGATGTCGATCGGCGCGACGCCTAGCCTGATGCCGTATCCGAACGCGAAGCACCGCGATGACGTCTATTGGGACAGCCACCGCAAGCTGTACGCTCAGATTCGACCGGCCGCGTTCGTCCTGTCGGACAAGATTGCGGCGCTGTACGCCCAACACATGCCGAACACCGTTGAGGCGACGGTCCGCCCGAGCGAGGTGTCCGTCGTAGGAACGCCGCTGGCCGTCACGCGGCCGACGGCCGCCAGCGTTGCGTTCCTGCAGCACAGCTCGGGCACCACGGCCTTGAAGAAGGGAGTAGTCCTGACCCACGACGCGGTCGTGCGACACGTGCAACGGTACGCTGATTCGATTGGGTGCGGAAACGGTTCGGTCATCGCATCGTGGCTTCCGCTCTACCACGACATGGGTCTCATCGCGTGCTTCATGATGCCCCTGGTGCTCGGTTCGACCGTGCTGAGCATCGATCCCTTCGAGTGGGTAGCACGCCCCAGGCTGATGCTCGAGGCGATCTCGCGAGGCCGCGCGCAGTTCGCGTGGATTCCGAACTTCGGTCTCGCGCACCTTGTCAACTCGGTTCCCGACCCGCGGCAGTACGACCTGTCCTCGCTGCGGGCGCTCATCAACTGCTCCGAGCCCTGCAAGACCGCAACGCAGTCGCGCTTCGTCGAGCATTTTGCGGTCGCCGGCTTCCGGCCCGAAGCGATGCAGGTGTGCTACGCGATGGCGGAGAACGTCTTCGCCGTCACGCAGACTCCGCGGGGGCGCGCGGCCGCGACGCTTGAGGTCGAGCGGGACGGATTCGAGGGCGGTGCGATCCGGCCTGCGCGGCCAGGCGGTCCGAGCATCGAGCTCGCCTCGTGCGGGATGGTGCTTGAGGCGACGGAAGTGCGCATCGTCGACGATAACCGCCGGCCTGCCGCACCCGGTCGGTTAGGGGAGATTGCGATCCGCAGCGACACGCTGTTCGCGGGTTACAACCGGCGTCCGGACCTGACCGAACGAGCCCTGGTTGACGGCTGGTACTACACCAACGACCTAGGATTTCTGCACGCGGGCGAGTTGTACGTGACCGGCCGGCGTGACGACCTGATCCTCGCCTACGGCAGGAACTTCTTCGCACACGAGCTGGAGGCGGTCGTCAACACCGTTGAAGGCGTACGACCGGGCAGGGCCACCGTGTTCGGCGTCGAGTCGGAGAAGATCGGAACGCGGGAACTGGTGGTGCTGTTCGAGTCCTCCGACGGCGCGGATGCCGGAGAGTTGGTGAAATCGGTACGCAGCCGGCTTGAGGCGACGGCTGGGGTGCAGCCTCGCCACGTCGAAGCCGTGGCGAGCGGCAGCCTCGTCAAGACGACCAGCGGCAAGATCAGCCGGACTGCGAACCGCGATGCATTCGTTCGGGCCCGATCGGCCGGCTGAACGATCTTTTCTGGAGAGCGTGATGGAACGGGATCGGGCCTTCGAGTTGGTGCGTACGACGATTGCGACCGAATTCAGAGTCGAAGAGTCGCTCGTGACGGCCGAGACGGTGGCGAGTGACGTCGCGGGGTGGGATTCGTTCTCGCACTGCAATCTGATCATGGCGATCGAGTCTCGGTTGGGGTGTTCCCTGCCGTTCGACGAGTTGCTGGAAGCCGGCAATGTCGGCGACCTTTGCGACATTGTCGAGAAGGCCGCCCCGTGAAGCCGACATTCGTCATCTATGGCAACTGCCAGGGTGGAGTGCTCGAGCAGGCAACGAAGTTCATGCCCTCGGTGCGCGATACCTACGACGTGATCTACCTTCGAAGCTTTGAGCATCCGACTGAGGGGCGCGGCACGATCGATCCCGGGACAATGGCGCGCTGTGCGGTGCTGTGGAACCAGCACGACGAGCAGGTGCCGTTCGAGTACGCCGGGCCGACGCGCGCCGATATGAAAGTCGTCACGTTTCCGGCCGTCGATCTCGGCGTGCTGTGGCCGTTCCAGACGCACGACCCGTTGTTCGGTCCGGATGCGCGCCACGAGTACGGCATGTTTCCCTACGGAGACCGGGTGCTGATCCAGGTCGCGGAGGAAGGCCTGGCCGGCGATGCAGGCCTCGCAAGGGCCTCGGAGCTCGCATTGCGGTCGACCGCGGACATGAATCGGCGGCTGGACCTCGAGATGCTCCGACTCGTCCGCCGGGAGCAGAAGTCGCAGGTCCGGATGGCCGCCTTCGTGATCTCTTCGTTCAAGTCCGAGCGGCTGTTCTGGGCCTACAACCACCCTACGAAGCGGCTGCTACGCGAGTTACTGAACCGGCTCACGGAGGCGACCTGGCCGCAGTCGCGTGAGCCCGCGGATCCGTTGCACCGCATCGGGGACCGCGTGTTCGCAGAGTGGGATCCGCTCGCCGACCTGCACGTGCCGGTGTCCAGGCCGGTTGCGGAGGCGCTGGGTTTGGCCTGGTGGCGCCGCGATCTTGGCTATCGGTTCCACGGCGACCGGACGCTGACGGAACAGGAGTACGCTGCGCTGTACTTGGCAGAGCGAACGCAGCGGCAGGCAGCACGGCCAGTCGCTGCGATACAGTCGCCGGCCTGACGCAGTCGGAATGTTCCCGGGCCCTCAGGGGGCCGCGAAGGGCTTAGCCGCGGTTACGGCCGCGGGCTCTCCGAGGCGATACTGCATGTATTGCGCGAGAGATTCGGCTATCGCGGCCCACGTGTATCGCGTGCGGATCATCTCGGCGGCAACCGCGCACCGTGCCGCACAGTCGGCGGGCGGCCTCGAAACGAAGTCGCCGATCGCGGTGGCGAAGCCGCTGAGCGGACTTGCCTCGAAGTGCACGCCTGCGGTCAAGCCCAAACCTCGCGCCCCAAACGGGGTGGACAGGACGGGAATACCCGCGGCTAAGTAGTCGAGCATCTTCAGGTTGCTGCCCGACCCGCTTTCCATCGGATTGATCGCGAGGTCCGCGGCCGATAGCAATACACGCTTTTCCGCCTCGTCGACCACGCCCGGTAGCCGCAGGTTCGACGGCACGTCGCGGCCTGCGAGCGCGTGTCCCGCACTGCCCGCGACGACGAAGACCGCGGAGGGGACGGTGCGCGCGTAACCTACGATACGCTCGCAGGCGTCGAGGTTCGGGCCATGCCAGCTGCCGAAGAAGAGCACCAGCGGCGAGGCTGCAAATCCGAGCCTGCGGCGCAACTCGGCCCGTGCGGCGAGCGGCACAAACGGCACCTCGGACGGTGCGAAGCCGTTCGGCGCTTCGCAGACCGCTCCCTTGGCGGGCCCGTACCGGCGGGCGAGCGCCTCGAGGTCGGCTCGGGTGCAGGCATAGACCAAGTCGGCCGAGCGCCACGCAAGCCGCTCCTCGACCTCCACCCATCCGATGAGGCGGTCCGAATGCACCCCGTCCGGCAGCATCTCCCGCTTGAGCGCGGTTTCGACGTTATGGGCCTCAAGCCAAAGCGGCACGCCGGGATACCGTCCGACGAGCAACGAGGTTAGGTACGGATGACTTGCGACGAGGACATCCGCCCCGGACGCCACTGCGTCGAGCTGGGTCAGGTAGTCGGGGGTCAACGCGATCAGGCGACTCGCGGTGATGTCGGTCACTGGAGCGCCGCCTACGGTCGCGCTCACGCCCTCCTCGGCACGTTGATGCGCCGTAGACTTCGGCACGACGTGCTCTTGCAAGCCCGGTCCAAGCTTAGTCGACCGCGCGGCACGGTTGGGCTCGCCGAGGCAGACCAGATGCACGTCGAACCATCGGGCGAGTTCACGGTACAGGTGGAAGACGCGCGACTGCCCGCCTCCTCTGGGTGGGCTGACCGCATACGTGATCGCGACCACCAATCGCCTGCGACGAGCCACGCTGGCTCCTGGGTCAAACGTTTCCGAGCCGGATACGTAGCCGACGCACCGTATCTTCATCGACGTCCGGAGTCGTTGTCGCGAACTGTCCGAGCGGGTTCTCGCCGTCGTCGGTGCGCGAGGCGGGCCGATCGACGAGAGCGCGCAATGCTGCGGCGACGTCCGCCTGCACGCGCTCTAGCGCGTCTGCTTGGCGCTCAAGCTCGGCCGTCGCCGCCTCGATTCGCGCCAGCTTCGCGTCCAGCTCGGTATGCGTCCGAGTGCCGATTCCTTCCACCAGCGCCTTAACCGTGCGGTCGTGTTCCGCCAGGCGGTCGGCCACTTTCCAGTCCAGCGCGCGCAGCGCGGTATCGAGGCGGTCACCGACCAAGGCAGATCCAAGGCGACCGAGGCCGCGCCGCAGGAGACTCGACCGGCGCCGACGTCCACTGGCCACCAGTTCATCCAGACCGGGTAACTCTGAGACGCCTCGCAGACCCTCCTCCGAGCTGGCCAAAGCGAGGATCACATCCCCTTTCGCCATGCCGGCGCGCATATTTGCCAGGTAGTGCGCGAGACCTTCGGGATCCGGGCGACGGCCTAGTATCGCGATGTAGGCGGTGGAGACGAAGGCCTCTCCGTCGAGCGCGAGCAGGTCCGACACGCTCCGGGCCGCTGGCTTCATCCCGAATCGGGCCTCCTTCATGGTGCCTCCTGTCAGCGTTCGGCTGTCTGTACGCTGGCGAGCAGCACCCGTTTCGCCCGATCAGCGAGTCGCGTCGGGCGGGCGGCCGCAGCCGGAGCGGGCGAGGCGATAGCAACGATCTCGCGCCACGCCGCCGCCGCAGCGGCAATCAGGGTGGTATGGTCGTCGCGGTTGTTCAGGCTTGCACGCAGCACGGATGGCCAGCAGCGCAGTAGCTCCACTACGAAGGAGCGGTCGGCCGCCGATAGCGCGTTGAAGCGTTCGGCGGTTGCAGCGGCGTCAGGCGCCGGACGCAGGTCGAATTCGAGCGCCGCCACGCCGGCAGGCGACGCTTCGCCCGGCCAAGAGTTCAGCGGCGGACCGAGGCGAGGATCCGTCATCAGCCGAAGCTTCGCTCCAGTCTCGAACGCCTGCCAGTGGACTCGGAGCTGGTCGAGGCGACGGTGGCCGCACGCGACATCTTCTAGCGTGAAGTCGAAGGCGACTGGCCCGCCCTCGTCCGCCTCGACGGCCGTGACCCGTCCGAACCGACACCTCGGGGGCAGTTCGAGCAGCGACTCGTGCAGCCGGCGGGCCAGCGTACGCCAGAACGCTCCGAGCACGAACGCCTCGCCGAACTCGATCTGCTCGAGCCGTGCCGTCAGCGACATCAGGAAGCTCCAGTCGCGTCGGCTTAGCGAATCGAAGGCCGGTCTGCATTGGGTGTCGACTGGCACAAGAAGCGCATACGGTCGATCGTTCTCGCGTCCGGATTCGATCCACGACTCGAGGACGGACGGACCATCGGAGTCGCGGAATACCACCAGGCCTGGATGCCCGTGATGCTCGACCAGCCGGATCCGCGTCTCCTGCAGCGTGCGGTCCCCAGCGGCGACACCGCGCAGCGCCAGAGTCAGTCCGCGGAACGGGAGATCACGATGCTCCTCGAGCGGAATCGGATCATCGAAGCGTAAGCGACCGTCCCACGCACGCCCCGGTGCGAACTCCATGCGATCTCGCAGGCTCGCGAGCTCCTCCCGGAGACGGCCAACAGAGCGCGCCTCCCGTTCAATCTGCGCGTTGATCTGCCGCTTGAGCTGTTCAATCTGGGCCTGGCCAGACGCGGTCACGGCCCCAACGGAGCCGACTTGCACAGGGACCGGCAACGAGGCGTCGCGAACCGCTAGCGCCTGTCGCAGGGCGTCGCATTCGCCGCGTGCCTGCTGCAGGACGCTCTCCGCCTCCCGGCGCGCGACGAAGGCCGTCTCCAAGTCGGCCTGCACCCGATGCAGCTGCATGACGAGCATCTCGCACTCCTGTCGCGCCGCGTTCAGCTCGGCTGAATCGAGCTTCCGCGGCGGAGGGGGCGAGGTCTTGGCCTCGAGTGCTGCCTGTAGGCGCGCCTCGGCCTCGCGGCGCGCAACGAACTGCGACTCGAGATCCTCCTGGACACGATGAAGCTGCATGACTAGCAGTTCGCTCTCGGTGCGTGCCGCCTTGAAGTCCTGCTCGGCCGCACCCAGGCGTGCAGTGAGCGCGTCGACTTCGTTGCGTCCGCTCTCAAGCAGAGCCGCCGTCTTCCGCGTATCCGAGGTTCGTTCCGCCTCCAGCCGCCGAATGGCATCGCGCAGTCCGTGCAACGACCAGCTGGCCGCGACGAGATCCGGGCAGTCGCCTTCGGGGGCGATTGGTGGCGGGGCGGAGCGTTCGTCGAGCCAAATACACGCAGCCTCCAACTCGGCCGCCAGCCTGCGCAGTGCCGGATCGGTCGCGACCGTGATGTAAGCAAGCGCTAAGCATAGCGGGTCGATCGCTGGTCGTTGGCTCGGGGTAGGCACAAGGAGCGGCCCGGTTACCTGTCCGAATCGGTTCGACACCTCGCGGATGACCTGCTCAGGTCGGGCAGCGGCGTCCCCCGCCTCCAGCACGAGCACCCGCGAAGGATCCGCGTGGATCACCTCGAGCAGTTCCACCGCACAGGTACGCCACGCGTCTGCCCAGGATCTCGGATCAGCGGTGTCGCCTTCGTCGAGCGCCCTGGCCATCCCGCCGGCAGGTCCTTCGACCACAACAACGAACCGCGAATCGGGCGCGCCGCTGCGGA
The DNA here is from genome assembly GCA_046046245.1 of Pseudomonadota bacterium. Classification (GTDB taxonomy): domain Bacteria; phylum Pseudomonadota; class Gammaproteobacteria; order Burkholderiales; family Burkholderiaceae_E; genus UBA4615. The sequence goes on along the minus strand of JBJOKE010000022.1, from coordinate 59,424 downwards.
GGTCGCCCAGAGAGCCGGTCGCGCCCGGGGCGACGGCGATCCACGTGCCCCCGGGGGATCGACCCGGATGGAGATATCCTCGAGCGGCTGCCAAGAGCGCGTCAGACAGGGCGGTCGCGCGCCGGCCAGGGGTGCCGCACACCACGACGGGGGAGGCGATCAATTCGGTGCTCATCCTGACCTCGAGTCGTTCACTGACTTCACTTCGTTGCAGACCGGCGCGGAGCGCACGACGCACGTGATGCATCCGGACGGCGACGGCAATATCTTAACGGCTACTCCACCCGCCATCGGCTGGGGGTTCTGGGCGCCGTTCCTCGATCGACGCATCGAGCGCCGCGATAATCCGATCGGCTGCGGCCTCAATCGAGAGAATGCTCGAATCGATCCGGACGTCGGGCGATACGGGTGCCTCGTACGGTGCGTCGATGCCGGTGAAGTGCTTCAATTCCCCCGCACGCGCTCGTCGGTACAGACCCTTGGGATCGCGACGTTCGGCAACCTCCAGCGGCGCATCGACGAACACTTCCAGGAACTCTCCCGGTGCGAAGAGGGCTCGAGCCTCGTCCCGGCCCGCTCGGTATGGCGAGATGAGCGCCGTGATGACGATCAGACCAGCGTCCACCATCAATTTCGCGACCTCGGCCACCCGTCGAATGTTTTCCACCCGGTCCGCAGGCGAGAAGCCGAGGTCCTGGTTGAGCCCGTGGCGCAGGTTGTCGCCGTCGAGCATGTAGGTGTGCCTTCCGCGAGCAGACAGGCGGCGCTCCACCAGGTTCGCGATCGTGCTCTTGCCCGAGCCCGACAGGCCGGTGAACCAGAGGACGCAAGGAACCTGCTGCTTCATCGACGCGCGCGCCGCCTTGTCGATGTCGTAGGCTTGCCGATGGATGTCCCGCGAATCGCAAAGGGCCCTGCGGATCATGCCGGCGCCCGATGTGCGGTTCGTCGTCCTGTCGATGAGAATGAAACCGCCCGTCACCCGGTTGCTTACATAGTTGTCGAACGCGATCTCGCGATCGACCGAAAGCCGGCACACCGCGATCGCGTTGAGCGCGAGGCTCTTTGCGGATACGCGACCGGACGACTCGACGTCGACCTCGAACAGGAGATCGGTGACAGCAGCGGACGCGGGCAGGCTGCCGATCTTGAGCAGATACGACTGGCCTGGCAGCAGCGGTTCGTCGTCCAACCAGACGAGCGTGCACTCAAACCGGTCGGCCACTTCGGCCGGCGCGGAGGCGCAGGAGATCATGTCGCCTCGCGAAGCGTCCACTTCGTCGGCCAGCACCAGCGTCACGGCCTGGCCAGCGACGGCGGTTCTCAGGTCGCCGTCTTTTGTGACGATCCGCGACACCGTCGACTCCCGCCCGGACGGCTGGATCCGGATGCGCTCTCCCTCCGACACCGAGCCCGAGGCTATGGTTCCGGCATACCCCCGGAAGTCGAGGTTGGGCCGGTTGACCCACTGTACCGGCATACGCAGTGGGGCACGGCCGCCGGCGGTTGTGCCGACGGGCACGCGCTCCAGCCAATCCATCAGCGTTCCACCACCCCACCAAGGTGTGCGGGGGCTCCGCTGCAGGATGTTGTCGCCGCGAAGGGCGGACATCGGCAAGAACTTGACCGACTCGAAGTGCAGCGTCTCCGCGAGTCGCCTGTAGTCCCGAACGATGTCGTCGAAAGTCGACTGCGCGTAGCCCACCAGGTCCATCTTGTTGATGGCCACCAGAACGTGCCGTACGCCCAGCAGATCGACGAGATGACTATGACGGCGCGTCTGTGCGAGCAGTCCCTTGCGGGCATCGACCATCAGGACCGCAGCGTCCGCATTCGAGGCGCCGGTAACCATGTTCCGGGTGTATTGCTCGTGCCCGGGCGTATCGGCCACGATGAACGTCCGGGTCTCGGTACTGAAGAACCGATAGGCGACGTCGATCGTGATGCCTTGCTCGCGCTCGGCCGCGAGACCATCCACCAGCAGCGCGTAGTCGACCTCGTCGCCCTGGGTCCCCCACCTGCGCGAGTCTTTCTGCACCGCGGCCAAGTGGTCTTCGTAGAGGAGGTTAGACTCCCAGAGCAAGCGACCAATCAGGGTACTCTTCCCGTCATCGACGCTGCCGCAGGTGATGAAGCGCAGGAGTTGCTTGCAGTCGCGCTGCTCAAGGAAGTGTTCAACCTGATCGGGTTCGGGTTGCGAGGAGCGCGGCATCAGAAGTACCCCGCCTGCTTCTTTTTCTCCATCGACGCGGACTCGTCATGATCGATCACGCGACCCTGTCGCTCGGACGTTCGGCAGGTCAGCATCTCATGGATGATCTGGGGTAGCGTCGTGGCATCCGACTCGATCGCGCCGGTCAGTGGATAGCAGCCCAGCGTCCGGAACCGAACGGTCCTAATCTGCGGCGTCTCACCGGGTTCGAGCGGCATGCGGTCGTCGTCCACCATGATCAGCGCGTCGCCGCGTCGGACGACCGGCCTCGGCGCGGCGAAGTAGAGCGGGACGACCGGAATAGCCTCCTGCAGGATGTATTGCCAGACGTCGAGCTCGGTCCAATTGGACAACGGAAAGACGCGGATCGACTCCCCGGGGTGCTTCCGCGCGTTGTAGAGATTCCAGAGTTCAGGGCGCTGGCTCTTCGGGTCCCAGCGATGCTGCCGGTTCCGGAACGAGAACACGCGCTCTTTCGCACGGCTTTTCTCCTCATCGCGACGCGCACCGCCGAAGGCGACGTCGAAGCCGTGTATTTCGAGCGCCTGCTTGAGCGCTTGCGTCTTCATCACTTCGGTGTGGACGCCCGAGCCATGGGTGAACGGGCCGATGCCACGGGCGACACCCTCCCGGTTGACATGAACGAGCAGCTCCACGCCGAAGTCGCGCGCAATACGATCGCGAAACGCGTACATCTCGCGGAACTTCCACAGCGTGTCGATGTGCAGCAGCGGAAACGGGGGGGGCGCCGGGAAGAAGGCCTTCATCGCAAGGTGCAGCATCACGGCGCTATCCTTCCCTATCGAGTAAAGCATCACCGGCTGCTCGGCCTCGGCCACGACCTCGCGAAGGATGTGGATGCTCTCGGCCTCGAGCGCCTGGAGGTGCGTCATCGCGGACTGAAGACTCATCTCGGTGCTCCATTACGACGGGTCGGAACCGATGGGGGGGCGCACGACGCAACCCTGTCTGCGGACATCGCTACGCCTGCCGGATCGACTCAACGACGACACCGCCCGAGCTCCGCTGCGGCCAGCGAAGGACCGGGCCTGTGGAGCGCACGATGAGGCGGCGGGCACCAGGAGGCGCCTCGACGCGGACGCCCGCCCGTGATCGCGGCGGCACCGTGACGCGAAGCGCCCCTGCCCCGGCGTCCAAGTCGATGGTCCGCACACCGCAACCTTCATTGTGCAGCAACAGCTCGACGGTGCAGGAAGTTTGGAAGTCGGCCAGCGGCCACGTCGATGCGTCTCCGGCGACCCGTCCCGCGGCGCGGCGCTCTGGCCACGTCGCGTCCAGCTCCAGCGGCAGCCACTGGCGGCCCATCGGGACCGTCTGGGGTCGGTACTCGCACACATACATCCGCCCGAAAAGCGAAGGCTCGCAGTCGATCCGTTGCATCACGAACCCCGCGCTGGCGAACAACTCGAAGATAAAGTCCTCGCTGAACCCCAGCTCGAACCACCGCTGTCGCCGAACCACAGCGACCACCTCGCTGTGCAGCCTCAACCCCCACGGGTAGGGCACCGCCGCGTACTCGCGCTCCACGATCGGCTCGCCGGAGAGGATGACCCTCCCGCCCGGCGCGAGCAGACTCGGCAGCGCCCGGACGACCGTCGCGAAGTCGAGGCAGTGGTGGAAGCTCTCGTAGAACCACACCACGTCGTACTTCTGCCCCGGCCTCGGCGCATCGCCGAACCGACCCTTGAACGGCGTGAGCGGCACCCGGAAGAACTCGGCCTGCTCGCGCACCCAGCCGCAGAACCGCTCGGACACGTCGACGGTGTCGACGTTCACGCCTAGCCGCGCGAGCGCGAGCGCCGTCTGGCCGAACCCCGCACCGTACTCCAGCGCCCAGTCTCCCGGCTTCAGCCCGCAGTGCTTGAGCATCATGCCGGTGGCGATCACATGGTCCGACGCGGCGGCGACTGCACCGGGGTCGCGGCGGACGTAGTACCCCGGCAGGCGCACGGCGTCGACGTCGCCCCAGTCCGCCTCCTTCTCGTCGGTCTCGACCTCGTACTCGCGATCCACGCCGGCCACGAGCCGCCACAGGCGATGCTGCTGCGCCGCGTACTCGGCGCCGTACGGATCGAGGCCCGGCCGGAACCAGTCGGGCAGCGTCATGTGCGCGTCGCGCAAGGCGTCCCAAGGGCCGCCCGGGGCTGGACCGACGCCGCTGAAGTAGGTGTCGTGGACGAGCGGGATCTCGTGGGCGCCGAAGAATCCGGTGCGGCGGATCCGCTCGATCGGCGTCTCGTCCGACGCGGGCGCCCGATTCGAGGCCGGCGATCGCGCTGTGGTGAGGCGCCTCAGCGTCGCGACGATCCCCATCTCAGCGCGCGACCCGCTCGAGAAACGCCTGCCACTGCGGCAGGATGCGCTCCGGCACGTACTGCGCCGAGACCTCGGCGCCGGCCCGAACGAGCTCCGCCCGCCGCGCATCCGCCTGCGGATCGAGCAGTCGCCCGACCACGCGGGCCACGTCGTCGACCGAGTAGGGGTCGAAGTACTCCGATGCACTGCCGTACACGTCGCGATGCACGGGAATGTCGGAGGACGCGACGACACCGCCGCAGCGCATCGACTCCACGCCCGAGAAGTCGAAGCCCTCGGCGTAGCTCGGGCAGACCGTCGCCGCCGCGTGCCGGTAGAGCACGCGCAGCTCGGCCGCGGGCACGTCCTCGAGCAGGTGGAGCCCGCCTCGCCTGAGCCAGGGCTTGAGCTTGGCGAGGATGGCGGCATGGTCCCAGCCGAGCCCGCCGACGAACACGAGCTGCAGGTCACGGTCGACGAGCGTGCGCAGTTGCTCCCAGGCAGCGAGCAGCGTCAGGTGGTTCTTGCGCGGTTCGATCGTCGAGACCATCAGGAGATAGCGCGGCGCGCGCATGGCGTCGTCGGGTGCCGAGGGCGGCAGGGGACGGCCACCTCCCTGCTCGACGGCGATGTTGCGGCGGGTGTTGATGATCTCGGCCACCCTGGCCGGCGACGACGCCTCGGGAAAGTAGTGGTGCGACACCATGTTCGGGATCGTCACTGCACGATCGGCGGCCTCCGGGAAGATCGACACCAGATCGCGTCGCGTCGCGTCGGACACGCAGGCGAACCAGGCACCATCGTCCAGGTTGCGCTTGAGCGCGTGGTAGTGAGAGGCTCGGTGGTAGCTGCGGTCGATGATCGTGTGCGGCATCAGCAGCGGAATCGCGTCGTGATAACGCACGACGAGTCGCGTACGGGCCGAGACCCGGCCCGGGAAGGGCGTCTCGGCGACGAGGACATCGAAGTCCGACGTGTCGAAGCGCGGGTAGACCGGACCGCCCAGCCGACGCGTCATCAGGCCGATGCGGTGCAGCCCGCTCCAGGGCACGCGTGCCACCCGGAAGCTGGCCGAGGTCACGAGGCCGAAGTCGTCGGTCGGCAGGGTCTTGGCGAACATCGTCCGCCACACGAAGTCCTTGAACGGCGCGGCCTCGAAGCGGGTCAGCCGGGTCTTCATCCCGAGCAGGGTGCCCACGAGCAGCTTCATCGGCTGCACCGCCATCTGCAGCCGGTACGACCGTCGCTCGGCACGGCTCGGCGTGGGGTTGGGCTGCAGGGACACGACCAGGCGGGACAGGCGGTCGATCACGCGATGCGGTTCCCAGCGGGACAGGTCCGCGTTCGGCAGGCCCTTGGCGATGACGCGGCTGCTGCTCTGGATCAGTCCCTCCACCTTCGCGCCGCCCAGGGTGGCGAGCCCGCGGAACAGCAGACGCGTTTCCTGCGGAATGCCGGCGTGTCCGTCGAAGGCCGGGCGCATCTCGACCAGGACGCGAATCGGCGTGGGCCGCGTGCCACCCGCGGACGAGATCATCGCCTCCGACCCGAACTGCGACGACGAAGCGGGATCGGTCGTCGCAGCGACGCGGGCTCCACCGGCATACCAAGGCACCCGGGGTGTCGCATCGACGGACGGGTCCCGGCCGGTCGCGGTGTTGCCGCGGAACGCCGGATCGACGAGATCAGGTCCGCTCCGGAGCGTCGGCTCGGATGCTCGAGACTGCGGCGTCGCGAGGCGGGGCTGGGGCGTGGCGAACATGGTCTCGCTCTCGTGTGATCGTCGCTTCAGTCGAACTGCACGACCGGCGCCGGCGGGCGCACCGATTCGTAGAAGTCGTACGCGGCGTCGGTGTCCGCGAAGTCGTACAGCCGTCCTCCGTGCAGCACGCAGGCCCGCTCGCAGTAGAGCTTCACGATGTTCGGATCGTGGGACACGAGGATGAAGGCGCGGTCGCGGCGCTTCTCGAACAGCTCGACGTGGCACTTGTGGCCGAAGCGGGCATCGCCCACGGCCATGCCCTCGTCGATGAGGAAGCAGTCGAACTCGATCGCCATCGACAGCGCGAACGCGAGGCGCATCGTCATGCCGGTCGAGTAGTGCGAGACCGGCTCGCGCAGGTACATGCCGAGCTCGGTGAAGTCCTCGACGAAGGGCACCAGGGGCTTCCAGTCGACGCCGTAGACGCGGCAGACGAAGCGCAGGTTGTCGATGCCGGTGAGGTGCGTCTGGAACGCTCCGGTGAACGCGAGGGGCCAGGACACGCGCATGCCGCGGTGGATCCGACCGGACGTGGGACTCTCCGCGCCGCTCAGCAGTCGGATCAGCGTGCTCTTGCCCGCGCCGTTGCGACCGAGGATGCCGACGTTGCGGCCCCGCTCGAGCGAGAAGTCGACATGGTCGAGCACGCGGCGGCGGCCGTGGCGCACCCCGTAGTCCTTGCAGACCTGCTCGAGCCGGATCAACGCTTCTCCCCCGCCTGACGCGCGGCGAGCCGCAGGCAGACCAGGCCCGCGAAGCTCAGCACCAGGTTGCAGACCGCCATGTAGCCCATGTCATGGTGGGTGCGGATCACGTCGCCGAAGAACCCTTCACGGATCAGTTCGACCGCATGGATCATCGGCAGCCAGAGCACCACTTCCGCGAAGGCCTGCGGCACCCAATCGACCATGAATGCCGCGCCCGAAAGCGGGAAGAGCAGGTACGAGGCGGGATGCCAGAAGCGGTCGACCAGCTCGCTCAGCGCCGCGGCGGAACCGAGCAGCAGCGCCAGGGCAGCGCCGAACCACGCGAGCATCAGCCACCCTGCCAGCACGAGCGCCAGGTCGCGAGGCGGCTCGATCCACTCGATCGCCAGGAACACCATCGTCAGCACGACGAACGACGCGGTCGCCCCGCCCATCTCCAGCACGATCCTCGTCAGCATGACGTCGAACACGCGCACGTTGCGGTGATAGAGCAGGTTCACGTTGGCGGGAATGCCGCCGATGCACCGGCCAACCGTGTTCCGCCACATCAGCACCGACGAGTAACCGGTGATCGCGAACGCCACGATCGGCAGGCTCGACCCGTGATCCGCCTTCATCAGCGTCCACAGCGCCGCCACCCCCAGGGTGAACATCATCGGCTCCGCCACCAGCCAGAGCACCCCGAGGTTCTCCCGCCCGAACCGCGTGATCACCTCGCGCATCAGCAGCGCGTGCAGCACCCGCCGCTGGATCGAGAGCGAGCGCAGGAACGACGTCGACGCGGCCATCGTCCGGCTCCGTCAGAGGTCGGTGTGCTCGCGCACGCCTGCGACGACCAGGCTGAGGACACCCCAGACGAGCAGCCCCAGCACGAAGGTCGTCACGACCCCCCGCACCCGCCGCGGCTCCACCGCCTTGTCCGGCAGATTGGGCTGCACCAGCCGCTCCAGATAGAGCTGCTTCCGCTGCGCCTCGTTCCGCGCCGTATCCAGCGCCGTCAGCGCCGCCGCCAGCTGCCGGTCCGCGAAGCCCTTCTCCAGCACCAGCCGGTCGTAGGCCGGCGACTTGGTCACCAGGCCACCACCCTTGCCCAGCACCCGCGCGTTCTCGTCGCCGATCGCCTTGCGCAGCACGTCCACGCGCTGCTGCAGCGTGCCGATCTGCGGGTTGTCGGGCGAGACCGTCCGCACCTGGTTCAGCTGGGTCTCGGCGGCCAGCAGCTCCTCGCGCAGCTTCGCCACGCCCTGCAGCTGGATCGCGCCCTGGCGGTCGGGGTCGAGCACCGAGCGGTCCGCGCGGAACGAGGACAGCGCCTCGGACGCGGTCTTCGAGCGCGCCTCGGCGAGGCGCACCTCGTTCTCGGCCACCTCGATGAGGTCGCGGCGGCTGCGGCTGTTCATGTTGTTGACGAGGCGCTCGCCCATCTCGAGCAGCATCTCGTTGATCTTCTTCGCGTCCTCGGCGCTGAACGCCCGCACGCGCAGGATCGAGATCGACGACACCGTGTCGTAGTCGATGCCGACCTGCTTCTGGTAGTAGCGGTGCAGCGCCTCGAAGCTGTCGTCGGGATCGATGCCCGGGAAGCGGTTCAGGAAGTCGTGGCCGGGGTCCGAGTACGCATTGCGGAAGCCCAGCCTGCCGTCGACCTCGCGCAGCGCGTCGCGGCTTCGGATGAAGTCGTGGACCGAATAGGTGTCGTCCTGGGCGCGGGAGAACGCGGTGCCCTGCAGCAGGGCGCCGATGCCGGAGAGCTGGGGGCGCTGCGGGTTGCGCACCAGGAAGCGCGACTCGGACACGTAGACGTCGGACGCGATCGCGCCGAAGTACACGCCGGCGGCCGCCGTCGGCAGCGCCACGGTGGCGAAGAAGAGCCCGTTGAAGCGCCGCGCGATCCGCCTGAGCCTCGAGGGCTTCCTCTTTGCCTCGGCCGCCGCTTCCGGCAGCACGGGCGCGTCCGACATGTCCATGGCTGGGTCCTGCTGGTCTCGTTGTCCGTCGGGCGCCTCGACCGCTTAGCGCCGCGATTCGGACAAGTTAGCGCCTCCCGGCGTCCGGCCGGCGCCCGTACTCAGCCGGCTTGCTCGACCGGAGCCTGTCGGCGGACGGACGGAGCGGCGTCCGTTGTGTCGGACACGAGGTCCTCCAGCGCATCGGCCGTCTCCGGCTCGTACCGGACGGGTCGTGTGGACTCGAACGGGAACGCCGCGGCCACGGGTGCCGCGGCGCCCAGCGAGCGGTACAGCGCCAGCGTCCGCTCGGCCATCACCTCGGCGCGGAACTCGCGCTCGAACCGCGCGATCGCCGCCTGCGCGTACTGGCGGCGCAGGCCCGCGTCGGCGAGCAGTCCGCACAGTGCGGCGGCCAGCGCCACGGGGTTGCCCACCGGGACGTTCAGCCCGGTCTCGCGGTGCCGGTTGACCCAGGGCACGCCCGAACCGGCGATGTCGGTCGCCACCACGGGCTTGCCGAGCGCGAGCGCCTCGACGATCGCCACGCCGTAGGCCTCGGCCCTGACGGTCGACGCCATGCAGAACACGTCGCACGCGGCGAAGTGGGCGGCGAGCAGCGGATCGGGCACATGACCGAGCAGGTGCACCTTGTGGCCGAGGCCGAGATCGGCCACCAGACCGCGCAGGTCCTCGTCCAGGTCGCCGGCGCCGCCGATCAGCACGACGCAGTCGTCGGGCAACGCGGTCGCCGCGCGCACCAGCACGTCGAAGCCCTTGTAGTACGTCAGGCGTCCCAGCGAGAAGACGATCCGCTTGCCCGGGAACCGGGCCCGGATGGCCGCCACGTCGGTCTCGACGGGTCGGTAGCGCTCTGCGCTGATGCCGATGGGAATGGTCACCACCTTGTCCCGGAACGGCCGCAGCGCGACCGAGGACTGGGCGTACTCGTCGCTGGTCGCGATGATCGCGTCGGCGCGCCGCAGCACCCAATCCTGCAGGTGGCGGTAGGCATGCATCGCGATCCGCTGGCGGATCACGTCGCTGTGCCAGTGCACGACGAGGCGCCCGGTCGGGCGGGCGGCGAGCACCGCCAGAGCGGCCATCGGATCGGGCATGTGGAGGTGGAGGACCTCGTAGTCGTCCGTGATCGCCCGCAGTCGACCGATCATCGACGGCGCGAGCGAGGTCGACAGCAGGCGGCCCCACGAGCCCGCGCGGATGATCCGGCCGCCGCCCGGCGTATGGTCGACGACGGTCTGCCGGGTGTGGTGCGAGCACAGGACGTCGGCAAGGATCCCGGCGCGGCCGAGCCCCGCGGTGAGCTCCCACGCGACGGTCTCGATGCCACCCATCACCGGCGGATAGAACTTGCTGATCTGCAGGACGCGGCTGTGCGGCCTCGTCTCGCGGAGTCCGGCGGGCGAGTCGCGGTGCACGACGGCGCGGGGCCGAGGGGCGGCGCGGGGCTCGACGATGCGCTCGACGTCGCTGTGTGCGGAACGGTGCATCGGCTGGCTCTCTTCGAAGGGGACGGAACCGCCCCCCGCACCCGACGGTGCGTTGGGCGTGCGCGATCCGTGGTCACGGGGACGACGGGCGGACGGCAGCGGACGATCGGCGGCCATGACCCGTTGCGTGTGGAATGCGTCGGACACGTGCGTGCTCGCCTCAGGCCATGGTCTCGGCGTGCCGGCGGTCGGTCCCGCCGGGGGGCGTCGTGTCCGCGGCGCCGCCTCCCGCCGCGACCCGAGCCAGCGCCTCGCCGCACAGCCTCGCGGCGTGCTCGGCGGAGTCGGCCTCGGCGTAGCAGCGCAGCTCCGGCGCGTTGCCCGAGGGCCTCAGGTGCACGATGTCGCCCGAGGCGAAGGTCGCCCGGACGCCATCGGTCAGGTCCACGGCGACGACAGGGCCGCAGGCCGGCGCGAGCAGCGCGCCGAGGGCAGGGCGGTCCGCGGCCAGCCGGGCGACGAGCGCGGCCCCGTCGGCGCTCGGGAACGCCTGCAGGCGATCGCTGGCCGTGTGGCGCGCCGGCAGCGTCGCCACGAGCGCGGACAGCGGTGCCCGCCGTTCGCGGGCGGCGCACAGGAGGGCGAGGATCGGAAGGACCGCGTCGCGCGTCTCGAGCGCCTCCAGGCGGCGCCCGGCGCGCTCGGCGGCGCTGCCGAGGAGGAAGCCGCCGTTGGCCTCGTAGCCGGCCACGCCGACGGTCCGTCCGGCCGCCGCCGCCATCCGCATCCCGGCGATCACGTGCGGCGATCCGATCCGCGTGCGCACGACGCGCCCGAACGCGCCGCAGCGCTCGACGGCGCTGTTGCTGCTGACGGGCGTCACGACGACGTCCACCCCGAGCCACCGGGCACACAGCGTGCCGACCGCGTCGCCGCGGAGCCAGCTGCCGGACTCGTCGCCGATCAGCGGGCGGTCGGCGTCGCCGTCGGTGGACACGATCGCGTCGAAACGCTCGCGACTGGCGCGCTCGCGCGCCAGCGCGACGTCCTCGTCGCGAACCGCCTCGGTGTCGATCGGCACGAAGGTGTCGGTTCGGCCGCCGCGCAGCACCCGCGCCCCGAGGCGCTCGAGGATCTCCGGGAGCACGTCGCGTGCGACGCTCGAATGCTCGTGTACGGCGACGACCGTGCCGTCGAGCGCGCCGGCCCCGAGGAAGTCGACGTAGCGGGCCACGTAGGACTCGCGCGCCGCGGGATCCGGCGGGCCGAGCGTCTCGAGCCGGGGGTGCGTCTGCAGCTCGACGACCGTCGCGGCCATGCGCTGCTCGTCGTCCTTCGTGATCTCGCCGTCGGTGCCGTAGAACTTGATGCCGTTGCGGTCGAAGGGAATGTGGCTGCCGGTGATGACGATCACCGGTGCGCCGATCCGCGCGCCATGGTGCGCGAGCGCGGGCGTTGGCAGGGCACCGGCATAGACGATGCGCCGCCCTTCGTCCCGGACCGCCGCCGCGCAGGCGGCCGCGATGCCCGGACTGCTCGGACGCAGGTCGTGGCCGATGACGACGACCGGCGCCTCGGGCGCGACGGCCCTGAGGAAGGCGGTGGCGAAGGCATGGCAGACGGCATCCGTCATGTCGGCCACGAGGCCCCGCGCCCCGCTGGTTCCGAACTTCACGCCGCTGCGGCTCATCAGGGTGGCGATGTCGAGGGATCGTCGTGTCATGGTCGAGAGATCGGGTACGCGGAAGGTCTGCCTCGTGGCGTGCCGCCGCCGTTCCTGGCGCCGTGGCACGGTGTTCGCCTGCGACTACAATCGCGCTACTGCCGGCGGCGCCTGCCACGCCGCGACGCCGGCCATGGAGCCCAACGCCCTGCAGAAGCCGCCACGGAAGCCCGACGCGGACCGCGCCGCCCGGAGAGGAACGTCCACCGGGGCCGGCGTCGGCGCCATCCGGCCCTCGCACGCCCGAGCAAGCTCGCGCCTTCAACGGGGTCGGGCGTCCCCCGACCGACGACCGGAGCCGACACGTGGATCGGCGTGAGGGCCGCTGTCTCATCAACGGCAAATTCCTGTCGCGGCGCGCCACGGGCACGGAGCGCTACGCTCGCGAGCTCCTCGTCGCCGCGGACGCCCTGCTGCCGGCGTCGGCCGACTGGACGCTGCTCTGCCCGCCGGGGGTCCGGCCTCCTGCATTTGCCCGGATCCGGGTCCGCGAAGTCGGCCGGCCCGGCTGGCCCTCGCACGCCTGGGAGCAGCTCGTGCTGCCGGCCGCCGCTCGTGGCGGTCGGCTGCTGAACCTCGCGGGCAGCTCGCCCTGGATCGGCGCGGCCCGGTCGGCCACGACGATCCACGATGCGGCCGTGTTCGACCGGCCGGAGGCCTATACCCGACCGTTCGTCGCCTGGTACCGGCGGTCGTTCCGGCACCTCGTCGCCTCGGGCACCCGCCTGATCACGGTCTCCGCGTTCTCGCGGGACCGACTGTGCGAGGCGCTCGGCACGCCGGCCTCGCGCTGGGCGATCGTCCCGGACGGGGGGGACCACCTGCTGCGCGTGGACGCGGATCCGACGGCGATCGACCGGCTCGGGTTGCGCGGCCGGCGGACGCTGCTCGCGGTGGCGAGCGCGAATCCAGCGAAGAACCTCGCACGGCTCCTCGAGGCCTGGGCCAGGCTTCCCCCGGCCGAGGACCTGCGGCTGGTCCTGGTCGGCGGGCGGAACGATGCGGTCTTCGCGGCGCCGGGGACATCCGAGGCTCCGGGGCCTGCGCCCGGCGTCGTGCACGCCGGCACGGTCGACGATGCGACGCTCAAGGCGCTCTACGGGCACGCCCGCGCCCTGGTGTTCCCGTCCCTCTACGAGGGGTTCGGGCTGCCGCCCCTGGAGGCCATGACGCTCGGCTGCCCGGTGATCGCCGCCCGTGCGGCATCGCTCCCGGAGGTGTGCGGCGACGCCGCGCTCTATGTGGACCCCATGTCGGTCGATGCGATCGCCGACGCGATGCGGCGGATCCTCGCCGACGAGGCCCTGGCCGATCGGCTCGCCTCGGCCGGCCGCGCCCGGGCGGGCGCCCTGACATGGGATGCAGCGGCCCGCGCGCTACTCGAGACGCTCGATGGTCGCGATGGGGGGGGGTGAGGCTGGGGGGGCTGTCGAGGGGGGGGGGGAAAGTCAGCCGGCTCTCGCCGGAGTCCCGTTCTGGACGCACCAGTGCGCCGCAAGCATGCGGCGCCCGCTCCGCCGGCGGCGCGCGTGCGCGCCGAAACCCCGGCTACGCCGCCCGCTCCGCCGGCGGCCCGCATGCGGGCCGAAACCCCGGCGGAGCCCCCGGCTACGCCTTCAGCTTCTTCCCGTCCGGCAGGCTCACGCTGACGGACAGCACCTCCATCTCGCGGTCGCTGTCGAGGTCGACGGCGATGTCCTCGTTCGTGACCGGTACGAAGCGCGAGACGGCCTCGAGCACCGCCTGCTTGATCTGGTGCAGCAGCTCGGGGTTGTTGGTCCGCGCGCCCTCGCGCGCGATGATCACCTGCAGCCGCTCCTTGGCGAGCGACGCGGTCTTGGGCTGGCGCCCGAGGATCCGATCCAGCAGAGACATCATCGGAGCCTCCTTCAGGCCGCCTTGCGGCCGCCCATCGAATCGAGCAGGCGGCGGAAGAAGCCCTTGTCGTCGTCGGAGACGAAGCGCAGGGGCACCTGCTTGCCGAGGAAGCGGTCGATCGCGTCGCCATAGGCCTGGGCGACCTCGGTGGCGGTCTCGTGGACGGCGGGCACGCCCGCGTTCGACGACTCCAGCACGCGCTGCGACTCGGGGATCACGCCGAGCAGCGGCACCTTCAGGATCTCGAGGATGTCGAGGTAGGACAGCATCTCGCCGGCGCGCACGCGCCTGGGGCTGTAGCGGGTGATCAGCAGCCGCTCCTGGACCGGCTCGCGGCCTTCCTTCGCGCGCCGCGAGCGCGACTGCAGGATGCCGATGATCCGGTCCGAGTCGCGCACCGACGAGACCTCGGGGTTCACGACGACGATGGCGTGGTCGGCGAAGGTCAGCGCCATGATCGCGCCGTTCTCGATGCCGGCCGGCGAGTCGCAGACGATGTAGTCGAAGCCCATCGCCTTGAGGTCCTTGATGACCTTCTCGACGCCGGCCTCGGTCAGCGCCTCCTTGTCCCGCGTCTGCGAGGCCGGGAGGATGTAGAGGTTCTGCGCGTTCTTGTCGCGGATCAGCGCCTGGTTGAGCGTCGCCTCGCCGTTGATGACGTTGACGAAGTCGTAGACCACGCGCCGCTCGCAGCCCATCACCAGGTCGAGATTCCGGAGGCCGACGTCGAAGTCGATCACGGCCACCTTCTTGCCCCGCAGCGCGAGGCCGGCCGACAGGTTGGCGGACGTCGTCGTCTTGCCGACGCCGCCCTTGCCCGACGTCACCACGATCACTTCACTCATCAGGCGCTTCCTTCCCCCGTCCAGGGTGTGTTCTCCGGCAGGGCCCGCGAGCCCCGTCCCGTTCCGTCCTACAGCGGCCGCAGCGACAGCGTGTCGGCGTCCGCCTCCAGCGAGATCCGGACGGGCTTGCCTGCGTGCTGCGCGGGCGGTCCGTCCTCGAACGTGCGGTAGATGCCGCACACGGCCACCAGCTCGGCCCGCAGGCCGAGCGTGAAGATGCCGGCGTCGCGCCGCCCGCGCGCGCCGGCGATCGCCCGGCCGCCGAGCGTGCCGTAGACGTGCACGTGGCCGTCGGCGATCACCTCGGCGCCCGGCGACACGTCGCCGATCACCACCAGGTCGCGCTCGCGCGCGTAGACCTGCTGCCCCGAACGCACCGGCCGCTCGACCACCATCGCGTTCGGCGGCGCGGCAGGCTTCGGCGGCGGCGCGGACTCGGCCTCGGCGGCGGGCGGGAGCGCCGCCTCCGCAGCCGGCGGGGCCGCAGCCTCCGCGGCCGGAGCGGGCTCGGGCTCGGCCTTCGCGCGCCGCTCGGGGGGCGGCGAGGTCCAGCCCAGCTGCAGCCGCTCGGCCGCCTCGCGCAGCGCCGGGTTCGCGCCGGCCAGCGCCACCGGGTGCAGTCGCGACGCGCGCAGCCGCGCCACCAGCGCGGCCACGTCGAGCGACTCGGCCTGCGCGACCCGCGACGCGTCGATCACCACGGGCTCCCACTCGAACGCACTCGCGTCCTCGCCGAGCATCGCGTCCAGCGCCGAGCCGAGCGCGGCGGCGTCCGGCTCGTGCAGGACCAGCCGCAGCGCAGGGTGCGACAGGCCCTTGAACTCGCATGCAGGCCGTGCGGGCGTGCGCAGCGGCGAAGCGGACGAGGCGCCCGCGGATGCGGACGACGACGGATCGGCAGTGGGCTCGGACATCGACCGGGACGTGGGAACGGGCGGAGCGCCCGGCGCCGCGCACCCGCCATGACGACGCGATTCCGCCCGGGGCGGCGCGCCGTCGCGGCGATGCGCGAGCGCGGCGGCGCGGCACTCGGATACGACGAGACGGACGCGATTGTACCCCGCGCGGCGACCGCTTCCCGGATCGGCGGCGCGTCTTTTCGCCCCGGCGGCACGGCCGAGCTCGCGCCGCGGGCGATCGGCGCCGGGCCGCGGCGCGTGTCGTCGGCGGCGCGGGGCTCAGCCGCGCAGCGGCCGCTCGGGCATCGCGCGGAACAGCGCGAGCACCACGAGGCTGCCGGCCGCGCAGGTCGCGAAGATCGCGACGAACGCGTCCTCGGCCACCGGCTGCATCCGGGCGCGCAGCGCGTCGGCGTCGGTCGCGGTCAGCGCGCGCATCACGTCGGCGCCGGCGTTCACCTGCGCGAGCTCGGGCGCGCCGCGCCTCAGCAGCTCGAGCAGCATCGTCGACAGCAGCGCGATCCCCAGCGCACCGCCGAGCGACCGGGCGAAGTTCACCGCGGCGATCGCCGCGCCCAGGTGCTCGACGGGCGCGGCGCTCTGGAGCGCGACCAGCGTCGTCGGGAACTGCAGCCCGAAGCACACGCCCGTCACGAAGAGCAGCGCGACCGCGACCCAGTGCGGCGCGTCCCAGTGCAGCGCGGCGGCGAGCGCGAAGACCGCGATCGCGACGCCCAGTGCGCCGATCGTCTGCTGCGGCCGGTAGCGGCCGGTGGCCGCCATCGTGCGGCCGGCGATCATCGAGCCCACCGGCGGCCCGAGCGACAGCGCCACCAGCTGCGAGGCGGCGGCCGCCGGCGCCAGCCCCGCGACGAGCTGCGACTCGAGCGGCACCATCACCGTCAGCGTGATCAGCGTGCCGTGCGCGATGAACTGCGTGAGCAGGCCGAGCGTGACCACGCGGTTCCTCAGCAGCGGCAGCGGCAGCACCGGATCCTCGACGCCGCGCTCGCGCCACGCGTAGCCTGCGAGCAGCAGCACGCCCGAACCGATCCAGGCGAGGTTCGCCGCGTCGAACCAGGGCTGGCCCTGGCCCGCGCGGGTGATCGCGATCAGCACCGCGGCGAGCCCCAGCGACAGCAGCAGCGCGCCCGGCCCGTCGATCGGCGCGCGCCGGCCCGGCACCGGCAGCGGCCGGAGCCGCGACTGCGTGGCCGCGAGCGCCGCCACCGACAGCGGCAGGTTCGCGGCGAACACCCACTGCCACGACAGCCCCTCGGTGAGCCAGCCGCCGGCGACCGGCCCGAGCACGCTCGCGAGCGCGAACATGCTGCTGAAGTAGGCCTGGTAGCGGCCGCGTTCGCGCGGCGAGACGGTGAGCGCGATCGCCGCGTGCGAGCCCGAGATCAGCCCGCCGCCGCCGATGCCCTGCAGCACTCGGAAGCCCACCAGCATCGGCATCGTGAACGACAGCGCGCAGCCGAGCGATCCGAGCGCGAAGAGCCCGATCGCGACGGCCAGCACGCGGCGCACGCCGTACCGGTCGAAGAGCTTGCCGTAGATCGGCGTGACGACGGTGGCGGCCACCAGGTAGCCGCTGATCACCCACGCGATCAGCCCGAAGCCGTCGAGGCGGTCGGCGATCCGGGGCAGCGCGACGGCGACGATCGTCTGGTTGATCGCGCCGAGCAGCAGCACGAGCATCACGCCGACGAGGACGCGGCGCGGGTCGGTGGGGCGTGTGTCCATGGGGGAGGCGGCAGGCTAGCACGCGGGACCCGGCCCCTATAATCGGGCGATGAGCACGCCCCCCGCCGATCGCCCTGCCGCCGACGCGCCCGCGTCGCCCTCGCCGTCGTCGCGCCTCGTCGCCGCCGGCCGCCACTTCGACCGCCCGGTGGCCACCGTGAACCTGCCGGTGACCCGCGCCTCCAGCGTGCTGTTCGACACGCTCGCGCAGGCCGACGCCGAGGGGGCCGCGTCCTACGCCGGCGAGCCGCACCGGACCACCTACGCCACCAGCGGCACGCCCACCACGATGGCGCTGATGGACGCGCTCGCCGAGGTCGAGGGCGCGCCGCACCGGTGCCGCGCCGCGCTGATGCCCTCGGGGCTCGCCGCGATCTCGGTGCCGCTGCTCGCCTACTGCTCGCCCGGCGACCACGTGCTGATGAGCGATTCGGTCTACGGGCCGGCGCGCGGCTTCGCGTCGACGATGCTCAGGCGCTACGGCGTCGAGACCGAGTTCTACGACCCGTCGATCGGCGCCGGCATCGAGGCGCTGCTGCGTCCCAACACCCGCGTGCTCTACCTCGAGAGCCCGGGCAGCTACACCTTCGAGATCCAGGACGTGCCGGCGATGTGCGCCGTCGCGCGCGCCCGCGGCGTGCTGACGATGATCGACAACGCGTGGGCCTCGCCGGCCTTCGCGCGGCCCTTCGACTGGGGGGTGGACGTCTCGCTGCTGCCGCTCACCAAGTACTGGGGCGGCCACGCGGACTTCCTGATGGGCGCGGCGGTGGTTCGCGAAGAGCACTGGCTGACGCTGTGGCACGCGGTCAAGCAGCTCGGCGTCTGCGTGGGCGGCGACGACGCGTTCCTCGCGCTGCGCGGCCTGCGGACCGCCGAGGTGCGGATGCGACGCCACGAGGTCACCGCGCTCGAGGTCGCGCGCTGGCTCGAGGGCCGGCCCGAGGTGGCGAGCGTGCTGCACCCCGCGCTGCCCTCGCATCCGCAGCACGCGCTGTGGCAGCGCGACTTCTCCGGCTCGAGCGGCCTGTTCTCGTTCGAGCTGAAGGCCGCGACGAAGGCGCAGCTCGCGGCGCTGTGCGAGCGTCGGCGGTTCTTCAGGATCGGTTATTCGTGGGGCGGCTTCGAGAGCCTGATCATGCCGGCGAACATCGGTTCGATCCGCACGGTGAAGCCCTGGACCGGCGGGCCGCTGGTGCGCATCCACTGCGGGCTCGAGGATGCGGCCGACCTGATCGCCGACCTCGACGAGGGGCTCGCGGCGATGGCGCGCGCGGGCTGAAGCGGGGCGCGCCGACCGCGCGATGGCCGAGCCGCTGAAGGCGCAGTACGGCCCCGAGATCCCGCGGCGGATCGCCGCGATGATCGAGCGGGTGCATCCGACCTTCGCCACGCCCGCGTTCGTCGCGCAGGCGCTGCGCGGGTACGAGGACCTCGAGCTGCTGCCGCGGGCGAGGCAGGTCGCGCGGGCGCTCGGCGATCACCTGCCCGAGCGCTACGCCGATGCGGTCGACGTGGTGCTGCGCTCGCTCGGTCCCCCCGTCGCGTCCGCGATGGGGCAGGGCATGGCGCCCTTCCTGCACCTGCCCTTCGTCTACTGGGTGGCCGAGCGCGGGCTCGAGCACCTCGACGACTCGGTCCGTGCGATGCACGCGATCACCCAGCGCTTCAGCTGCGAGTTCGGCGTGCGGCCGTTCATCGAGCGGCATCCCGACGCGATGCTGCGCGTGCTCGGGCGATGGGCCGAGGACCCGAGCGTGCACGTGCGCCGGCTGGTGTCCGAGGGCACGCGGCCGCGGCTGCCGTGGGCGTCGCGGCTCACGGTGTTCGAGCGCGATCCGCGCCCGGTGATCGCGCTGCTCGAGCGGCTGCGCGACGATCCGGACGAGTACGTGCGGCGCTCGGTGGCGAACCACCTGAACGACCTCGGGCGCGCGGATCCGGCGCTGCTGGTGGACCTGTGCACGCGGTGGGCGGAGGGTGCGCCGCCCGCGCGGATCCGACTGATCCGTCATGCGCTCAGGACACTGGTGAAGCGCGGCGATCCGCATGCGCTGACGGTGCTCGGGTTCGGCGAGCGGGCGCGGGTCGCGCTTCGGGCGGCCTCGATCGCGCCGGCGCGGGTGCCGATCGGCGGTGCGGTGCGGATCGCGTTCGAGCTGGCCGCGACGACGCGCGGCGCGCAGCGGCTGCTGGTGGACCTGCGGATCACGTACGCGGACGCTCGCGGCGAGCCGACGCGGGCGAAGGTGTTCAAGCTGTCGACGGTCGAGCTCGCCGGGGGCGAGGTCGCCGCGTTCTCGAAGACGCTGTCGCTCGCGCAGCGGACGACGCGGACGCACCACCCGGGCGCACACCGGGTGGAGGCGGTGGTGAACGGCGCGACGTTCGAGGTCGGCGGCTTCGAGCTCACGCGCGCCTGACGCCGACGATCCGCCACCCTGTTGCACCGGCGGTGCGTCCCACGTCGCCGCCTGCGGCGATCCGCGGCCGCGCCGACCGCTCAGCCGAACAGCGCCGCCAGCGTCTCGCGCGCCACCGGCCCGCGCTGCAGCGCGAGCATCAGCACGATCCGGCCCTTCCACGGCGAGAGGTCGCCCGCGAGCACCGCGCCCGCGTCGACCAGCCGCCGCGACGAGCCCGGGAAGCCGTAGCCCGTCCGCGTGCCGCCGCGCGGGATGCGCGTGGACACCACCACCGCGATGTCGCGCGCGAGCACGTCGACGATCGCGGCCTCCATCGCCGCGTTCACGTGCCCGGAGGCGACCGCCTGCACGACGATCCCCCGCGCGCCCGCGTCGGCGGCCGCGCGGACCATCGCGCCGGTGGCGCCGGGGAACATCGAGACGATCTCCACCTCGGGCAGCGTCGTCGCGACCAGCGGCACGTGCAGCCGCCGCAGCGGCGCACGGTGGAAGCGGACCGCGTCGCCCTCCACCGAGCCGAGGTAGCCCCACTCGCCCGACTGGAAGGTCTCGACGTCGCGGGTGTGGGTCTTGGTCGCCTCGCGCGCCGCGTTAACGTGCTCGTTGAGCGTGACCAGCACGCCGAGCCCGCGGGCCGCCGGCGACCGGCTGACCGCGAGCGCAGCGCGCAGGTTGCGCGGGCCGTCGAAGTCGGGGGCCGACGCGTTGCGCTGCGCGCCGGTCAGCACCACCGGCTTGTCGGTGCGCAGCGTCAGGTCCAGGAACCAGGCGGTGTCCTCGAGGGTGCTGGTGCCGTGGGTGACCACGATCCCGTGGATGTCGTCTCGTGCGAGCAGCGCGCTGGTGAGCGCGTGCAGGCCCACCCAGTGCTCGGGGCCGAGCTGCGGCGAGGCGACGCGGCAGAAGTCGTGCACCTCGATCGGCCCGATGCCGTCGCCGAGGGTGCGCAGCAGCTCGTCGCCGGAGAGCACCGGCATCGCGAGCCCGGTGGCCGGGTCGATGCGCGAGACGATGGTGCCGCCGGTGGTGACCAGCGCGCAGCGCGTCGCGTCGGCGGGCGTGGCGGCGGGCATCGGTGACTCAGTCCAGCGTGACGTTGGCCGACTTCACGACCGCGGCCCAGCGCGTGGTCTCCGCCTGGATGAAGCGCGTGTAGTCCTCGACGCTGCCGCCGCCCGGCTCGGCGCCGAGCGCCTCGAGCTGCCTCCTCACTTCGGGCACCTGCAGGATCCGGTTGACCTCGCGGTTGAGCTTGTCGATCACCGGCCGCGGCGTGCCCGCCGGCGCGGCCAGGCCGTTCCACGACAGCACGAGGAAGTCGGCGAGGCCGAGCTCGGCGGTGGTCGGCACGTCGGGCAGCTCGGCCAGCCGCTTCGGTCCCGCCACCGCGAGCGGCCGCAGCCGGCCGCTCTGCATGTGCTGCACCACGCCCAGCAGCGTCATGAAGCCCATCGACACGGTGCCGGCCAGCACGTCGTTCAGCGCGGGCGTCGCGCCCTTGTACGGTACGTGCACGATCTCGATGCCGGTGCGCTGCTTGAGCATCTCGCCGGCGAGGTGCGGCGAGCCGCCGGTCCCGGTGGACGCGAAGCTGAGCTTGCCGGGCTGCGCCTTCGCGAGCGCGATCAGCTCGTTCAGCGATTTCGCCGGCACCGCGGGGTTCACCACCAGCACGCTCGGCGAGGCCATCAGCTGGACGATCGGCGCGAGGTCGCGCTGGGCGTCGAACTTCAGGGTCCGGTAGATCGAGGTGTTGGTGGCGTTGGCGATCGTCTGCAGCAGCAGCACGTAGCCGTCGGTGTCCGCGCGGACCACCTGCTCGGTGGCGATGTTGGAGCCCGCGCCCGGCTTGTTCTCGACGACGACCGGGCGGCCCCAGGCCTCGGCGAGGTTGCGCGCGACGAGCCGCGCGAGGATGTCGGTGGGGCCGCCCGGCGGGAAGCCGACCACGATCGTGATCTGCTTCGACGGATACGCGCTCACGTCCTCGACGACGCCGCGTCCGGCCGAGGCGGGGCGGGCGACGAGCGCGGCCGTGCCGGCGACGAGCGCGAGATTGAACGCGCGGCGGGCGAAGGGGGGCGTCATGGCCGCGCGTCCGTCACTTGAAGCCCAGCTCGGGCACGAGCTTGCCCATGCGCCGGTAGACGTCGACGGTCGACGCGGTGAACTCGGCGCTGCCCTGGTAGGAGGCTGCGGTCTTCTGGCGCGCCATCAGCTCCTGGAAGCCGGTCGACTTCACCATGTCCTGCGCCGCGGCCTCCCAGGCGGCGACCACGTCGGCCGGGATGCCCGCCGGCCCCGCGAGGCCGTAGAAGATCCGCACCGACAGCGGATAGCCGAGTTCGCGGAACGTGGGCAGCGTCGGGTAGTCGGGGAAGCGGTCCGGGCTCGTCTCGACGAGCAGCCGCACGCGGCCGTCGGCCGCGAAGGGTCCGAACGAGTCCGACACCACCGCCATGATGTCGCCGGCGAGCAGGCCGGTGATCACCTCGGCGCCGCCCTTGTAGGCGACGTAGGTGCCCTGGATGCCGAGGCTGCGCAGCGCGGCCTCGGTGGCGATGTGCGTGCCGCCGTTGGTGGCCGCGGTGGACCAGAGGAAACGGCCCGGATTCGCGCGCGCCCAGGTGACCAGGTCCTGCCAGCTGCGGTGCGGGCTGTCGGAGCGCACGAACATCGGCTGCGGGCTGACGAGGAACTGGAACAGGTAGGTGAAGTCCTTCGACGGGTCGTACTGCACCGGCTGGAAGTACGGCGCGACGGTGAAGGGGCTGGTGGTGGCGAGCGCGACCGTGTAGCCGTCGGGCTTGGCGCGTGCGAGCTGCCCGGCCGCGATGGTCGCGCCGGCGCCCGGCCGGTTCTCGACGACCACCGCGACCTTCCAGCGCTCGCGCAGGTAGTCGGCGATCCAGCGCGACACGATGTCGCCGCCGCCGCCGGGCGCGAAGCCGACGATCAGCGTGATGGGCCGCGACGGGAAGCGGTCCGCGGTCTGGGCGCGCGCGCTCGCGCCCGTGCCGAGCGCGAGCGTCGCGCCGGCGAGGACCGTCATCCGTCGTCGTGTCGGGCTTCCGATGCTCAAGGTCGTCTCCTGGGGTCGTGTGTGGGGGTGTGGGTGGATCGGCGTGCTCGCGGCCGCGGGGCGCGCCCGCGGCCGGTTCAGTGCGGTGGCGACGGCGCTCCGGCCTCGCGGGCCGTGCGGCCCAGCGCGCCGAAGCGCGCATAGGCCCAGCGCATCGCGTCGGACGCGCCGTGCCAGGGGGCGTGCTCGCCCAGCTGCAGCCACAGCCGGTAGAGGTAGCGGCGCTCGGCCGGGTCGGGCCCGTCCTCGAAGGCGGTGCGGCCGTGCAGCACCGCGAGATTGTCGAGCAGCTGCACGTCGCCCGGCTGGAAGTCCATCAGCGCGGCGAGGTCCTCGCGGCGCGCCGCCACGTCGAAGGCGTCGAGCGCCGCGCGCTCGGCCGGCTCGAGCGGCACGCCGAGCCGGTCGGCCGCGCCGGCGATGTACGAGCGCGCGTAGCGGCAGTCGAGCCGCGTGCCGCGCCGCTCGAACACCGGGATCGGCCCGGTGACCGGCGCCTCGTCGGGGCCCTGCTCGCCCTTGCGGTCGTAGCGGAAGCCCCGATAGAGGACGGGCAGGTGCTGCGGGGCCTCGTCGAGCAGCACGTTGTGGACCGCGCCAGCGCTGACGATCGAACTCAGGCCGCCCGAGCGGGCCTGCCGGATGCACATCAGCGCGACCACGTCGGTCGGGTCGGCGTGCATGTTCAGCTGCGCGCGGCTGCGGTAGCCGCGGGCGCGCTGCGCGCTGCCGGTGTCGTAGCCGAAGCGCGCGCCGTCGTCCGTCACCGGACACAACAGCTCGCGCGCGGCGTTCTGCGTGAGCGCCGTGCCCAGCCGCTCGCCGATCGCGCGGAACAGTCGGCCCGCCCGCTCGCGCGACATCCGCGGCACCGGCAGGCCGCGCAGCAGCACCACGCCGCGGCGGCCGAGGTCGGCGCGCAGGCGATCGAGCAGCGCGTCGAGCCAGTCGGGCGCGTCGGGCCAGCGCGGCGCGTCCTCGCGGAGCAGGTCGCCGCCCTCGGGCAGCGAGGCGGCCGCGCGCGCGAGGTCGTCGGCCTGCGCGGGCGTCAGCTCGACGAGCCAGCCGCGGTCGCGCTCGAGCTCGTGCGCGGTCCAGACCGAGGGGCCTTCGGCACGCACGGCAGACACCGACTCGATCGCGGACATCGCGCTCCTCGCTCTCTCGGATGGGCCGCGTCGGCGGCGCGCGGCTGCGGGCCAGTATAGCCATCGCACCCCGCCGGGCCGCCGCGCGATTCCACCCTCGCGTCCGTCGCGTTCCCCGCCTTGCCGGGGCCGCGGTTCAGCGCCTAGCATCCGGGCCTGCACCGACGACCCCTGCGAGGGACTGCGACCCCATGACCGCCCCATCGACACCGACCTGGCAGCAGGACGTCTTCGACGCCCTCAAGCGCGGCGGCATCCGCCAGATCGCCTACGTGCCCGACGCGGGCCATGCGCACGTGATCCGCAGCGCGATCGCCGACCCCGACATCGAGGACATCGTGCTGACCACCGAGGAGGAGGGCGTGGCGCTGGCCGCGGGCGCCTGGCTCGGCGGCCAGCGCGCCGCGCTGCTGATGCAGAGCAGCGGCGTGGGCAACTGCGTGAACATGTTCTCGCTGCTGCAGAGCGCCGACCTGCCGTTCCTCGCGCTGGTCACCATGCGCGGCGAGTACGCCGAGTTCAATCCGTGGCAGACCCCGATGGGCAAGGCGACGCCGGGCGCGTTCGAGCTGATGGGCATCACGGTGATGCGCGCGAGCGATCCCGCGACCGTGGGCGAGACGGTGGGCGCCGCCCTCGACGCGGCGTTCGAGGCGGGCGAACGGGTCGCGGTGCTTCTCTCGCAGAGCCTGATCGGACGCAAGCGGTGGGTGAAATGACGACCGACGCCCCCGGCCTCGAGCGCCGCGCCTTCGTCGCCGCGCTGCTCGCGCGCCTGCCCGATGCGCTGATCGTCACCGGCCTCGGCTCGGCGGCCTACGACGTGTTCGCCGCGGGCGACCGCGACGGCAACTACTACCTCTGGGGCGCGATGGGCGGGGCCGCGGCGCTCGGCCTGGGGCTCGCGCTCGCGCAGCCGGCGCGCGAGGTGGTGGTGATCACCGGCGACGGCGAGCAGCTGATGGGGCTGGGCGCGCTCGCGACCATCGGCGCGAAGCGGCCGCGCAACCTGTCGGTGGTGGTGCTCGACAACGGTCACTTCGGCGAGACCGGCATGCAGCGCAGCCACACGGGTCTCGGCGTGGACCTGGTCGCGGTCGCGCGCGGCTGCGGGATCGGACATGCGGTGCGTGTCGACGCGCTCGCCGATCTCGATCCGCTGGTCGAGCGGATCCGCGCGCGCGACGGCGCGGTCCTCGCGCAGGTCGCGATCCGCGCGTCGGAACCGCCGCGTGCGCTGCCGCCTCGCGACGGCCCGTACGTGAAGAACCGGTTCCGGGCGGCGCTGGGCCTGAAGCCGTTCTGAACGGAGGCGGGCGGCGCCGCCGGACCCCCGAGGCCCGTCCGCCGATCGCGCGGGCGGCCCGCGCGTCGCGGCTCAGCCCGCCCGGCGCGGCAGGTTGACCGCATCCGGCGGCACCTGCCCGCGCAGCACCGCCTCCACGTTGTCGACCGCGCGGTGCTCGATCGCGCGCCGCACCCCGGCCACCGCCGAGCCGAGGTGCGGCGTGAACACCGTCGCCGGGTGCGCGATCAGCAGCGGATCGATCCGCCTGGGCCGGTCCTCGAGCGACACGTCCTCGAACTCGAACACGTCGGCCGCGTAACCGCCCGCCCAGCCGCTTGCGAGCGCCATCGCCATCGCGGCCTCGTCGACCACGCCGCCGCGGCCGACGTTGATCCACAGCGCGCCGTGGCGCGAGCCCTCGATCGCCGCCGCATCGACGAGGTGGCGCGTCGACCCGTCGAGCGGCAGCGCGACGAACACCCAGTGCGCCTGCGCCAGCGCCTGCGCGAGCGGCACGCGCGACACGCCCTCGGGCGGCTCCGTGCCGGGGCGGTCGACGCCCAGCAGCGCGGCACAGCCGAAGCCGCGCAGTCGCGCGGCGATCGCGCGGCCGACGCGGCCGAGGCCGAGGATCGCCACCGTCGAGCCGGCGAGACCGCTCCCGTAGAGCACCGGCCGCCAGCCGCGGAAACGGCCGTCGCGCACCCGCGCGTCGCCGTCGCGCACCCGGCGGCCGAGCGCGATGGCCAGTCCGATCGCGAGCTCGGCGGTCGGTTCGGTCAGCAGGTCGGGCACGACGGTGAGCCACGCACCGGCCTCGGCGCAGGCCGCGGCGTCGTAGCCGTCCCAGCCCTTCAGCGCGGCGGCGACGATGCGCAGGCGCGCTGCGTGGCGCAGCGTGCGCCGGTCCACGCGGTCGGTCATGAAGCCGACCATCGCGGTGGCGCCCGCGAGACGGTGGGCGAGTGCGTGCGGGTCGATCGGCTCGGGGCCCGGGTGCAGGTCGAGCTCGCCGAGCCCGGCGAGGCGGGCGGCGACGTCGGCGTGCACCGGCTGGGTCACGAGGATGCGCGGGCGTTCGCTCATCGGCAGGTCTGCCCGAGCCCGCGCCACCAGGCGTCGAGCCGCGCCACGGCCGCCTCCAGCGGCCCGTCGTTGCGGATCACCAGGTCCGCCGGCACGGTGCCCACCGTGCGGGCGAGACGGGCGGCCACGTCGTCGTCGTGCTCGCGGCCGCGCGCGCCGAGGCGCGCCGCGCGGAGCGCCGCGGGCGCGTCGATCTCGACGACCCAGGCGCCGGGCGCGGTCGCGAGCAGCGCCGGCAGGTGCGCACGCGAGCCGTTGAGCACCACCCAGCGCCCGTCGTGCAGCGGCGCGAGCTCCTCGTGCCGCACGCCGTAGCGCAGGCCGTGCGCGGCCCAGTGGAACGCGAACGCGCGGCGCGCCAGCAGCATGTCGAAGCGCGCCTCGGTGACCGGCTCGTGGCCTTCGCCCGCGCCGTGCGCGGGCCGGGTGATGGTCCGGCGGGCGCGCCACGGACGCTCGGCGCGCGGACGCCCGCCCAGCCAGGCGTCGAGCACGCTGTCCTTGCCGACGCCCGAGGCGCCGACCACGACCATCAGGCGCGACGACGCATGCTCGCGGCTCATCGCGCGCCTCCGAGCCGGACGCGGGCCCGCGGCACGAACGGCAGGCCGGGTGCCGGCTCGACGCAGACCGCGATCGCCTCGACCTCGAGCGGCTCGGCGAGCGCGCGCTCGAAGTGCGCCTCGGCATCGTGCCGCAGCCGTTCGACGATCGCGGGGTCGAGCTCGCCGAGGCCGTCGGTCAGCGTCAGGTGCAGGCGCCAGTCGTCGAAGACCCTCGGATAGCCCCAGCGCTCGACGTTCGCGCGGCCGCGGGCATCGAGTCCGGGCGTCAGCCGACGTGCGCGCTCGGCCTCGTCGGGCGGCGCGCGCAGCACGTCGAGGCGCGTGACGCAGTCGTCGGCCAGGCGGCGCAGCGGATGGCCGGCGGCCGGCTCCGCGACCGGCCGCAGCGCCAGGAAGTCGTCGAGCGTCGCGATCCGCATCGCGGGCATCGCGAACCGCGCGTGCCGCGCGGCGACGGCGCGCACCGCGCCGAGCCAGTCGGCCTCGATGGCGCCCGGTGCGAGCCGCACCGGCGCCTTCAGCGTGGCGTGGAATCCGTAGCGCCACGGCGCGGCGACGTGCCGTCGCGCCGGCCCCGCGCCCGGCCCGCCGTCGGCCGGATCGCGGCCCAGCCAGCCGCAGCCGGCCGCCCACAGCGGATGGCCGGGTTCGGGGATCCAGTAGGCCGCGAAGCGCGGGCCGCCGTGCGTGCTCATCGTCGTCCTCCCGGGCGTCGCCGCGCGACGCGTCCGCACGGCCTCATGCGCCGTGCTCCATCACCAGCTGCACCGCGTCGGCCGCGAACAGCGTGCGGCCCGCCTCGACCGGCACGCCGCGCGCGTCGGCGTTGACGAAGGCGACGACGAGCACCGGCTCGCCGGCGGCCCGCGCGAGCGCGTCGGCCTCGGCGGACGTGGGCAGCCGGCACGAGACCGCGCTGCGCACGCGCACGGTGTCGCCCACGCCCAGCCGCGCGAGCGCGGCGGTGACCGAGCCGGTCTCGCCGAAGGCCGCGCCGATGCCGGCCAGCCGGTCCGCCGGATAGGCCGTCGTCGACAGCCCGATCGGCCGACCGCGCACGATCGCGCGCGAGCGCAGCACCTCGACACGCGCGTCGCGGGCGGTTCCCAGCGGCTCGGCCCACTCGCCCGCCGGTTCGACCGAGCGCCCGAGCAGTTCGCGGCGCGCGCGCTCGCCCGCCCGCGCGAGGTTATCGGTCATCCGGGTGCGGCGGCCCAGCGCGTAGTCGAGCACCAGCTCGCGCACGAAGGTGCCGCGGCCCTGCTCGACGCGCACGCGGCCCTCGAGCGCGAGCCGCTGCACCGCCTGTCGCAGCGTGTGACGGTGGACGCCGAAGCGCGCCGCGAGCGCGGTCTCGTTCGGCAGCCGCTCGCCGGGCGCGAAGCGGCCCGCGTCGATGTCCTCGCGCAGCGCGGCCGCGATCCGCGACCAGCGGTGGCTGCGCGCCGGCGCGTCGTCGTCGCGGGCGATCTCGTCGCGGTGGCCGTCGAGCAGTGTCAATGAAGTGTCATCCCGCACGTCGATACTGGCCGCCATCCTCGGTGATCTAGATGACGTCGTCGTGAACGCACCCTCCGATCCTCCCCCTTCGAACCGCCGCGCCGACTGGCTCCGCGAGCTCGCGCTCGCGCGGCCCGGTTCGCTCGAGCGCCTCGCCGCGCCGCACGTCGCGGGACGCCGATTCGAGACCCTGCGCGCCCCCGAGCACGGACTGGTGATGGTCCGCGCGCGGATCGGCAACACCGGCGACCGGTTCAACGTCGGCGAGGCGACCGTCACGCGCTGCGTGCTGCGTTTCGTCCCCGAGGGCGGCGTGCCGATCGCCGGCGTCGGCCACGTGCTGGGCCGCGAGGCCGCGCATGCCGAACGGATCGCGCGCATCGACGCGCTGCTCCAGCACCCGCCGCTGCACGAGCTGCTGTGGGCGGCGGTCGTCGCGCCGCTGCGCGAGGAGCGGCTGAGGCGAGTCCGCGACGAGCGGGCACGCACGGCGTCGAGCCGCGTGCACTTCCACACCCTGCAGCCGGAGGCCGCATGAACGCGTTCCCCGTCGCGCCGCTCGCGGCCGTCGACCCTGCCCGCGTCGCACGCGGCTTCGCCGAGCCGGTGCACGCGTCGCAGCGCGTGTTCCGCGCGCTGCTCGACGCCACCGCCCGCCCGGGGCGCATCGCGATGCTGCCGGCCGAGGTGCTCGACGGTCTCGCCACCGAGGGCCTGTCGCCCGCCGCGTACGCCGCGCTGCTCGCGCTGCTCGATGCCGAGACGAGCGTGTGGCTCGAGGACCGTGCGCGCGGCGCGCTCGATGCGCTGCGCTTCCATACCGGCGTGCGCGTCGCCCGCGCGGCGTCGGCGACCGCCTTCGTCGCGGTCGACGCCGAGCACGCCGCCCCGTCGCTGTGGGCCCGCCTCGACGCCGGCAGCGACGAGCGTCCGCAGGACGGCGCGACGCTGCTGGTCGACGTGCCCTCGCTGCACGACGGCCGCGCGCTGCCCGGCGAGGCGGCGCTCGTGCTGCGCGGGCCTGGCATCGAGACCGAGCACCGGCTCGCCGTCGGCGGCCTCGACGAGCGCTTCTGGCAGGCGCGCGCCGCGCTCGCGCCCGCCTACCCGCGCGGCGTCGAGCTGCTGCTCGCCTGCGGCGACCGCCTCGCGGCGGTGCCGCGCACCACGCGCGTCACGGTGGAGGGCTGAGGCCATGTACATCGCGGTGAAGGGCGGCGAGCGCGCGATCGCGGCCTCGCTCGAACTGCTCGCGCAGGCGCGGCGCGGCGATCCGGAGGTGCCGGCGCTCGACGGCGCGCAGGTCCGCGAGCAGCTGCGGCTGCTGGTCGACCGGGTGATGGCCGAGGCCTCGGTCTACGACCCGGACCTCGCGGCGCTCGCGATCCGCCAGGCGCGCGGCGACACGATCGAGGCGGTCTTCCTGCTGCGCGCCTGGCGGACCACGCTGCCGCGCTGGGGCGCGAGCCTGCCGGTGGACACGACGCGGATGCGCGTGAGGCGGCGGGTGTCCGCGATCTTCAAGGACGTGCAGGGCGGCCAGCTGCTCGGCCCGAGCTTCGACTACACGCAGCGGCTGCTCGACTTCGACGGCGCCGAGGCGGCCCGCGTCCGCGGCGCGGCCGAGCCGGTGCCGCTCGACGGCGACCCCGAAGCGCCCCTCGCGAGCCCGATCGAGGCGCTCGCGGCCGAAGGGCTCATCGAGCCCTGCGTGCCCTCGGACGGCGACCCGGAGCCGCCCGACGTGACCCGCGATCCGCCGGCCCATCCGCTGCCGCGCGCCGCGCGCCTGCAGATGCTCGCGCGCGCCGACGAGGGCTGGGTGCTGGGCATGGGCTATTCGACGCAGCGCGGCTACGCCTACACCCACCCGTTCGCCGGCGAGATCCGCCACGGCGCGGTGCCGCTCGAGATCGTCCCCGACGAGCTGGGCTTCCCGATCGAGATCGGCGAGGTCGAACTCACCGACTGCCAGATGATCAACCAGTTCGCCGGCAGCGCGACGACGCCGCCGCAGTTCACCCGCGGCCAGGGCCTGGTCTTCGGCCACGGCGAGCGCAAGGCGATGGCGATGTCCCTGGTCGATCGCGTGCTGCGCGCCGACGAGTTCGACGAGCGGGTCACCAGCCCGGCGCAGGACGGCGAGTTCGTGCTCTCGCACGGCGACAACGTCGAGGCCTCGGGCTTCGTCCAGCACCTGAAGCTGCCGCACTACGTGACCTTCGAGACCGAGCTGCAGCTGGTGCGCGCGCTGCGCGGGGAGCACGGACGATGAACGGCTACACCTTCGCCTATCTCGACGAGGGCACGAAGCGGATGATCCGCCGTGCGCTGCTGAAGGCGGTGTCGATCCCCGGTCACCAGGTGCCCTTCGGCTCGCGCGAGATGCCGCTCGCCTACGGCTGGGGCACCGGCGGCATCCAGGTGACCGCGGCCACGATCGGTCCGGACGACGTGCTGAAGGTCATCGACCAGGGGTCCGACGACACCACGAACGCGGTCAACATCCGTCACTTCTTCGCGCGCGTCACCGGCGTGCGCACCACCGAGCGCACGGCCGACGCGACGCTCGTCCAGACGCGCCACCGGATCCCCGAGCGGCCGCTGACCGAGGCGCAGATCCTCGTCTACCAGGTGCCGCAGCCCGAGCCGCTGTACCGGCTCGAGCCGCGCCGCGCCGAGACCGTGCGGCTGCACGCCTTCGCCGAGTACGGACTGATGAACGTGAAGCTCTACGAGGACATCGCCCGCTGGGGGCGCATCGACCTCGGCTACGACTGGCCGGTGCTCGTCGACGGACGCTACGTGATGTCGCCCTCGCCGATCCCCGCCTTCGACAATCCGAAGATGCACCGGATGCCGGCGCTGCAGCTGTTCGGCGCCGGCCGCGAGAAGCGCCTGTACGCGATCCCGCCGTACACCGACGTCCGCAGCCTCGACTTCGACGATCACCCGTTCCGCGTCGAGTCGCAGGGGCACGCCTGCGAGCTGTGCGGCAGCACGACGAGCTTCCTCGACGAGTTCCACGGCGACGACGGGATCACGCGATGGACCTGCTCGGACACCGACTGGTGCCGCGAGGGCCGGGAGGGCACGCGATGAGCGCCGCACGCGAGATGCCGCTGCTCGCGGTCGAGGGCCTCGGCCATCGCTTCCCCGGCGCGCGCGACGGTCGCTGGGCGGTCCGCGACGCGTCGTTCGAGCTGTATCCGGGCGAGGTGCTCGCGATCGTCGGCGAGTCGGGCTCCGGGAAGTCGACGCTGCTCGGCTGCCTCGCCGGCCGCCTCGTGCCCGCCGAGGGGCGGGTGCGCTACCGCGACGCGTCCGGCGAGACGCTCGACGTCCACGCGCTGCCCGAGCGCAGGCGGCGCGAGCTGATGCGATCGGAGTGGGGCTTCGTCGAGCAGCACGCGCACGAGGGGCTGCGGATGGACGTGAGCGCCGGTGCCAACGTCGGCGAGCGGCTGATGGGCCGCGGGGACCGCCACTACGGCCGGCTGCGCGACACCGCGCTGCGCTGGATGGCACGCGTCGAGCTCGAGGGCGAGCGGATCGACGACTCGCCGCGTGCGTTCTCCGGCGGCATGCGGCAGCGGCTTCAGATCGCCCGCAACCTGGTCACGCGGCCGCGCGTGGTGCTGATGGACGAGCCGACCTCCGGGCTCGACGTCTCGGTGCAGGCCCGGCTGCTCGACCTGATCCGCCTGCTCGTCGGCCGGCTGCGGCTGTCGGTGGTGATCGTGACCCACGACCTCGGCGTGGCCCGGCTGCTGGCCGACCGGACGCTGGTGATGCGCGACGGCCGGATCGTCGAGCAGGGCCTGACCGACCGCGTGCTCGACGACCCGCGCGATGCCTACACGCAACTGCTCGTGGCCTCGGTGGTGACCCCATGACGATCCCGAACGATGCCCCGCCGGTGCTCGCGGTCCGCGGCCTCTCGAAGCGCTTCGTGCTGCACCTGCGCGGCGGCCTCGCGCTGCCGGTGCTGGGCGGCGTGGACCTCGAGGTCCGCGCCGGCGAGTGCGTGGCCCTGGCCGGCCCGTCGGGCCGCGGCAAGTCCACGCTGATGAAGTGCCTGAGCGGCCACTACGGCGCCGACGAGGGATCGATGCGGCTGCGCCGCGCCGATGGCGAGGTCGTGGACCTCGCGACCGCCGGCCCGCGCGAGACGATCGCGCTGCGCCGCCGCGAGATCGCCTACGTCAGCCAGTTCCTGCGCGCGCTGCCGCGGCAGTCGGCGATCGACGCGGTGGCCGAGCGCTGGCTGCAGGCGCATGCCGACGAGGCCGACCCGGATGCCGACCCGCTCGACGACGGCCCGTACCGCGCGGCGCTCGACGCCGCGCGCGAGCGCGCCGGTGCGCTGCTCGCGCGGCTGAACCTGCCGCGCGGCCTCTGGGACCTGCCGCCGGCCACCTTCTCCGGCGGCGAGCAGCAGCGCGTGAACGTCGCGCGCGGCTTCGTGCTGCCGGCCACGCTGCTGCTGCTCGACGAGCCGACCGCATCGCTCGACGCAGCCAACCGCCGGGTCGTCGTCGGGCTGATCGACGAGGCCAAGCGGCGCGGCAGCGCGATCGTCGGGATCTTCCACGACGAGGAGGTCCGCGACGCCGTCGCCGACCGCCGCCTCGACTTCGCCTGACGGACCCGCCATGACCGAACGTCTCTTCACCCGTGCCCGCGTCGTCACCGAGCGCGAGGTGCTGCCGCGCGCGACGGTACGCGTCGTCGACGGGCGCATCGCGTCGGTCGAGCCCGGCGACACCGACGTGCCCGGGTCGATCGACTGCGACGGCGACCTGCTGCTGCCCGGCCTCGTCGAGGTCCACACCGACAACCTCGAGCGGCACGTGATGCCGCGGCCGAAGGTGACCTTCCCGATGCGGACCGCGGTGCAGGCGCACGACGCCGAGCTCGCGTCGGCCGGCATCACCACGGTGCTCGACGCGATCGGCGTCGGCGACCCGTACGGCGACGGCTTCCGATCGCGCGACCAGAGCGCGCTGCTCGAGGTGCTCGACGCGCTCGACGGCGCCGGGCTGCTGCGCTGCCGGCACCTGATCCACGTCCGCTGCGAGCTGCCCGCGCCGAACGCGATCGAGCTGTTCGAGCCCTTCGCCGGGCACGACCGCCTGCGGCTGATCTCGCTGATGGACCACACGCCCGGTCAGCGGCAGTGGACCGACGTCGAGCACGCGCGCGTCTACTACACCGGCAAGAAGGGCTGGAGCGACGCGCAGTTCGACGAGGAGGTCCGGCGCGCGCCCGAGCGGCAGGCGCGCTGGGCGCAGCCGAACCGGCGCTGGTTCGCCCACTGGGCGCGCGAGCACGGCGTGGCGCTCGCGACGCACGACGACACCACGGTCGAGCACGTCGACGAGGCGCGCGCGCTGGGCGCGACGATGAGCGAGTTCCCGACCACGCTCGCGGCGGCGCGCCACGCGCACGCGAACGGGCTGTCGACGATCGCCGGCGCGCCGAACGTGGTGCGCGGCGGCTCCCACTCGGGCAACGTCGCGGCGGCCGAGCTGGCGCGCGAGGGCGTGCTCGACGGGCTGTCGTCCGACTACGTGCCCGGCAGCCTGCTGCAGGCCGCCTGGCGGCTGCACGCCGGCGCGGGCTTCTCGCTGCCCGAGGCGGTGCGCGTGGTGAGCCGTGGCCCGGCGCTCGCCGCCGGTCTCGACGACCGCGGGTCGATCGCGCCCGGGAGACTCGGCGACCTGCTGCGGGTCGCCGAGCTCGACGGTCAGCCGGTGGTGCGGCAGGCCTGGATCGGCGGCGAACGGGTCGCCTGATCGTGGCGGGGCCGGTCGCGGCGCAGGCGCCGCGTCCGTCGCCGCTCAGACCGGCGCCGAGGCCCGGTCGGCCAGCGCCGCGAGCAGGGCCAGGTATCGCGACACCGACGGCGTCGGGCGTCCGGCGATCTTCGCGAGGTCGTCCCAGCGGCGCAGCCGCACCGCGTCCTCCGCGTACGGCAGCGCCCTGAAGCGCAGGATCGCGTCGTCGTCCATCGGCCCGCCCTGCAGCGCGAGCGAGTGCACCGAGGCCGGCGACAGCGCGCCCGCGTAGTCGTCGTCGACGCGCACCAGGAAACGCTTGGCCTCGACGTGAAGCCGCACCGGCTCGACCACCGCGTCGCCGAAGGCCTGTGCGAGGAAGGGCACGGCCAGCACCTCGTGGCGGTCGTCTAGGTCGTCGGCGCGTGCGACGGCGTCGGCCGCGAGGAAGTGGCCGATGTCGTGCACGAACGCGGCGGCGACCAGCTCGGGCGGCGCGTGCGCCCACTCGGCGAGCTGCGCGCACTGCAGCGCATGCTCGGTGGCGGTCACCGCCTCGCGGCGGGCGCCCTCGTAGGGCGCGTGGCCGTGATCCTCGAAGAGGCGGGCGATGCGCGCGACGGTCGCGCGCGCGGCGGGCGATGCCATGGACTGCTCCCGATGGACGAGGCGCGGGGCGCATGCGCCCCGCGCGGGCTCAGATCAGCCGACGGCGCAGTGCCGACGAGGCGACGTCGATGACCGAGACGGTGATCACCAGCATGATCAGCACCGCTGCGGTCTGCGCGTACTGGAAACCGCGGATCACGTCCCACAGCACCATGCCGATGCCGCCCGCGCCCACCATGCCGACCACCGAGGCCGAGCGGACGTTGGCCTCGAAGCGGTAGAGCGTGTACGAGATCCACAGCGGCAGCACCTGCGGGATCACGCCGAACACGATCTCGGCGAGCGGGTGCGCGCCGGTCGCGCGGATGCCCTCGACCGGCTGCGGATCGATCGCCTCGACCGCCTCGGAGAACAGCTTCGCGAGCGTGCCGGTGGTGTGCACGAAGAGCGCGAGCACGCCCGCGAAGGGGCCGAGGCCCACCGCGACGACGAAGAGCAGCGCGAACACCATCTCGTTGATCGAGCGGCACGCGTCGAGCACGCGGCGAACCGGCTGGTTCACCCAGGCCGGCACGAGATTGCTCGAGGCCAGCAGCGACAGCGGCACCGAGCAGACGATCGCGAGTGCCGTCCCCCAGAGCGCGATCTGCAGCGTGACCACCAGCTCCGAGAGGTAGTGGCGCCATTCGCGGAAGTCGGGCGGAAAGAAGCCGCTCGCGTACTGCGCCATGTTGCCGGCGTCGCGCCACAGGTCGAGCGGCCGCATGTCGGCGCCGCTCCAGCTGCCGGCGAGCAGCGCGAGCAGCGCGCCCCAGAGGACGAGGGTGGTCGTCGAGGTCCTCGGCGGCGGCGGGGGCCCGCCGACCGCGGAGGTCGGGACCGTCAGGGCGGCAGGGGTGGACATCCCGATCGCTCCCCGGTCAGTTGGTGCGCGGCAGCTGGCGGGCCAGCTCGGCGAGCCGGCCGTCGATCTCGGCGATCCGGCGGCTGCGCTCCTCGGCGGCCATCGCCGCGTCGTTCTCCAGCATCGTGCGGGTCCGGGCGAGCTCGAGCTGGCGGATCGGCACGAGCTGCACGTCGCCCGAGGCACGGAACGCGCTGTGGCCGAGCCGCGCGAGATGCTCCTTCTCGCGGTCGGTCCGGCCGTAGCCGAGCATGAAGTCGCGGATCTTCGCCTTGACCGCGGGGTCGAGGTCCTTGCGCCAGACGATCGGGTCGCTGGGAATCAGCGGCGAACGCCAGATCTCGCGGACGTCCTTCACGCGCTCGGGGTTCGTCAGCGCGAACCGGTCCATGTTCTCGGTGTTGTTCGTGGCGACGTCGACCTGCCGGTTGACGACCGCCAGCAGGTTGGTCTCGTGGTTCGCGCGGACAGTGCGCCTGAAGTCCCTGACCGGGTCGACCCGGTTCTGGCCGAAGGCGTAGAGGCCCGGCACCGCGGTACCGCTGGTCGAGTTCGGATCGCCGTAGCCGAGCGTGAGGCCGGCGCGCTGGCGGAGCACGTCGTCGAGGCTCTTCAGCGGGCTGTCCCGGTGCACCACGAGCAGCGAGTAGTAGCCCTCGGTGCCGTCCCGGTTGACGGTCTTGGCGAACACCTCGGCCCCGGCGCGGTCGACCGCCTCCATCGCCGACTTGTTGCCCATCCAGGCGACCTGGACCTTGTTGAAGCGCATGCCCTCGATCACGCCGGCGTAGTCGGGGGCGAAGAACGCGCGGATCTCGAGTCCGGTGGCCTTCGACATGTCGTCGAGCACCGGCTGCCACGCGCTCTTGAGGTTGGCGGACGACTCGGTCGAGATGATGCCGAAGTTGACGGTCTGGGCGAGCGCGGCGCCGGGGGCGGCGAGGGCGACGCCGGCGGCCGTGCAGAAGGCTGCGATCAGCGATTTCACGATGGGACTCCGGAGGGGAGGGTGGCGGGAGGGGCGGCGCTCGCTCAGGCCGCCTGGATCGCCGCGAGCAGGTCGTCCGCCGACGGCTCGGCGGTCGGGCTCGCGAGGCGGGAACCGTTGAACAGCTCGTCGGTCTGCGCGCCGTACAGCGCGCGCAGCCGCTGCGCGTCGAGCGCGCGGGTGGGGCCGTCGAAGACGACCTCGCCGGCCCGCAGCGCGATCGTCCGCGGGCAGAACTCGAAGGCGTGCTCGACCTGATGGAGCGAGACGACGACGGTGACGCCGAGCTCGCGGTTCAGCTCGGCGAGCAGCGACATCACCCGGCGGCTGGTGGCCGGGTCGAGCGAGGCGACCGGCTCGTCGGCGAGGATCACGCGTGCGCCCTGCACCAGCGCGCGGGCGATCGCCGCGCGCTGCTGCTGGCCGCCCGACAGCGTCGAGGCGCGCTGCCACGCGCAGCGCTCGATGCCGACGCGCACGAGCGCGTCCCAGGCGCGGGCGTGCTCCGCGTCCGGAAGGCGGCGCGCCAGCGCGCGCCACAGCGGCGTCCGTTGCAGCGCGCCGGCCATCACGTTGAGCATCACCGGCAGCCGGTCGACGAGGTTGAACTGCTGGAAGATCGCCGCGACGTCCGCGCGCATCCGACGCACGTCGCGGTCGAGCACGCCGCCGCGCTGCAGCGTGCGCCCGAACAGCCGCACCTGGCTGTCGCTGCCCGCGTCGGCACGGTGCAGCCCGTTCAGGTGGCGCAGCAGCGTCGACTTGCCCGAGCCGGAGGCGCCGAGCAGCGCGACCATCTCCCCGGGCTGGATCCGCAGCGACACGCCGCGCAGCGCGGGCTGGTCGCCGAAGCGCTTGCTCAGGGATTCGACCTCGATCGCGGGCACGGACATGACGGGGGCCTCCGTTGGTGGACGCCCCGGATCATCTAGACCGCCTGTGACCGGGCGATGACGTTCGTGTGACGGTCCGCCGCGGCGAGCGTCGAGCGGATCGCCGTCGAGGCCGCGGCGCGGCTCAGCGCGGGGGCGTCGGCCGCGGCAGCGCCGCCTGCGCCGCCGTCGCCGCGAGCGTGAACGCGGCCATCAGCACGCCCAGCCCCACCGGGCCGTCGTGCGGCACCCAGCCCACCGCGTAGCCGCCGAAGGCGCCGACGAACTGCTGCGCCACGCCGGCGATGCCCGCGGCGGCGCCGGCGAGCGCGGGCAGCGTGCCGATGGTGGCGCCGAGGGTGGGCGGCATCAGCAGGCCGTGGCCGATGCCCAGCAGCACCAGCGGCGCGGTGAACGCGTAGCCGCTGCGCAGCCCGGCGAGCGCGAGGCCGATCATCAGCACGATGCCGGCGAGCGTCAGGACCTGCCCGGCGGCGCGCATCCGCATGTCCCGGCCGTGCCGCGCGAGGCGGCTCGTGAGGAAATTGCCGAACACGTAGGACAGCGGCACGACCATCACGTAGAAGCCCACGTCCGCCGGCCCCACGCCGTAGGCCTTCAGCACGAGCGGCGCGGCGGCGAGGAACGCGTAGAAGGCGCCGACGGACATCGACAGCACGACGACGTTCAGCACGAAGGACCGCTCGCGCGAGAGCCGCGCGCACGATGCGCCCATCGCGCCCAGCCAGTGCCCGTCGCCGCGCGGCCGCGCCGCGTCGGCCGGCAGCACGCGCAGCACCGCCAGCGCGAGCAGGCCGGCCAGCAGCGCCAGCAGCACGAAGTTCGCCTGCCAGCCGATGCGCGCGTGGAGCTGGCCGCCCACCACCGTCGCGAGCGGCGGGCACAGGCCCATCGCCATGCCGACCTGCGCCATCACGCGCGTGCGCGCGGGCCCGTCGAACGCGTCCTGGATCGCCGCTCGGCCGAGCACCGCGCAGGCGGCGCAGCCGACGCCCTGCAGGGCGCGCGCGGCGACCAGCGCACCGATGCCGGTCGCGAACGCGCCGGCCACCGAGGCCAGGCCCGCGACGACGAGGCCGACGAGCATCAGCGGCCGTCGCCCGACACGGTCCGACAGCGGGCCGAAGAACAGCTGCAGCGCGCCGTAGGCCAGCACGTAGACGCTGAAGGTGAGCTGGACCGCGCCCGGCGACGCATCGAGGATCGTGCCCCACTCCTGCATCGACGGCAGGCACAGCGTCATCGTGACCAGCCCGTAGGCGACCAGCGCGACCAGCAGCGCCGCGCGCCCGCGCGATGCGGCCGCGCCGGTCGGAGAGGGGGTCGGTGGGGCGGCGCGCATCGGGCGGCGGACGATAGCACGGCCGTCCGCGGTCCGGCTTCGGCACGTCCGCCTCGACGCGCATCGGCTTCGTCCCTAGGATGACCGCTCGCGCCACGCCCTCCGGAGACACCGATGGCCGCATCGGACCGCGCCACCTCGCTGCTGCTGAACCTCGCCCATGCGCTCGACCACCTGGTGCTGCTGATCTTCGCGACCGCGGTGGTCACGATCGCGCCGGAGTTCGGCCTGTCGCGCTGGGAGGACCTGATGCCCTACGCGACCGGCGCGTTCCTGCTGTTCGGTCTGGGCTCGCTGCCCTCGGGGCGGCTCGGCGACCTCTGGGGCCGGCGGGCCATGATGCTGGTGTTCTTCTTCGGCATCGGCGCCGCGTCCTGCCTCGCGGCCCTCACGCAGTCGGCCTGGCAGCTCGCCGGCGCGCTGCTGCTGATGGGCGCCTTCGCGTCGATCTACCACCCGGTGGGCATCCCGATGCTGGTCGAGCGCGCCGAGAAGCCGGGCGCGGTCATCGGCGTCAACGGCCTCGCGGGCAACCTCGGGGTGGCCGCCGCGGCCATCGTCACCGGCGCGCTGGTGAAGTGGCTGGGCTGGCGCGCGGCCTTCGCGGTGCCCGGACTGGTGTCGATCGCGGCGGGCATCGCGTTCGCGATGGTGAGCCCGCGCGAGAGCGAGCCGCCGTCGAAGCGCGCGCGCAAGTCGGCCGCCTCGCTCGAGCCGGCGGACCTCGCCCGGGCCTTCGTCGTGATGACCGCCACCGCGATCACCGGCAGCCTGCTCTTCAACCTGACCACCAACGGCAACGGGCCGCTGCTCGCCGAGCGGCTCACCGGCCTCGTCAGCGACCCGGCCACGCTCGGCGCGCTGCTCGCGGTGGTCTACGTGATCGGCTCGTTCGCGCAGCTGCTGGTGGGCCGGCTGATCGACCGCGTGCCGCTCAAGCCGCTCTACCTGGCGATCGTCGCCGCGCAGGTGCCGGTGCTGCTGCTCGCGTCGCAGGCGCAGGGCTGGGTGTTCTTCGCGCTGCTCGCGCTGCTGATGAGCCTGGTGTTCGGCGCGATCCCGTTCGCCGACGCGATGATCGTCCGCTACGTCGACGACCGGATGCGCTCGCGGGTGAGCGGCATGCGGCTCGCGGTGTCGTTCGGCGTGAGCTCGGGCGCGGTCTGGGCGCTCGGGCCCGCGGTGAAGGCCGCGGGTTTCGGCACGCTGCTCGTCGTGATGGCCTGCGTGGCCGCGGTGACCTCCTTCGCCGCGATGTGGCTGCCGCGGGAGCGGCGAGCGGCGGCGGCGGGGGCCTGAGTGGCACGCCGCGACCTGCCCGCCGCGCTGCTCGGGCCGGGCGAGGCGGCCCCGGCCTGCGAGGCCGCCGACGACTGGCTGCGGGCCTGGCGCGCGGCGCAGTCCGACGCCGCCGACGCCCACCCGTTCGACGCGGCCGTGCTCGCCGCGACCCGTGCGGACCGCGTGGCCTGGGCGTTCTTCTGCGGCTACCAGGGCGCGCTCCAGGCCGCCTTCGGCGCCGCGCCGGGCGCGCCGGCAGCCTTCTGCGCGAACGAGTCCGGCCGACGGATCACCGAGATCGGGACCGCGCTGCGCCGCGACGGCGAAGTGCTGCGGCTCGACGGCCACAAGTCATGGGCGCTGGTGCCGTCGACCGACACCGTGCTCCTCGTGCTCGCCCGCGCGGTCGACGGTCCGGCGTCCGGACCGGGCAGCCTCGCTGTCGTGCGCGTGCCGCTCGCGGCGCCGGGCGTGGTGCGCGAGACCGGGTCGCCGCAGCGAGTGGTGCCCGAGCTGCCGCACGCGGCGCTGCGGCTGGAGGCGGTGCCGGTCGCCGCGGCCGACGTGCTGCGCGGCGACGGCTACGCCGACCATGCCAAGCCCTTCGGGCTGGTCGAGAACCTGTTCATCCACGCCTGCGTGCTCGCCAGCCTGCTGGTCGAGGCGCGCGCGGCCGATTGGCCGCTCGCGTGGTGCGAGCGCGCGGTCGCCGCGATCGCGCTGCTCGGCGACTGCGCGCGGCGCGATGCGCGCAGCGCCGGAACGGCCGTGCTCGCGGCCGGCGCGCTCGCCTTCGCCGACGCGGTGGTCGACGAGGTCGGCGCGCTGTGGACCCCGACGCGTAGTGCGGCGCGCGGGCGCTGGCTGCGCGACGCGGCGCTGCTCGCGCTCGGGCAGGCGGCGCGCCGGCAGCGTACGCGGACCGCGTGGACGGCGTTCGGGCGGGCGCCGGACGCCGTGCCCGCGACCGGCCCGGCGACGCCGGGACCACCGGCCCGGCCATGATCCGCCACACGCTCGCATCGAGCCGATCCGACGAGTTCGAGTCGGCGGTCGCGCCCCTGCTCGGCGCCCATCGCATCCGCCGCAGCGGGCCCGCGCGCGGCCCGTTCGACCTCGCCCATGCCGACTTCGGCGGCCTGTCGGTGACCCGGCTCGGATACGGGCGCGGGCTCGAGGTCGACGTCGTCGCGTCGCGCCCGCACTGGACCGTGTCGCGGCTGCTCGCCGGTCGCGTGGACTTGCTGCGCGATCGTTCGGCCCAGGCGGTGGCCGGCGGCGACTGGGTCGCGTACGCGCCGGACCGCGACGACGGCCTGCGCTTCGACGCGAGCGCGCAGGTGGTCACGGTGGCCCTGGAGACCGCCGCGCTCGACCGCGCGTGGCGGACATGGTGGGGGCGCCCCGCGCCCCGCGAGATGCTGCGCCACGGTCGCATCGAGGATCCGTCGCTGTCGGCCGCCCTCGGCGGCATCGTCGACGCGCTGTGGCGCAACGCACCGCATGCTCAGCGGCTGCCGCCCGGCTTCGGGACGCTGCTGCGCGAATCGGCGCTCGGCGAGCTCGTCGCGGCGCTCGGGTCGCGCGCCGGCGTCGCGAAGGAGGCGCCTGCACCCTCGCCGTCCGTCGCGCGGGCGCGCGACTGGCTGCACGCGCACCTGCAGGAAGACGTGTCGCTCGCGGACCTCGCGGGTCATGCGGGCGTCAGCGTGCGCGCGCTCACGCTCGCGTTCCGGCGCGAGGTCGGGGCCTCTCCGATCCGGTACCACCGCCAGTCGCGCCTCGACGCCGCCCGGCTCGACCTGCTCGCGGGACGGGGCAGCGTGACCGAGGTGGCCGCGCGCTGGGGCTTCTGGAATCCCGGGGACTTCGCTCGCCATTACCGCGAGCGGTACGGCGAGCCGCCGTCCCGGACGCGCCGCCGCCTCCTCTGACGCGCGCCCGGGTCCGGGCGCCCGCATCGGTCGTGCCCGATCCCGGTGGCCGCACTGCCCGAATCCGGTGGCGCGCCCCGGTGTGACGGACGCAGGATCGTCGCGCCGGCGGCCCGGTGGCCGCGAAGGAACCGACGATGATCGAGGGAGCGAGGGCAGGGCGGGCCGCAGCGGCGGTCGCGGTGACGGTCGCGATGTTCGCCGGGTGCGGCGGCTCGGACGTCAGTACCCGCGGGCAGGTGGTGACGCAGAGCGTCAAGGCGTCGCTGACGCGGGCGCAGGTCGACGCGGCGGTCGCGGCGCTGCCCGGGCTCGCAGGGCTGATCGGCGGCCCCGCGGCCTGCGAGGTCACGCTGCGCCAGGCCACCTACCGGACCGTGGATCCCCAGGGCCGGGAGGCGGTGGCCGGCATGGGTCTGCTCGTGCCCTCGGGCTGCCCGGGGCCGTATCCGGTGCTGGTCTATCACCACGGCACCCAGATCCTGAAGTCGTCGACGATGTCGGATCCGGCGAACCTCGAGGTCTTCCTCGCCTACGGCTACTTCGCGTCGCAGGGCTACGCGGTGGTCATGCCGGACTACCTCGGATACGGCGAGTCCTCCCTCGGCTACCACCCCTACCTCGATGCCGAGAACATGGGGCGCACCAGTATCGACGCGCTGCGCGCGGGCATGCGGATGCTCGCCGACCTCGGCGTCGCGACGAGCGGCAAGCTGTTCCTCACCGGCTACTCGCAGGGCGGACATTCGACGCTCGCCACCCAGCGCGCGCTCGAGCGCGACCATGCTGCCGAGTTCGCGGTGACCGCCTCGGCCCCGATGGCG
This sequence comes from Pseudomonadota bacterium, assembly GCA_046046245.1. Classification (GTDB taxonomy): domain Bacteria; phylum Pseudomonadota; class Gammaproteobacteria; order Burkholderiales; family Burkholderiaceae_E; genus UBA4615. The sequence goes on along the minus strand of JBJOKE010000022.1, from coordinate 16,285 downwards.
GGCTTCTACTCGCTGAGCACGACCTTCGCCGACGCGGTCACCGCGCCGACCGACCTCGGCTCCGTGCTGTTCGCGTTTGGCCTGACCGCGCTCCAGAAGAACTACGGCGACGTCTACGCGTCGGCGTCGGCCGCCTTCCGGTCACCATGGGCCTCGACCGTCGAATCGCTGCTGCCCGGATCGGCCGACCTCGCCACGCTGCTGGGCACCGGTGCGCTGCCGGTCGCGCTGACCGGTCCGACCGGCCTGCTGACCCCGGCCATGGCCGAGGCGATCGCCGGCGACGCGGGCTCGCCCGTCCGGCGGCGCCTCGTGCAGAACGACGTGATCGACTGGACGCCGCGTGCGCCCATCACGCTCTGCCACGGCGGACGGGACACCGTGGTGCCCGTGAAGAACATGTCGCTCGCTCAGGCCTCGTTCCGCAGCCGCAACGCGCCGACGACCGCGATCGACATCGAGACGATCCCGGCCTTCAAGGCCGCGATCGACGCCCAGATCGCCGCGGCCGGCACGCTGCTCGTCTATCACGGGCAGATCGCGCCCCCGCTGTGCTTCTCGGTGGTGAAGAACCAGGTCTTCGATCCCCGACGGTGATCGGGCCGGTCAGCCCTGCAGCCCGCGCCGCAGCGCGTCCGCGCACATCGCCACCGCCTCGCGCGCCTCGTCGATCGCGCGGCCCATCGGCACGAAGCCGTGGATCATCCGCTCGAAGCTCACCAGGGTCGCACGGCAGCCCGACTCGGTGAGGCGCTGCGCGTACTGCACGCCCTCGTCGCGCAGCGGGTCGTAGCCGGCCACGAGCACCAGCGCCGGCGGCAGGCCCGCGAGCGACTCGGCGAGCAGCGGCGAGGCGCGCCAGTCGAGGTCGTGCTTCGGATCGTCGATGTAGTGGTCGTGGTAGTAGCGCATCGAGTCCGCGGTCAGCAGGTAGCCCTGCGCGTTCGCGGTGTGCGAGGGCGCGACGCGGCGCTGGTCGGTGGCCGGGTAGATCAGCAGCTGGAACGCGATCGGCAGGTCGCCCGCGTCGCGCGCGGCGATCGCCACCACCGCGGCGAGGTTGCCGCCGGCGCTGTCGCCGCCCACCGCCAGCCGCGACGCGTCGACGCCGAGCGCGGTCGCGTTCGCGCGGACCCATCGCGTGGCGGCGACGCAGTCGTCGACCGCCGCGGGGAAGCGGTCCTCGGGGCCCATCCGGTAGTCGACCGCGACGACCGCGCAGCCCGCCTGCAGCGCGAGCTCGCGGCACAGCACGTCGTGGGTGTCGAGGTCGCCGATCACCCAGCCGCCGCCGTGGTAGTAGACCAGCACCGGCAGCGCGCCGGCGTCGGTGCGCGGCCGGTAGAGGCGCAGCGGGATCGGACCCGCGGGGCCGTCGGCGGCGAGATCGCGGACCTCGGGCAGCGGCGGCGGGTCGGGCTGCGTGAACGTGCGGCGCTCGCGATAGAAGCGGCGCGCGTCGGCCGGGCTCAGCGTGTGGGTGGGCGGGATGCCGCTCGACGCGATCAGGTCGAGCAGCGCGCGGGCCTGCGGGTGCAGCATGGGGGTCTCCTCCTGGATGCGGGCATCGTAGTCCGGCGGCCGCGACCGCGCGACACGGCGCCCCGCGAAGCGGACCGCAGGCCCGCGCGCCGTGCGGCCCGGCCACGCGCCGGCCCCGGCCGACGCGACTCGGCCTGCCCCGCCGCCGACGCTCAGCGCTTCACCAGCCGGTAGAGCCCGTTGTCGACGTCCGACGCGAACCAGACCGAGCCGTCCGCGCCGATCGCGACGCCGGTGGGGATGTAGCTCGGCGGCACGCCCGCCGGACCCGTCGAGCCGATCGGCAGGCTCGTGGCGATCGGGGTCACGATCCCGGTGGCCGGGTCGACCTCGACGATCCGCTTCGCGCCGGCCTCGACGACCACCAGCGTGCCGTCGTCGCGCCGTGCGATGCCCTCGGGGCCCTGCAGCCCCCCGGCCACCACGCGCTTCTCGCCGGTCCGGCCATCGATGCGGGTCACGGCGCCGGAGCCGAACTCGGTCACGTACCAGTCGCGGCTGTCGTGCGCGAGGCCGATCGGCGCGGCCAGGCCGTCGGCGAGCGCCCGCCGGGTCTTGCCCTCGGGCCCGCTCACGTGCAGCAGCTTCCCGGTGCCGAGCTCGGCGACCATCAGGCTGCCGTCGGCGAGCTGGACCGCATCGTGCGGCGCGGCCAGGCCGTGGACCATCAGCGTGGGCTTGCCGCTCGCGCGGTCGAAGACCTGCACGCTCGAGGTGAACCAGCTCGACAGCACGACCGAGCGCGCGTTCGCGGTCACGCTGAACGGGTACTCGAGCTCGTCGCCGTGCATCCGCGCGAGGTCGGTGACGCGACCGGTCGCGGCGTCGACGCGGCGGAAGGCGAACAGGTCCGCGACGTAGACCTCGTGGCCCGCGATCGCGACGCCGCCGGGCGCGGCGAGCCGGCCCCGGGTGACCTGCCTGACGCGGCCGCTCGGCGCGTCCACCTCCTGGATGCCGGCGTCGGCCATGTTCGACACGAAGATCCGGTCCTTCGAGTCGATCGCGAGGTTGTCGAGCGAGCTCGAGAGCTGCGCGACGACGGTCTTCGCGCGGGTGGCCGGGTCGATGCGCACCAGCTGGCCGGCCTTCGTGTCGACCACGAAGATCCGGCCCTGCGAGTCGATGTTCACCGCGGCCGGCACCTTGAAGCCGTCGGCGATCACCTCGAGGCGCGCGGCGTCGACGTCCACCGCCACCACCTGGCCCTTGAACCACAGCGGGCCGTAGAGGCGGCCGTCGCGGCCGAACTGGAAGCCGTTGAGGCCCCCCATGCCCTCCATGACCTTGCGCGGCGGCTTCGCGCCCGCGGGGTCGATCTCGTAGAGCGCGTCGCCGAGGAAGACCTGGGTGGCGAAGAGGCGGCCGTCGGCGCGGTAGGCGAGCGAGTTGATGCCCGGCAGCCCCGAGGCGAGCTTGCGGATCGGGCCGTCGCCCTTCCTCGCGTAGAGATCGCCCGAGAGGAAGCCCGTCCAGGCCATCGTGCCGTCGGGCGCGAAGGCGACGTCGTCGGCCATGCCCTGCGGCGGACCCACCAGCGTGGTCACCGCGCCGGTGTCGCGGTCGACCGCGTAGAGGCTCTGGCCGACGACCGAGCCGGCGACCAGGCGGTCCTGCGGATCGAAGCCCAGGCCGTGGACGCCCCGGAACGGCGAGGGCTCGACGACGCGCTCGATCCGCCAGCCGTCGGCGGCGGAACCGGGGACCGGCGGCCTCGGGGCGGCGCAGGCGGCGAGCAGGGCGATGAGAACGACGGCGGGCGCGGCGAGCGCGCGCGACATGCGTCGGGACATGGGGGGTCTCCTCGTGGGCTCGTTGTGTCGTGTCGCGGCCCGCTGGCGGGACCGTCGGTCGATTCTAAGCGCGAGGGGCGCGGTGCGGCGACTGCGATGCCGTCAGAGGTCGGGCGGCGGACCGGTGCCCGGCGGGGCGCGACGCGCGTCAGCCCAGCGCGCCCAGCAGCGCGAGCACCACGCCCGCGGTCACCAGCACCAGCCCGAGCACCTCGTGCGCCTTCACCCGCTCGCGCAGCATCAGCCGCGAGAACATCAGCGTGAAGATCACCTCGACCTGGCCGACCACCCGCACCAGCGCGATCGGCGCGGTCGCGAAGCCGGTGAACCAGCAGGCCGAGCCGAGCGACGCGAGCAGGCCGACCTGGCCGCTGGTGCGCCAGGTGCGCAGCACGCGGCCCCAGGTGTCGGGCTCGCGCAGCGCGACCCAGGTCCCGAGCATCAGGGTCTGCAGCACCAGCACCACCAGCAGCGTCAACACCGCCTCGGCCACCTGGTCGTCGAGCTCGAGGTGCAGCGTCGCGCGCTTGACCATCACGCCGGTGAGCGAGAAGAGCGCGCCGGTGCCCAGCCCGCAGAGCGCGGCCGGCTGCACGAGCGAGCGCAGCAGCTCGCCGCCGCCGATCTTCTTCCCGGCGAGCGCGAGCACCAGCACGCCGGCGACGCCGAACACGATGCCCGCGATGACGAACGGACCGAGCCGCTCGCCGAGCACCAGCCAGGCGATCACCGCCGCCTGCATCGCCTCGGTCTTGGCGAACGCGGTGCCGACGACGAAGTTACGGTAGCGGAACGCGAGGATCAGCAGGTTGGTGCCGAGGATCTGGAACAGGCCCGCGGCCGCGCACCAGCCGAGGTACTCGGCGTCGATCGCGGGAAACGCGATCCCGCGCACGCCGAAGTAGGCGAGGGCGAGCACGACCGCGACCGGGGCGCCGTAGGCGTAGCGGACGAGGCCGGCGCCGTTGACGGAGAGCTCGCTGCGGAGCTTGTGCTGCAGCGCGGTCCGCCAGGCCTGCAGCAGGCCGGCGAGCAGGGACGCGGGGAGCCAGACGATCATCAGGGCGGCGACGTTGCCACGAATCGGGCGGCGTGTCCCGGCGGTGCGGTCGAATCCGGGCCACCGGGCGGGACGGGGATCGGCCCGCTGGCGTAGCATCCACCGCCCGCCGCGGCGCCCGTGCGTCGACGCCGCGCGCCGTCCCACCGGCCCGCACCGGGCCGCCCGACCGAAGGAGCCCGCGCATGACCCCCGCCGCCGTCGCCGAAGCCGCCTCGCTGCTGCGCTCGCACTGGACCGACCGCACGCGCATCGACGCGATCCCGGCCGGCTGCCGGCCCGCGGACCGCGCCGAGGGCTACGCGGTGCAGGCCGCGCTCGCCGCCGCCTGGGGCCATCCGGTCGTCGCGTGGAAGATCGCCGCGACCAGCGCCGCCGGGCAGGCGCACATCGGCGTCGACGGGCCGCTCGCCGGTCGCTACCTGCGCGACCGCGTGCTCGCACCCGGCGCGTCGGTGCCGCTGGACGGCAACACGATGCGCGTGGCCGAGGTCGAGTTCGCGTTCCGGATGGCGCGCGACCTGCCGCCGCGCGCCGCGGCCTACACGCTCGACGAGACGATGGCCGCGGTCGCGTCGCTGCATCCCTCGGTCGAGGTGCCGGACTCGCGCTACCAGGACTTCGTGCACGCGGGCGCGCCGCAGCTGATCGCCGACTGCGCGTGCGCGTGCTGGCTGGTGATCGGCGAGGCCGCGCCCGACGCATGGCGGGCGGTCGACCTCGCGTCGCATCCGGTGCGCGCGTCGGTCGGCGGGCGCGTCGTCGCCGAGGGCACGGGCGCCGCGGCGCTCGGCGACCCGCGGACCGCGCTGCTGTGGATCGCGAACGAGCTGCGCGTGCACGGCCCGGGGCTGCGCGCCGGCGAGTGGATCTCCACCGGTACCTGCGTCGTGCCGGTGCCGGTCGCGCCGGGCGACGCCTTCGTCGCCGACTACGGCGCGCTCGGGTCGCTCGCGCTGACGCTGCGCTGAACCGCGCCCCGGCGCGTCCGCGCGTCGCGCCGGGGTATCGTCCGGCGGCGCCGCCCCGCCTTCGTCGACGAGGCCCCCGATGACCGAGATCCCCTTCGTCCGCACCCCCGACGATCGCTTCGCCGACCTGCCCGGCTGGCCGTACGCGCCCAGGTGGATCGAGGGCCTGCCCTCGCTCGGCGGGCTGCGGCTCCATCATGTCGACGAGGGCCCGCGCGACGCGCCGGTCACCTGGCTCTGCCTGCACGGCAACCCGGCGTGGGGCTACCTGTACCGCAGGATGATCCCGGGCTTCCTCGCGGCCGGGCACCGCGTGGTCGTGCCCGACCTGCCGGGTTTCGGCCGCAGCGACAAGCCGACCGAGGACACGCGCCACACGTTCTCCTGGCACCGCGCGGTGCTGCTCGAGTTCGTCGAGCGGCTCGACCTGCGGCAGGTGAACCTCGTCGTGCAGGACTGGGGCGGGCTGCTCGGCCTCACGCTGCCGATGGCCGCGCCCGACCGGTACCGGGCGCTGCTCGTGATGAACACCGTGCTCGCCACCGCCGAGGCGCCGCTGCCCGCGGGCTTCCTGCAGTGGCGCGCGATGTGCGCGGGCAGGCCGGACTTCTCCATCTCGCGACTCTTCGCGCGCGGCAACCCGCAGATGAGTCCGGCCGAGTGCGCGGCCTACGACGCGCCGTTCCCGGACGCGACCTTCCGCGCGGCGACGCGCGCCTTCCCCGAACGCGTGCCGGAGCACGCGGGCGACGACGGCGCCGAGGTCTCCCGGCGTGCGGCGCGCTTCTGGTCCGAGGACTGGACGGGCCGCTCGATGATGGCGGTCGGCGTGCAGGACCCGGTCTTCACGCCCGAGGTGATGGAGGCGCTGCGCGCGCGGATCCGCGGCTGCGGGCCGGCGATGCGCATCGAGCCGGGCGGGCACTTCGTGCAGGAGCACGGCGAGGCGATCGTGGCCGAGGCGGTGACCCGGCTGGGCTGAACGCGGCGCCCGCCGCGGTGCCCGCGCGTGCCCCCCGCGGCGCGTACCATCGAACCGACCCCGGCCCGCTGCGAAGGAGATCGCGATGTCGTCGCCCCCACCCCCGTCCGGCCTGCCGGATCCGGCCCTCGGACTGCCCGTCACGCGCGGCCGCCTGCGCCTGCCGGGCCTGTCGCGGCCGGCGACGGTCCACCGCGACCGCTGGTCGATCCCGCACGTGCGCGCGGGCTCGGCCGACGACGTCTTCCTCGTCCAGGGCTACGTCCACGCCCAGGACCGGATGTGGCAGATGGACGCCGCGCGGATGCGGATGCTCGGCCGCTGGTCGGAATGGATCGGTCCGTCGGGCGTCGACGCCGACGTGCTCGCGCGCCGGCTCGACGTCGCCGGCGCGTCGCGGCGCGACTACGAGGCCGCGTCGCCGGCCACGCGCGCGATGCTCGACCGCTACGCCGAGGGCGTGAACGCGTTCCTGCGCGAGGGTCGCCCGCTCGCCTACGAGCACCGGCTGCTCGACACCGCCCCCGAGCCCTGGCTGCCCTGGCACTCGATCGCGGTGATGCGGCAGCGCGGCTGGCTGATGGGCTCGGTGTGGTTCAAGCTCTGGCGTGCCGCCGCGCTGCGCACGATCGGCCCCGACGCGGTGACGAAGCTGCGCTACGACGACGGCGGCGAGGACCGGCTGTGCATCCCGCCCGGCGAGGACGCCGCGCGCTGGGTCGCGACGCTGCGCGACCTCGCGCCGGCGATCGAGGCGGTGGCGCGCCTCGCCGGCGGCGACGCGACCGGCGGCGGCAGCAACAACTGGGCGGTGTCGCCGACGCGGACCGCGACCGGCCGGCCGCTGCTCGCCGGCGACCCGCACCGGATGTTCGAGATGCCGAGCATGTACGTGCAGACGCACCTCGCCTGCGACGCGTTCGACGCGATCGGGCTGACGGTGCCGGGCGTGCCGGGCTTCCCGCACTTCGCGCACAACCACCACGTGGCCTGGTGCGTCACGCACGCGTTCGCCGACATCCACGACCTGTTCGTCGAGCGATTCGCGCCGGGCGACCGCTCGCGCTACCTGTTCCGCGACGCCTGGCGCGACGCCGAGGTCCGGACCGAGACCCTCCGCGTCCGCGGCGCGGCCGACGTCCGCGCCGAGGTCGTCGTCACCCATCACGGCCCGGTGATCGCCGGCGACCCGTCCGGAGGGGCCGCGCTCGTGCTGCGCTCGGTGCAGTTCTGCGACGTCGACCGCTCGTTCGACTGCCTGCTGCCGATGCTGGGCGCGCGCACCGTCGACGGCCTCTTCGAGGCCACGCGCGGCTGGGGGCTGATCGACCACAACCTCGTCGCCGCCGACACGACCGGCCGCATCGGCCACCTGGTGCGCGCGATCGTGCCGAAGCGTCCGCGCGTCAACGGCTGGCTGCCGGTACCGGGCTGGACCGGCGAGCACGACTGGGACGGGATGATCCCCTGGGAGCGGATGCCACGGGCCTTCGATCCGCCGCGCGGCTACCTCGCGAGCGCGAACAACCGGATCGTCGCCGACGGCGGGCCGGACGACGACTACCTGTGCACCGACTGCCATCCGCCGTACCGCGCGGCGCGCGTCGAGGCGCGGCTGCAGGCGCTGCCGCGCGCGACGCTCGACGACATGCTCGCGATCCACGGCGACGCCGAGAGCCTCACCGCGCCGGTGTTCCAGGCGCGGCTCGCGGCGCTGCGGCTCGACGCGCACGAGCCCGACGTCGCGGCGCGCGCGCGCCTCGACGCGCTGCGCCGGCGGATCGTCGACTGGGACGCGACGATGCGCGCGGACTCCGCCGGCGCCGCGGCGTACGCGACGCTGCGCTGGCAGCTCGCGCGGCTGCTGACCGAGCGCTCCGGCCTCGCCGCGGCCGGCGCCGATGCGCTGCTGCGCGTGCCGCCGGCGGTCGTGCCGACGAACCAGCTGTGGTGGACGCTGCCGCAGCTGGTCCGCGCCGACGATGCGTCGCTGCTGAAGGGCCTCGACTGGGACGCGGCCTTCGTCGAGGCGCTGCGGCGCGCCGACGCCGCACCGCCGCCGGCGCGCTGGGGCGACGCGCACCGGGTGAGGCTGTCGCATCCGCTGTCGGCGCTCTTCCCGCAGGCGGCCGCGCTGCTCGATCCGCCCGGCGCCCCGGTGGGCGGCGACAACGACACCGTCTGGGCGAACGGCTGCTACGCGGCGAGCGGGCTCGCCGCCGCCTACGGCGCGGTCGCGCGCTACGCGTTCGACGTGGGCGACTGGCAGCGCAGCCGCTGGGTCGTCTTCCACGGCGTGTCCGGCCACCCGGGCAGTCCGCACTACGCGGACCAGCACGATGCGTGGGCCCGCTGCGAGGCGGTGCCGATGCTGACGGACCCGCGCGAGATCGACGCGCTCGACGAGCGGCTCGACCTGGCACCCTGAGGGCGGTCGGGGTCGACGACGCGGCGTCGCGCGGAACCGGCGCCGCCCGTCGCGACGCCCCGCTCAGCCGGACGGCGATGCCTCGACGACGAGGTGGCAGGCGACGCGTCTCCCGTCCGACAGCTCGCGCAGCGCCGGCGACTCCGCGCGGCAGCGATCGGTGGCGTGCGGGCAGCGCGCGTGGAACGTGCAGCCGGGCGGCGGGTCGATCAGGCTCGGGAGCTCGCCGCGCGGGCTCGGCGCGACGACGCGGCGCGGATCGGGCCGCGGCACCGCCGCGAGCAGCGTGCGCGTGTACGGGTGCAGCGGGTTCGCGTAGAGATCGTCGCGGTCGGCGATCTCGACGATCTCGCCCGCGTAGATCACCGCGACCCGCGTCGAGATCTGACGCACCACCGCGAGGTCGTGCGCGATGAACAGGTAGCTCAGTCCGAACGCCTGCTGCAGGTCGAGCAGCAGGTTGACGATCTGTGCCTGCAGCGACACGTCGAGCGCGGACACCGGCTCGTCGCAGACGACGAAGGCCGGCGACAGCGCGAGCGCGCGCGCGATGCCGATCCGCTGGCGCTGGCCGCCGGAGAACTCGTGCGGGAAGCGGTCCGCGGCCGAGCGCGGCAGGCCCACGGTGTCGAGCAGCTCCGCGACGCGGCGGCCGCGATCGGCACGCGTGAGGCCTCCGGCGATGTCCAGCGGTTCGGCGATCGCGTCGCCGATGCGCATCCGCGGGTTCAGCGAGCCCTGCGGGTCCTGGAAGACGAACTGGGTGCGCCGGCGCGCCGCGGCCGCGCGGCGCGGGTCGGCGCCCGTGCCGGTCTCCTCGCCGAAGAGCCGGATCGAGCCGCGGGTCGGCGGGATCAGCCCGACGAGCATGCGGCCGGTGGTCGACTTGCCCGAGCCGGACTCGCCGACCAGGCCCAGGGTCTCGCCCGCGCGCACCTCGAAGGACACGCCGCGCACCGCGTGCAGCCGGCGTGCGGGCTCGCCCATCCGACGCCTGAGCACGAAGGTCTTGTCCAGGCCGCGGACCGAGACGATCGGGTCGTTCATCGCACACCCCCTGCCGCGGCCACGCGCGGCGGGCAGCGCGACAGCCGCGCCGCGCCCGCGCCCGCGAGCGCGGGCGGCGTCGTGTGGCAGGCGTCCCGGGCCTGCGGGCAGCGCGGCGCGAACCGGCAGCCGGCCATCCGCAGCGCCGGGTCGGGGATGCTGCCGGGGATCGACGCGAGCCGGCGTACCGGCCCGTCGATCCGCGGGATCGCGGCGAGCAGCCCCTCGGTGTAGGGGTGCATCGGAGCGTCGAACAGCGCCTCGACCGGCGCGCTCTCGACGACCTGCCCGGCGTACATCACGACGACGCGCTGCGCGAACTGCGCGATCACGCCCATGTCGTGGGTGATCAGCACGACCGACATCGACAGCTCGCGCTGCAGCTCGCGCAGCAGCTCGAGGATCTGGGACTGGATCGTCACGTCGAGCGCGGTGGTGGGCTCGTCGGCGATCAGCAGCTTCGGGCGGCACGCGATCGCGATCGCGATCATCACGCGCTGGCGCATGCCGCCCGACAGCCGGTGCGGGTGCTCGTCGACGCGGCGCGCGGCGTCCGGGATCCGCACCAGGTCGAGCAGCTCGATCGCGCGGCGGCGCGCGGTCGCGCGGTCCAGCCCCTGGTGCAGCCGCAGCGGCTCGACGATCTGCTCGGCGATCGTCAGCACCGGGTTCAGCGAGGACATCGGGTCCTGGAAGATCATCGCGACGTCGCGACCGCGCAGCTGCCGCATCTCGCCCGCGGACGCGCGGAGCAGGTCGCGACCGCCGAAGAGGATGCGCCCGCTCGGCATGCGCGAGGTCGCCTTCGCATGCAGCCGCAGCACCGACAGCGCGCTCACGCTCTTGCCGCTGCCGGACTCGCCGACGACGCCCAGGCATTCGCTCGGACCTACCGAGAACGACACGCCGTCGACCGCGGTGATCCAGCCGGCGTCGGTGCGGAACTGCACGGTCAGGTCGTCGACGCGCAGCACCGCATCGTCGGCGCCATCGACGCGCGCACCGGCCGCGGCGTGCTCGAGGGTCCGGTCCATCGGGCTCAGGTCTCCACCTTCAGCCGCGGGTCGAGCACGTCGCGCAGGCCGTCGCCGAGCAGGTTCATGCCGAGCGCCGCGAGGCTGATCGCCGCACCCGGGAACAGCATGATCCACCAGGCCTCGACCGAATAGTCGCGCCCCTCGGCGATGATGTTGCCCCAGCTCGGCGTGGGCGGCGGCGGCCCGATGCCGAGGAAGCTCAACGCCGCCTCGGCGAGGATCGCGTAGGCGAACACGAAGGTCAGCTGCACGACCAGCGGCCCGAGGCAGTTCGGCAGGATGTGGCGCAGGATGATCCGCAGGTGACCGGCGCCGGCGACGCGCGCCGCCTCGACGTACTCCGACTCGCGGATGACCAGCGCCGAGCCGCGGACGATCCGCGCGGTGCGCGGCACGTAGGCGACGGCGAGTGCGACGATCACGCTGGTCGCCTGCGGCCCGAGCGCGGCGCTGATGCCGATCGCGAGCAGGATCGCCGGGAACGCGAGCAGCGCGTCCATGCAGCGCATCAGCAGCGGGTCGAGCCGCCGGAAGTGGCCGGCCGCGATGCCGATCGCGGTGCCCACCGCGCCCGACAGCAGCGCCACCGACAGACCGATCGCGAGCGACAGCCGCGCACCGTGCAGCACCCGCGTCAGCACGTCGCGGCCGAACGCGTCGGTGCCGAACGGGAAGTCCGCCGACGGCGGCCTGAAGCGGAAGCGGATCCGCATCGCGGTCGGGTCGAGACCGGTGAGCCACGGCCCGACGATCGCGGCGAGCGCGAGCAGGCCGACGATCGCCGCGCCCAGCAGGAACGAGCGGTGCCGCAGCAGCTTGCGCAGCGTGGGCGCGCGACGGCGCGGCGCGAACGCGACCGCCTCGACCTCGGTCGGCGCCGCGACGGCCTCAGTCATAACGCACCCGCGGGTCGACGATGGTGTAGATCACGTCGACCGCCACGTTGACCAGCACGAACGCGAAGCCGAGCATCAGCATCGTGCCCTGCACCAGCGGGTAGTCGCGCGCCATGATCCCCTGGACCACCAGCCGCCCGATGCCGGGCAGCGCGAACACCTGCTCGATCACCACCGAGCCGCCGATCAGCAGGGAGACGATGATGCCGCTCACCGTGGTCACCGACATCAGCGCGTTGCGGAACGCGTGCCGGCCGATCGTGCGCCATTCGTCGAGGCCCTTGGCGCGAGCGGTGCGGATGTAGTCCTGGTCGAGCACGTCGAGCATCGCGGAGCGGGTCATGCGCGCGAGGTAGCCGATCTGGAACAGCGCGAGGATGGCGGCCGGCTGGATCAGGGCGTGCAGCCAGGGCCCTGCGCCCCGGGACAGCGGCGCGTAGCCCGAGGACGGCAGCCAGCCGAGCTCGACGCTGAAGACGATCACCGAGACGATCGCGATCCAGAAGCTCGGCACCGACACCCCGACCAGCGCCACCGCCATCACGCAGGCGTCGATCCAGGTGTTGCGGAAGCAGGCGGCGAGCACGCCGAGCGCCGTGCCCACCGGCAGCGTGATCGCGAACGCGAGCGCGGCGAGCGACAGCGTCACCGGCAGGCGCTCGAGCACCGCCGACACCACGGTCTGGTTCAGCATCAGCGAGCGGCCGAAGTCGCCCTGCGCCAGGTGACCGAACCAGGCGCCGAGCTGCGCGAGCACCGGGCGGTCGAGGCCGAGCTGGCGGCGCAGTCGGTCCACCGCCTCGGGCGACGCGTCGGGGCCGGCGATCACGATCGCCGGGTCCCCGGGCAGCAGCCGCATCAGCAGGAAGGCGAGGACCGCCACCAGCAGCAGGACGGGGGCCGCCTGCGCGAGGCGGACCGACAGCAGCCTCAGCATCGCGGCGTCACTTCAGGCTCACGCCCCAGAAGCGCGGCAGGTAGTACTGGTCGAAGCCCTGCACCTTCGCCCTGTTGAACGCACGCACCGTGCCCATGTCGGCGATCTTGATCATGTAGGACTGCTCGAGCACCTGCTTCTCGATCACCTCCCAGGCCTCGCGGCGCTGCTTGAAGTCGAGCGAGGTGTAGAACTTGTCGAAGGCCGAGTCGAGCACCTTGTCGTCCTTCACCTGCGGGAAGGTGTAGAACATCGTCCGCCACTGCTGCGGCCCGAGCAGCGGGTTCGAGCAGAAGCCGGTGGTCGAGACGTTCCAGGTGCCGGTGCCGCGCTGCATGTTGCTCGCGTTGGTCGTCCAGTCGACGACGTCGACCTTGACGTTCATGCCGGCGGCCTTCATCAGCTCCGACAGCACGAGGATCGCGTCGCGGAACGACGGGTAGTTGGAGTTCGTCTGCAGCACGATCTCCTCGCCCTTGTAGCCGGCCTCCTGCAGCAGCGCGCGGGCCTTCTTCGGGTCCTTCTGCGAGTAGTAGCGGCGCATCGCGTCGCCCTGGTAGAACGGACTGAACGAGTAGACCAGCGAGTGGTTCGAGCGGGAGAGCTGGCCCATCGCCGCCTGGATCTCGTCGGCGTCGACCACCGCGTTGATCGCCTGCCGGACCTTCGGGTTGCGGGTCGGCCCCTGCGAGCTGTTGACGATGTAGACCTGCATGCAGAACGGGAAGATGTTCATCACCTCGAGGCTCGCGTTGGCCGCGAAGCGCTTCGCGAGGTCCGGCGGGATCGAGGCGACGACGTCGGCGGCGCCGGTCTGCAGTGCGGCCACGCGCGCGTTGTTCTCCGGGATGAAGCGGTAGCGGACCGCGTCGAGGTGGACGAGGCGCCGGCCGGCGAAGCCGTCGGGGCCCGAGTAGGCGGTGTTCGGCTGGTAGCCGTCGAAGCGCTCGATGACGAGGTGGCTGTCCTTCACCCATTCGCCGAGCTTGAACGGTCCGGAGCCGATCACGTCGATGCCGCGCGGCGGCTTCTCCTTCTGCGACGCCGGCAGGATCACGAACGGGAAGACGGGGCTCTTCAGGATGTCGACGAAGACCGCGTTCGGCTTGCCGAGCCGGATGACGAAGGTCTCGGGGTCGGGCGCGCTGTAGTTCGCGACGTCGGCGAACACGGAGGCGTTCGGGCTCACCTTCACGTAGCGCTCGAACGACGCGGCGACGTCGGCCGAGCTGAGCGGACTGCCGTCGTGGAACTTCAGGCCCTTGCGGATCCTGAAGGTGAAGGTCCGCGCGTCGTGGCTGATCTCGAAGGACGTGGCGACCATCGGCTTGGTCTCGTACTTCTCGTTGATCGCGACCAGTCCCTCGAAGAGGTGGTGGATCACCTCGAGCTCGACCGCGCTGCTCGACACGTACGGGTCGAGCGTGCCGGGGCCGGACTGGTAGGCGTAGACGAGCGTGCCGCCCTTCTTCGGCGGCGGCTGCTGCGCGACGGCCGTGCCGGGCGCGGCGACGGCGACGAGGCCCGCGGCGAACGCGGCGGTGGCGAGGCGTCGGAGGAACGGGATCTGCATGGCGGTCTCCTCTGTCTTGGGGGGGCGACGCGTGCGCGTCAGGACCGCGTGAAGCGGTCGAGCACGTTGCGGGTGATCCGGCAGGTGAAGAAGTCGTTGCGCGACAGGCCCATCACCCACTCGCAGGTGCCGGCGGTGACGACCTCGCCGGCGCCCTTGGGCAGGTGCACGACCATGCCCGAGCCGTAGCGGGCCTTGTCGAGCGACTCCGGCGACAGGTCGCCGTACATCGACAGCGCCTTGCCCTTCAGGTCCTGGTCGCCGAGGTAGTAGCGGAAGCCTTCGCCGGCGTGCATCGCCTCGGCCATCATCGCCGGCGCCATCGCGAGGATGCTGACGCCGGGCGGCGCGCCGTCCTCGCCGGTCGGATAGGGCAGGCCGCGGCGGAAGGTGTAGTCGAGGCCGTCGAGCTCGTAGGCGAAGATCCGTGCCTCGCCGCCGAACACGTCGGCGTAGCCGAGCTGCGTGCCGTCGAAGATCCAGTGCTCGGGGCGGTAGACGGTGAAGCCCTTCGAGTTGCGCGGCGCGAAGCCGCCCCAGGAGGCGTACACGCCCTGGCGACCGTTGACGCCGACGGTGGTCGCGCCCGGCCAGCCGACGCGGCCGTCCTCCCAGGCGGTGGTCAGCGTGTTCGCGCGATCGGTGCCGCGGACCGGGTCCTCGGTCGCGGCGCGCGCCTTGTAGCAGACCTGCGTCGCGCCGTCGTCCTCCATCCGCACCTGCCAGAGGAAGTTCCCGGCGAAGCGCGCGAGCCTGCCGCCGCGCTCGACGAAGGCGTCGATGTTGAGCCGCATCTCGCGGCTCCAGTACTCGTCGTGGCCGACGATCACCACCGCCTTGTAGCGCTCGAGGATCTCGGGCCGGTAGTGCAGGTCGGTCTGCGTGATCATGTCGAGCGCGATGCCCTCGCGGTCGGCCCAGACCTTGAAGTGGCGGTCGTACTGCGCCCAGCCCGCGGCCGCATAGAAGTAGCCGAAGCCGTGGCTGTAGGCCCAGTCCTTCGGCAGGTAGCGCGGCATCGTCAGCGGGTCGGTGACCGGGTCCGCGCAGATCCGCGGCGCGCCGGCCGGCAGCCAGACCATGCCGCGGGTCCAGGGGCGGCGGAAGCTGAGCCTCGGCGAGAACGAGTTGCCGTCGGCGCCGGCGACGCCGATGTACGAGTTCGCGCCGCCCCAGTCGTTGTACGCCATCCAGGTGGAGGTCGGCAGCACCATCAGCAGCGGGCCGCTGCGGGTGCGCGCGGTGGGCCGGACCACGAAGAAGTGGTGCTGGACGAAGCGCGTGCCGTTCGGGCGCTCGCAGCTCGCGATCACCTTGTGGAAACCCGAGGGCGCGTCGTCGGGAATCCGCCAGCGCAGCGACTCGGGCCAGTTGCAGCCCTCGCGGTAGGCATCCTTCGGCGCGGGGAAGAACGCACCGTCGACCGACTCGCGGTGGAACACGCGGACCGGCTCGAGGCCGTCGCGCACGACCTCGAGCGTGTACGTCGACGCGTGCGTGCTCGCGTGGAACGCGACCTCGTCGCCCGGATCGTAGGAGATCGCGTCGGTGTAGACGTGGACCTCGGGCCAGGCCGGGTCCTCTCGTGGCGCGTCGTACCAGCGCTTGTCGGGCCAGCCGGAGTCGGCGTGCATGGGGCCGATCGACGACGGGCCGACGTTGAACGCGTGCCGCACGCGCGGGTCGTCGCCGGTGGTCTGCCCGAAGTGGTTGGGCCGGGGCCTGGGGGCCGCGGCGTCGTGCGTGTCGTCGCTCATCGTCGTCTCCTCCCTGTCGGCGCGCGATCGGTGCCGCGCGCGTCGTGTCGTGTCGATCCGGGGCGGGCCCGCTCAGCCGGACGGCGCCCGCCGCCGTGATTCCCGGGTGCGCGGCCGCCGCCGTGCCCTGTCCGTCATCGCGCTCAGGCGCCGCCGAAGCGCGCGGCGACGGCGGCCATCGCGAGGTCGGTGGCGGCGAGGGCCTCGTCGATGTCCTCGTCGCGGTGGGCGAGGGAGAGGAACATGTTGTGGCGCGGGTGCA
>JBJOKE010000020.1:0-116929 GCA_046046245.1 Pseudomonadota bacterium | reverse complement strand
TATGAGGCCTCGCGCCGGCACGGGGAGAGCGCCCGTCCGCAGTGCCTTACAATGGCCGGTTTCCCCCACGCGCCCCGCCCAGCGCCCGCTCCATGCATCCCATGATCAACGTCGCGGTGCGCGCCGCGCGCGCCGCCGGCCGCATCATCACCCGTGCGGCCATCGACATCGACACCGTGAAGGTCGCGCGCAAGCAGCGCAACGACTTCGTGACCGAGGTCGACCGCGCGTCCGAGGCCGCGATCATCCAGACCCTGCGCCAGGCCTATCCGGACCACGCCTTCCTCGGCGAGGAGTCCGGCCACCTGCCGGGCCGGCACGACGTGCCGCCGCAGGAGGCGGAGAACGTCTGGATCATCGACCCGCTCGACGGCACGACGAACTTCATCCACGGCCTGCCGCAGTACTGCGTGTCGATCGCGCTGATGCAGCGCGGCGTGGTCACGCAGGCGGTGGTCTACGACCCGAACCGCGACGAGCTGTACACCGCGAGCAAGGGCCGCGGCGCGTTCCTGAACGACCGGCGGATCCGCGTCGCGAGCCGCTCGAAGCTCGACGAGGCGCTGGTGGGCACCGGCTTCCCGTTCCGCAAGGTCGACGAGCTCGACCGCTACATGGCGATGTTCAAGGCGGTGTCCGAGAAGGCCGCCGGGCTGCGCCGGCCGGGCGCCGCGGCGCTCGACCTGGCCTACGTCGCCGCGGGCCGCTACGACGCGTTCTTCGAGATCGGGCTGATGCCCTGGGACGTCGCCGCCGGCAGCCTGCTGGTCAGCGAGGCAGGCGGCCTGGTCGGCGACCTGAAGGGCGACGCCGAGCACGTCTTTTCCGAGCAGGTGCTCGCCGGCACGCCGAAGGTCTTCGGGCAGATGGTCGCCCTGTTCTCGCAGATCCGCTGACCCGCGCGCCCCTTCAGCCCTTCGCGGGCAGCGTCCTGCGGTACTGGACGAACCCGGTCCGGTCGGCGATCCGGTCGTAGAGCGTCATCGCCGTCGCGTTCGTCTCGTGCGTCAGCCACCAGACGCGCGAGCAGCCCGCCGCCTCGGCCTGCGCGTACACGTGCTCGATCAGCGCACGGCCGACGCCCGTCCCGCGGACCTCGGGCTCGGCGAACAGGTCGTTCAGGTAGCAGTAGTCGCCCACGCTCCAGCAGCCGCGGTGCAGGATCCAGTGGACCATGCCGACCGCGCGATCGCCCTGCCAGGCGAGCGCCGCGTGCACGGGCTCGGCCGGATCGAGGAACCGCGCCCAGGTGGTGTCGGTGACCTGCTGCGACAGGTCGACGCGATAGAAGCGCTGGTAGCCGAGCCACAGCGGCATCCAGGCCTCGCGGTCCTCCGGGCGGACGGCGCGCAGCACGAGGCCGGCGGGAGAGCGGGAGGCGGTGTCGGTCATGAGGGGTCTCCGGTGGGGCGCGGGGCCCGGGTCGGACGTTCGTCGGAGGGCGCCGGCCGCAGCAGCACCGCTGCGGCGGCGGCGAAGATCATCGAGAAGCCGAGCAGGTCGACCGGGCCCGGGCGCTCGCCGAGGACGACCACGGCGCCGAGCACGGCGACCACCGGCACCAGCAGCGTGCCGAGTGCGGCGCTCGAGGCAGGCAGCCGGCGGACGGCGGCGAACCACAGCAGGTAGGGCAGCGCCATGCCGAGCAGCACGTGGTAGGCGATCGCCGCCCAGGTCGCGGCGTCGGCAGGCCAGCCGCGCGGCGCGCCCTCGACGAGCGCGGCGCCGATCGCCACCGCACCGAAGCCCGCCGCGAGCTGCCACGCGGCGACCGCGACCGGGTCCGCGTCGATCGGTGCGGCCTTCAGCCAGACGGTGCCGGCCGCCCAGCAGAGCGCAGCGAGCAGCGCCCAGCCCATCCCGGCGGTGCCGCCGGCCGCGGCGGTCGGGCCGACCAGCACCGCGAGCCCCGCGACCGCCAGCGCGAGCGCGGCGCCACGCGTACCGTCGAGACGTTCGCCGAGGACGATGCGGGCGAGCAGCACCGACCAGATCGGCATCGTGTAGGTGACCATCGTCACGCGCGAGGTGGCACCGGCCAGCTGCGCGAACGCCGTGAACACGCCGAAGGCGGCCACGTTCAGCAGGCCGGCGAGCGCGAGCCGCATTCGCGCCGCGCCGCGCGGCACCGCCAGCGGCAGGCCCCGGGACCGCGCCCAGGCCAGCAGCAGCACCGTGCCCAGCCCCATGCCGATGCAGCGCAGGCTCCACGGGCGAACCTCGTGCAGCGCGATCCGGACCGCCACCCAGTTCAGGCCCCAGCACAGGCCGAGCGCGACGACCCCGAGCCGGGCGCCGAGCGCGGTGGACGCGCGGGCGGCGGGGACGACGGTCGCGGCGGGCATCCGTGCATCCTAAGCGAGCCCGGCGCGCCGGCCGTCCGCGCGTTCCGCGGGCGGCACCGGTCGGACGTGGCCGTCCGGGGCCACCGGCCTGCGGACCCGTGGCTCGTGGGACACTTCGCTCCTCGCTCGCGCCCCGACCTGGAGCCCCCCGCATGGACCGTCCCGCCCGCCGCCCCGCGCTGCGCGCAGTCGCCGCGCTGCCCCTGGCCGTCGCCCTCCGGAACGCCGGGCGCTCGTTGCGCGGCGCCGTCAGGCCGGCGACCGCGCTCGCCGCGTTCGCCGGCGGCGCACGGGCGGGCGCGCAGGACGTGCCGCAGCCGGAGAAGCAGCCGATCATGGCCGGGCCCTACGTGCCGTCACCGGACACCGTCGTCTCGCAGATGCTGGAGATGGCGGGCGTCGGGCCGGACGACGTGCTGATCGACCTCGGCTCGGGTGACGGCCGGATCGTGCTCACCGCGGCGACGCTGCGCGGCGCGCGCGGGCTGGGCGTCGAGATCCAGGAGAAGCTGGTCGCCGCGTCGATCGAGGCCGCGGCGCGCGCGGGCGTCGCCGACCGCGCCCGCTTCGCGCGGCAGGACCTGTTCACGACCGACGTCTCTCGCGCCACCGTCGTCACGATCTACCTGCTCCCGGAGACGGTGAACCTGCTGCGGGACAAGCTGCAGCACGAGCTGCGCCCCGGCACGCGGGTGATCAGCCACGACTACCCGATCTCCGGCTGGCTGCCCGAGTCCTGGAAGCGACTGGACGAGCCCGAAAAGAAGGGCGTGACCGGTCAGCCGAGTGCCACCGTCTACCTGTACCGCGTGCCGGCGCAGGTCGGCGGCCGCTGGGCGGCGCCCCTGCCGGCCGAACTGGGCCGTGCGCGGGTGGTGCTCGCGCTGCGCCAGCAGTGGCAGATGCTCGACGGCATGGCGACGGTGGCAGGGCGCGAGGTGCCGCTCGAGGAGGTGAGGCTGTCGGGCGAGCGGGTCGCGTTCCGGCTGTCGCTCGAGCGCGGACGCGCCGCGGTCTTCGAGGGGGTTGCCGCGGGCGACGCGATCGAGGGCGCGCTGCAGGTCCACAGGGGCCCCGCCCTGCCCTGGCGCGTCACGCGGCTCGGCTGAGTCTCAGGGGCCGCCCACCGCCAGCCGCGGGATCCAGGTGGTGAGCGGCGGCCAGTAGGTGATCGCGAGCAGCGTGCCGACCAGCGGCACGTAGAACGGCAGCATCTCGCGCAGCACCGCCTTCATCGACACCTTCGCGATGTCGGAGACCAGATAGAGCGCGAGCCCCATCGGCGGCGTCACCAGCCCGATCATCAGATTGAAGACGACCACCATCCCGAGGTGGACCGGGTCGACGCCCGCGGCGACCAGCGGCTTGGCGATGATCGGCGCGATCACCAGGATCGCGGTCGTGCTGTCGAGGAACATGCCGACCACGATCAGCATCACGTTGACGATCGCGAGCAGCACGTAGGGATCGGTGGAGACCGACAGCATCGCCGCGGCGATCTTCTGGGGCACCTGCTCGACCGACAGGATCCAGCCGAAGAGCGCGGCCACCGCGACGATCAGCAGGATGCCGGCGGTCGCCTTGATCGTCTCGAAGGTCGCCTCCAGCAGGCCCTTCAGCGTGAGCTGCCGGTAGAACAGCGCGCTGATCGCGATCGTGTAGGCCACCGTCACCGACGCGATCTCGGTCGGCGTGAAGAAGCCGGCCAGCATGCCGACGATCAGGATCACCGGCGCGAGCAGCGCGGGGATCGCGGGCAGCATGTCGCGCACGACCTCGCCGCGGGTCGGCCAGCGCTCGGCGCGCGGATAGCCACGGCGCTTGGCCAGCCACGCGGCCATCGCCATCAGCGCGAAGGTGCACAGCAGCCCCGGCACGATCCCGCCCAGCAGCAGCTGCAGGACGGACGCGCCGGTGACCGTGCCGTAGATGATCAGCGGGATCGACGGCGGGAAGATCGGTCCGATGATCGCCGACGAGCAGGTGACCGCGCTCGCGAAGGGCACCGAGAAGCCCTTCGACTTCATCGCGTCGATCTCGATGCGACCGAGCCCGCCGATGTCGGCCAGCGCCGAGCCCGAGATGCCCGAGAACACCAGGCTGCCGAAGATGTTGACCTGCGCCAGGCCGCCGGGCAGTCGGCTGACGGCGGTGTCGGCGAAGCGGTAGATGTAGGCCGAGATGCCCGACGCGTTCATCAGGCTGCCGACGAACAGGAACACCGGCACCGCCACCAGCGGGAACGAGTCCATCGCGTAGACCGTGCGCTGCGCGATCATCACCAGCGGCAGGTCGTTCAGCAGCAGGTAGGTGACCGACGGGATCGCGATCGCGAGCACCACCGGAAAGCCCAGGACGAACAGCGCCAGGAAGGCTGCGACGACGAGGAAGCCGGCCATGGGCGCTCAGGTCAGGGTGGTCTGCTTGTCGTCGGCACGGCCGCGCGACAGCGTGCGGAAGAAGGCGATCGCGGTCTCGAGCGACAGCAGCGCACCGCCCACGGCCAGCGGCCCCATGAAGAGCCACATCGGCATCTCGAGCGTGGCGGTCGTCGTGCCGAGCTGGGCCCGGATCGACGCGACGCAGGCGACCGCCAGCAGCCCGAACAGCACGACGCCACACGCCTCGACGAGCAGCTGCAGCAGCCAGCGCGGCCGCGGCGGCAGCAGCGCCTGGAACTCCTCCATCCGGACCTGCCCGCCCTCCACCGTCACGTAGGACGCGGCGATGAAGCACAGGCAGATCAGGAACCAGCGGGTCAGCTCCTCGGCGCCGGACATCGGGGTACCGAAGACGCCGCGCATCACCACCTGGGCGAGCGGTACCAGGATCAGCAGCGCGAGCAGCGCCGCCGACAGCCAGCGGACGGTCGCGCGGACCGCCGCCAGCAGCGAGATCGCGACGTTCAAGGCCGGACCGCCGTCACTTCACCGCGCGGATCTGCTCGATGTACGAGGTCCAGTCGGGGAAGTCCTTCTGGATCTGCGCGAGGACCGCGCGGCGGAAGGCCTCGACGTCGAGCCCGTCCTTGGGCTCGATGAAGGTCATGCCCTTGGCCTCGAGGTCCTTGCGGTACTGGGCGGACGAGTCGCGGTCCCACTGCAGCGTCTTCTGGCCGACCTCGCGCATCACGTCTTCCATGATCTTGCGGTCGCCGGCCGGAATGCCCTGCCAGATCCGCTCGTTGACGAAGACCGCCAGCACCGACTGCATGTGGTTCGTCATCATCACGAACTTCTGCACCTCGTACAGCTTGAGGTTGAAGATGTTCGGCAGCGGGTTCTCCTGGCCGACGACGAGGCCGGTGGCCAGCGCGGTGGCGAGCTCCGAGACCTCGACCGGCGTCGCGGTCGCGCCCATGCCGGTGATCATCGACGACCACAGCTTCACCGGCACGCCGCGGTACTTCTTGCCCTGCATGTCCCTGGGCGACAGCACCTTCTCCTTCGAGGTGAGCTGGCGCGCGCCCTGGAACGCGGTGCCGACGATCCGCATGTTCCCCTTCGAGACGAGGTCGGCGTTGATCAGCTGCAGCGCGACCGAGGTCCGCGGGTCGGTCGCCCGCATCGAGTGCTCGGCATCGCGGTAGACGAAGGGCGTGTTGAAGACCGCGGTGGTCGGCACGATGCGGCCGAGCGACGCGAAGTCGTGGTGGCCCATCGCGATCGCGCCCGAACGCACGCCGTCGACCATCTCGGAGACGCCGCCGAGCTGCGAGTTCGCGAACACCTGGATCTCGACGCGCCCCTGGGTCCGCTCCTTCACGAGCTTCGCGACCTCGTCGGCATACAGCGTCTGCGGCGCGTTGGCGACGCCGACGTGCGCGTAGCGCAGCTTGATCTGCGCGTACGCGGCGGGGGCGGCGAAGGCGAGCGCGGCGGCGACCGCGGCGGCCGCGGTCTTCAGCCCGGCGCGGCGGCCGATACAGGGGGTGGTGCGGTCCATCGGGTGTCTCCTCCTCGTGGGACGGTGGGCCCTTCAGCGGGGCTCGTAGAGCTTGATGACGGCCGAGGTGTCCAGCTCGGCGTGGCCGAGCCGGATCAGCATGCGGTAGAGCGACAGCGCCTGGCCGGCCATCGGGGCCGGCGACTTGAGCGCGCCCGCGAACTCGCTGACCAGCTCGAGGTCCTTGAGCAGCTGGCGCGCGTAGCCCTGCGGCGCGAAGTCGCGGGCGACCATCCTCGGGTAGAGCCGCTGCAGCAGCGTGCCGTCGGCATGGCCGCCGGCCAGGCACTCGGGCAGCCGCGCGGCCTCGATGCCGGCCGACTCGGCCATCAGCGCGGCCTCGGCGAGCACCGCGTGCGTGCAGCCGACGATCAGCTGGTTGATCATCTTCGCGGCCAGCCCGGCACCGGGCGGGCCCATGTGCGTGACCCGCGCGGCGACGTCGGGCCAGAGCGCCGAGGCCGCGGCGACGTCGTCCGGCTCGCCGCCCGCCATCACCGTGAGCGTGCCCGCGGCGCTCGCCGGCGGCCCGCCCGAGACCGGCGCGTCGACCCAGCCGCAGCCGGTCCGCTCGCGCAGCCGCACGGCGAAGCCGCGGCCGCGCTCGACCTCGACGGTGGAGAAGTCGACGACGCGGGCCGGGGGCGCGATGCCCAGCGCGACGCCCTCGTCGCCGAAGACCGCGCGTTCGACCGCGTCGGTGGTCGGCAGGTTGAGCAGCACCAGCGCCGCGCCGCGCGCCGCGTCGGCCGGCGACGCCGCCGCCAGCGCGCCGGCGGCGACCGCGGCGGCGACCCGTTCGGGCACGATGTCGTGCACGCGGACGCACCAGCCGCGCGCGACCAGCCGCGCGACCATCGGTCCGCCCATCAGGCCGGCGCCGACGTAGCCCAGCACCGGTCCGTGTTTCGGATCGCTCATGTGTCGAGGCCCATCGCGTAGAGCCGGTTCGCGTTGCCGGCGAAGAGCGCGTGCTGCTCGTCGGCCGACAGCGCCTGGAGGATCGTGCGGAAGCCGCCCAGGATCGAGCTCCAGTCCCCGCACAGCGTATCGACCGGAAAGTTGGTCGCGACCATGCAGCGGTCGGTGCCGAACGCCTCGACGAGCGCCTCGACGACCGGGCGGTTCGCCTCGGCCGTCCAGGCCCGTCCCGCCTGCCCGATGCCCGACAGCTTGATCGAGACGTTCGGGCACCCGGCGAGGCGCACGCAGGCGCGGCGCCATGCGGCGATCGCGTCGGGCGACCGGTCCGCCGGCAGCCCGCAGTGGTTGACGATCAGCCGCGTGCCGGGGAAGTCGGCGGCCAGCCGCGCGCACTCGTCGAAGTGCCACCACGGCGTCTGCAGGTCGAAGCGCAGGCCCAGCGGCGCGAGCCGCGCGAAGCCCGCGCGCCATGCGGCGTCGGTCGTGCCGCCGGGCGCGCCGCCCGGCGCGGGGTTCGCACGCGGCTTGTGGCGGACGCTGCGGACGAACGGGAACGCCGCCGCGGCCTCGAGCGTCGCGGCGGCCTCGGGCGCGTCGAGCCGGGCCTGGGCGACCGCGACGGTGGGCAGCCCGGTCCGCCGCCGCAGCGCGTCGACCCAGCGCAGCTCGCCGACCGGGTCATCGGGGTCCCACTCGGTCTCGACGTACACGGTGCCGAGCACCTCGAGCCCCGCGGACCGTGCGCCGGCGAGGTACTCGTCGGGCAGATACGGCCGGCGTATCGCACGGTAGTCGCCGTATCGGAACGCGATCGGCGGCTCGTCGCACAGCCACGGGTGGTAGTTCGTCGCCGGATCCCAGAAATGCTGGTGGGCGTCGACGAAGGGGAACCCGCCGGCCATGCCGGGGCGGTCGGCCATCGGGGCGATGTCTCCGTCTTGGTATTCCGTAATTATGGAGTTACAGTATTCTCGTGCCTGCCCCGAGTCAAGCCGACCTGCCGCTGCCCGATGCGCCGATCGCTCGGCCCTCGCTGCACGACGAGGTCACCGCGCGGCTGCGCGACCTGATCGTCGAGGGCCGGCTGCCCGCCGGCGAGCGGATCCCCGAGCTCGACGTCGCCCGCTCGCTCGGCATCTCGCGCACGCCGCTGCGCGAGGCGCTGAAGGTGCTGGCGAGCGAGGGCCTGGTGGCGCTGCAGGCCGGCCGAGGTGCGGTGGTCAAGGTCGTCACCCCGCGCGACGCGCAGGACATGCTGACGCTGACCGGCCTGCTCGAGGCCCATGCCGGTCGGCTCGCGGCGGTCGCGGCCGCCGACGCCGAGATCGCATCGATCGTCGCGATGCACCGCCGGATGCGCGAGCACTATGCGCGCCGCGAGCGGCCCGAGTACTTCGCGTTGAACCAGCAGGTGCACGACGCGATCGTCGGCGCCGCGCACAGCCCCACCCTGTCGATGCTGCACGGCCAGCTGCGGATGCGGATGCGCCGCATCCGCTACATCGGCAACCACAGCCCGCAGAACTGGGCGGCCGCGATGGGCGAGCACGACGCCTTCGTCGACGCGCTCGCCGCGCGCGACGGCGAGCGCCTCGCCACCCTGCTCCAGGCGCACATGGCCAACACCTGGCCGCGCGTGTCGTCGGCGGTCGCCGTGCCCGGCGACGGCGTCTGACGCGCTTCCACGAGGACCCCTCCGATGAGCACCAAGCCCCGCATCGCCCTCTTCACCGGCGACCCTGCCGGCATCGGTCCCGAGCTGTCGGCCAGGCTGCTCGCCGATCCGGCCACCGCACGCGCCGCCGACGTGCTGGTGATCACCGGTCGCGCGGTGATGGCCGAGGCGGTGCAGGTCACCGGCCGCCCGTTCGCGTTCGGCGGCGGCGACGCGCGTGCGCTGCGCGGCACACCGCTCGACGTGCCCGCCTTCGTCGACTGGCCCGGCGCGCAGGCGGAGGGCTTCGAGCGCGGCGTGGCCGGCGCCGGGAACGGTGCCTGGATGCTCGCCGCGCTGCGCTTCGCGCTCGAGCTCTGCCGGGACGGCGCTGCCGATGCGATCTGCTTCGCGCCGCTGAACAAGGCCGCGCTGCGCGCCGGCGGCATGGCCCACCCGGACGAGCTGCACTTCTTCTGCGAGGTGCTCGACTTCCACGGCCCCTGCGTGGAGTTCAACGTGCTGGAGGGACTGTGGACCTCGCGCGTGACCTCGCACGTGCCGCTGAAGGACGTGAGCGGGCTGATCACCGTCGACAAGGTCGCCGAGGGCGTGCAGCTGCTCTACACCGGGCTGCAGCGCAGCGGCCTCGCGACGCCGCGCCTGGCGGTCTGCGGGCTGAATCCGCACAACGGCGACAACGGGGCATTCGGCCGCGAGGAGATCGACACCATCGGCCCGGGCGTGGAGCTCGCGCGCTCGCGCGGCTTTCCGGCCGACGGCCCCTTCCCCGCCGACACCGCCTTCGTGCGGGCCACCCGCACCGGCGGCCAGGGCTACGACGGCGTGCTGACCATGTACCACGACCAGGGGCAGATCGCGATGAAGCTCATGGGCTTCGAGCGCGGCGTGACCGTGCCCGGCGGGCTGCCGATGCCGATCGCGACGCCCGCGCACGGCACGGCCTACGACATCGCGGGCCGCGGCATCGCCCACACGGGCGCGATGAAGAACGCGTTCGCGCTCGCCTGCCGGATGGCCGCGGCGCGCCACGAGGCCGGCTGAAGGCCGACCCCGAGGGCGGCGCGACGGGCGGATCGACGATCCGGACGACACCGCGGCGGACGGATCGACGCGACCGACGACGTCCGGCGTCCGCGCCGGGCAGCAGGCCCGGCGCGGACCCGCGTCGCGCCTGTTGTAGGCTCTCGGCTCCGCTGGCGCGCCGCCGCCGCGCCCTGCGCGATCCGTCCTCCCCCGAATGACCCAGCCGTCCGCCGCTCCCGCCGACCTGTCCGGCCATACGCCCGTCATGGCGCAGTACCTGCGCCTGAAGGCCGAGCACCCGTCGGTGCTCCTGTTCTACCGGATGGGCGACTTCTACGAGCTGTTCTACCAGGACGCCGAGAAGGCCTCGCGGCTGCTCGGCATCACGCTGACGAAGCGCGGCACCTCGAACGGCCAGCCGATCCCGATGGCGGGCGTGCCCTTCCACTCGGTCGAGCAGTACCTCGCGCGCCTGGTCCGGCAGGGCGAATCGGTCGCGATCTGCGAGCAGATCGGCGATCCCGCCACCTCGAAGGGTCCGGTCGAGCGCAAGGTGATGCGGGTGGTGACGCCGGGCACGCTGACCGACGCGTCGCTGCTGCCCGACCGGGAGGACCGCCCGCTGCTGGCGATCGACGCGGCCGACGGCGGCCGGCGGCTCGGGCTCGCCTGGATGATCGTCGCGAGCGGCGAGTGCTGGCTCGCCGAGATCGGCCCGGCGCAGCTCGCCGGCGAGCTCGACCGCCTGCGTCCCGCCGAGCTGCTGCTGCCCGAAGGGCCAGCCTTCTCGCCGGGCCGCGCGCCGGCCGCGCCCTCGCCCGCGCGTGCCGCGCTCGACGAGGCCCGGCGGGCCGCCCCGGGCGTGCCGTTCACGATCAGCCCCGCCTGGCACTTCGACCCCGAGCGCGCACGACGCACGCTCGCCGAGACGCTGGGCGTCGCATCGCTCGCCGGCTCCGACGCCGACGCCCTGCCCGCCTCGCTCGGCGCGGCCGGGGCGCTGCTCGACTACGTCGCGCGCACGCAGGGCCGCACGCCGTCGCACCTGCAGCGGCTGCGGGTCTTCCACGGCGACGAGGCGGTGGTGCTCGACCCGGTCGCGCGGCGCAACCTCGAGATCGTCGAGACCCTGCGCGGCGAGGCCGCGCCGACGCTGCTGTCGCGCATGGACCGCTGCGCGACCGCGGCCGGCAGCCGACTGATGCGCCGCTGGCTGCTGCAGCCGCTGCGCGACCCGCGCGAGTCCGGGCGCCGCCACCAGGCGATCGAGCTGCTGCTCGAGCCGCGGACGGCGCTGCGCGCCGAACTCGCGCGCTGCGTCGACTTCGAGCGTCTGGCCGCGCGGATCGCGCTGGGCAGCGTGCGGCCCCGCGAACTCGCCGCGCTGCGCGACGCGCTCGGCGCCGTCGGCCCGATCGCGCGGCTGCTCGAGCGGCTCGAGCCCGGCGACGGTCGGGGCACTGCCCCGACGCCGGTGCTCGGCAGCTGCCGCGAAGCGCTTGCGGTCGATCCGGCGCTGGCCGCGCTGCTCGCCGAGACGCTGCTCGACGAGCCCGCGGCGATGGTTCGCGACGGCGGCGTGATCCGCGCCGGTCACGACGCGACGCTCGACGAGCTGCGCGGCATCGACGCCCACTGCGACGAGTACCTGGCGCGCTTCGAGCAGGAGGAGCGCGCGCGCACCGGCATCGCGAACCTGCGGGTCGGCCAGAACAGCCTGCACGGCTTCTTCATCGAGGTGACGAACGGTCAGGCCGACAAGGTCCCGACCGAATACCGCCGTCGCCAGACGCTGAAGAACGCCGAGCGCTACATCACGCCCGAGCTGAAGGCCTTCGAGGACAAGGCGCTGTCGGCGCGCGAGCGCGCGCTCGCGCGCGAGAAGGCGCTCTGGGAGCTGCTGCTCGCCGCGCTCGCGCCCTCGGTGCACGGGCTGCAGCGGCTCGGCCAGGCGATCGCCGAGCTCGACGCGCTCGCGGCCTTCGCGGAGGTCGCCGCCGACGGCGGCTGGGTGCGGCCGCGGCTGAGACCGATCCCCGGGATCGAGATCCGCGCGGGGCGCCACCCGGTGGTCGAGGCCGGCGTGGAGCGCTTCACGCCGAACGACTGCACGATCACGCCGGAGCGGCGGCTGCTGCTGGTCACCGGCCCGAACATGGGGGGCAAGTCGACCTACATGCGGCAGGTGGCGCTGATCGCGCTGCTCGCGCACGCGGGCAGCTTCGTGCCCGCCGAGGCCTGCGAGATCGGCCCGGTCGACCGGATCTTCACGCGGATCGGCGCCTCCGACGACCTCGCCGGCGGCCGCTCGACCTTCATGGTCGAGATGACCGAGGCGGCGACCGTGCTCGCCGCCTCGGGCCCGCAGTCGCTGGTGCTGATGGACGAGATCGGCCGCGGCACCTCGACCTTCGACGGGCTGGCGCTGGCGCACGCGATCGCCGAGCGGCTGCTGCAGCACAACCGCGCGATGACGCTGTTCGCGACGCACTACTTCGAGCTGGTCGAGCTCGCGCGCACCTCGCCGTCCGCGGTGAACCTGCATCTCGCGGCGGCCGAGCACCACGGCGGCATCGTGTTCCTGCACGAGGTCCGGCCGGGCCCGGCCAGCCGCTCGTACGGACTGCAGGTGGCGCGGCTCGCCGGCCTGCCCGCGCCGGTGATCCGCAAGGCCGGCGCGCTGCTCGACCGGCTCGAGGCCCGCGCGCGGGCGCACGACGACCAGCTCGACCTGTTCGCGCTGTCCGACGGGATCGACGGCGCGTCCGCCGCCGACGACGACGGCGACGCGCCCGGCACGGCCGCGGCGCCCGACGCGACCTCGGCCCGCGTCGTCGAGGCGCTCGCGTCGCTGGACCCGGACGCGATGAACCCGCGCCAGGCGCTCGACGCGCTCTATCGGCTGCGCGCGCTGCTCGACGGCGCGCCGGGCGGGTGAGCGCAGGCCGGCGCCGCGCGCTGCGGACCGGCGCCGCGCTGGCGGGCGCGGCCGCGTGGCCGCTTGCGGGGCGCGGATCCGACGCCTCGCGCGGACCGGTCGCCCGGGCCGCGGCGCGCGGCCCCGCCGCCTTCGCGCTGATCGGCGACCTCCCCTACAGCCCCGCGGACGAGGCCCGGCTCGCCGCGATGCTCGCCTCGGCCGACGCCGAGCCGCTCGATTTCGTGCTTCACGTGGGCGACCTGAAGTCCAGCCGCGAGCCCTGCGACGACGCCCTGCTCGAGCGCCGCATCGGGCTGCTCGAGCGCAGCGCACATCCGCTCGTGCTGCTGCCCGGCGACAACGAGTGGGTCGACTGCCTGAAGGGCGAGCCGCCGCACGAGCCGCTGGAGCGCCTCGCCGCACTGCGCCGCCGCGCCTGGTCGCGCCCCGGGCCGCTCGGCCGGGCCGGCGCCGCCGCGGTGACCGCGCTTGCGTTCGAGCGACAGCCGGGCCAGCCCGAGAACGTCCGCTGGCGCGCGGGCGGCGTGCGCTCCGTCGCCGCGCACGTGGTCGGCAGCGACAACGGCCGCAAGGGCTTCGCCGGGGCGACGGCCGCCTGGGCCGCGCGCGCGGCCATGAATCGCGACTGGGTGCTCGACACCGTCGAGCTCGCGCGTCGCGAGCGCGCCGAGGCCCTCGCGATCGCCTTCCATGCCGACCCGGACTGGCAGCCCTCGCCGCGCTCGGGCTTCCGGGACTGGATCGAGGTCCTGCGTCAGGCGGCCGACGCCTTCCCGCGGCCGATCCTGCTGCTGCACGGCGACTCGCACCGCTTCCGCGTCGACCGTCCGCTGCGCGATGCGGCGGGCCGCCCGTACGGCCACGTGACCCGCGTCGAGTCGTTCGGCTGGCCGTTCACCTCGCAGTGGGTGCACATCGAGCACGCGCCCGAGACCGCGCAGGGCTTCCGCATCGCGATCCGCGAGGTCAACCCGCTGCCGCGCGCCTGAGGCGCGCGCCGCGTCAGTGCGCCACGCGGCCGCGCTCGGCCTCGACCTCCTCGTCGGTGGCCTCGCGGACGTCCTCGATCTCCAGTTCGAAACGCAGCGCCATGCCGGCGAGCGGGTGGTTGCCGTCGAGTACGACGGTGTCGTCGGTCCAGTCGGTGACGGTGTACAGTTCGCCGTCCGGCGACTCGCCGGGCACGCTCTCGAAGGTCATGCCGGCCTCGAGCTCGACCGGGAAGCGCTCGCGCGGCGCGATTCGCAGCAACGACGCGTCGTAGTCGCCGAAGGTGTCCTCGGGCTCGAGGTACAGCGTGGTCGCGTAGCCGACGTCACGGCCGGCGAGCGCCTCCTCGACCTTCGGGAACACCGCACCGTAGCCGCCGTGCAGGTAGGTCCACTCGCGCTCGCCTTCCTCGAGGGCCTCGCCCTGCGAGTCGTACAGGCGATAGCGGACGGTCACCCACACGTTTTCCCGGATCTGCATGACGACAGCCTCGATGGACCTGCTCGACTCGCTAGGCGGGCTGAGCGTACACCAGTTCATGCGGCGTCACTGGCAGCGCGCGCCGCTGCTCGTGCGCGGCGCGTTCCCCGGCTTCGTGCCGCCGATCGAGCCTGCCGGGCTGTTCGCGCTCGCCGCCCGCGACGACGTGGAATCGCGGCTGGTGATCGGCGCCGCCACCGGCCGGCCCGAGCTCGAGCACGGCCCCTTCGATCGGCTGCCGTCGCGACGACGTGCGGGTTGGACGCTGCTGGTGCAGGGCGTGGACCTGCACGACGACGCGGTCCACGCGCTGATGTCGCGCTTCCGATTCGTGCCCGACGCCCGCCTCGACGACCTGATGATCAGCTTCGCGACCGACGGCGGCGGCGTCGGTCCGCACGTCGACCAGTACGACGTGTTCCTGCTGCAGGCGCACGGCCGCCGCCGCTGGCGGATCGCGCCGCCGGGCGACACGACGCGGGTGCCGGGCGTCCCGCTGAAGCTGCTGGCGCGCTTCGAGCCCACCGAGGAGTGGTTGCTCGAGCCGGGCGACATGCTCTACCTGCCGCCGGGCTGGGGCCACGACGGCGTCGCGGTCGGCGAGTGCACGACCTTCTCGATCGGCTTCCGCGCGCCGTCTCGCCACGAGTTCCTGTCGGCCTTCCTCGCGGCCGCAGCCGACGCGCCGGGCGGACCCGACCCGCGCTTCGGGGACCGCGGCCGTCCCGCCGGCTCGGAGCCCGGGCGGCTGCCCGAGGACCTCGTCGAGCGGCTGCGGGGCTGGGCGGCCGACTGGCGGCCGAGCGCGACCGAGGTCGATCGGTTCGTCGGCCGATGGCTGACCGAGCCCAAGGCCAACGTCTGGTTCGACGCGCCGACGCCGCTCGGGCCCGCGCGGTTCGCGAAGCTCGCGACCCGCGACGGGCTGCGGCTGGACCGGCGCACGCGGATGGCCTGGCGCGGCACCGCCGTCTTCGTCAACGGCGAGGCGTTCGACGCACCGGCCGCCGCGCGCCGATGGCTGCGCCGCCTCGCCGATCGGCGGGTGCTGGCCGCCGCCGAGAGCGCCCGCGCGCTCGCGGTTCCCGCCCTCGCCGCTATCCTCGGCGACTGGCATGACGCGGGCTGGCTGCGCATCGGCGCGGCGCCGGCGTCTTCCTGAACCCACGATGCACGCCGAGTCCTCCGTCCTGTTCCGAAGCCGAGGCGAGTTCACCGAGGCGGTGCTCGCCGCGCTCGCCGCCACGCGACGCGAGCTCGTGCTGGTCGACCACGACTTCTCCGACTGGCCGCTGGACACGCCGGCAGGCGCCGAAGGGCTCGCCGCCTTCCTGCTCGGCGAGCGCGACGCACGGCTGCGGCTGATGGTCGTCGAGCCCGACTGGCTCGAGCGCCGCGCGGTCCGGTTCATGGCGCTGCGCCGGCGCTTCGCCGGTGCCGTCGACTGCAGACGGGCCCCGGCGTCGCTCACGGCGATCGAGGGACTGCTGGTCGGCGACCGCTGCCATGCGGTGCGTCGCGCCCATCGGGACTTCTTCCGGGGTCGCCTGTCCCTCGGGGACCCCATCGCCGTCGAGCCCCTCGCCGCGCGCGCGGACGCGCTGTGGGACGAATCGACGCCCTGCCTGCCGGCTCACACCCTCGGCCTCTGAGTCGGTGGCCGCACCGCGACGGTGCCACCTGCGCACCGTCCCCGCGCTCGCCACGCTAGAATCGAGGGTTGTCCGGATCCCGTCCACGCGGCCCGCGTGGCCTAGTGCGGCCCCGCCCACGCGCGACGCTCCGATCCGCGCCCCTTCGATCCACAGCCAGGAACGCTGCCATGCACAAGAAGACCCTCCTCGTCGCCACCCTGATCGCCGTCTCGCTCGCCGCCTGCGGCAAGAAGGAACAAGCCCCCGCACCCGCGCCGGCCCCCGCTGCCGCCCCGGCACCCGCCCCCGCGGCCGCCCCGGCCCCCGCCGCGGCGCCGGCCGACGCGTCGCAGCAGGCCGCCGATGCGGCCAAGGACGCCGCCGCCAAGGCCATCGAGGCCACCAAGGACGCCGCCGGTGCCGCGGGCGCCGCAGCGGGCGCGGCCGCCACCGCCGCGGGCGCCGCCGCCACCGCCGCGACCGAGGCCGCCAAGGACGCCGCGAAGGACGCCGCGAGCGGCGCCGCCGCCGCCGCGAGCACGGCTGCCGACGCCGCCAAGGACGCGGCCGCCAAGGCCGTCGAGGCCGCGAAGGACGCCGCGAAGAAGTGACCCTCGGCCGGCCGTCCGCGGACGGCCCCGCGAGTCCCGAACCGGCCCCGGCGGCCGGTTCGTCTCGAAGTGGGCGCTGCTGCGTGTCGCATCGTGCACACCCTGCGCGCAGTGATGCGCAGGCTCCGCCCGGCCGGACGCGCGCTCAGCCCGCGGTCCAGCCGAGTCCGTCGTCCTGATCGGCGACCAGCACCTCGGCCGGGTCCCAGCCGAGCACCGGCGCGAGCGCGGCGCGCGCGAGGTCCGCACGGTTGTTCTGGCGCGAGAGGTGGGCCGCGACGACGCGGCGCAGCCGACTGCGGTCGAGCGACGCGAGGATCCGCGCCGAGTCGGCATTCTCGAGGTGGCCGTACCGGCCGGCGATGCGGCGCTTGAGCGAGACCGGATAGTCGCTGTCGGCGAGCAGGCCGGCATCGTGGTTCGTCTCGAGCACCAGTGCGGTCAGCCGGGAGAGCGCGAGTGTCAGATGGGGCGTGGGGTGGCCGATGTCGGTCAGCACGCCGAGCCGCCCGTCCCCGTCGTCGATCACGTACTGCACCGGCTCGCGGGCGTCGTGCGGCACCGGGAACGGCTCGATGCGGAAGCCGCCGAACTCGAACGGCCGATGCGAGTCGATGACCCGGACCCGGTCCTCGCAGCCGGCGGCCTGCGGCGTCGCGCGCAGCGTGCCGTAGGTGAGATAGACGGGGATGCGGTGCGCGCGTGCGAGACGGAACACGCCGCCGACGTGGTCGCCGTGCTCGTGCGTGACGAGGATGCCGTCGAGCGCGGCCGGCGCGCAGCCCAGCCGCTCGAGGCGCCGCTCGGCCTCCTTCAGGCCGAAGCCGCAGTCGACCAGCACGCGGAACGGCCGTCCTCCGGCCGCACTGCCGCCGGTCTCGACGAGCAGACCGTTTCCCTCGCTGCCGCTGCCCAGGCTCGCGAACCGCACCTGCCCCCGGGCCTCAGCGGAGCTGGTCGCGCAGCAGCGAGACGATGTTCGACGCGATCCGCCTGTCGGCGTCGGCCGACGGCGGCGTGCCGTCCTCGCCCAGGACACCCACGCGCGTGCCGCCCGGTGCGGCCTCGGCCAGCACGATCCGGTATCGCTTGCCGGTCAGGTCCTTCTTCGGACCGGTGCCGAACACGCGATCGAGCATGCCGCGCGCCTTGGCCTCCTGCTCGGGATCGACATAGCGGACGAAGAACGTTCCCTTCGAGCGATCGCGGTCCTCGACGGTGAAGCCCCCGCGGTCGAGCGCGAGGCCCACCTGGCGCCACGACCGATCGAAGCCGTCCTGCAGCTGCAGTTGCGGCCGACCGTCGGCCTCGACGATGCGGGCGCGGTCGGGGGGCGGCGTCACCGCGCCGCCGGCGGCCGACGACACGGAGGCGAGCTGCTGCGCGCCGGCCGGACCGCCGAGACGCAGCATCAGGCGGCGAAGGAACTCCGCCTCGAGCTCGGGGTCGGAGCTGCGCGGCACCCAGACCGTCGAATCCTTCTGCGGACCCGCGAATTCCTCGACCATGCCGCGATGGCTCACGAACACCTCGGTCCGTGCGCCGTCGGTCTCGAGCCGCGTGCGGAACTTGTCGCGCTCGGCCGTCGAGTAGAGGCTGTTCAACGCGCGGGACAACTGGTTGCGGACCCAGGAGTCCGGCACGCGGGCCCGCTTCTCGGCCCAGTCGGTCTCCATGATCCCGGTCTCGGGCGACTCGACGCGCAGCGCGAAGCCGGCCTCCACCCAGAAGTCGCGGACCACCGGCCAGACCTTCTCCGGTGCCATGTCGACCACCAGCCAGCGCTGCGTGCCCTGGCGCTCGATCCGCGCCCCCTGCGGCTGGGCGAGCACCGCCGGACCGCTCGCCGACTGGGCGCGCTCCGTGCCGCGATCGCGGCTGAAGTCCGAGAAGGTGGTGCCCGTCGCCGGCCGCTCGGGGATCGCGAAGCGATCGTCGCCGCGGGGCTTGACGAGGTCGGGTGGCACGTCGAGCGGCGGCCCCTTGGTGGCGCTCTTGTAGTCGACGGCCGTCGCGTCGCGCAGGGCCCCGGAGAGCGAGCAGCCGGCGAGCGCCGCCGCGAAGCAGGCGACGAGCCCGGCGCGCGCCGACCGGCGCAGCACCGCCCTCACGCGAGCACTCCCGCGTCGCGCAGCGCAGCCTCGACGGTCGGCTGGTGCTTCGCATCGAGCGGCGTCATCGGCAGGCGGATGCCGCCCGCGATGCGCCCCATCCGCTGCAGCGCCCACTTGACCGGGATCGGGTTCGCCTCGACGAACAGCCGGAAGTGCAGCGGCAACAGGCGGTTGTTGATCGCGCGGGCGCTCTTCAGGTCGCCGGCGAGCGCGGCCGCGCACAGCTGCGCCATCTCCTTCGGCGCCACGTTCGCGGTCACGGAGATCACGCCGTGGCCGCCGAGCAGCATCAGCGCGAGGGCGGAGTCGTCGTTGCCGCTGTACACCGCGAAGCCAGCCGGCGCGCGCGCGAGCAGGTCCGAGGCACGCGGCATGTCTCCGGTCGCGTCCTTCAGGCCGACGACGCCGGGCACCTGGGCGAGCCGCAGGATGGTGTCGTTGTGCAGGTCCGCGACCGTGCGTCCGGGGACGTTGTAGAGGATCACCGGCAGGTCGACCGACTCGGCCACGGTCCGGAAATGCCGGTACAGGCCGTCCTGGCCGGGCTTGTTGTAGTACGGCACGACCTGGAGCGACGCCGCGGCGCCGACCTTCGCGGCCTCGCGGGTGAGTTCCACCGCCTCGCGGGTGGAATTGCCGCCGGTGCCGGCGATGACGGGGACGCGGCCCTTCGCGTGCTCGACGGCCACGCGGATCAGCGTGGCGTGCTCCTCGACGTCGACCGTCGGCGACTCGCCGGTCGTGCCGACCGCCACGATCGCGGCGGTACCGCTCGCGACGTGCCAATCGATCAGCGCGCGATAGCGGTCCAGGTCGAGGCTGCCGTCCTCGTGCATCGGCGTGACGATGGCGACGATGCTGCCTTGGATCATGGTGAGTGTGGCCAGACGAAAAACGCGATTCTATCGCAGCGCCGACCGCGCCCGTCAGTCGAGCGGCAGGGTCTCGGGGTCGAACGGCGGGCGGACCGCCACCGCGCGCTGCACCCGCGCCGGGCGCGGCGACCCGACGAATCCGTCCTCGTAGGCGAGCAGGTGCAGGCCGGCGCGCTCCGCGGCATGCGCGAGCTCGCCCGGACGCAGCAGGAAGTCCGGCCGCGACGGCCGCCCGTATCGGGCGTTGCCCACGGCGAAGGTCTCGTACAGCCATAATCCGCCCGGCGCGAGCAGCGGCGCGAGCAGGTCGAGACGCGGCCTGAACAGGTAGTTCGCCACCAGCACGGCATCGAACCGCTCGGCGCCGAACGACCACCGCCCGTGCTCCAGGTCTTCCTGCCTCGTCTCGATGCCCGTACCCTGCAACGACGCCAGCGCGACCGGATCGCGGTCGACCGCGAGCACCCTCAGGCCCGCCTCCCGGGCCAGGCGCGCGTGGCGGCCCGCGCCGCTGGCGAAGTCGAGCAGCCGGCCGCCGGAACGGACCCGGGCGAGCCAGCGGACGAGGAACGCGGACGGCGGCGCCGAGGCCGCGTGCGGCGAGGCAGGAACGGGCACTGCTGCGGGAACGACGGGCACGGTCATCGTGTCGATGCTGCACGGATTGGGAGCGGGCGCCGGATGGGCGGCGACGGTCGGTGAAGCCTGAAGTTCTGACCAGATTCTACGGACATGCGCGGACCCACCGCCGAGGCTGGGTCGTCGTCGGGGTCACGCTCGCCCTCGCGGTCGCGCTCCACCTCGGCGCGAAGCTCGCGCCCGACACCCTCGGGCCGGCGTCCGCCTTCGCGCTGCCCGTCGCCCTGATCGCCTTCGGCGTGATCGCCTTCCTGCTGCTCCACGTCGCCGAGCGGCTCACCGTGGAGCAGCGGATCGTGCGTCGGCTCACCGAGCTGCAGGGTCAGTATGGCGTCGCCGAGAGCCTGGCGGTGCTCGGCTCCTGGGTCTACGACATCGACGAGGACCGCTACTACTGGAGCGACGGCACCTATCGCGTCTTCGGCATCGACCCGGCGCAGCCGCCGCCGTCGCCCAAGGCCTTCTTCATCTGCGTGCACGCCGACGACCAGACCCGCTGGCAGCAGGCCCATCGCCGCGCGATCAAGCACGGCCGCGAAGTGCGGATCGAATTCCGCTACACGAAGAAGGGCAGCGAGCAGGTCTGGGTGCGCAGCGTCGCGCGCGCGGCGACCGACCGGCACGGCCGGACCGTGCGGCTCGAGGGCATCGTGCAGGACATCAGCGCGATGCGGGCGATGTCGCAGCAGCTCGCCACGAGCGAGGCGAAGTTCCGCGACCTCACCCAGCTCTCGGCGGACTGGGTCTGGGAGACGGACACCGAGCACCGACTGTCCTTCGTGTCCGACAGCGTCGTCGCCGCACTGGGCGGCGACTGGGTCAAGGCCGGTGTCGGCAAGCCCCGCTGGGCGGCGCGGATCAGCGACTTCCCGAAGGCCGACTGGGATCGCCATCGCGCCGACCTCGCCGCCACCCGTCCGTTCGACGGCTTCGAATTCGGGATGATCGACCCGCAGGACGCGCTGCACCTGGTGTCGCTCTCCGGGCGACCGATCTTCGACGAGAACGGCCGCTTCAAGGGCTATCGCGGCGTCGGCCGCGCGGTCACGCGCGAGCGCCAGCAGCAGCTGCTGCTGCAGCTCGAGAGCGAGATGGCCTCGATCATGCGCGAGCAGACCGAGCCCGAGCGGGTGATCACCGCGCTGATCATCACCCTGTGCGGGCTGATGGGCTGGGCGGGCGGCGCGCACCTCGTGCAGATCCCGGGCACGCGCGCGCTGACCGTGCGCGAGCGCTGGGGCTCGCCCGCCCTGACGCGGATGCTCGCCGAGCTCCCGGCGCAGCTGCCGATCAGCACCGACAGCGTCGAGGGTCGCGCCTGGGCGAGCGGCCAGGCGATCTGGCTGCACGACCTCCGCGCCGAGCCGGCGTTCGCGCTGCGCTACCAGGCGCCGCAGCTGGGCCTCAACGCCGCGTTCCTCGCGCCCATCATGGACGAGCAGCACAACGTGCTGTCGGCGCTGCTGTGCTTCGGCACCACCGGCTTCCGCGCCGAGGGCCTGCTCGCGCAGCTGGCCGAGATCCTGTCGCGGACGATGTCGCTGTACCTGCAGCGCAAGCAGGCCGAGAAGCGGCTGATGCATGCGTCGCTGCACGACGCGCTGACCGGGCTGCCGAACCGCGTCTACCTGACCCACCAGCTCGAGGAGGCGCTCAAGCACGAGCGCGCCGCCGCGGTGCTGTACGTGGACCTCGACCGCTACAAGCTGATCAACGACACGCTGGGCCATTCGGTGGGCGACCAGGTGCTGATCGAGGTGGCACGGCGCTTCCGGGAATCGATCCGTCCGGGCGACGTCGCGGGCCGCATCGGCGGCGACGAGTTCATCCTGCTGCTGCTCGACCTGGAGGACCGCACGGAGATCGAGCGGATCGCTCGCAAGGTGCTTGCCGCGATCGAGAAGCCCTTCGTGCTGATGAACCGCGCCTACTTCCTCTCCGCCTCGATCGGCGTCGCGGTCTCGCCCGAGGACGGGCGCGACGCGCACCTGCTGATCAAGTGCGCCGACAGCGCGATGTACCGCGTGAAGTCGGAGGGCCGCAACGACGTCCGATTCTTCGCCGGCGACCTGTCCGACGAGCGCAGCGACCAGCTGCAGCTCGGCGCCGAGTTCCCGCTCGCGCTGCAGCGCGGCGAGGTCGACCTCTACTACCAGCCGGTGCTCGCGGTCGGCGAGCGGCGGATCGTCGGCATCGAGGCGCTGATGCGCTGGCGGCACCCGATCCGCGGGCTGCTGCTGCCCGAGAAGTTCCTGCCGGCGGCCGAACAGAGCAACCTCGTCCGGGAGATCGGGCTGTGGGCGATCCGGCGCGCACTCGACGACCGCGTGGAGCTCGGCGTCGACCGCTACCAGGACGTCGCGATCTCGGTGAACATCTCGCCGCGCCAGCTGGCCGAGGACGGCTTCCTCGCGCAGCTCAACGCCCTGCTCGCCGAGCGCAACGTGCCGCCGAGCCTGCTGCGGCTGGAGCTGACCGAGAACGCGCTGATCGACAACAGCGACAAGACGGTCGCGCTGCTCGCCGAGCTGCGCCGGCTCGGCATCAAGGTGATCATCGACAACTTCGGGACCGGCTACGCGTCGCTGTCGTACCTGAAGAACCTGCCGGTCGACGGCCTGAAGATCGACCGGACCTTCATCCGCGGCCTGCCCGAGGACCGCGGCAACGCGGCGATCATCCAGGCGATCACCACGCTGGCCGGCAAGCTCGGGCTGCAGGCGATGGCCGAAGGGGTCGAGACCTCGGCCGAGATGCGCGCGCTGCGCTCGTTCGACTGCGACATGATGCAGGGCGCCTTCATCAGCGACCCGCTGCCGCTGTCCCAGCTTCGCGACTTCCTCGAGTCGCTGCCGCAGCTGCGGCAGATGCACCTGGTGGCACCCGGCCGGGCGACCGGTCCGCCCGTGCCGCTGCGCTGACCGACCTCGACGCCGGTGACCGATCGTAACGACGGTGACGATCGATGCCTGGAAGCCGCCGCGCGACCGCTCCTGCCGTCCGGCCGTGACGGAAGTCGTCAACACCGCGCCTTCGGCCGTCGTTCAATCGAAACGCGCGCCGCGGCGGAAGATCGCCGGGCCGCGGACCGCCGACGGGCCGGATGCCCGAACGGCGCAGGACCGCCCCCCCTTCACCGGGATCGATCCCGATCCACGACGCCGGACACGACCATGACCCGCCTCGCCCCCGCCGCTCTCCTGATCACGCTCCTCGCCGCCGGCTGCGCGACGCAGCGCGCGCCCTATTACCCCGACGTGCGGCCGGCCTCGGACGGCAATCACCGCACCGTGTTCACTGCCGACCGCAAGGACGGCCACTTCCAGCCGGCCTTCGCCCAGGCGCGCGACTTCTGCTGGGACGTCCACCAGAAGCGGCCGGTGGTGGCCAACGAGGAGACCCGCTACGTCGGCTCGATGCCCGAGTCGACCTATCTCGCGATGCAGGCCGCCTCGAACGTCGCGATGGGCGCCGGCAGCGCGGTGGGCGTGTTCGGCAACAACAGCGGCACCCGCTCGGCCGGCTTCGGCACGGCCGTCGCGGGCGGCGTGGTCAAGAGCGTGCTCGCCCCGGGCTACGAGTACACGCTCGGCTTCCGCTGCGAGTGATCGGTCGAGGCGCGGAGCGGCACGCCCCGGGGCTCAGGCGAAGCCCAGCCCCATCGCGTCCTTCACGTCCTTCATCGTCTCGGACGCCACCGCGCGGGCGCGCTCGCAGCCCGCGTCCATGATGTCGCGCAGCCGGCGCGGGTCCTCGACGTAGGGCTGGGCCCGCTCGATGAACACCGCCTGTTCGGCGACGATCGCGTCGATCACCGGCTGCTTGCAGTCGAGGCAGCCGATGCCCGCGCTGCGGCAGCCCCGGTCCGCCCAGGCCTTGACCTCGGCGTTCGAGTAGACCTGGTGCAGCTGCCAGACCGGGCAGTTGTCGGGGTTGCCCGGATCGGTGCGGCGCACGCGGGCCGGGTCGGTCGGCATCTGCCGCAGCTTCTTCGTGACCGAGGCCGGGTCCTCGCGCATCGCGACCGCGTTGCCGTAGCTCTTCGACATCTTCGCGCCGTCGAGACCCGGCACCTTCGAGGTCTCGGTGAGCAGCGCCTGCGGCTCGACGAGGATGCGGCGACGGCCGCCCTCGAGCCAGCCGAGCAGGCGTGCGCGGTCGTCGTCCGACAGGCTCTGCGTACCGGCGACCAGCGAGCGGGCGCCCTCGAGCGCCTGGGCGTCGCCACGCTCCTGGTAGGCGGTCCGGTAGTCGTCGTAGGCCTGGCCGCGCTTGCCGCCGAGCTTCTTCTTCGCAGCGGCCGCCTTCTCCTCGAAGCCGGGCTCGCGACCGAACAGGTGGTTGAAGCGGCGCGCGACCTCGCGGGTCAGCTCGACGTGCGGGACCTGGTCCTCGCCCACCGGCACCCACGCGGCCCTGTACATCAGGATGTCGGCCGACTGCAGCAGCGGGTAGCCGAGGAAGCCGTAGGTGGTCAGGTCCTTGTCGGACAGCTTCTCCTGCTGGTCCTTGTAGGTCGGCACCCGCTCGAGCCAGCCGAGCGGCGTGACCATCGACAGCGCGAGGTGCAGCTCGGCGTGCTGCGGCAGCCGCGACTGGATGAACAGCGTCGACTTCGCCGGATCGATGCCGGCGGCCAGCCAGTCGATCACCATCTCCCAGACGTTGTTCCCGATGACCTCGGGCGAGTCGTAGTGGGTGGTGAGCGCGTGCCAGTCGGCGACGAAGAAGAAGCAGTCGTGCTGCTGCTGCAGCCGGACCCAGTTCTTCAGCGCGCCGTGGTAGTGGCCGAGGTGCAGCGCGCCCGTGGGGCGCATGCCGGAGAGGACGCGGTCGGTAGCCATAGACGGGCGATTGTAGCAGCGGCCCCGGTGCGTCCCGGAGCGCTCCGGACGCGTCGGCGCGGCCTGTGGCGCCCGTTCCGGCGCGGGTTCAGCCCGCCGTCATGCGGTCGATCGGCCCGCGTCCGATGCGGGTCACCTGCGGCTCGTCGCCGGTCATGTCGATGACCGTCGTCGGCTCGAAGCCCTGCGCCCCCGCGTCGATCACCACGTCCACGCGCCGGGCGAGCCGGGCGGTCGCTTCGTCGGGATCGGTGATCGGCTCCTCGTCGCCGGGCAGGATCAGGCTGGTCGACAGCACCGGCGCGCCATGCTCGGCGAGCAGGCCCGCGACCACCGGATGGTCGGGGACGCGCAGCCCGACGGTCTTGCGCGACGGATGCCAGAGGCGGCGCGGCACCTCCTTGGTCGCGGGCAGGATGAAGGTGTAGGCACCGGGGGTCCAGTCGCGCAGGAACCGGTACTGGCGGTTGTCGACCTGGGCGTAGGTCGCCAGTTCCTTCAGGTCGCGGCACAGCAGCGTCAGCAGGTG
Source organism: Pseudomonadota bacterium (assembly GCA_046046245.1). Taxonomy (GTDB): domain Bacteria; phylum Pseudomonadota; class Gammaproteobacteria; order Burkholderiales; family Burkholderiaceae_E; genus UBA4615. Next base: position 91,357 of record JBJOKE010000020.1, on the reverse strand, counting down.
CCGGTCGTCGATGCCGCGCAGCGCGCGCAGCCGGTCGACCGCAGCCTTGTCGTCGAGGCGACAGGCGAGCACGTAGCAGGCGTCGGTGGGCACGGCGAGCAGTCCGCCCTCGCCGAGCACCGTCGCGGCCTGCTTCAGCAGCCGCGCCTGGGGATGCGTCGGATGGACCTCGAAGCGCTGGGTCACCGGCCCTCCAGCGCCTGCGCCTCCGGCCAGTCGGCCCAGACCGGGCGCAGCTGCTTCGGCAGCGGCGGCATCGAGCCGAGGTCGTGGCGACTCTCGCCGGGGCCGTGGAAGTCCGAGCCGCGCGAGGCATGCAGCCCGAGGCGCTGCGCGACCTCGGCCCATTCGCCGTACTGGTCGGGCGTGTGGCTGCCGCTCACCACCTCGATCGCCGCGCCGCCGGCGTCGCGGAACTCGCCGAGCATCGCCTGCATGCACAGGTCCGAGAGCCGGTAGCGGCCCGGGTGCGCCATCACCGCCGTGCCGCCGGCCGCGCGGATCCAGCCGACCGCCTCGGGCAGCGTCGCCCAGCGGTGAGGCACGAAGCCCGGCTTGCCTTCGACGAGGAAGCGCCGGAAGACCTCGTGGACGTCCGCGCAGGCGCCGGTCTCGACGATGTAGCGCGCGAAGTGGCTGCGCGAGATCAGCTCCGGATTGCCGGCGTACTGCAGTGCGCCCTCGTAGGCGTCGGGAATGCCGACGGCGGCGAGCTGGTCGGCGATCTCCTGCGCGCGGCCGTCGCGGCCGCTGCGCGTGCGCTCGAGGCCGGCGACCAGCCCGCGATCGGTGAAGTCGATCCGCAGGCCGACGACATGGATGGTCTCGCCGCCCCAGGTGACCGAGACCTCGACGCCCGGCACGAAGGCGAGCCCGAGCGCCTCGGCGCGTCCCTGCGCGTCGGCCAGCCCGCCGACCTCGTCGTGGTCGGTCAGCGCGAGGATCTCGACGCCGTTGCGGTGGGCGCGCTCGACCAGGTCGACCGGCGACAGCGTGCCGTCGGAGACCACCGAATGGCAGTGCAGGTCCGCGTTGATGCGGTGGCTGCGGGGGAGCCGATCAAGCATCGACGAACTCCTCGATCAGCGACGCGACCCGCTCGGGCCGGTCGTGGTGAAGCATGTGCCCAGCCCGCTCGACGGTCGCGCGCTCGAGCCGCCGGATCGCGCGGAGCCGCTCGCGGTATTCGTCCGACTCGACGAAGGCGTGCCAGTCGTCGCGTTCGGTCGCGGCCACCAGCAGCACCGGCGCCTCGATCCGACGCCAGGTCGCGACGATCTCGTCGACGCGGTACAGGTACGGGTTGACGCGCTTGTGGGCGGGATCGCCGAGCACGTCGAAACGGCCGCCCGCGTTCGGCGCGGACCAGTGGCCCGCGAGCCAGAGCGCCTTGTCGAGCGGCAATCTCGGGTTGGTCTGCACGAGCCGGCGCGCGACCGCGTCCTGCGAGTCGTAGTCGCGCATCCGAGCCGGCGCCTTCAGCTCGTCGAGCCACTCGCGCAGCCGGTCGGGCGCCTTCGACGCGTCGGCCGGCCGCATGCCGAAACCCTCGAGGTTCACGAGCCGGCGAACGCGCTGCGGGCGAACGCCCGCATAGATCGTGGCGACATTGCCGCCCATGCTGTGGCCGACGAGGTCGACCGGACCGTCCGGAGCCCAGGCATCGAGCAGCGCGTCGAGATCGCCGAGGTAGTCGGGAAACCAGTAGGCGTCGACCGGAGGCGACTGCGTGAGGCCGAAGCCGCGCCAGTCGGGGGCGATCACGTGACGGTCGCGCGCGAGGCAGTCGACGACGAACTGGAACGAGGCCGAGACGTCCATCCAGCCGTGGACCATGACCAGCGGCGGCGCGGCCGGGTCACCCCAGCAGCGGACGTGGTGTCGCAGGCCGCGCGCGTCGGTGAAGGCGGAACGCGCGGTGCGTCGAGGTCGATAGGGCTCGGTCATGGGGTGCGTCGCGCCAAGCCCTTGATTATACGGGGGCTGGCGCCGCGCCCTCGCCGGCCCTTCGGGCGGAAGAGGGATTCCGACGGATGGGGCGCGGCCGCGATCGCTCAGGACAGCCGCAGCGGCACGAAGACCCGCGCGGTCTCGCGCTGGATCAGCAGCGCGACCTCGTCGCCGGCGGCCTTCACCCGATCGCGCAGCTGCGCCGCGCTCGACACCGGTTGCCCGTTGACCGACAGGATCCGGTCGCCGGGGCGGATACCCGCCTGCGCGGCCGGCCCGCCGGCCGCCTCCACCAGCAGCCCCGCCGGCGTGCCCGGGCCGGCCTCGCCGGCGCGCAGCTCGCGGACCGCGAGGCCCAGCCGCGCCGCCGGCTGCGGAACGGCCGACGCGTCGGTATCGGCCGCCTTCGCGGCCCTCTGCGGCGAGAACGCGCCGGTGACGATCGGCAGCGTCTTCGTCGAACGCTCGCGCAGCACCTCGAGCGTCGCCTTCTGGCCGGGCTTCATCTCGGCCACACGCGCCGGCAGCTCGGCCGAGCGGTCGATCGGGCGTCCGTCGAGCGCGACGATCACGTCGCCCGCCTGCAGGCCCGCAACCGCGGCCGGGCTGCCGGGCTCGACCCCGGTGACCAGCGCACCGCGCGGCGCGTCGAGGCCGAAGGCGCGCGCCAGCGTCTGGTCGAGTTCCTGGATCGACACGCCGAAGCGGCCGCGCTCGACGCGGCCGGTCGCCACCAGCTGCGCCTGCACCCGCGATGCGACGTCGATCGGAATCGCGAACGACAGGCCCTGGAAGCCGCCGGTGCGCGAGTAGATCTGCGCGTTGATGCCGATCACCTCGCCACGCGCGTCGAACAGCGGCCCGCCCGAGTTCCCCGGGTTCACCGCGACGTCGGTCTGCAGGAAGGGCACGTAGGTGTCGTCGGGCAGGCTGCGCGATTTCGCGCTGACGATGCCGGCGGTCACGGTGTTCTCGAAGCCGTAGGGCGAGCCGATCGCGAGCACCGGCTCGCCGACCTTCACCCTCGACGGATCGCCGAGCTTCACCGTGGGCAGGCCCTTCGCGTCGATCCGCAGCACGGCGACGTCGGTCTGCGGGTCGGCGCCGACGAGCTTCGCGCGGAACTCGCGCCGGTCGTTCAGGCGCACGACGATCTCCTCGGCGCCGTCGACGACGTGCGCGTTGGTGAGGATCAGGCCGTCGGCGGCGACGATGAAGCCCGAGCCCAGGCCGCGGGCCGGCGCCTGCGCGTCGGGGCGCTGCGGCGGGACCGGCACGCCCGGGCCGAAGCGGCGCAGGAACTCGCGCAGGGCCTCGTCGGCCCCGTCCGCACCCGGGCCGCCGCGCTGCGCGCCGCGGCCGGTGACCGAGACGTTGACCACCGCCGGCCCGTAGCGCTCGACGATCGCGGAGAAGTCGACGCCGCCGTGGGCGGCGGGCGTGGCGGGCACGGCGAGTCCGGCGGGCGGCGCGACGGCGGGCGCGACGGCGGGCGCGACGGCGGCAGCGGCGGGCGCGGCGGCGAGCGCCGGGCTCGAGAGCCCCGGCGCGACATGTGCCCCGGCGGCGACGAGCGCAGCGACGACGGCGGCGGCGAGCGCGCCGCGCGCGAACGGAAGACGGGTCATGACGGCTCCTTCTGCGAGGGCCGGGGCACGACGCCCCGGATGTCGCGCAGGATGAGCGGCGAGACTTAAGCCGGACTTAAGCCGGTCCCGTGCCCGTCGGGGACGCGGCGGCGCGTGCTCGGCGCGCCCCCGCCCCGAATGCGACGCACGCGTCGAGGCCGCCCCCGTCCCGGTTCGAGAGCGTGGCCCGCGCACCGTGACGCTCGGCGATGCGCCGGACGATCGCGAGGCCCAGGCCGCTGCCCGCACCGGTCGCGTCGCGCCCGCGCCGGAAGCGCTCGAAGACCGCGTCGAGCTCGTCGGGTGGCAGGCCCGGCCCGCGGTCGGCCACCGAGAGCCGGCCGTCCGCGGTGACCGAGACGTCGACCGCCGTGCCCGGCGGCGCGTGCCGCACCGCGTTGTCGACGAGGTTGTCGACCAGGATCCGGAGCGCGTCGGCGTCGCCGACGAGCGCGAAGGGCTCGGCCCGCGCGAGGCCGAGGTCGACGCCGCGCGCGGCCGCCGCGGATGCGCCGTCGGCCACCGCCGCGCGGGCCACGGCGGCCAGATCGAGCGGCTCGTCGCGCGGCGGCGGCCCGCCGGGCTCCTGGCGCGCGAGCGTCAGCAGCTGCTCGACCAGGCGGTTCGCGCGGCGCAGGCCGCGGCGCAGCTCGTCGAGCGCTGCGGCACGCGCCGTCTCGTCGGTCGCGCGCTCCGCGAGCGAGGCCTGCAGCGTCAGCGCGGCGAGCGGCGTGCGCAGCGCGTGCGCCGCATCGGCGACGAAGCCGCGCTGCGCGTCGATCGCGTCGCCCAGCCGCGCGAGCAGGCCGTTGAGCGCACGCACCAGCGGCCGCAGCTCGTCGTCGAGGCCGTGGGCGTCGAAGGGCGCGAGCGCGTCGGCGCCGCGTGCGCCGGCCTCTCCGGCCAGCCGGCGCAAGGGCGCGAGGCCGCGTCCGAGCCCCACCCACAGCAGCAGGCCGAGCAGCGGGAACAGCGCGAGCATCGGCGCGACCGTGCCGAGCGCCGTCCGCCATGCGAGCGCGTCGCGCGCGGCGAGCGGCTGCGCGACCTGCACGACGCTGCCGGCGACCGGCACGGCGTAGACCCGCCAGCCGCCGCCGGGTCCGGGCCCCGGGACGTCCGAGAAGCCGGGCGCCGCGAGCCCGGGCAGCGTCGGATGCGCGTGCGACGCGTAGATGCGCAGGCCCGACGCGTCCCAGATCTGGATCACCACGTCGCGGTCCACCTCGAGGCCGTCGAGGCGCGGCGGCGGCATCGGACCGAGCGCGCGCGGCGGCACGGCGCTCGCGATCCGCGCCATCTGGTAGTCGAGCAGCTCGCCGGTCGACTCGCGCGAGCGCAGGCCGACCACCACGGCCGCCGCCGCCAGCCCGACCGCGAGCCCCGCGCCGATCCAGACGAGCAGCCGGCGACGCAGCGAGCTCATGCGTCGCCCGCCATGGTCCAGCCCACGCCACGGACGTTGCGGACCGCCGCCGCGCCGAGCTTGCGGCGCAGCGCATGCAGGTGGACCTCGACCGCGTTGCTGCCCGGGGCGTCGTTCCAGCCGTAGAGCTTCTCCTCGAGCTGCGCGCGCGACAGCACCGCCCCCGGCCGGTCCATCAGCGCGCGCAGCAGCGCGTACTCGCGTGCCGACAGCGGCACCGGCTCGCCGTCGCGCCGGACCTCGCGGGTCGCGGGATCGAGCGTCAGCGCCCCGGCGCGCAGCAGCGGCGAGCCCCGACCCGACCGCCGCCTCAGCACCGCGCGGATCCGCGCGGCGAGCTCCTCGAGCTCGAAGGGCTTGACCAGGTAGTCGTCGGCGCCGGCGTCGAGGCCGGCGACCCGCGACGCGAGCGCGTCGCGCGCGGTCGCCACCAGCACCGGCACGTCGTCGCCGCGCATGCGCAGCGCCCGCAGCAGGTCCAGGCCGTCGCCGCCGGGCAGGCCGAGGTCGAGCAGCACCAGGTCGTAGGGCTGGGTACGCAGCGCGGTGTCGGCCGTGCGGGCGTCGGCCGCGCGGTCGACCGCGAAGCCGTCGGCGCGCAAGCCCGCGGCCATCGCGTCGCCGAGCATCGCGTCGTCCTCGACGACGAGCAGCCGCATCGCGGCTCAGCCCTCGATCCGGCCCGTGCCTGCGGGCACCTCGAAGCGGCGCAGCGTGCGCACGCCGCTGCGCGGATCGGCGACCGTGTCGACCGCGCGCAGCGTCACCGCCGCGCCGCGCGGGCCGAGTTCGAGCACGCCGTAGCCATTGGCGCCGCCGGCCGCCCAGCGCAGGTTCGGATTCTCGCCGACCAGCGCATCGACCTGGGCCTGCGACGGGCCCTGCGAGGTGATCGAGCCGCCGACGAACTCGGTCATCGCCGGCCGCGCCGCGGGCCGCTCGAAGTCCTCGTGCAGCTCGCCCGCGAAGAACGCGTGCACGTCGCCGCCGAGCGCGATCGGGTCGCGGGCGCCGCTCGTGCGGACCGCCTCGAGCATCCGGCGTCGCGCGGCGGGATAGCCGTCCCAGCCGTCGGTCCACCAGGCCTCCTCGGGGCCGGGGCGCCGGTCGCAGCGACCGACCAGGGTCTGCTGCGCGATCACGTTCGCGCGCGCCCGCGAGCCCTGCAGCGAACGCGCGAGCCAGGCCTCCTGCTCGGCACCCAGCATCGTGCGCGCCGGATCGAGCCGCTCGGCGCAGTCCGGCCCGACGGTGCGCGAGCCCGCTCGCCCCGGCGCCGAGCAGGCCTGCGGCGTACGGTACTGACGGTCGTCGAGCACGTGGATCCGCGCGACCGAGCCCCAGTCGACATGGCCGTACAGCTGCATCGACGGGCCGCGCGGTGCCGAAGACCATGGCAGCGCCATGTGCTCGAAGTAGGCGCGGTAGGCGGCGGCCCGCCTCGCGAGGAAGGCCTCGCGCGGCTCGCCGCGCTCGGAGCGGTCGTCGGCGTAGTCGTTCTCCAGCTCGTGATCGTCCCAGGTCACCACCCACGCGCAGGCCGCGTGCGCGGCGCGCAGGTCCGCGTCGCCGCGGTAGAGCGCGTGCCGGCGCCGGTAGGCGTCGAGCGTGCGCGGCACGCCGGGGTCGTGTCGGCGGACGTGCCGGCGGCCCCACGACGACTCGTAGACGTAGTCGCCGAGGAAGGCGACGAGGTCGGGCGATTCCGCCGCGGCGTGTCTCCAGGCCGCGTACCAGCCCTGCTCGAACTGCTGGCATGACGCGAACACCAGCCGCAGCCGGTCTCCGGTGCCGGGCGCCGGCGCGGTCCTGAATCGACCGATGGCGCTGGTCGCGGCGCCGGACGCGAAGCGATAGCGGTACGAGCGGCCCGGCTGCAGCCCGACGAGCTCGACGCGGACCGAGTGCCCCCAGTCCGGCTCGGCGACCGCGGTGCCGGCGACGAGCACCCGTGCGCCCTCCTCGTCGAGGACCTCCCAGCGCACCCGGACCGGCGTGGGGTCGACACCGCCGCCGTCCTCGAGCGGCCGCGGTGCGAGCCGCGTCCAGAGGACCGCGCCGTCGGGGCGCGGCATGCCGCTGGCCACGCCGAGCGCGAAGGGATCGAGGTCGCCGCGCCACTCGGGCGCGAGCGCCGGATCGCTGCCGCCGGGCGCGACCACCGCGATCCCGCCACCGGGCACCAGGACCGCCGGCGCACCGCCCACCGGCGTACGCGGGGTCGTGCGCTTGCCGTCGGGCTGCGGGACGACCGGGGTGCCGACGCAGCCGGCCGCCGCGGCGCCGAGCGCACCGGCCAGCCAGCGGCGCCGCGCCGGGCGCGCGCTCACGCCCACCGCGCGAGCTCCGGCTCGGTGAAGCCCGCACGCAGCCGCGCGTCGCGGTTGAACGGCGGCCGCGGACGTCCGGCGCCGTGCGCGTCGGCGAGGCCGTCCCAGGCCTCGAGCGGATCGAGTCCTGCACGCTCGCACAGGCTCGCGTACCAGCGGTTGCCGATCGCGACGTGCCCCACCTCGTCGTCGAGGATGCGGGTCAGGATCGCGGCACCGCGCGTGTCGCCCGCGGCCAGCAGCCGCTCGCGAATCTGCGGCGTGACGTCCAGGCCGCGCGCTTCCATCAGCCGCGGCACCAGCGCCATCCGGGGCAGCGGGTCGGCGCGCGTCTTCATCGCCATCTCCCAGAGACCGTCGTGCGCGTCGAAGTCGCCGTACGCGTGGCCGCGGCGTTCGAGCTCGTCGGCGAGCAGCCCGAAGTGCAGCGCCTCCTCGGCCGCGACCCGCGCCCAGTCGCGGTACCAGTCCGCGGGCAGGCCGCCGAAGCGCCAGACCGCGTCGAGCGCGAGGTCGATCGCATTGAACTCGATGTGCGCGATCGCGTGCAGCAGCGCCGCGCGTCCGGCATCCGAGCCGACGCCGCGCTGCGGCACGTCGCGCGGGTGGACGAGCCGCGGCCGCTCGGGGCGGCCGGGCCGCGGCGCGTCGTCGAAGCAGGCGTCCGGGTCGGCCTCGAGCCTGCCCGCGACCACCACCTCGCCGATGGCCGCGGCCGCGGCTGCCTTGCCGCGCGGATCGGCCACGGCCCATGCCGCGCGGGCCGCCGCGCGCAGTTCGCGGCAGGATGCGGCGCGGGGATCGGGGTCGGGACGGGGGACGGCGGCGGACGGATCGTCGGGCACGGCGCGGTACACTCGGTGAGACCCCGGGCGCGCCGGGCCCGCGCCTCGCGGGCCGTGCCGCCGCGCCCCGCGGGCGATCTCGACAGTCTACAGGGACATCCATGGCCATCTATTCGATCGGCGACCGCCGACCGGTCCTCGCCCCGACCGCCTGGATCGCGCCGGGCGCCCACGTGCTCGGCCGCATCGAGCTCGCCGACGGCGTCGGCATCTGGTTCGGCGCGGTCCTGCGCGGCGACAACGAGCCGATCGTCATCGGCGAGGGCAGCAACGTCCAGGAGAACGCGGTGCTGCACACCGACATGGGCTTCCCGTTGACGGTGGGGCGCGGCGTGACCATCGGCCACCAGGCGATGCTGCACGGCTGCACGATCGGCGACGGCAGCCTCGTCGGCATCCAGGCCGTCGTGATGAACGGCGCGAGGATCGGCCGCGAGTGCCTGATCGGCGCGGGTGCGCTGGTCTCCGAGGGCAAGGTCATCCCCGACCGCAGCGTCGTGCTCGGCAGCCCCGGCAAGGTCGTGCGCGAGCTCACCGACGCGGACGTCGCGCGGATCCGCGCCGGCGCCGAGAGCTACGTCGCGCGCGCGGCCGCCTTCCGCAGCCAGCTCGTGCGGATCGACGGATGAGCGAGTCCCGCGTCCCGCCCGCCGAGGGCGCCGACACGTTGAGCCGCTTCATGCTGAGCGGCGCGCCCGTGCGCGGCGAGGCGGTCTCGCTCGACGCGTCCTGGCGCGAGGTCGCCGACCGCCACGCGTTCCCGCGCTCGGTCCGCGACCGGCTCGGCGAGCTCTGCGCGGCGGGCCTGCTGCTGTCGGCCTCGCTGAAGTTCGATGGCGCGCTGATCCTGCAGATCCACGGCGACGGTCCGGTCGCGCTGCTGGTCGTCGAGTGCGAGGCCGACGGCACGTTCCGCGCGACCGCGAAGCTGCGCGAGGGCGCCACCTGCCCCGAGGAGGCCGACCTCGCGACCCTGGTCAACGCCCACGGTCGCGGCCGCTTCGTGGTCACGCTCGACCCGAGGACCGACTCGCCCAACCGCCAGCCCTACCAGGGCATCGTCCCCTTCGAGGGCCGCAGCGTCGCCGAAGTGCTGGAACGCTACATGGCTCGATCCGAGCAGGTGCCCACACGGCTCTGGCTGGCCGCCGACGACGCGCGGGCCACCGGCCTGCTGCTGCAGCGACTGCCCGACGAGGGCGGCCACGCGGCGCGCCTGGCGCCGGGCTGGACGCCCGGCCCGGCCGACGAGGGGACGCAGGCGCCATCCGTGGCGCGGGCGCCGGCACCTCCCGCGGACAGCACCGACGAGGACGGCGACGGCTGGAACCGCATGCAGCGCCTCGCCGACACCCTGACCCGCGACGAGCTGCTCGCGCTGCCCTCGGCGACCGTGCTGCGCCGGCTGTTCTGGCAGGAGGCGCTGACCGCGTTCGACTCGCGCACGCCGCGCTTCGCCTGCACCTGCTCGCGCGACAAGGTGGCGGCGATGCTGCGGATGCTGGGGCGCGAGGAGATCGAGTCGATCCTGCTCGAGCAGGGCTCGGTGGGCGTGCGCTGCGAGTTCTGCAACTCGCCCTACGAGTTCGACGCCGTGGACGGCGCGGAGCTCTTCCTCAGCGCGCCGACCGCACCGGGCTCGAGGGCACGGCACTGAGACCGGCCACCGCGCCGCCGCCCGGCGCGGACGTGCCGGGCTCGGCGATCTGCACGAAGATCTCGTCGGGCTTCATCATCCCGAGCTCGTAGCGCGCCCGCTCCTCGATCGCGACCGTGCCCTGCTTCAGGTCGCGGACCTCGCCCTCGAGCGCGCGGTTGCGCTCGAGCATCCTCGCGTTCGTCTGGTGCTGAGCGAGGAGCTGCCGGTCGAGCTCCCAGACCCGCAGCCAGCCGCCCTTGCCCAGCCACAACGGGTACTGGATCAGCGCGAGCAGGCCGACGAGCGCAAGGAAGAACAGCCGCATGGGCAGATGTTACAGGAGGTTGTAGAAGGCCGAGCGGCCCGGGTACTGCGCGACGTCGCCGAGGTCCTCCTCGATGCGCAGCAGCTGGTTGTACTTCGCGATCCGGTCGCTGCGCGACAGCGAGCCGGTCTTGATCTGCAGCGCGTTCGTGGCCACCGCGATGTCGGCGATCGTCGTGTCCTCGGTCTCGCCCGAGCGGTGGGAGACCACCGCGGTGTAGTTGTTGCGCTTGGCCAGCTCGATCGCCGCGAAGGTCTCGGTCAGCGTGCCGATCTGGTTGATCTTGATGAGGATCGAGTTCGCGATCCCGGCCTCGATGCCCTCGCGCAGGATCCGCGTGTTGGTGACGAACAGGTCGTCGCCGACCAGCTGCACCCGGTCGCCGAGCGCGTCGGTGAGGATCCGCCAGCCGTCCCAGTCGTTCTCGGCCATCGCGTCCTCGATCGAGACGATCGGGTACTTGTCGCACCAGGTCGACAGCAGGTTCGTGAAGTCGGTGGGGGTCAGCACCAGGCCCTCGCCTTCGAGGTGGTACCTGCCGTCCCTGAAGAACTCCGAGGCCGCGCAGTCCAGGCCCAGCGCGATCTGCGAGCCCGCCTGGTAGCCGGCACGGTCGATCGCCTCGAGGATCAGCTGGATCGCCGCCTCGTGGTTCGCGACGCTGGGGGCGAAGCCGCCCTCGTCACCCACCGCGGTGCTCATGCCGCGGTCGTGGATGATCTTCTTCAGCGCGTGGAAGACCTCGGCGCCGTAGCGGATCGCCTCGCGGAAGCTCGGCGCCCCCACGGGGATGATCATGAACTCCTGCAGGTCGAGGTTGTTGTTCGCGTGCGCGCCGCCGTTGATGACGTTCATCATCGGCACCGGGAGCGCCATCGCGCCCGATCCGCCGAAGTAGCGGTACAGCGGCAGGCCCGACTCCTCGGCCGCGGCCTTGGCCACCGCCATCGAGACCGCGAGCGTCGCGTTCGCGCCGAGGCGCGCCTTGTTGTCGGTGCCGTCCAGCTCGATCAGCGTCTTGTCGATGTAGGCCTGCTCGGTCGCGTCGAGGCCCATGATGGCCTCGGAGATCTCGGTGTTGATGTTCTCCACCGCGCGCAGCACGCCCTTGCCGAGGTACCGGCTCTTGTCGCCGTCGCGCAACTCGATCGCCTCGCGCGAGCCGGTGGACGCGCCCGACGGCACCGCAGCGCGCCCCATCGTGCCCGACTCGAGCAGGACGTCGCACTCGACGGTGGGGTTGCCGCGCGAGTCGATGACCTCGCGGCCGATGATGTCCACGATCGTGCTCATGTGTGCTCAGACTCCCTCGACGATGATGAGATTGAACTTGCTCGTGGCGCCGGCCCGCTTCGCGCGCGCCTCGACGTAGAGCGCCGAATCGTAGAAGGCGCGGGCGGCGTCGAGGCTCGGAAACTTCACGACCACGACGCGGCCGGGCCGCCAATCGCCCTCGAGCGTCTCGTGCCGACCGCCTCGGACGACGAACTCGCCGCCGGCCGCGGCGATCGCGCCCGGCGACAGCGCCGTGTAGCCCGCGTAGCGCCCGGGGTCGGAGACCTCGACGTCGGCGATCACGTAGGCACAGGGCATCGTCGTCGATCCTTCCGCGAGGGGGCGGGTGCCTGCGCTCAGCCGGCGAGGGACTGCTCGGCGAAACCCGTGCGCTTGACCAGGGCGTCGAGCTCGACCAGGGTGGCCAGCAGCTCGGCCAGCCTCGGCAGCGGCCAGGCGTTCGGGCCGTCGGACAGCGCCTTCGCCGGATCCGGGTGGGTCTCCATGAAGAGCCCCGCCACGCCCACGGCCACCGCCGCACGCGCCAGCACCGGCACGAACTCGCGCTGGCCTCCGGAGCTCGTGCCCTGCCCGCCCGGCAGCTGCACCGAGTGGGTCGCGTCGAAGACCACCGGGCAACCGGTCTCGCGCATGATCGCGAGCGAGCGCATGTCCGAGACCAGGTTGTTGTAGCCGAAGGAGACGCCCCGCTCGCAGACCATGATCGAGTCGCCGTCGTGGCCGGCCTCGATCGCGGCCTCGCGGGCCTTGTCGGCGACGTTCTTCATGTCGTGCGGCGCGAGGAACTGGCCCTTCTTGATGTTGCAGGGCTTGCCGGTCGCGGCCACCGCGCGGATGAAGTCCGTCTGCCGGCACAGGAAGGCGGGCGTCTGCAGCACGTCGACCACCGCGGCCACCGGCTCGACCTGGTCGATGTCGTGGACGTCGGTCAGCACCGGAACGCCGAGCTGGGTCTTCACGTCGTCGAGGATCCGCAGGCCCTCGTCGATCCCCGGGCCGCGGAAGGACCTGCCGGACGAGCGGTTCGCCTTGTCGAAGGACGACTTGTAGATGAACGGCACCCGCAGCGACGCGGCGATCGCCTTCAGCTGCCCGGCGGTCTCGATCGCGAGCTCGCGCGACTCGATCGCGCAGGGCCCGGCGATCAGGAACAGCGGCCGATCCAGCCCGACCTCGTACCCGCACAGCTTCATCGCGGGCTCCTCAGGCTGCCTGCCGCGCACCGCCGCGCCGCTCGGCGTAGGCGATCGCGGCCTCGACGTAGGCGCGGAACAGCGGATGCCCGTCGCGCGGGGTCGAGGTGAACTCGGGGTGGAACTGCACGCCGACGAACCACGGATGCGCGTGCCGGCCGGTCTGCGGCAGCTCGGCGATCTCGGTCAGGCCCTCGGCGGGCGTGCGTGCCGAGACCCTCAGGCCGGCGGCCTCGAGCTGCGGCACGTAGTGGTTGTTGACCTCGTAGCGGTGGCGGTGCCGCTCGTTGACGGACTCGCCGTAGATGCCCGCGGCGAGCGTGCCCGGCAGCACCGGGCAGCGCTGCGCGCCCAGGCGCATCGTGCCGCCGAGGTCGGAGCCCGCGTCGCGCTTCTCGACGCGGCCCTCGCGGTCCAGCCACTCGGTGATCAGGCCGACCACGGGGTGCGGCGCGCCGGCGTCGAACTCGGTGCTGTTCGCCCCCTCGAGCCCGCAGACGTCGCGGGCGAACTCGATCACCGCCAGCTGCATGCCCAGGCAGATGCCGAGGTAGGGCACGCCATGCTCGCGGGCGTAGCGGATCGCCTTGATCTTGCCCTCGACACCGCGCTTGCCGAAGCCGCCCGGCACGAGGATGGCGTCGAAGCCCTCCAGGCTCGCGATGCCCTCGCGCTCGATCGCCTCGGAGTCGATGTACTCGATCGCGACCTTGCTCTCGGTGTGGATGCCGGCGTGGGTCAGCGCCTCGGTCAGCGACTTGTACGACTCGGTGAGGTCGACGTACTTGCCGACCATCGCGATCCGCACCGTGCGCTTCGGATGCGCCTGCCGGTCGACCAGCCGGTCCCAGACCGCCAGGTCGGCCGGCTTCGCGTCGATGCGCAGCACCTCGCAGAGCAGGTCGTCGACCTGCTGCTCGTGCAGCATCCGGGGAATCTTGTAGATCGAGTCCGCGTCCCAGACCGAGATCACCGAATCGAGCGGAACGTTCGAGAACAGCGAGATCTTCGCGCGCTCGTCGTCCGGGATCCGGCGGTCCGCGCGGCACAGCAGCAGGTCGGCCTGGATGCCGATCTCGCGCAGCTTCTGCACCGAGTGCTGGGTGGGCTTGGTCTTCAGCTCGCCCGCCGACGGGATGAACGGCACCAGCGTCAGGTGGACGAAGCAGGCGTTGCCACGGCCGAGCTTCAGGCTCATCTGGCGCGCGGCCTCGAGGAAGGGCAGCGACTCGATGTCGCCGACCGTGCCGCCCACCTCGACGATCGCGACCTGGGCGGCCTCGGGCGTGCCGACGCCGGCTCCGCGCTCGATGAACGCGCGGATCTCGTTCGTGATGTGCGGGATGACCTGCACGGTCCGGCCGAGATACTCGCCGCGGCGCTCCTTGCGGATCACCGAGTCGTAGATCTGACCGGTCGTGAAGTTGTTCGAGCGCCGCATCTTCGCGGTGACGAAGCGCTCGTAGTGCCCCAGGTCGAGGTCGGTCTCGGCGCCATCCTCGGTCACGAACACCTCCCCGTGCTGGAAGGGGCTCATCGTGCCGGGGTCGACGTTGATGTAGGGATCGAGCTTCAGGAGGGTGACGCGCAGGCCGCGCGACTCCAGCAGCGCGGCCATCGACGCGGCGGCGATGCCCTTCCCCAGGGAAGACACCACCCCGCCGGTGACGAAGACGAATTTGGTCATGGCGGCCAACGGGAAATGGCGATTATACCAATCGACGGAGGCCCAGCGCGCGGGTGGGTCGAATCGGCCGTGCCGGCCGCGCTCGTCCATCATGTCGGCCCTCCCCTTCACGGACGGCTCCCATGACCCCGCATCCGATGCGAACGGTCCTGCACGACGAGATCCACACGCGCCCGCGACCCGCCGTCAAGGCGCCGCACTCGATCGCGCACATCTCCCTGCTGCAGAAGGAGCGGATGCCGCGCCCGGTGCCGCCCTCGCTCGTCGACTGGTGCGAGCGGCACGCGGTGGAGCCGCCGCTGGCCGGACAGAGCCACTTCGAGGCGGACCTCGGCCCGCTGCGGCTGAAGTGGGAGCGGCACGGCGAGTTCGACGACTACACCGTCTACTCGGCCGGCGTCGATGCCGACGACCCGTTCACCCGCCACCCGGGCGACATCGTGCTCGCCGACCTGCTGCAGTCGGCCGACGGCGAGATGATCGCCGCGTTGAGGATCGCGGTGGTCCGCGCCGGCGAGACCCGGATCGACGAGAAGTCGGTCGCGGCGATGCTCGGCTCGCCGAACTTCGTCGGCGCGAAGATCTCCGACGGGCAGGCCTCGCTGTTCTCGAGCTTCCGCCTCGACGAGCGCGGCTTCGGCCGCTTCCTCGTCGCCGACGCGACCGCATCGTCCTCGCAGCTCGGTCGCGCGGTGCAGCGGATCATCGAGCTCGAGTGCTACCGGATGATGGCGATGCTCGCCTTCCCCGAGGCGCGCCGGATCGGCGGCGAGCTCGACGCGATCGAGCGGCGGCTCTCCGGCCTGGTCGCGCGGCTCGACGTCGCGCCGGCCGACGAGGAGCCCGAGATGCTGCACGAGGTGACGCGCCTGTCCGCCCTGCAGGAGCAGCTCGCCACCGCCGCCGCCTTCCGCTTCGGCGCGGCCCGCGCGTACCGCGCGCTGGTCCGCCAGCGCGGCGAGGAGCTGCGCGAGACGCGGCTGCAGGGCCTGCAGACCCCCACCGACTTCCTGGTACGCCGCTTCGAGCCCGCGATGGCCACCTGCGACGCGGTGGCGGCGCGGCTCGCCTCCGTCTCCGAGCGGATCGCCCGAGCGAGCGGCCTGCTGCGCACGCGGGTCGAGATCGAGCGGGAGCGGCAGAACCAGGCGCTGCTCGAGGCGATGAACCGGCGCGCCAAGCTGCAGCTGCACCTGCAGCAGACCGTCGAGGGCCTCTCGGTGGCGGCGATCTCGTACTACGCGGTCGGCCTCGCCGGCCACGTGTTCAAGGCCGTGGCGAAGGCCGGCGCGCCCATCGACCCCGAGCTTGCGGCCGGCGTCGTCGCGGTGCCGATCGTCGCCGCGGTCTGGTGGGCGATGCGCGCGGTTCGGATCCGGCTGCAGCGCGAGATGCCGGTCGACTGACCGGCGCCGGCGGGCGCACGGCCGTGCCCGCGCGACCGGCTTTCGAGGCGCCCCTCCAGACCCTCGGTTTGCGCCGGCGAGGGGGCTCGGGCGAGAATCGCGCGTTCGACACCGGGCGGGGACATGGACGTGGAACGCGAATCGATGGAGTTCGACGTGCTGATCGTCGGCGGCGGGCCGGCGGGGCTCGCGGCGGCGATCAGGCTGAAGCAGCTGGCGACCGAGCGCGGCGCCGAGCTCGCGGTGTGCGTGATCGACAAGGGCTCCGAGATCGGTGCGCACACGCTGTCCGGCGCGGTGATGGACCCGCGCGCGCTGAACGAGCTGATCCCCGACTGGAAGGCGCAGGGCGCGCCGCTCGAGACCGAGGTCACCCACGACGAGGTGCTGTTCCTCACCGGGACCAAGGCCTACGCGACGCCGCAGTGGGCGATCCCCGCGGGGCTGAAGAACCACGGCAACTACATCGTCAGCCTCGGTGCAGTCGTGCGCTGGCTCGGCCAGCAGGCCGAGGCGCTCGGCGTCGACGTCTACCCGGGCTTCGCGGCGGCCGAGATCCTCTACACGGCCGACGGCGCGGTCCGCGGCGTGGCCACCGGCAACATGGGCGTGGGCCGCGACGGCCAGCCCACCGATGCGTTCCAGCCCGGCATGGAGCTGCTCGCGAAGTACACGCTGTTCGCCGAGGGCTCGCGCGGGCACCTCGGCAAGCAGCTGATCGCCCGCTACGCGCTCGACAGGGACAGCGACCCGCAGAGCTACGGCATCGGCATCAAGGAGCTGTGGGAAATCGAGCCGTCGAAGCACCGCAAGGGCCTCGTCGTGCACACCGCCGGCTGGCCGCTCGACAACGCGACCTACGGTGGCTCTTTCCTCTACCACTTCGGCGACAACAAGGTGGCCGTGGGCTTCGTGGTCGGTCTCGCCTACCAGAATCCCTGGCTGTCGCCCTACGAGGAATTCCAGCGCTACAAGACGCATCCCGCGATCCGCGGCACCTTCGAGGGCGGCAAGCGCCTGTCCTACGGCGCCCGCGCGATCACCGCGGGCGGCATCATGTCGCTGCCCAAGACCGTGTTCCCCGGCGGCGCGCTGATCGGCTGCGACGCGGGCTTCCTGAACGCGTCGCGGATCAAGGGCAGCCACGCCGCGATCAAGACCGGCATGCTCGCGGCCGAGGCCGCGTTCGAGGCGATCGCCGCCGGCCGCAGCGCCGACGAGCTCGTCGCCTATCCGCAGGCCTTCCGCGCGTCGTGGCTCTACGACGAGCTCTGGCAGGCCCGCAACTTCAAGCAGTGGATGAGCAAGGGGCTGGTGGTCGGCACGATCGGCGTCGGCATCGAGCAGGTGGTGCTCGGCGGCAAGGTGCCCTGGACGCTGCACCACACGCATGCCGACCACGAGTGTCTCAAGCCCGCCTCGGCCTTCCAGCCGATCGTCTATCCGAAGCCCGACGGCAAGCTCACCTTCGACCGGCTCTCGTCGGTGTTCATCTCGAACACCAACCACGAGGAGAACCAGCCGATCCACCTGACGCTGAAGGACACGACGGTCCCGGTGAACGTCAACCTCGCGACCTACGCGGGCCCCGAGCAGCGCTACTGCCCGGCCGGGGTCTACGAGTACGTCAAGGACGACGACGGCGCCGACCGCCTGCAGATCAACGCGCAGAACTGCGTGCACTGCAAGACCTGCGACATCAAGGACCCGACCCAGAACATCGTCTGGGTCGTTCCCGAGGGCGGCGGCGGCCCGAACTACCCGGGGATGTGACGGCCGTGGCCGGTGCCCGCCGCGTCGCGCTGATCGCGGGGGCCACCGGCCTCGTCGGCTCGCGCCTGCTCGCGCGACTGGTCGCCGAGCCGGCCTATGCCAGGGTCCATGCGATCGGCCGACGCGCGCTGCCCGATGCGATGCGGCCTGCCGGCAGCGGCGAGCGGCTCGTCGAGCATGTCGTCGGCGACCTCGCCTCGCCCGGCCGCGGCGCGCCGCTGCCCGCCGTCGACGACGTCTACCTCTGCCTCGGCACGACGATCCGCGCGGCCGGCTCGCAGGAGGCCTTCCGCCGCGTGGACTTCGATGCGACGGTGGGCATCGCGCGGCTCGCCCGCCGGGCCGGCGCGAGCCGCTGCGTGGCGATCTCGGCGCTCGGCGCCGACGCCGGCTCGCGGATCTTCTACAACCGGGTGAAGGGCGAGACCGAGGCCGCGCTCGCGGCGATCGACTTCCCGTCGCTGACGATCCTGCGCCCCTCGCTGCTCGACGGCGAGCGTGTCGAGCGGCGCCCCGCCGAGCGGCTGTCGCTCGTGCTGTCACGGCCGCTCGCGCGCCTGATCCCGGCACGCTGGCGCCCGGTGGCGGCCGATGCGGTGGCGCGCTGCATGCTCGACGCGGGGCTGCGCGGCGCCCCCGGCCGGCGCGTGCTGGAGTCGGACCGGATCCAGGCCTTCGCCGGTTGATGCACTGCGTCATCCGGAGGTAGCATCCCGGGCCGGAGCGCGCTGCGCGCGCGTCCGCCTCCGTCACCGACCGGCGACGGCCGCTGCGCCGACCGCCCGAAAGGACCCCTTCCAGATGAGCAAAGTGTTCCCGAGCGCGGCCGCCGCGCTGGCCGACATCGTCCGCGACGGGCAGACGATCGCGGTCGGCGGCTTCGGCCTGTGCGGCATCCCGGAGGCGCTGATCGCCGCGCTGCGCGATACCGGCGTCAAGGGCCTGACCTGCATCTCGAACAACGCGGGCGTCGACGGCTTCGGCCTCGGCCAGCTGCTCGCGACGCGTCAGGTCCGCAAGATGATCGCCAGCTACGTGGGCGAGAACAAGGAGTTCGAGCGGCAGTTCCTGTCGGGCGAACTCGAGCTCGAGTTCACGCCTCAGGGCACGCTCGCCGAGAAGCTGCGCGCCGGCGGCTGCGGGATCCCCGCCTTCTTCACGAAGACCGGCGTGGGCACCATCGTCGCCGAGGGCAAGGAGACCCGGACCTTCGACGGCGAGACCTACGTGATGGAGCGCGCGCTGGTGCCCGACGTCTCGCTGGTCAAGGCCTGGATGGCGGACCGCGCCGGCAACCTCGTGTTCCGACGCACCGCGCGCAACTTCAACCCGAACGTCGCGATGGCCGGAAAGATCACCGTGGCCGAGGTCGAGCAGGTCGTCGCCACCGGCGAACTCGATCCGGACGCGATCCACCTGCCCGGCATCTTCGTGCACCGCATCGTGCACAACCCGACCCCCGAGAAACGGATCGAGCAGCGCACCACGCGCCCGGCTCGCTGACGAGGAGCACCGAATGCCCTGGACCCGCGACGAGATGGCCGCGCGCGCCGCGCGCGAGCTGCGTGACGGCTTCTACGTGAACCTCGGGATCGGCCTGCCGACGCTGGTGGCGAACCACGTGCCGGCCGACATGGAGGTCTGGCTCCAGTCCGAGAACGGCCTGCTCGGCATCGGCCCGTTCCCGACCGAGGACGAGGTCGACCCCGACCTGATCAACGCCGGCAAGCAGACGGTCACCACCCTGCCCGGCTCATCGATCTTCTCGTCGGCGGACTCCTTCGGGATGATCCGCGGCGGCAAGATCAACCTCGCGATCCTGGGCGCGATGCAGGTCTCCCAGAAGGGCGACCTCGCGAACTGGATGATCCCCGGCAAGATGATCAAGGGGATGGGCGGCGCGATGGACCTGGTGGCGGGGGTCGGCCGCGTGATCGTGCTGATGGAGCACGTCGCGCGCCGCAAGGACGGCGGCGAGGACCTGAAGATCCTGCCCGCGTGCAACCTGCCGCTGACCGGCGTCGGCGTGGTCGACCTGATCATCACGGATCTCGGCGTGATGGAGGTGACCGGCTCCGGTCTCGCGCTGCGCGAACTGGCGCCCGGCATCACCGTCGACGAGATCGTCGCGAAGACCGGCTGCCCGCTCGACACCTCGGCGCTCGCCGCCGCGCGCTGAGCGCTCGAGCGACGGCGGCCGCGTCCGGCGATGGCCGGCGCGGCCGTCTTCACGTTCGCAGGGAGGCGTCCGCGCGGCGCGCGCCCGCCTCGCGGCGGGTGCGGGCGCGGACCGGGCTCAGTACTGGCGCGGACGGCGCTGGCCGGCGAAGCCGCCGCCGCCGCCACCACCACCGCCACCACCGTAACCGCCACCACCACCGCCGCCGTAGTTCCCGCCACCGCCGCCGCCGTAGCCGCCGGCACCCGAACGGCGGAAGCCACCGCCGCCGCCGCCCTGCTGCTCGCGGGCCTCGTTGACGACCAGCGCGCGGCCTTCGAGCGAGTTGCCGTTCAGCGCCCGGATCGCGTTCTGCGCGCCGTCGTTGTTGGCCATGGTGACGAAGCCGAAGCCGCGCGAGCGTCCGGTCTCGCGGTCGGTGATGATGCGAGCCTCGATGACCTCGCCGTGGGCGGCGAACATCTCGGTGAGCTGGGCATCGGTGGCGCGCCAGGGCAGGTTGCCGACGTAGATCTTGGTGCTCATGCGTAACCTCGAAATCAAGGGTCTTTTTGCATTCCGAGGCGAAGCATCAGCAACCGGCCATGACGGCACCGGCCCCCTCGCAGCGATCCGGGAAATGCAAGTCTCGTGCGGTGGCCTCAGCCCGAATGTGTGGGGAAACGAGAGTCGAACACGGTGCGATCGAGGCGGGCTGGGGTGATGGAAGACCTTGACAATCGAACACGATTCGACGCAAGCAAGGGCCATGCGCAAAGGCGACTTTGCCACAGGCACGGAGCACGTGCACTAGACAATTCGTATTAGCGCAGAGCGTAAATCTCACTCGCTACAGGCAGGCTATCACCAATTGCTCACCCGTCGATGACCTTTCCGACACGAACGATGGGAATCGGGCTCGAAACGGGGACCGCCCGGAAAGCCTCTGTCCAGCGCTTGTCAAGCGTCGCGGACTGGATAAAAATACAGGCTTCGCGGTCTGACCGCCCCCCTCCGAGACGCTCCGCCATGCGTGATCTCACCGCCCGACAGCAGGAAATCCTCGGACTCATCCGTCAGCACATCGCCGACACCGGCTTCCCGCCCACGCGCGCCGAGATCGCCGCCAAGCTCGGCTTCCGCTCGCCCAACGCCGCCGAGGAGCACCTGAAGGCGCTCGCGCGCAAGGGCGTGCTCGAGCTGACCTCGGGCGCCTCGCGCGGGATCCGGCTGAAGCTGCTGCCCGGCCTGGACGCGGACGCCGAGCGCGGGATGGCCGCCAGCGCGGTGCAGATCGCGCTCAGCCTGCCGCTGGTGGGCCGCGTGGCCGCCGGCAGCCCGATGCTGTCGCAGGAGCACATCGAGTCGAGCTACGCGCTCGACCCCGGCCTGTTCGCCGAGAAGCCCGACTACCTGCTGAAGGTCCGCGGCATGAGCATGCGCGACGCCGGCATCCTCGACGGAGACCTGCTCGCGGTCCGCCAGGCGAGCGAGGCCCGCAACGGCCAGATCGTCGTCGCGCGCGTCGACGGCGGCGTCACCGTCAAGCGGCTGCGCCGGCGCGGCCACACGATCGAGCTGCTGCCCGAGAACCCGGACTTCGAGCCCATCGTCGTCGACGCGCGCACCGACGACTTCGCGCTCGAGGGGATCGGCGTCGGGCTGATCCGAAGCGGCAAGTCGCTGTGATCGCCCTGCCCTGGCCGACCGCACGCCATGGCCCCACCGCCCCCGGAGTCCCCGGCGCCGCTGCCCGCGGGGGTCTGGTTCGCCGACCGGATCGCTGACGGCGGCGTCGCCGCGCTGCCGAGCACCTTCGCCGAGCTCGACGCGCAGCTGCCCGGCGGCGGCTGGCCGCTCGGCATGCTCACCGAGCTGATCGCCCGCGAGCCCGGCGTGGGCGAGCTGCGGCTGCTGGTGCCGGTGCTGCGCCGGCTCACCCGCGAGCGCAAGGTCGCCATCCTGCTCGGGCCGCCGCATGTGCCCTATGCGCCCGCCCTCGCGGCCTTCGGCATCGACCTCGACTACCTGATCGTCGTGCAGGCCGTGCAGGCTGCCGACCGGCTCTGGGCGGTCGAGCAGGCGCTGCGCAGCGCGAGCTTCGGCACGCTGCTCGCGTGGCTGCCGCACCCGGGCACGCGGCCCGAGCACCTGCGGCGGATGCAGCTCGCCGCGCAGGGCACGCGCGGGCCGGTCTTCCTGTTCCGGCAGCTGCCCGCGCAGTTCGAGTCCTCGCCGTCGCCGCTGCGGCTGCTGCTGCTGCCGCGCCCCGGCCAGCGGCTGTCGGTGCAGCTGCTCAAGCGGCGCGGGCCGGTGCTCGCGCAGCCACTGCTGCTCGAGCTGCCGCAGCCGCCCGCCACCTCGCGCCCCGGCCGGCCGGCGGCGCCCGCGGTGCCGGCCATCGCGCCCGGCCCGCGCGGTCCGGCGACGCCGCGGCGCGCACCCGCCGCCGACGGGCTCGACGCCCCTGCGGCGGCCGACGGACTCGATGCCGCCACGGCAACCGCCACCGACGCCGACGACCCGCGCGCCGGCTTCGGCACCGCGCACGTGCTGCTGCCGGCCGACGCCGAGCCGCCCGCGCCCGGGCCCGGACCCGTCCGCCACTGACGCGTCCCGTCCCCATGCGGTGGATCGCCGTGCACTGTCACCGGCTCGCGCTCGACCGCGCGGGCCGCGCCTGGCCCGACACGCAGCCGCTCGCGGTCTGCGACCGGCTGCAGGTGCTGCAGGCGAACGAGGCCGCGCAGGCGCTCGGCGTGCGGCCGGGCGTACGCCGCGCGACCGCGCTCGCGCTGTCGGCCGGGCTGCGGATCGTCGAGCACGACGCGCGCGCCGATGCCGACGCGCTTGAGCAGGTCGCGGGCTGGCTGCTGCAGTTCACGCCGGGCGTGAGCCTCGAGCCACCCGAGGACGTGCTGCTCGAGGTCGAGGCGAGCCTGCGGCTGTTCGGCGGACTCGACCGGCTCGAGGCGCGGATCCGCGACGGGCTGACGGCGCTGGGCTTTCGTGCGCGGCTCGCGTCGGCCCCGACCGCCGCGGCCGCGCGGATGCTCGCGCACACACACGACGGTGCCCGGATCGAGCACGAGTCGCGGCTTGCGGCCGAGCTCGGGCCGCTGCCGGTCGAGCGGGTCGGTACGGCCGCGCCGCATGTCGAGGCGCTCGCCGCGATCGGCGTGCGCCGCTTCGCCGACCTTGCCCGACTGCCGCGCGCGGGGCTCGCGCGCCGCTGGGGCCCGGCGCTGCTCGACGAGGTCGACGCCGCGCTCGGCCGACGCGCCGAGCCCCGCCGCTGGTTCGAGGCGCCCGAGCGCTTCGCGCTGTCGCTCGAGCTGCTCGCGCAGGTCGAGCACGCCGAGGCCCTGCTCTTCGCGTCGCAGCGGATGCTCGCGCAGTTCGCCGGCTGGCTCGCCGGACGGCAGGCGGCGGCCCGCGAGGCGGTGCTCGAGGGCCTGCACGACAGCGGCCGGCACCCGTGCCCGCCGACACGGATCGAGCTGCGGCTCGCCGAGCCGAGCCGCGAGGCCGCGCGCTGGGTCGGCGTGCTGCGCGAGCGGCTCGCCACGATCACCCTGCCCGCGCCGGTCCACACGCTGCGCCTCGCCTGCGACCGCACGGTCCGGCTGCCCGGCACGCACGGCGAGCTCTTCCCCGCGGCCGGCACCGACGCCGAGGGCCTGGGCCGCCTGCTCGAGCGGCTGCAGGCGCGGCTCGGTCGCGAGCGGGTGCAGCGGCTGCTGCTCGCGGCCGACCACCGGCCCGAGGTGGCCTACCGCGTCGAGCCGGTCGACCGGCCGCAGCGCGGACCCGAGGTGCCGCTGCCCGGGCTGCCGCGGCCGCTGTGGCTGCTGCCCGAGCCGGTGCCGCTCTCCGAACGCGACCAGCGGCCGTGGTGGCGCGGCCCGCTGACGCTGCTCGCCGGTCCCGAGCGGATCGAGACCGGCTGGTGGGACGACGGACTCGTGCAGCGCGACTACTTCATCGCCGAGGGCGAGTCCGCGGGCTGGCTCTGGATCTTCCGCACCCGCACGAACGACGACGACGCGGGCTGGTTCCTGCAGGGCCTGTTCGGCTGAGACGCGGTGGATGAACCCGCCGCGCGTCGCGATGCGGCGTGCGCGCCGCATCGGGGCACCGCTACACTCGCCCGACCATGACGACATCCGACACCCTGCTGCTCGCGCTCGACCAGGGCACCACCTCGTCGCGCGCGATCCTCTTCGACCGCGACGGCACGCCGGTGGCCGTCGCACAACGCGAGTTCACCCAGCACTTCCCGCAGCCCGGCTGGGTCGAGCACGACGCCAACGAGATCTGGGCCACGCAGCGCGCGACGATCGCCGAGGTGCTCGCCCGCGCCCGCACGACGATCGACCGCGTCCACGCGCTCGGCATCACGAACCAGCGCGAGACCACGGTGCTCTGGGACCGCGCGAGCGGCGAGCCCGTCGCGCCGGCGATCGTCTGGCAGGACCGCCGAACCGCGCCGCTGTGCGCGCGCCTGAAGGCCGAGGGCCGGGAGGCCCGAGTCCGCGAGCGCACCGGTCTCGTCCTCGATCCGTACTTCTCCGGCACCAAGCTCGGGTGGCTGCTCGAGCACGTGCCCGGCGCGCGCGCGCGCGCCGAGCGCGGCGAGCTCGCGTTCGGCACCGTCGACAGCTGGCTCGCGTGGAAGCTGTCGGGCGGCGCGCTGCACGTGACCGACCCGTCGAACGCGAGCCGCACGCTGCTCTACGACCTGCACGCGGCCGACTGGAGCGACGAGCTGCTCGGGCTGCTCGGCGTGCCGCGTGCGGTGCTGCCGCGGATCGTGCCCTCGTCCGGCCCGATCGGCGAGGTCGAGCTCGAGGGGCGCCGCCTGCCGCTGGCGGGCATCGCCGGCGACCAGCAGGCCGCGCTCTTCGGCCAGGCCTGCTTCGAGCCGGGCATGGCGAAGAACACCTACGGCACCGGCTGCTTCCTGCTGATGAACACCGGCGAACGACCCCAGGCCTCGACGAGCGGGCTGATCACCACCGCCGCCTGGACGCTCGCCGACGCGGGCGGCGCGCTGCGGCGCGCGCACGCGCTAGAGGGCAGCGTCTTCGTCGCCGGCGCGGTCGTGCAGTGGCTGCGCGACGGGCTCGGGCTGATCCGCAGCGCCGCCGAGGTCGAGGCGCTCGCGCGCTCGGTGCCCGACACCGCGGGCGTGCACGTCGTGCCCGCATTCACCGGGCTCGGCGCCCCCTGGTGGGATCCGGACGCGCGCGGCGCGATCCTCGGTCTCACCCGCGGCGCGGGTGCCGCCCACCTCGCTCGCGCGGCGCTCGAGTCGATCGCATTCCAGAGCGCCGACCTGCTCGAGGCGATGCAGCGCGACGCGGCCGAGCCGCTCGCCGAACTGCGCGTCGACGGCGGCGCGTCGGCCAACGACCTGCTGATGCAGTTCCAGGCCGACCTGCTCGGCGTTCGCGTCGTCCGACCGCGGGTGCTCGAGACCACCGCGCTCGGCGCGGCCTGCCTCGCGGGGCTGGCCACCGGCTACTGGGAGGACGCCGCCGCGCTCACGGCACGCTGGCAGGTCGACCGCGTCTTCGAGCCGCGGATGTCGCGCGACGAGGCCGCCGCGCGGCGCGCGGGCTGGGACGAGGCCGTCGCGCGCGTGCGCACATGAGCGCCCCGCCGGTGACCGGCCCGCGACCGATCGACGCGGGCGCGGCGGCCATCATGGTCGGGCTGTGCGCCATCTGGGCGCTCGGGCAGATCGCGATCAAGGTCGGCGTGGCCGGCATCTCGCCGCTCTGGCAGGCCGGCCTGCGCTCGCTCGGCGCCACCGTGGTGATCGCGGCGTGGATGCTGCTGCGGGGCATTCCGCTTCGGCCCGCGCGCGGCACCGGCGCATGGGCGCTGGCGATCGGCGCGGTGTTCGCGATCGAGTTCGTGTTCCTCTACATCGGGCTGGCGCGGACCACCGCGTCGCGCGGCTCGGTGCTGCTCTACACCGCGCCCTTCTTCGTCGCGCTGGGCGGCCACCGGCTGCTGCACGATCCGCTGACGCCCTCTCGGATCGCCGGTCTCGCGCTCGCGTTCGCGGGCGTCGCGGTCGCGCTCGCCGACCATGGCGACGGCGTCTCGCAGGGCGACCCGATCGGCGATCTGCTGTGCCTCGCGGCCGGCATCGCCTGGGCCGCGACGACGCTGATCGTCAAGGCGACGCCGCTGCGCGCCGAGCCGCCCGAGCGCACGCTGCTCGTGCAGCTCGCCGTCTCGGCGGTGATGCTGCTCGGCGTGTCGGCGGCGATCGGCGAGCCCGGGGTCTTCGCCCCCACGCCGATCGTCTGGGCCGCGTTCGCCTGGCAGGTGGTCGCGGTCGCGTCGTTCAGCTACCTCGGCTGGTTCGTGATGGTCCAGCGCCATTCGCCGGCGAAGGTCTCGGCCTTCACCTTCCTCACCCCGCTGTTCGGCGTCGCCTTCGCCACGGTGCTGCTGCGCGAGGCGCCGACCGCGTCGCTGCTGGCCGCCGCCGCGCTGATCGCCGGCGGCATCTGGCTGGTCAACCGGCGCTGAGCGACGCGGCGGGACGCCCGACTCAGCCGGCCGGATCGACGAACACCGGCGCCCGCTTCTGCAGGTTCGCCGCCACCGCCTCGACCTGGTTCGGGCTGCCGAGCAGCCGGATCTGCTCGTCGGACTCGGCCTGCAGCACGGTCCGCGGGTCGGCCGACTCGGCGAGCCTGAGCAGGCGCTTGCCGGCGCGGATCGCGTCCGGGCTCCTGCCGGCGATCTCGCGCGCGAGCGCGAGCGCCTCGGCGCGGGGATCGGCGCAGACACGCGTCGCGAGCCCGAGCCGCTGCGCCTCCTCGCCGTCGAACACGCGGCCGCTCCAGGTCAGCTCGCGGATCACGTCGGCGCGCGCGAGGCCGCGCATCAGCAGCGCGCCCGCCATATCGGGCACCAGGCCCCACTTGATCTCCATCACCGACATCCGGACGTCGGGCGTCACGAAGCGCAGGTCCGCCCCCAGCGCGAGCTGGAAGCCGCCGCCGAAGGCCACGCCGTGGACGGCGGCGATCACCGGCACCGGCACGTCCTGCCAGACCATCACCGCGTACTGCGGGTCGTTCGAGAGGCCGTGCGTGCGGGCCCCCAGCCGCATCTCGTGCGACACGCCCATGCCGCCGTCGCCCGGGGCCGAGGCCATCTTCTCGAAGCGGCCGAAGTCGAGCCCCGCGCAGAACGCACGCCCCTCGCCCGACAGCACCACCGCCCGCAGCCCCGGCTCGGCGATCAGCCGCCGCCCGGTCTCGCGCAGCGCGTCGAACATCGCCGGATCGAGGGCGTTCATCTTGTCGCCGCGGACCAGCCTCACGTCGGCCACGCCGCCGTCGATCGTCACGCGTACCCGGTCTTCCATCGTCGTCTCCCCTGTGTGATGCCCGTGTGCCCCGCGGCTCAGGGCCGGATCCTGTCGACCGCGTCGGTGATCACGCAGTCGACGCCCCAGCCGCGCAGCAGCGCGGCCCGATCGGGCTCGTTGACCGTGTAGGTCACGACCCGCAGACGCCCGGCCTTCGCCCGCGCGACGACCTCGGCGGTCAGCGAGCGATGGTTCGCGTCGAGCGCGACGCAGCCGAGCCGTCGGACGCGCTCGAGCCAGTCCTCGGGCAGCGGGTGCTCGAAGAGCAACGCCCGCGGCAGCACCGGCACCGTGCGGCGTGCGGCCTCGAGCGCAACCTCGGAGAACGACGACAGCAGCGGCGGCACCTCGGCCTCGCGCCACAGCGACGCGCAGACCATCGCGACCATCGCGCCGGTCTCCTGCTCGCGGCCCGGCGTCGGCTTGATCTCGACGTTCGCATGCAGCCCGTTGGCCCGCAGGAACGCGGCGACCGCGGCGAGCGCGGGCGGCGGCTCGCCGGCGAAGGCCGCTCCCAGCCACGACCCCGCGTCGAGCTGCGCGAGTTCGCCGAACGCGAGCGCGCCCGCGGGCCCGCAGCCGTTCGTCGTGCGATCGAGCGTCGCGTCGTGGAGCAGGAAGGGCTTGCCGTCGCCCGAGAGCTTCACGTCGAACTCGAAGAAACCGTGGCCGAGCGACGCGCCGACGCGCATCGCCGCCAGCGTGTTCTCGGGCGCGAGCCGGCCCGCGCCGCGGTGCGCGGCCACGGCCGGATAGGGCCAGCGGTCGAAGTCGATGCGCCAGTCGGGCAAGGCGGCGGGCTCGGCCATGGGCAGGATCGTCGGGCGTCTGCGGACGGGTCGATGTTACCGGAGCGCCCCGACGCGCGGCCGCGCGCCGTGCCGCCCGACGGCGGGGCGTGCGCCCCGGGCGCGGTCGCGATCGACGCTCACGCGGCCTCGCCCCGCGCGCGCTCGCGCACGATCAGGTACAGGCCGCTCGCGATCACCACGGCCGTGCCCGCGACCACCGGCCAGCCCGGCACGTCGCCGAAGACCCACCAGCCGAGCAGCGTCATCCAGACGATCTGCTGGTACAGGAAGGGCGCGAGCACGCTCGCCGGCGCGAAGCGGTGCGCGACCGCGAGCAGCCAGTGGCCGAGGCCGCCGAAGATGCCCATCGTCGCGACCAGCGTCCACTGCAGCGGCCCCTCGGGCGTCTGCCAGGCCGCGATGCCGAAGGGCGTGAGCAGGCAGGCCGCCGCGAGCGCCGACAGGAACTGCGTGGCCTCGGGCGGGTCGCTCGCGGCGAGGCGGCGGGTGAGCAGGTTGAAGAGCGCGTAGAGCACCGCGTTGCCGATCGACAGCAGGATCGCCGGATGGAAGGCGTGCGTGCCGGGCCGCACGATCAGCAGCACGCCGGCGAAGCCCGCGGCGATCGCGGCCCAGCGGCCCGCGTCGAGCCGCTCGCCGAGCAGCCACGCGCCGAACAGCGCGATCAGCAGCGGCACCGCGAACTGGATCGCGCCGGTCTCGGCCAGCTGCAGGTACTGCAGTGCCCAGAAGTTCAGGGCGGTCATGCCGAACAGCATCGTGCCGCGCAGCAGCTGCAGCCACGGATGCGAGACGCGCAGCAGCGCCCGCCCGTGCCGCGGGCCCAGCAGCGCGCCGGTGAACAGCACGTGGACCACGAAGCGCAGCCAGACCACCTCGATCACCGGCAGCGCGCGCACCAGCGCCTTCGCCGAGGTGTCGAGCACCGCGAAGCACAGGAAGGTGATCGACACCAGACCGATGCCGAGCAGCCGGTTCCGAGCGGTGTCGGCCTTCAGCACGCGGCGGCCGCCGCGTCGAGCCCCAGCCGCGCGGCGACCTCCTGCGCGATCGCGAGCGACGAGGTGAGGCCGGGCGACTCGATGCCGAAGAGGTTCACCAGGCCCGTGACGCCGTGCACCTCGGGACCCTGGATCACGAAGTCGCCGGCGCCCTCGGTCGGTCCGGTGAGCTTCGGGCGCACGCCGGTGTAGCCGCGCTGCAGCGCGCCCTCGGGCAGGTCGGGCCAGTAGCGGCGGATCGCCGCGTGGAACTTCGCCTCGAGGCCGTCCTCGAACGCGTAGTCGGGCGCATCGGGCCAGCGGGTCACGTCGGGGCCGAACTTGCACTGGCCGCCGAGGTCGAGCGTCACGTGGATGCCCAGGCCCGCGTGGTCGGGCATCGGATAGACGAGGTGCGAGAACGGCGAGCGACCGGCGAGCGTGAAGTAGTGGCCCTTCGCGTAGTACGCCGGCGGCACGTGCGCGGGGTCTAGGCCCTGGATCGAGCGGGCCACGCGCTGCGCGGACAGGCCCGCCGAATTCACGAGCAGGCGCGCGCGCAGCGCGATCGGCTCGTCGCCGCCTGCGTGCACCTCGAAGCCGTCGTCCGCCACGCGGACCCGCTCGACGGGCGTGCGCAGCGCCAGCGTCGCGCCGGACGCCTCGGCGTCGCCGACCAGCGCGAGCATCAGCCCATGGCTGTCGACGATGCCGGTCGTCTCGGACCAGAGTCCGGCCACCGCGCGCACCGCGGGCTCGAGGCGCGCGACATCGGCCGCCGACAGCGGCTCGAGCGGCACGCCGTTGGCGGCCGCCTTGCGCGCGTAGCCCTCGAGCACCGGGATCTCCGAGGCCTCGGCCGCGACCAGCACCTTGCCGAGGCGGCGGTGCGCGACGCCGCGCGCCGCGCAGTAGGCGTAGAGCATCCGCTTGCCGCGGACGCACAGCCGCGCCTTCAGCGAGCCCTGGGGGTAGTAGATCCCGGCGTGGATGACCTCGGAGTTGCGCGACGAGGTCTGCGTGCCGAACGCCTCCTCGGCCTCGAGCACCCACACCTCCCTGCCTGCCAGCGCCAGCGCTCGCGCGACCGCGAGGCCGACGACGCCCGCGCCGACGACCACCGCGTCGACCGACTCCATGGGCCCGGATTGTAGGCGACCGGCCGCTGCGGGCTGAGGTAACCTTCCCGCCGCCGGGCCCCCGCGCCCGCGATCCGGAACGCCCCCAGGAGACCGCATGTCCATCCGCCTCTACTACGCGCCCGGCGCGTGCTCGTTCGTCCCGCACGTCGCCCTCGAGCTCGCCACGGCCGTCACCGGAGCGAGCGTCGAATACGTCCCGGTCAAGCTGCACAAGGGCGAGCAGAAGACGCCCGAGTACCTCGCGCTGAACGCGAACGGCCAGGTGCCGACGCTGGTGGTCGACGGCCGTCCGCTGACCCAGATCCTGGCGATCTGCGACTGGATCGCGGCCGCGCATCCGGCGGCGAACCTGCTGCCCGTCGACCCCTGGGCGCGGGCGCAGATGCTGTCGAGCCTCGCGTGGATGAACAACACCGTGCACACGACCTTCACGCACGTGTTCATGCCCGGCAAGTTCACCGACGACGCCGACGCCCAGGCGAAGGTCAAGGCCTTCGCCGCCGCGCTCTACCGGACCCAGCTCGAGCGGATCCAGGGCTGGCTCGACTGCGCGCGGCCGTGGCTGGCCGGCGAGTCGCCGTCGTTCGTCGACGCCTACGCGCTGACGCTGTTGCGCTGGGGTGGGTTCGCGGGGATCGACCCCGCGTCGCTGCCGGCCTACCGCGACTACGTGGCGCGGCTCGCGCAGCACCCCGCGGTGGCCGCGGCGATGGCGCGCGAGAAGCTCTCGCTGGACACCTACAAGCCCGCCTGAGCGACCGCGGCGGCCGCAGCGGCCACGCAGGCGGCGGCCCGCGGCCCGCGATGTGCCGGGGCCTCAGCCCTGGCCGTCGGCCGGCGCGGGTGCGCCCGGGACCGTGGCCTCGCCCTCGGCCGGCGGCAGGCCGTCGTCGGGCGCGCCCGGGTCGCCGTCGTCCGGCTTGCCGGCGGCCTTGCGCGCCGCCTTCTCGGCCTTCTTGGCCTTCTTCGCCAGCTCGCGCTGGCGCTTCTCGTACTGGTAGTTCGGTTTCGCCAAGGTCGTGCGCCCCTTCGAAACCGGCACCATACCCGATTCCTGGCCGCCGGTCGTCGGGGCGGCGCCCGGCGGCGGGGTCAGCCCGGGATCACCAGCTGGGTCTGCGTGACGACCGCGGCCAGCCTGCCGGCCTCGGTGCGTACCAGCGTCTGCCAGACCATCGTCGTGCGGCCGCGATGGAAGGCCGTGCATTCGCCGGTGACCGTGCTGCCCGTCGGCGCGCCGGCCAGGAACTTGGTCGACGACTCGACGGTGGTGGTCCGTGCGCCGGGCGGCAGGTTCACGAAGGTGCCCACCGCGCCGAGGGTGTCCGCGAAAGCCATCATCGCGCCGCCGTGCAGCGTGCCGCCGGTCGTGCAGAGGTCGGGGCGGACGACCATCGTGGCGACCACCCGCTCCGGGGCGACCTCGGTCAGCGTGACGCCCATCAGGCCGGGCAGCAGCGGCGCCAGGATCGACTGGATCGTCGCGACCGGCGGGATCGAGGCGGGATCGGACATCGGCGTCTCCGGCGTGAGGGCGGGATCGTCGGACGCGCGGCCGGCCGCGTCAACCGCGCTGTTCGATCCTGCCGCCCGGATGCTATAAACGCTCCGTGGTGCCCGGCCCGCGGCGCGGCCGGCCCGGAGGCGCTCACGATGTCGTTCCTGTGGCCCCAGATGCTCTGGCTGCTCGCCCTGCTGCCGGCGTGCGTGGCTGCCTACGTCTGGCTGCTGCGCCGGCGCAAGGCCGCGGTCGGCTTCGCCAGCCTGGCGCTGGTCCGCGAGGCGATGGGCCCTGCCACGCAGGTCCGCCGGCACGTGCCGCCCGCGCTGTTCCTGCTGGCCGTCGCGGCGGCGCTCGTCGCGATCGCGCGGCCGACCGCCGTGATCACCCTGCCCTCGCAGTTCCAGACCATCGTGCTGGCCATCGACGTGTCGCTGAGCATGCGCGCGACCGACGTCCAGCCCGATCGCATCACCGCCGCACAGGCCGCGGCGAAGGCCTTCATCGAGGACCATCCGCCCAGGGCGCGGATCGGCATCGTCTCCTTCGGCGGCTCGGCGCAGCTCGTGCAGAAGCCCACCGACCGCAGCGACGAGCTGATCGCCGCGATCGACCGCTTCCAGCTGCAGCGCGGCACCGCGACCGGCAGCGCGCTGGTGGTGGCGCTGGCCACGCTCTTCCCCGACGATGACATCGACGTCGAATCGGTCGTCTTCGGGCGTCCGGGCGGCCCGCGCGGCCAGGCGATCGACGCGGCCCGCGAGCCGCGCAAGGAACGGCCGGCCCCGGTGAAGCCGGGCTCGTATCCGTCGGGCGTGATCGTGCTGCTGTCCGACGGCCGTCGCACCACCGGGCCGGATCCGATCGAGGTCGCGAAGATGGCGGCCGACCGCGGCGTGCGCGTCTTCACCGTCGGTTTCGGCACCGTCGAGGGCGCGACCATCGGCTTCGAGGGCTGGTCGGCCTACGTCCGGCTCGACGAGGAGACCCTGAAGGCGGTGGCCGAGATCACCCGCGGCGAGTACTACCACGCGGGTACCGCCCAGGACCTGAAGAAGGTCTACCAGGAGCTGAACACGCGCTTCGTCATGGAGCGCAAGGACACCGAGGTCACCTCGCTGTTCTCGGGCGCGGCCGCGATCCTCGCGGCGCTCGCCGGCGCACTGTCGATCGCCTGGTTCGGGCGCTTCGCCTGAGCGATCGCGCACGGCCGGCGCGCGCCGGCCGTTGCACGCACCCGCCCGCGTCAGGGCGCGCCCGAGCCGACCCCGAAGCGGAACGCCCGGCCCCGTCAGGGCGCGGTCGCGCGCCGCACCCGCGGCGCGAGCGCCGCGGCCGGATCGGCGCCGGGCGGCAGGTCCGCGACGCTCGCGCGCCGGGCGATCCGGCGATCGCCGAACGACCAGGCGTCGGCGGACAGGTAGCCGCCGCTGCCGGCCGAACGCACCACCACCACCAGCTCCGGCCTGCCGTCGCGGTCGAGGTCCTGCAGCAGCACGCGCTCGACCGTGCCGTCGCGGGGCTGCACCGTGCCGCCCATGTACCGGTCGAATGCGAAGGCCGGATCGCCGGCACCGTAGAGCCGAACCGTGTAGCTGCCGGTGGAGCGCGGCTCGAACTCGCCCTCGGCGATCACCACGGTCCGGCCGTCGGGCAGCGTCACGCGCTCGATGCGCCGCGGATCCGGCGCAGGCGCGGGCGGGCTCGCCACGGGCGCCGGACCCGCTGCCGGCGCCGGCGCCGCGGGCGCGGGCGCGGACACGGGCGCGGCGGGCGCCTCGGAGCCCTCCTTCGGGGCCTCCTTCGCGCCGTCCTTCGGATCAACCTGCGCATGGGCGAGGCCACCGGCGTCGAGCGCCAGCGCCAGCGCGAGGCCGAGGGCCACGAGGCCACCGCGACGCGCCGCGAGCCGGCGCGCCGGGACCGGGGTCTGCGCGGTCCGCATCACAGGTCCGCCGCGTAGCGCGCGAGCATCTGCGCCTGCGTCTCCGCGGGTCCGTCGTCGCCGATCTGGTCCTTCAGCATCTCGCCCATCGTCGGCAGCGCGCTGCGCGGCACGGCGCGCGCCGGATCCCAGAGCCGCGATCGCATCAGCGCCTTCGCGCAGTGCAGGTAGGCTTCGCGGACGTGGACCACGATCACGGTGCGCGGCGGCCGGGCGCGCTCGGCGGCGCGCTCGAGCAGCGCCGGGTCGGCCGACACGCGCGCCGTGCCGTTGATCCGCAGCGTCTCGTCGACCCCGGGCACCATGAACAGCAGGCCGATCGCGCCGGTGGCGACGAGGTTCTCCAGGGTGTCGAGCCGGTTGTTGCCGGTCGCGTCCGGGATCAGCAGCGTGTGTTCGTCGACGACCCGTGCGAAGCCCGGATCGCCGCCGCGCGGCGACGCGTCGACGCTGCCGTCGGCGCCCCGGCTGGAGACCACGACGAATGGCGACAGCTCGAGGAAACGCCGGCAGTGCTCGTCGAGCGCGGACAGCTGCTTGCGCAGCGCGCGTTCCTTGGCGGGCGGATACAGCGCGCGCAGCGCGTCGAGTCGATCGATGTCCATCGGGGCTCCGGAGGTCCGGCGCGGCGGCCGGGGCCGCAGGTGTACCGCAGACGGCGACGCGCGTCGAGTCCCGATCGCGGCGCGGGCGGCGGTCGCGGCGCCCTGGCGTCCGCCTCAGCCGGTCGGGGGGTCCGCCGGTCGGCGCTTCAGCAGGTAGCGCTGCTCGCCCTCCATGACGAGCTCGCCGCGCTGGTTCAGCACGGTCGAGCGCATCGCGATCACGCCGGTCGTGCGCCCCGGCACCAGCTCGACCACCTCCAGCGTGCAGCGCAGCGTGTCGCCCGCGTGCACCGGCTTCAGGAAGCGGCTGCGCTGCTCGATGAAGCCCTTCATCGAGTCCTCGACCATGTGCGGCCAGAGCCCCGCGCCGGCCGCGGTCTGGATCAGCACCTGGAAGCCGTGCGCGAGCAGTCCGGGGTGGCCGTGGGCGCGGCAGTACTCGACATCGTAGTGCGACGGATGGTTGTCGCCGCTCGCGAGCTGGAAGGCGGCGAACAGCGCGTCGGTCATCGTCCGCGACGGCAACGGGAACCGCTCGCCGATGCGGAAGTCGTCGAACCAGCGCTGCGGGCAGAGGGCGTGGGGATCGGTGTCCATCCGGTGGGGTGTACACCGGCGTGCCGCCGGGTGTCGAGCGCGTGTGTCGCCGTCAGACCGGGCCGAGCGGCGCCGGCCCGGCGCTGCGACCGACCTCGCCCGCGGTGGTCTCGTCGGCGGCGCCGCCGACGTCCACGCAGACCCGGTCGCGGCCGTCGCGCTTGGCGCGGTAGAGCGCCAGGTCCGCGCGGTGCAGCAGCGCGTCGGAGGTGGTCAGCGGCCCGGCGAGGGCCACCCCCACCGAGACCGTCACCCCGAGCCCGGGCGCGAACTCCTGCCACGGATACCCGGCCACGGCCTCGCGCAGCCGCTCGGCCACCAGGCGTGCGCCCTCCAGGCCGCTCGCGCCGGGCAGCACCACGAGGAACTCCTCCCCGCCCCAGCGGCCGATCCGGTCGCTGAGCCGCACCGTGCGCGACGCGATGGTCACGAAGCGCCTCAGCACGTCGTCGCCCACCGGATGGCCGAAGCGGTCGTTGACCGCCTTGAAGTGGTCGAGATCGACCAGCGCGATCGCGAGCGGCTCGACCCGCGGATCGGCCTCGTCGATCGCCGCGTCGAGCACGCCCATGATCGCGCGCCGGTTCAGCGCTCCGGTCAGCGGATCGCGCATCGCGAGGCGCTCGAGGCGCCCGGTGGCATCGGCGAGCGCGCGGCGCTCCTGCACCAGCTGTCGCCTGAGCCCGGCGCCGTACAGCCCGAGCAGTGCGCAACGGCCGAGCGACAGCGAGACCCAGACGACCGACAGCGCGGCCTGCGCGGGCGTGCCCGACGGCACGGTCACGGTTGCGCCGGTGGACGCGAACACGGCGGCGAGACCGACCGTGATGCCGGCCCAGGCGACCAGCAGCTGCAGCCACGGCAGGCGCAGCGCCGCGAAGGCGAAGACGATGAAGAGCACGGTCGCGAGCGGCGTCGCGACCGCCGGCGACGCCGCCGCCGCGGCCAGTGCGACAGCCGAGGCGACCATCAGCTGCGGCAGCGTGAGGAACCGGTCGCGCAGCCGGCGGTTCCAGCCGCGTGCGAACGCCAGCGTGAAGGCGCCGCAGGACAGCAGCCCGCCGCCCGCCACGACCGCCAGCGCGCCCAGCGCATCGGCGCCGGCCAGTCCCGCCAGCAAGGCGAGCATCGTCGCGTCGACCGTCCAGCTCACCGCACAGACGCCCAGCATCCGCTGCGGCGACGGGTCGCGCAGCACGGCATGCGCGTCGGCGTGTGCACGGGCCAGGGACCGTCGGGTGGACTCGTGGGGGAGCGCGCTCATTCGGTGGGGCTCGCGAACGGGGCCCGCCGGCGGTCCGGCGGAGGCGATCCGACGACGGATGGTCTACAGCCGGGGCGGGCTCAGTCGAGGGCAGAGCGCCGACCGGACGCGCGGGGCGGCTGAGCGGAGTCCGTGCGTGACGGTCGTCCACGATCGGGCGTCGCACCGTGCCGGCGTGCGGCCCTGCTGGGGCTCACCCGATCGGCAGGCAGGCCTCGACGACCGCGTGCCGGCCCTGCCGGCGCGTCGCCACCTCCAGCCCGTGGCGACGCAGCAGCCGGTCCACCGCCTGCGGCGACTGCCAGCTCTCGAAGCGGCCGTCCAGCCAGGGCAGCACGCGGCCCGTGGACGACAGCAGCGCGCCGTTGGCGAGGATGTAGAGGACGTGCGCGATCCGGACCGGATGGCGGGCGCGCAGCGCGTCGCGCAGGTAGCCCTGCACCGTCCGACGCTCGTGCAGGGTCAGCCATAGGCGGCCGCCGGGCCGCAGCACCCGGCGCATCTCGGCGAGCGCACGCGGCACGTTCGTGTAAGGCAGCGCGACGCGGCAGATCACCAGGTCCGCGGTCGCGTCGGGCAGCGGCAGCCGCTCGGCCGCGGCCACCGCGAGCTCGATGCGCCCGCCGTGGACCTCGAGCCCGTGCCGGATCGCCGCCTCGTCGACGTCGACGCCGATACGCCGGCGGTCCTCGGCCCCGAGCGCCACCAGCGTCTGGCCGATCCCGCAGCCGACGTCGAGGATCGTCCGGTCGGTCTCGCGCAGCTCGGGCAGCACGCGGCGCGCGTCCGAGGGGTCGAGCGCGATGCGCAGTTCCTCGAGGTGGTAGGCCAGATGCTCGCCCATGGCGCGCGGCGGGTGGCTGAGGAGTCCCGATGGTCGCAGCGACACTCGCCCGGTGCCGGGAGCCCCGACGCCGCACAGGGCCATCCGACGCAGCACCGACGGCCTCGAGCCGCCCTCGACGGCGAAGCCGCCGGCGCGAGGTCGTCAGTCCCTGAGCAGTCCCATGCCCTTCGCCGTGCGCTCGCGATAGGGGCGGCAGTCCGCCGGGATGCGGGTCTCCTCGCCCGTGCACGCGTAGACCGCCTCGCGCACCGCGCCGCGCGTCGGCACGCGGAACACGTAGACCCCGCCCTTCGGCGTGCGCGCGCCGAGGATCGCATCGGCGAGCGGCGCGGGCAGCGGCTCGCCGGCGCGCTCGCCGACCACCCGCAGCAGCCAGCGCGTGCCGCCCTCGTGCAGCGCGGGCCCCGATTCGCCGGGCGCGTAGACGCCGTGCAGGTGCAGGAAGGTCGTCGCGTCGGCGGTCTCGGGCGCCTCGAGCCGCCGCGTGGTGCCGGCCAGGAAGATCGACGCGCAGGCCGAGATGCAGTAGCCGCGCGCCACCGTCGCGAGGCCGCGCTCGCGGACCAGCGCGCCGGCCTCGACCACCACCTTGCGGCCCCATTCGAACGCACCCGGCGAGTCGACGAACTCGAGCGTGGTGACCGACGGGTTCGCCTCGAGCAGCGCGCGCAGCCGCCCGACGGCCGCCACGTCGACGCGGCCGGTCCAGCGGACGATCTCGGGCGTGCGCAGCTCGACGCGGCCGGGGCCGCGGCGCGCCGGGTCGTCGAACGCGGGCGCGGCGGACGGCGCCGCGAGCGCGGCCAGCGCCACCAGGATCGCCCACGGCGCCGCGGCCCGCGGCGACCGGGCACGGCGCGGCGCGGCCGCGCGAACGGAACGCTGGCTCGACACCGGACGGCGGCCCGGCTCAGCCCGGGATGTCCGGCTCGACCAGCGCCGCCAGTTGCTGCAGCGACTCCTGCCAGCCCAGGTAGCACATCTCCAGCGGGATCGGCTCGGGGATGTTCGCCTGCTCGATCGACAGCGCCGTGCCGCAGAGCACCGGCTCGAGCCGGACGGTGACCTCGAGCGTGCCCGGCAGCGCGGGATCGTCGAACCGGTCGGTGTAGCGGATCAGCGCATCCGGCACGAGCTCCAGGTAGTCGCCGCCGAACGCGTGCGCGTGGCCGGAGCCGAAGTTGCGGAACGACATCCGGAAGCCGCCGCCGACCCGCGCGTCCAT
Organism: Pseudomonadota bacterium; assembly: GCA_046046245.1. Taxonomy (GTDB): domain Bacteria; phylum Pseudomonadota; class Gammaproteobacteria; order Burkholderiales; family Burkholderiaceae_E; genus UBA4615. The sequence continues at coordinate 53,384 of JBJOKE010000020.1, read as the reverse complement.
CGACTCGACACGGCAGGTGAACCCGTGCGGCGGCAGCCACCTGGCCAGCGCATCGGGCTCGAGGAAGGCCCGGTAGACCTTGTTCGGCGGACTCTTCAGGACACGGTGGAGGCGGACGGTGCGTTCGGACATGCGGGAGCTCCCTGGGAGCCCCTACGGTAACAGCACGCGTGCCGTGACACCGTACGACCAGGCCTCGCGCGCCGAGAGGATCAGCCGCGGCCCGCGCTGCACCGCAGGCGCCCCCCCGGCACGGCGATCTGGCGTGGCGGCGGATCCCGCGGGTGCCCGCCCGGGGCATCGGGTCAGGTCGACTCGTCCAGATCCAGCGTCATGAAGAGGCTGTACGGATCGAGCCGGTAGTCGCCGAACGGACCACAGGGCTGGAAGCCGAAGCGCTCGTACAGCCGGCGTGCGGGTTCGAAGGCCGGCACGGTGCCGGTCTCCAGGCTCAGCCGACGGTATCCGCGCCGGCGGGCCTCGACGACGATGTGCGCCAGCACGGCACGCCCCGCGCCGCGGCGGCGCAGCGATGCAGGCGTGCGCATCGACTTCACTTCCCCGTGGTGCCGGTCCAGCGCCTTCAGCGCGCCGCAGCCGAGAAGCGTCTCACCGTCGCGCACGGACCAGAAGGTCACGTCGGGATGCTTCAGCGCAGCGACGTCCAGGGCATGCACGCTGTCGGGCGGCGAGAGCGCGTGCATGTCGCGAAGGTGTTCCTCCAGCAGCGCGCGGACGTCGGGCCGTGCGGGGTCGTCGATCGCGATGTGCATGGGCGGGCTCGACAGAGGGCGAGACTCGGGCCGGGACAGGACGTGGCGAGGGCGACCGGGCGCCGGATGATCCGCTGCCGCGATCCGGGGTGACGGACGCCGACCTGCGGGGTCCGATCCGCATCGCACGAACCCCGCGCGGATGCGGTTCGCTTGATCGGGCGCAAGCCCGTGGGCTGCGGCGCAGTCTACCGTGAGCCTGTCGTCTTCACAGGAGTGCCGTCATGGTGCCCGTCGTCCGCCCGATCGGCCTGCGCAGGCCCCGAAGGCCGCGCCGGACGCGGTCTTCGAGCCCCACGGCGGCGACCCGCCCGTGATCGGAGGTGGCGGCCCCGTGGCGGGCACGGTGTCAGATCGCGGCCGTCCGACTCCGCTCGCCGTGCGCACGCCCATCGCATGAGCGCACCACCGCCCCGCCCGCCCGCACGGGCCCCCTGGAACCGCGCAGGGGGATGGTGGATCGCGCTCGCGCTGCTGTCCGTGCTCTGGATGCGGGACCTGTGGGTCACCTCGACCCAGGTCGAGCCGATCCCGTACAGCGCGTTCCTCGAGCACCTGAAGGCGGGACGGGTGGCGACCGTCTCGGTGGGCAGCCAGTTCATCGAGGGCACGCTCAAGGCGCCGCTGCCCGATGGCCACAGCCGGGTCGTCACGACCCGGGTCGCCCCGGAGCTCGCTCGCGAACTGTCGCAGTACGACGTGCGGTTCGAGGGCGCCGTCGAGAGTTCGCTGCTGCGCGACCTGCTGTCCTGGGTGGCGCCGGCACTGCTGCTGATGGCGGTCTGGACCGTCCTCGGCAGGCGCATGGCGGCCCAGGGCGGACTCGGCGGACTGCTGTCGGTGGGACGCAGCCACGCGAGGCTGCGCTCGGAACGGGACCCGAAGGTGTCCTTCGACGACGTGGCCGGGGTGGACGAGGCGAAGGAGGAGCTGCGCGTATCGGTCGCGTTCCTGCGCGACCCGAAGGCCTACGGCCGGCTCGGTGCGCGCATGCCGAAGGGCGTCCTGCTCGTCGGTCCGCCCGGCACCGGCAAGACGCTGCTGGCGCGCGCGATGGCCGGCGAGGCGGGCGTGCCCTTCTTCAGCATCACCGGCTCCGAGTTCGTCGAGATGTTCGTCGGCGTCGGGGCCGCCCGCGTGCGGGACCTGTTCGAGCAGGCCCGGGCCTCGGCACCGTGCATCGTCTTCATCGACGAGCTCGACGCGCTCGGGCGTGCCCGCGGCGCAGGTCCGATGTCGGGCGGCCACGACGAGAAGGAGCAGACGCTGAACCAGCTCCTCGCCGAGATGGACGGCTTCGATGCCAGCGTGGGCGTGGTGATCCTCGCCGCCACGAACCGGCCCGAGATCCTGGACCCCGCGCTGCTGAGGGCCGGCCGCTTCGACCGCCAGGTGCTGGTCGACCGACCCGACCGCAAGGGACGCGCCGACGTGCTGCGCGTGCACGTCGGCAGGATCCGCCTTGCCCCGGGGATCGACCTCGACGCCATCGCCGCGCTGACACCGGGATTCGCCGGCGCCGACCTCGCCAACCTCGTCAACGAGGCGGCCCTGCTGGCGACCCGACGCGGTGCGCAGGCCGTGACCCCGGCCGACTTCACCGCGGCGGTCGAGCGGATCGTCGCCGGGCTCGAGCGCCACCAGCGCGTGCCGCGCGACAAGGAGCGGCGGACGATCGCGGTCCACGAGATGGGCCACGCGCTGGTCGCCATGACGCTGCCCGGCAGCGATACCGTGCACAAGGTCTCGATCATCCCCCGCGGGATCGGCGCACTCGGCTACACGCTGCAGCGACCGAGCGAGGACCGCTACATCGCGAGCCGCGGCGAGCTGTGCGATCGCCTGGCCGTCCTGCTCGGCGGCCGGGCGGCCGAGTCTCTCGTCGATGCGGACGTCTCGACCGGCGCGGCCGACGACCTCGTCAAGGCCACCGACATCGCCCGCGACATGGTGATGCGGTACGGCATGGCGCCCGCCGTCGGTCAGGTGGTCTACGAGCGCCCTGCCCTCGCGGGATTTCTCGAGGACCTCGGCCGCACGGGGCGGGAGCGGGGCCTGTCGGAGGAGACCGCACGCCGCATCGACGAGGCGGTCAGGGCCCTCGTCGACGAGGCGTACACGCGCGCGCGGGCCCTGCTCGCGGAGCGCCGCACGCTGCTCGACGAAGGCGCGGCCCTGCTCCTGGCTCGAGAGACGCTCACCGAGGCCGAATTGCGGCCGCTGGCCGAAGCGGCGCGACGGATCGCGCCGTCGGTGCCTGTGGAGGCCTGAATCGGGCGGACCGGCGGGCCCTGTCCGCCTCCCGGTCGACGCGGCGAACGCCCGCGACTGGCCCGGCGCCCCGACGAGGCAGGTGAAGCGCGACAGCGGCATGTCCGGGCCCGGCGTGGAGGTGAAGGAAGCCGATGGTGCCGTCATGCATCGACGATCGTACCGAGGCGTCGATCACCGTGCCGGAACACATCGGTGCTCGGGTACCGGAGCCCGGAATCGCAAGCGATCGTGACGACGGTCGCATCCGATCCCAGGCGCTCGGCGACGCGAAGCGCCGCGACGACATCGGCTCCCGCCGGACCGCGGTGATCTCGATGGTCGGGTTGTTCGCCGGAGTGCCTGCGTGACGCCGTGGATGGCGTGCGCCGTGCTGACGGCGTGCACGAAGGCCGTCACGGCGCCACCGGTTTGTGACCGGATCTCCTCGCCGAGGGGAGCGTACCCGCCGATGGCGTCATGGTTGACCAGGGATCGGCGGTTCACGATGGACGATCACTCGCCCCTTCGGGCCAACCGTCTGTCGATCGCATAGCCCAACAGGCCTCCAACAGATATCGGGACGAGGGCAAGCACCGGGATGAACACCAGCGCGATCGAAGCCTGAGCATCAGATGCCAAGTCGAGCGTCCCATGAGCCCAGGCAAGAAAGCCAAAGCCCGGCACCGCCGGAGCAAGCAACGAAACCGGGTGACGGTAGGCGGCGCTGACAATCAGCATGGCCCCCCAGGCGATCGCATTGAAGGCCCCGAAAAAAAACCATCCCTCGATGCCGATGTCCGTGTACTGCTTCAGCCAACTGCTTCCACCCGGCAACCGGGCCAGGTACGGAAGTGCGACACCACAGAGCAGTACGAGGATTCGCGCCCAGCGCATGGCGATATCTACGGCCTAACGTGGCGCTCAGCGGTGCTCGACGCCGGCGGCTGACCGCGGGTGGGCACAGGCGACCGGGTCAAGCGTCCGTTGCGGCAGATCGCCTGAGCGGACCTCTTCAGGGTGTTGAGCGACGGGGTGTGTTTACCCGCTGATTACAGCCTTGTATGCATCAGCGCTCGAGTTTCAGAAGCACTTCGCGGTGCTCATATGGTAACCGTCCGGCCGTGGCCGTCTTGACGCGTCCGTGCTGATCAGGCGGCGAGTCGTTCGTCGCCTGCCGCTGCGGCGGCGAGGTTCCGCGGCAGCAACTCGTCGATGCGGTTGATCGGGTGCTCGGCGATGCGTTCGAGCACTGCCCGCAGGTATCGCTCTGAGTCGATCCCATTGAGCTTTGCACTGCCCAGCAGACTGTAGATCGCCGCAGCCCACTCGCCGCCGGCGTCAGATCCTGCAAACAGCCAGTTCCTGCGCCCGAGCGCGGCGTCCCGGATCGAGCGTTCGGCGGCGTTGTTGTCGATCTCGATGCGCCCGTCGTTCGCATAGCGGGTGAGCGCCGCCCAGCGCGTGAGCGCGTAGCGGATCGCCTGGGCAAGCTCGCCCTTGCTCGAGAGGTTGCCGAGCGTCGCCTGCAGCCAGATCCGTAGTTCCACCAGCAGCGGCGAGGCGCGAGCCTGCCGCTGCGTTCGTCGTTCTTCGGGGGCTCGCCCCCGGACCTCGGCCTCGATCGCGTACAACTCCCCGATCCGGCCGATCGCCTCCTTGGCGATCGGCGATGTCGTGGAACTTTCGCCTCACCTGCGCCCAACAGGCCGCTTCGGTGATCCGGCCCGTCTCGTGGAGCCGCTCGACCCCGGCGTATCCGTCGGCCTACAGGACGCCGTTGAACCCGGCCAGGTGTTCGGCAGGGTGGACCGCCTTGCGGTCCGGTATGTAGCGCATCCGTACCACAGGCGGCACCGCGCTGCCCGCCGGCCGGTCGTCGCGCACGTACGTCCACAGCCGCCCGGTCTTGGTCGTGCCGCGCCCGGGCTGCAGCACGGCACCAACATCCCGCCGTGCTTGTCATGGCACGCGACTAGCGGTAGCGGGCCGCGGTGATGAACTGCCCGAACGTCTCGCACCAGACGATGACCGCGCGATACCGGGACGGGTCCACGCCCTCCGGCACCGGCACCACGAAGTTCGCGAACGTGCGGACGTCGCCGACGCGCACCATCGAGGCCTTGAGCCGAAGGAAGTCCGCCTCGGTCTCGACGAACTCCGGCGACAGGTAGACCTTGTAGTCCGGACCGGGGGCGAGCGCGCCCTCGAGCGCGATCGCCTTCGGGCCGATCGACACCGTGCCCTCCCCCCAGTGCAGCGCGTCGCTGTCCTTCAGGTCGCGCCGGAACGTGCCGGTGAAGCGTGCCTCGCCCGCGACCGCCGCCACCTCGGCGCCCGAGGGCGCCGGCGGCGCGACCAGGATCGGCAGAAGGTAGATGCCGAGCGCGACGCCCACCGCGAGCGCGATCAGGTGGGTCGCGGCGACGCACAGGACCTTCTTCATCGAGGACACTCCGGCTGCGGGGCGCCGGACATCGGGCACCGGAAAACCAGGGGGACGGTCCCTCCGGGCCGCGAAGACCGCGAAGACCGCGAACCAGAAGGCGACGTGTAGGGCGGTGGACTCACGGGCGGGCTGCCCCATCTCGACGTCCGGTTGACCGCCCGGTCATGGCTGTGACTTGAAGAGTTCATGGATCGCGGACACGCCACCATCCAGAAACGTGGTGACGAGAAAAGGCACGAGCGACCCCGACATCAGCCCCCAGAACAAGGAGAAGGCCACGGCGCTTTCTCTTCGCGTACGCGTCGGCCAGATCGATTCCAAGTGCAGCGCGACGATGATCATGACGAGCGCCGACAGCGCGAAGAGATAGCCGAGCACCGGGGAGAAACGCGATCCGAGCATGACCACGACCAGGACGGCGAACGCTCCGATCAAGGACCTGAACCGAGGCATTCCGAGACCCTGACCTCCAAACTTTCTACATCCACTCCGCGGCGGAGTACCTTGGCGCTCGAACCGAGCGGGCGCCATTCATTGTAGACAGCCCAGGTAGGCGACGTTTCACTCTCTGCAGGTGACAACCAAGTATCAGTAAACGATTTCGGCGTCGCTCTGCGGAAGGCGGCCTCCGGGCAGCCGATACGCGGTGCCAACCACCTCGTAACCTCGGCCGTGACACAGACGCTCGGCGGTTCTTCTGCAGTCGCCGAAGCCCACACAGTTGATCTCATGCGCGACGCGACCATCCGGAAGCACGAGCTGAGTCGTCGTCGCGCAGCCTGCGATGAGCGCGGACGCGAGCACGGGCGAGGCCAGATTTCGGCCACATCACGTCGGCATCGCGGCGCTGCGTCAACAAGGTCATGTCGGAGACAGTCGACGTCCTGCTCGTGGAGCCTGACGCTGCGTTGACCGGCGGCTAGCGAGCCCGGAAGGGGGTTGCACACTGTCCCCTCCGGGCCGGCCTGCGCAAGTGTCCGATTCAACTCCAAGTCGGGCACGCCGTCGGGGAATGATTCGTCGCTGTGCAGCATCTCTGCCCCCGGTTCGTATCGACCTGCACAATCCACTCCGCAAGAGCATCGCTGCTTGCGACGCCGATGACCTGTAGTCCGGATGGGCTGTCGCCATGTGCGGGCGCCCGGGCATAACATCGGGATGTGCGGTCGCCGCTTTCCCGTGGCTTCGTGGCCCTCGTCGGCCCGGATCAGTTTGCCGAATAGACCCGGACCTCTGGGTCGGCCTTCAGAAGAGGCTTGAGGCCAACCACCACGTCCTTCATGAAGAGATCGCTGCTGAGATACGCCTCGGCTTGCTTGCGGGATGAGAAGCCATGCAGCACCTGCACGTCGTCATCGCGAATCAGCAACTCCTTGGACTTCGCCCCGGGAACCTTGGTGAGGAAGGGCTGCTTGTACTTGGCATAGATTGCGCCAGCGGCTGCCCGATCCTGCGGGTCGACTTTCAGCGTGATTTCGAGGTACGCCTTCTCGGCATAGGCAAATGTCGGCACGGTGAGGGCTGCGCCAGCGAGCAGGGCGAAGAAAGTCTTGTTCACGAAGTTCTCCAGGGATGAATGTGAGACGAGGGCGAGGGCGAGGGCGAGGGCGAGGGCGAGGGCGAGGGCGAGGGCGAGTGGGTCAGGCTGGCGCATACACGCGCACATCCGGCGCGCCTTTCAGCAGCGGCATCAGCGCGGTGACCACGTCCTGGTTGAACAGCGCGCTGGCGAGGTAGGTGTTGGCGTTCTCGACCGAGTCGAAGCCATGCAGCACTTGCACGTCTTCGTCTCTGACCAGCAAGTCCTTGGACCTGGCGCCCGTCGCTTCAGCCAGGAACGGACCTCTGAACCGGCTGTAGATCGCAGCAGCAGCCGGACGATCATTCGCCGCCACGTTCAAGGTGATCTGCACGTAGACCATGGTCACTCTCCTTCGATGTGTGGTGTGGGGTTTGCGCCAGCAAGGTGCCTGACTGGCACCAAGGTTACGCACCCACCATTTCATACGGACATTGTATTTTCACATGCGACTCATTCGCTCGTGCTATTAATCAAAAATGAATCTGCGTCAGCTTCGCTTCGCCCACGCCGTCGCTTCCACCGGTTCGTTCACGGCCGCGGCAGCCGAGTGCTGCGTGACCCAGCCGACCCTGTCGAACGGCATCGCGCAACTGGAGAACGAGTTGGGGGAGCGCTTGTTCGTTCGCACGACCCGCAAGGTCGCGTTGACACCCTTCGGTGTTCACGTGCTGCCCTACATCAACGAGGTGCTGAGCGCGCAGGCCAGCCTGCTTCAACAGACTCAGGCGTTTCTGAGACCGGCCAAACGCCTGATCCGCATCGGCACGTCACCGCTGGTCAGCGCCAACCTGTTGGGGTTGATGATCGAGCCGTTCCGTCTGAGCAACCCCGACGTTGACCTGGTGCTGCGTGAGATGAACATGAGCGATCTCTACCGCATGCTCGATGACGGCCTCCTGGACTTCGTCTTCGGTGTCGCAGACGTTCAGAAAGGACCGGTGACCGCGACGTTCCTGTATGAAGAACCGCTCCTCTTCATCCCGCGTGGGGCGGTGTGGTCGAACGGCCCGTTGCCTCGGTCGGTGCAACTCAAGGACATCGCCGAGGAGACCTATGTCATGGTCCCCGACGCTTGCGGGCTTTCGCGCGCGACGCGCGCGCTGTTCCGCAGCCAGCGCCGCAAGCTCCGCGAATACTCCGGCGAGGCCATGAGCTACCAGGTGCTGGAAGAGTGGGCGGCGTTGGGTATCGGCGCGGCGATACTGCCGAAGTCCAAGGTGACTTCAAGCGCGCACGCGTCGTTCCCGATCGCCGACAAGTCCGGCCGCGCCGTAACCATCGGCTTCGAGGCGATATGGTCTCGCAACGGATCGCAGTCGTCGCACCTGCTCGAGTTCACCGACCACCTTCGCAAGGTTGTGCCCACGATCGTTGCCGGACTGCAGCAGGCAAACATACGCCCTCGGCGAAGCCATCCTGAACCGAGGCGCAGGGGTTAGGAGCATCGTGTCCGCCAGGAATGAGGTGGACACGTGCACAGCACGAAGAGTGCGGCGAGCGCACGCGCCGTCGCGGCGTCCGCGTCCTCGACATAGAGGTACCAGGCGGCGGGCCGGACTGCGCAACTGACCGGTCGAACGAGTGTCGGGCATCACAGTGGCCCCCGCAACCGCGGTGGACACAGGCGAGACTGGAGAGCCAGGGTGTAGGCGATCGGTCGGATATCGGCCGGCTCATTCAGAGTGGGACGGCTGCGAAGTTGAATGCCGCTGCCTGTGAACCACATCAGCAGGTCAGTGTAGTTCTTCATCCGATGCCCAAAGGCCAATTCGGATCGACCTGAAGCGCTTGACAGTTCGCTCCTGAGTTGATGGACGAAGTCCCGCTCGATATCTGTTCCTGCGGAGTAATCGAAGTATGGCGGCGCGAGGAGCAAGATGATGTTGCCGTTGGCCTCGTAGCTGCCCGTCGACCAGCCGAAAAAGTTTGGCGGCGGCAAGAACGGAACGGCGTCGTCGCAGCGGACGATGCGAAACGTGCGTTGATTCAGGACCTGATACTTTCGAGCGCCTTCATTGGTCGTAAAGCGTGGAGCACCATACGTTGCGACGAGTTCCACGTTGAGCCCCGCCTGATGCAGATACATGGATACGATGGATGCAGCGGCGCCGCCCAACGAATGTCCGAACAGACGAAAGCCGTACGTCTTGATCTCGGTATCGGACAGCTCGCGTTGTATCGCGCCATACACATCACGCGCCACGGAGCGGAAGCCGGCGTGCAAGGGGATCTGAAGTTCCTCGTCCAGTTGCGCCGCGGCATTCAGGTCGACGAGAAGGTCGTCGAAGTTCGCCGTTCCGCGTATGGCGACATCCACGATCTTCTCGGGCGAAGAGACACGCAAATGGAAAACCGATTCCCCTCTACCGCCATCCGGGGACGTACGCGGGATGCGGATGACTCGCCAGCCGACCGGTGGCTCCGCACCATACGTTGCCAAGGAAGCCACTGCGCCCGCATAAATCTGATGATCGACGGCTCTCACGGCTCGGACCCGGAAGGCCTGCTGTGACGTCGGCAGGTTCTGTAGCGTGATGCCTGGCGCCGTAGAGGCATTGCCTGCGATCTGAGCGCCGGCGTGCGAAACCAGCCCGGCCGCGGCAAGACCCATGGCTGGAGAGATGACCAGTAACAGAGCGACCGCAGTACGCGCCACGTGATACCCGACAGGCTGTTGAAAATGCGGTCGACAGGGTCTGGACGAACGTCGCGCGCAATCATTTTCGGGGCGGACGTTGAGATCCGCAGGTCCGATTGACGTTCTCCCCGAAAGCAGACTGTTCTGAATTAGAGTTCGGCCGCTCATGAGGTAGCCCAAGATTTCGTCCGCACCTCACCGTGTTCGACAGTTTAAAATCGAGCACGCCAGGCGTCATGGTCTGCCTAATGCTGGCGCTCAGCGGCGCTTGACGCCGATGCTCGCCTGCGGCCGCGGGCGAGCATCGGGGTCAAGCGTCCGATGCAGCTTTTGGTTATGCAGCGTCCGCATAGTCGGCGTCCCAGCCCGGGAAGACGAGCACACCGGGATGACAGCGAAGGGCCCGCGCGAGCACCTTGGCGCGCTCTACACCGAGCCGCACCCGTTCGTTCTCGATCGCCGAGATCGTCGATTGCGGGATTCCGGTGGCGCGCGCCAGGTCGTTCTGGCTCATCTCCTGAAGCTCACGGATCACGCGCACCGACTCCCCGACCGAAACCTCGACGCGCTTCTTCGCTGCCTGAAAGTTCCTCATCGTGCCCTCCGATAGTCATGAGCAGTCACGGTCATGACCAAGACTCGCACCTCAGACGCCTCGATCTGATAGATCACACGCCATTGAATCCCAAGGCGAGACGAGCGATGGCCCGCCCGTTGCCCTGACAGCGCTTCATCATGAAAGCCCTTGATCAGTCGCAGACCGGGTGGCCCCGAAAGCGACACGATGTCCTTCCACTTCTCGTATCGGACAAGGACTTCCCGCGGGGCCTCGCGAAACTGGCGGTCGACACGCCGATGCTCAAATACACGCCACATACTGCATGATGACTATACCTTTTTTGGTATATCAAGCTCACGCCACGCTGCATAACGCTGACGTTGAACGGCGGCTTGCGCGGGCCGGCGCGGAGCGGACCATCCGCAGGCCGCGGAGCGCCGGCCCGGGCAAGCCGTTCGTTCCAACTTTGGGTTAGGCATGCGACCGCCTTCGCAAGCTAAGCAGCTTGCAGCAGAAACTCGACCTTCACCGCGTCGTACGGAAAGACAATCTCACCGGTGTCGGTGCGATCAAGGACACCGGCATTCAGCAGCGCCGTAATGTCGCTGTGGACTGCCTTGACGTCTCGATCGACGCGCCGAGCCGCCTCGCGAATCGAAACAGGTCCTGCGCCGCACAGGACCTTCAACAACTCCCAGCGCTTCGCGGTCAACACCTTCCAAAGAAGCTCGGGCGTTGCGAAACCGATTCGTGACGAACGCTCCGACTTACCAGTCCGCCAAGCCTTGGAGAACTCTGCCAGCGCGCTACTGGGGTCACGCACTTCAAGGGTCACTGTTTTCAAGGTTCCACCTCGCAACATCTCGCTCAAACGCAGCTAGCAACGCGTCCGGCGTGGTGAAGGAATAGTCCGACTCCCGGCCCCCGAAATGCCGATGGTCGCCCTTTCCGACTTCGTTGTCGTAGCGCACGACACAGACACCGTTCACGACATACGCCAATCGGTACTTGAACGCATGATTCGAACCGGCTACCGGCGAAGGCACTTTCCAAAGCACCAACTCTGCGAACGCGTTCTCGGCATAGACGATGCGAGTGCGCGCGACGAGAGCTGCTTTCATGTTGGAGATAATGACAACATTCAAAGCTGTTGTCAATCACTCCAACGGTCGAGCACGGCTGACGCCTAACGTTGGCGCTCAGCGGCGCTTGAGGCGGGCGACTGGCCGCCGCAGCGGGCAGGCGACTGGGTCAAGCGTCCGATGCAGCAGTTTGTTATGCATCAGCGCTCGAGTTTCAGCAGCACTTCGGGGTGTTCATATGCAACCCGCAGCAATGTCTTCGCCGCGCCCGTTGGCTCCCGGCGGCCTTGCTCCCAATCCTGCAAAGTCCGCGCAGAAACGCCTAGCAACCGCGCGAACTGCTCCTGCGAAAGCCCGGTACGTGACCGCGCCTCCGCCGCCTCAGGCACTTTGACCCGAGTAACCCGCGCAGCCTCACCGCGGCGCATCTGCTTTGCGGACTTCAGCAGGTCTCGCTTGAATCGTTCGAGTTCTTCACTCATCTTCAACCTCGCGCTTTAGCTCGGCCAAGAACTCGGCCGGCAAGTTGTCGAACTTCGACTTTGCATAAACGATCAACAGCCAGATCGTTTGGCCCGACGCAACGAAGTAGATAACTCGGGTGCCGCCGCGCTTCCCTTGGCCGTGGCGCGTCCATCTCACCTTCCGACAGCCTCCGCTACCGGGGATGACGTCCCCAGCGTTCGGATTCGCTGCGATCCAAGAGATGAACGCCTCTCGCTCAGCGTCGCTCCACACCTCCGCGGCATATCGAACGAAGACGGCGGTTTCGGCGACGGTCAGCACGAGTAAAGACTACGGCAATGCCGTATAGAACACAAGCGCCGCTTTCGTGCGGCACAAGGTGTCTTCTGGGCATAACGTTGGCGCTCAGCGGCGCTTGACGCCGGCGACTGGCCGCGGAAGCGGACAGCCGACGGGGTCAAGCGTCCGATGGAGCAGTTTGTTAGGCCTACGCATCCGGAGCGCACTGCCAGTCGAGGCTCGGCGCCATTCGAGGTGGCCTTCTTCTTTGGAAAAGCGTCTCCAGCAAGCGCGCCGGGGTTCATCAGACACGCCCTCCCTTTTCCTTCTCGCGCACGACCCCGATGAGCGCCACAAGAGCACCTTGCATTTTTCGCGCAGCCAGGTAGGTGGTTACGGCGATATTCATCGCTCCAACACTCGCTCCCGATGCGAGAGCCACGAACGGGTCCTTCGTGGCGACGTAGACACAGGCAAACATCGCCGCAGCTGTCACGTACGCCGCCCAGACTCCTGAGCGAGAGAGGGTGCGCTCGCTCGCCTGGTCAAGCGCACGGCGAATCGCTTCGTCGCGCTTGAGTTCGGCGATGTGTGCTTCACCTGGCAATTCGGTTGCGCTGGGCATATATACCTCGCAATCCTTAGGCGACCGTCCGGGCCTAACTTCAACGCTCAGCCGCATTTGACGCGGCCTCACGGTTGCGGGAGCGGCCGTGAGGCCGCGTCAAATGTCGGCTGCAGCAACTTGTTAGATGGCTCACCGGCTCGGGCCGCGATAGCGGACGCCGACGCGCGCAGACCGATCCCGCCCTGCTCCACCGAGGAAAACACGCCGCGACGTGGGCCAACAGCTGCCGCCGCGATGAGCTCCGCGTTTCCGAGACGGCGACATCATCTCGATTGGCTACGACCTTAGGCGACGCGTTTCCGCGGAAACGTTCGGCAGATGCAGCGACCGGCGTCCCGACGGATCCGAAGCGGGAGGCGGCGATGACGGCTTGATGAGCACCGACCGCCCTCGGCTGTGAGGGGCACTTAGCATCGATGATCGCGCCGCCAATCAGCATGCGGAAAAAGCCATCTAACTTCAATTTAGCTCCCACCACTGTACTAACGCTCCCGCCTAAGTCCAATAACCACGATGGGCGTCCGCCGTCCGATCCCATGGATGGCCGCCCCGAGGCCACCCTACAGTCATTCCTCGCCGTCCGCTGTCCGCCTAACCGCGCTCGTGCGCCAACCGGCCGCAGGATCCGCCCCGCCGTCCCCCTACGCTACGCCGTTCGTCTCATCCATCGGTTGCCCTTGAGAACGCCGGGCTTCCGTCGGATACTGGTTACATGTACAGTACTCGTGCAGCCTCGATCCCCACCCGGCCCGCCCTGCAGTCCACCCGGCTGCTGGACCAGGTCCGCGAGCGCATCCGCTACCTGCACTACAGCCTCCGCACCGAGGAGGCCTACCTGCTCTGGGTCCGCGCCTTCATCCGCTTCCACGGCCTGCGCCATCCGCGCACGCTGGGCGGTCCGGAGGTCGAGTCGTTCCTGAACGCGCTGGTCAACGACCGGAACGTCTCCGCCTCCACGCACAAGCAGGCCCTGTGCGCCCTGCTCTTCCTCTACCGCGAGGTCCTCGACCAGGATCTGCCCTGGATGCAGCAGATCCAGCGGCCCGCCGTCCGCAGGCACGTGCCCGCCGTGCTCACGGTCGCACAGACGCGCGACGTGCTGGAGCGCATGGAGGGCGAACCCGCCCTGGTCGCCCGTGTCCTCTACGGCTGCGGCCTGCGCCTCAACGAAGCCCTGAAGCTGCGGGTCAAGGATGTCGACTTCGAGCGGCACGTCCTCGTCGTGCGCAGCGGCAAGGGAGGCAAGGACCGTGTCGTCATGCTGCCCCGCGCGCTCGTCACGGACCTGAAGGCCCAGCTCGCCCGCGCCCGTGCCTGGTGGGAGCAGGACCGCAAGCGCGATCGCCCCGGCGTGGAGATGCCCGACGCGCTCGCCCGGAAGTACCCGAACGGCGGCACGAGCTGGGCCTGGCACTGGGTCTTCCCCGCGGACCACTGCTCGCGCGACCCGCGCAGCGGCATCGAACGGCGGCACCACCTCTACCCGCAGCTGATCCAGCGTCACATGAAGCGCGCCGTGCAGGCGGCCGGCATCCACCTGCCGGTCTCGGTCCACACGCTGCGGCATTCGTTCGCCACGCACCTGCTGCAGTCGGGCACGGACATCCGCACGGTCCAGGAGCTGCTCGGCCACAGCGACGTCAGCACCACGATGATCTACACGCACGTGCTGAAGATCGCTGCCGGCACGGTCGTCTCGCCGCTCGACGCCCTCGCCTCCGCCGGAGGCGTCGGATGATCCCGCCCTACGCCGAACTCCACTGCGTCTCGAACTTCTCGTTCCTGCGCGGCGCCTCGCACCCGGAGGAGCTCGTCGAGCGCGCGAAGCACCAGGGCTACTCGGCGCTCGCCGTCACGGACGAATGCTCGCTCGCGGGCGTGGTCCGCGCGCACCTGAAGGCGAAGGAGGTCGGCCTGCCGCTGCTCGTCGGCGCGGAGTTCGGCCTGCACGGTCTCTTCGGCCATCCGGACGAGCCGGTCGCGCCGCCGCAGCGCCCAGCCGGCGGCCCCAAGGATCCGAAGGACGGGCGCACGCTGAACACGCGCGCCGCCGCGCGGGACTCGCGCGCCCCGCCCGCGCGGCTCGTGCTGATCGCGCAGTCCAGGGAGGGCTACGGCAACCTCTCCGAGCTGATCACCCGCGCGCGGATGCGGGCCTCGAAGGCGCACTACCGGCTGCTCGCCGAGGACCTCGACGGCGGGGTGCCGGGCTGCGTCGCGCTGCTGGTGCCCTGCCCCGCGGTCGCCGCGCATGCGGCAGGCGACGCGGTGGAGGCGGGCTCGCCGATCGCGCGGCTGCACGAGCAGGCGCGCTTCGTGCGGGAGCGGTTCGGCGCACGGGCCTGGCTCGCCGCGGAGCTGCTCGCGCGCGGCCACGACGTGCCGCTGCTCGGCCGGCTGCGCGAGGTCTCGAAGGACGCGGGCCTGCCGCTGGTGGCGGCGGGCGACGTGCACTACCACCTGCGTTCGCGGCGCAGCCTGCACGACGTGCTCACCGCCACGCGGCTCGGCCGCCCGGTGAAGGAGCTGGGCTTCGCGTTGTCGCCCAACGCCGAGCAGCACCTGCGCGCGCGACTGCGGCTCGCGCAGCTCTACCCGCCGGAGCTGCTGGAGGAGACGCTCGAGGTCGCCGCGCACTGCGCGTTCTCGCTCGACTCGCTGCGCTACGAATACCCGCAGGAGATCGTCCCCGAGGGTCACACGCCGGCCTCGTGGCTGCGGCACCTGACGTACGAAGGCGTGAAGGTGCGCTACCCCGCGGGCCTGCCGGACGCGGTCCGCGCGCAGATCGAGCACGAACTCGCGCTGATCGCCGACCTGCAGTACGAGGCCTACTTCCTCACGGTGGCCGACATCGTCCGCTTCGCGCGCGGGCGCGGCATACTCTGCCAGGGACGGGGCTCGGCCGCCAACTCGGCGGTCTGCTACTGCATCGGCATCACCGAGGTCGATCCCTCGCGGATGTCGGTGCTCTTCGAGCGCTTCATCAGCAAGGAGCGCAACGAGCCGCCGGACATCGACGTGGACTTCGAGCACCAGCGGCGCGAGGAGGTCATCCAGTACCTCTACGCGAAGTACGGCCGGCAGCGCACGGCGCTCACCGGCGCGCTCGCCACCTACCGGCCGCGCTCGGCGCTGCGCGACGTGGGCCGCGCGCTCGGCATCGACGCACAGCGCATCGACCTGCTCACGCGCACGCAGCAGTGGTGGGACGGCCGCGCGATCAAGCCGGACCGCTTCGTCGAGGCCGGCTTCGACCCCACCTCGAAGGTGGTGCTCGCCTGGATGAAGCTCACCACGCAGCTGATGGGCTTCCCGCGGCACCTGTCGCAGCACAGCGGCGGCTTCGTGATCGCGCGCGACTCGCTCGCGCGGCTGGTGCCGATCGAGAACGCGGCGATGCCCGAGCGCAGCGTGATCCAGTGGGACAAGGACGACCTGGACGCGCTCGGCCTGCTCAAGGTCGACGTGCTGGCGCTGGGCATGCTGAGCGCGATCCGCCGTGCGCTGGACTTCGTCACGCGCCGTCGCGGCGGCACGCCGGGCGCGCCCGGCGCCTTCCGGCTGCAGGACGTCCCGGCCGAGGACCCGGACACCTACGAGATGATCTCGAACGCCGACACGGTGGGGGTCTTCCAGATCGAGTCGCGCGCGCAGATGAGCATGCTGCCGCGGCTGCGGCCGCGCTGCTTCTACGACCTGGTGATCGAGGTCGCGATCGTCCGGCCCGGCCCCATCCAGGGCGGCATGGTCCATCCCTACCTGCGGCGGCGGCAGGGGCTGGAGGCGGTGGAGTACCCGCGCGAGGAGATCCGCCCCGCGCTCGAACGCACGCTCGGGGTGCCGATCTTCCAGGAGCAGGTGATGCAGATCGCGATCCTCGCGGCCGGCTTCACGCCGGGCGAGGCGGACCAGCTGCGCCGCGCGATGGCCGCGTGGCGGCGCAAGGGCGGGCTGCACGCGTTCCAGCAGAAGGTCATCGACGGCATGCTCGCGCGCGGCTACCAGCTCGCATTCGCCGAGCGGATCTTCAGGCAGATCGAGGGCTTCGGCGAATACGGCTTCCCGGAGAGCCACGCGGCGAGCTTCGCGCTGCTGGTCTACGTGAGCTGCTGGATCAAGCGGCACGAGCCGGCCGCATTTCTCGCCGCCCTGCTCGACTCGCAGCCGATGGGCTTCTACGCGCCCGCGCAGCTGGTGCGCGACGCGCGCGAACACGGGGTGGAGGTACGCCCGCCCTGCGTGCTCGCGAGCGACTGGGAATCGCGGCTCGAGGAGATCACCGACGCGCCGCCGCAGGTGCACGGCGGGGTGGACTGGCGGCCGCAGCCCGCGGTTCGGCTGGGCCTGAACCGGATCGCCGGGCTCTCGGAAGACGCGGCGCGGCGGCTGGTCGCGCTGCGCGATTCGCGGCGCGCCGCAGGCCGCTGGCCGCCCTTCGCGAACGTCGAGGACCTCGCCCGCGAAGCCCGCCTGGAGCGGCGCGACCTGCAGGCGCTCGCCCGCGCCGACGCGCTCGCCGCGGTCGCCGGCCACCGGGTGGAGGCCGCCTGGGAGGCGGTGGCGATCGGCCCGATGCCCGCGCTGCTCGAGGACGCGCGCTTCGACGAGGCCCCGGTCTCGCTGCCGCCGATGACCGAGGGCGAGGCCACGGTGGCGGACTACGCGTCGATCGGCGTGCCGATGGGCCGGCACCCGGTCGCGCTGCTGCGCGACGAGCTGGCGCGCTTCCGGGTCGAACCGGCCGCCGTGCTGCGTACGTATCCGGACGGCCGGCTCGCGCGCGCCAGCGGCCTGGTCACGCACCGGCAGCGGCCGGAGACCGCGAAGGGCGTGGTCTTCGTGACGCTCGAGGACGACACCGGCACGGTCAACGTGATCGTCTGGCCGGCGGTGCTCGAACGCTGGCGCAAGGAGGTGCTGGGCTCGCGGCTGATGACGGTCTACGGCACCTGGCAGGCCGACACCGCCACCGGCGGGCAGGTGATGCACCTGGTCGCGCAACGGGTGGTCGACCACACGGACCTGCTCGGCGGGCTCGCGCTGTGCAGCCGGGATTTCCGCTGAAACGCGGGCGTCCCGGGGCCTGCGCGACAGACCCAACGGACGCCTGCGACACACCGACCGGACCGACGCGATCGCCCTCCGGCAGAGACACCTTCATGGAACCCTAATGGAACCGTTTTGGATCCTGCGCGACCATCGATCGGAGCCCCCGATGCCCACCACCCTCACGCTCAAGAACATCCCGGACGAGGTCTACACCCGGCTCAAGGCCTCGGCGCAGACGAATCGGCGCAGCCTCAACAGGGAGGCGATCGTCTGCCTGGAGTCGGTGCTGCTGCCCGGCCGGATGCCGGCGGACGAGCGGCTCGCGCGGGCCCGGGCGCTGCGCGCGGCGACGCCGCAGGCGACGTTCCGCGCGAAGGACATCGACGCGTTCCGCCGCGAGGGGCGGCGGTGATCGTCGTCGACACGAACGTACTGGCCTACCTGTACCTGCAAGGCGCGCACACGCGGCGCGCGGAGGCGCTGCTGGCACGCGGGCCGCGCCGATACGGTGGCGCAGCGACTTCCGCAGCATCCTCGCCGGCTGCCTGCGACGCGGCGCGCTGACCTTCGAGGCGGCCCTCGCACTGCAGCGTGAGGCCGAGGACCTGATGGCGGGCTCGGAGCACGACATCCCGTCGGCGCAGGTGATGGCCCTCGTCCGCGACACCGACTGCTCGGCGTACGACTGCGAGTTCGCCGCGCTCGCCCTCGCCCTCGACGTGAAGCTGGTGACGCTCGATGCGAAACTGCTGAAGGCCTTCCCCCGCCTCGCCCGCCCGCTGCCCGCTGCATGAGCCCCGAGCCCGCCGCAACGCCCCCCGCCCCGACACGACGGGGCGAGAGCGCGTGAGAGAGTTGTGGCACAGTCCCGGCTCGCACGTCGCCCTGGTCCCAGGACCGCCCGGCCACGCGCCCCGACCCGAACCGAGCCCCCTCACGGAGACCCGATGACCACCCGTCGCACCTTCGTCGCCGGCGCCGCCGCCGTCGCCGGCACCACGCTGCTGCCGGCCACCTCCCGCGCCCAGTCCTTCCCCGCGCGACCGATCAGGCTGATCTGCCCGTGGACGGCCGGCGGCACCACCGACATCGTCATGCGCTCGTGGGCCGAGAGCGCCTCGAAGATCCTCGGCCAGCAGGTGGTCATCGAGAACAAGGGCGGTGCCGGCGGCACGCTCGGCGCGGTGGAGCTCGCCAACAACGCGAAGCCGGACGGCTACACGCTCGCGCAGCTGCCGCAGAGCGTCTTCCGCATCCCGCACATGCAGAAGGTGCAGTTCGACACCACGAAGGACTTCACCTGGATCATCTGCATGACCGGCTACACCTTCGGGATGGTCGTGCGCGCGGACTCGCCCATCAAGGACATCAAGGACCTGGTGGCCTTCGCGAAGGCGAAGCCGGGCGAGTTCACCTACGGCTCGCCAGGGGTGGGCACGAGCCCGCACCTCGCGGTCGAGGAGTTCGCCGCGAAGGCCGGCATCAAGCTGCAGCACGTGCCCTTCAAGGGCGTGGCCGACGGCATGCAGGCGCTGATCGGGGGCCACACGATGGGCCACAGCGACTCGACCGGCTGGGGGCCGCAGGTGGAAGCGGGCCGGCTGCGGCTGCTCGCCACCTACGGCAGCAAGCGCACGAAGAAGTGGTCGAACATCCCGACGCTCAACGAGCTGGGCTACGAGACGGTCTCGGACTCGCCGTTCGGGGTCTGCGGTCCGAAGGGCATGGATCCGGCGATCGTGAAGACGCTGCACGACGCGTTCAAGAAGGTGCTCGACGACCCGGCGGTCCTCGGCACGCTCGAGAAGTACGACCAGCCGATCATCTACCTGGACACCGCGGGCTACACGAAGTTCGCGATGGACACCTTCGCCGCGGAGAAGGCGACGATCGAGCGGCTGGGGATGGCGGCGCCCAAGTGAGCACGACTGCGCGCGGGCGAGCGCGCAGGCGGGCATCCGACCTCTCGGTAACTGGAACGGGCTCCCACCTCCAAACCGTGTCCAAATGGTGACGGGCACATCCGGCGGGGCGTAAGCTGGGATGGACCGCGGCCGATCGGCCGGGGTCGCCCCTACGTGCACCCCCCCCCCCGGAGGCACCCCCGATGGCCCGATCGCTCTCGCCCGCCCGGCTCGCCCTGTTCGTCACCCCATGGGTCGTCGTCGGCTGCGGCTGGCTGGGGTCGATGGCCACGCCCGCCGGCCAGATGGGCTTCTTCGTCACCAGCACCGGTTCGGGCCAGGGCGCGAACTACGGCGGCCTCGCGGGCGCCGACGCGCACTGCCAGAAGCTCGCCACGGCCGCAGGCGTGGGCGGCCGCGTCTGGCGGGCCTACCTGAGCACGCAGGCCACCGGCGGCGAGCCGGCGGTCAACGCCCGCGACCGGATCGGCGGCGGCCCCTGGTACAACGCCCGGGGCGTGCTGGTCGCGCAGAACCTGCGGGACCTGCACGGCAACAACAACCTGACGAAGCTCACCGCGCTCGACGAGCAGGGCCGGATCGTCAACGGCCGCACCGAGTCGCCGAACCGGCACGACATCCTGACGGGCTCGCAGGCCGACGGCACGGCCTTCGGTCCGGGCGAGGACCGCACCTGCCGGAACTGGACCTCGGGCGGCGACGGCGCGGCGATGGTGGGCCACAGCGACCGGTTGGGCCTGCGCGACGACATGCCGGCAGTCTCGTGGAACGCCTCGCACCCGAGCCGCGGCTGCAGCGACCCGCAGCTCGCGGTGTCGGGCGGCGCGGGGCTGCTCTACTGCTTCGCGGCGCGCTGACCCGCGGCGCTGGCCTCGGCCCTCAGGCCCCCGCCGCCGCCAGCCCGCCCGCCAGGTCGGCGATCAGGTCGGCCGGATCCTCCGCCCCCACCGCGATCCGGATCAGCCCTTCGGTGACCGCCGCCGCGCGCCGTGCCTCGGCGCCCGCACGGCCGTGGGTGGTGCTCGCCGGATGGGTGATGGTGGTCTTCACGTCGCCGAGGTTGGCGGTGATCGACATCAGCCGGCAGGCGTCGATCACGCGCCACGCCCGATGGCGCAGCGCCTCGCCGTAGAGGTCCTCGCCGTCGCGACCGAGCTCGAACGAGACGATCGCGCCGCCGGTCTTCTGCTGCGACATCGCGAGCGCGTGCTGCGGATGCGAGGCGAGCCCGGGGTAGTGGACGCGCGCCACGCCCGGCTGGGCCTCGAGCCAGCGGGCGAGCGCGAGCGCGTTGGCCGACTGGCGCTCCATCCGCATGCCGAGCGTCTCCAGCCCCTTCAGCAGCACCCACGCGTTGAACGCCGACAGCGACGGCCCGGTGGTGCGCACGAAGGGCGCGAGGGTCTCCTCGATGTACTTGCGCGAGCCGAGCACCGCGCCGCCCAGCACGCGCCCCTGGCCGTCGATGTACTTGGTGGCCGAGTGCACGACGATGTCGGCGCCCAGCGCCAGCGGCGTCTGCAGCGCCGGCGAGCAGAAGCAGTTGTCGACGGCGAAGGGCACGCCCGCGGCCTTCGCGATCGCGGCGATCGCGCGGACGTCGGCGAGCCGGGTGAGCGGGTTCGACGGGCTCTCGAGGTAGAGCAGCTTCGTGTTCGGGCGGATCGCACGGCGCCAGGCCTCGGCATCGTCGATCGCTGCGAAGCTCACGTCCACGCCGAAGCGCTGCAGGATGCCCATCAGCTGCAGCGTCGCGCCGAAGAGCTCGTACGCGACGACGACGTGGTCGCCGGCGCGCGTGACACTCATGAAGGTCGCCATGATGGCCGACATGCCGGAGGCGGTCGCCACGCAGGCCTCGGCCCCCTCGAGCGCGGCGAGCCGCGCCTGGAAGGCCGCGACGGTGGGATTGCCCGCCCGCGAGTAGATGAAGCCGTCCTCGTCGCCCGCGAAGCGCGCGGCGGCCTGGGCGGCGTTGTCGAACACGAAGCTCGAGGTCAGGAAGACCGGCTCGTTGTGCTCGTTGTACTGGGTGCGCGGCAGGCCCTCGCGGATCGCGAGGGTGTCCAGGCCGAGCGGCCGGTCGGATGCGGTCGTCATGTCGATCGGAGTCCGGAAAAACGAAAAGCCCGCCGTGCGTGCAGCATCGGCGGGCTCGGGCCCACTCGGTTTAGCTGCATTTGTAATGCGCCCGCAAGCGAGACAAATCGGCGCGGGGCGAGCTTATCACAGGGCAGCGCTCAGCCCGCGCGCCGTACCTCGGCCTCGGCCGCCCGCAGGTGGCCGATCAGCCGCTCGCGGCTCGCGCGCACGTGCTCGCGCATCAGCCGCTCGGCGCCGGCGGCGTCGCGGGCCTGAAGGCGCGCGATGATCGCGTCGTGCTCGGCGTGGGTGCGCGCGCGGTCGGGGCGCAGCAGCGCCGCGCGGAAGCGGAACAGGCGGATCAGCGGGTACAGGTCGTCGCACAGCAGCTGCACGAGCCAGCGGTTGCCGCTCTCCTGCGCGATGCTGCGGTGGAAGTCGCCGTCGGCCGAGCCGCGGAAGACCTCGGCGGTGCCGGCCGGCCCCGCCGCGTCGAGCCGCGCGATCCGCGCCGAGATCTCGCGCAGCCGCGCGAGCCCCGCCACGCCGATGCGGCCGGCGGCCTCGCGCGCGGCGAGTCCCTCGAGGCCCTCGCGGACCACCAGCATCTGCTCGAGGTCGTCGACCGAGGGGTCGGCCACGCGCACCCCCGCGTTCGGGGTGCGCTCGATCATCCGGCGACCTTCCAGCACGCGGACCGCCTCGCGCAGCGGCGCTCGGCCCACGCCCAGCGTCTCGGCCAGCGCCTGCTCGCGCAGCCGCGCGCCCGGCAGGTAGCGCCCCTCGACGATCTCGGTCTCCAGCCGCGCGACGATCGCGTCGACGTCCGACGCGCCCCCGCCCACGGCCTCGTGTCGCATCAGCATGCGCCTGTCCTCCCTGCGCCACGGTTCACCGGAGCCCCCGCGGATCATCTACAATCGGCTGCGATTGTCGACAAACGACGGCGCAGGCGCAAGACGCCCCGGCGCACGGACCGGCTCCTTCGGGGGACCGGACCGGCACCGGCGGTCCAGGGAGGACCCGGTGATGGACAGACGCAGGGCGCTGGCCCTCGCGGCCGGCGCCGTGCTCGCGGCGTCGGCCTCGCGGTCGGACGACGCGGCCGCGCAGCAGCCGCAGGCGGGCGGGCGCTGGCCGGATCGGCCGGTCCGGCTGATCGTGCCCTACTCCGCCGGCGGCGGCGGCGACACGCTCGCGCGGCAGCTCGCGCCGCGCCTCGCCGAGCGGCTGGGCGTCGCGGTCAACGTCGAGAACCGGCCCGGCGCCGGCGGCAACCTCGGCACCGAAGGTGGCCTGAAGGCCGCTCCCGACGGCACCACGCTGGTCGCGATCTCGGCGAGCTATCCGTGCCAGGCGGTGATCTCGAAGCTCTCCTTCGATCCGCTCGTCGACTACACGCCGATCTCGCTGCTGTCGCGCGAGCCGGGCGTGCTGCTGGTCAACCCGGACTTCCCCGCGAAGACGCTGCGCGAGTTCGTCGCGCTCGCGAAGGCGAAACCGGGCGCCCTCGCCTACGGCTCGGCCGGCCTGGGCTCGCAGGCGCACTTCAACACCGAGTGGATGGCCTTCCTCGCCGGCGTG
Organism: Pseudomonadota bacterium; assembly: GCA_046046245.1. Classification (GTDB taxonomy): domain Bacteria; phylum Pseudomonadota; class Gammaproteobacteria; order Burkholderiales; family Burkholderiaceae_E; genus UBA4615. The sequence continues at coordinate 30,036 of JBJOKE010000020.1, read as the reverse complement.
AAGCTGAACCACGTGCCGTACAAGGGCACGTCGCAGGCCTTCACCGACCTGCTCGGCGGCAATATCCAGACGATGTTCGCCACGCCGCAGTTCGCGGTGCCGCTGCACCGCTCGGGTCGTACGCGCGTGCTCGCGGTGGCCGGCACCGAGCGGCTCGCATCGCTGCCCGATGTGCCCACCTTCGCCGAGCAGGGCCTCGCCTTCGAGTTCTGGGCGTGGAACGGGCTCATCGCGCCGCGCGACCTGCCCACCGGGATCGCGGCGCGGCTCAATGCCGAGGTGAATGCGGTGCTCGGCTCGCGCGAGGTGAACGAGAAGCTCGCGGCCGACGGCGTGGGCGCCGTGGGCGGCGCGCCGGAGCGGCTCTCCGCGCTGATCCGGCAGGACGTCGAGCGCTGGCGCGAGATCGCGCAGCGGGCGCAGATCAAGGCGGAATGAAAGGACCGGACCGATGACCGACTCCCTCAACACGCGGCTGCGCCGCCTCGTCGCGCCCGGCTCGGGCACGCTGCTGCCGGGCGCGGGCAACGCGCTCGCCGCGCGCTTCATCGTGGCCGCGGGCTTCGACGCGGTCTTCGTCAGCGGCGCGGCGGTGGCCAACACCTTCCTCGGCATGCCCGACATCGGGCTCACCTCGGTGACCGAGCTGGTCGACCACGTGGCTGCGATCCGCGACGCGGTCGAGGTGCCGATCGTCGTCGACGCGGACACCGGCTTCGGCAACGCGGTCAACGTGCAGCGCACGGTGCGCGCGCTCGAGCGCGCCGGCGCCAACGCGATCATGATCGAGGACCAGACCTCGCCGAAGCGCTGCGGTCACTTCGACGGCAAGGACGTGGTGCCGGCCTCGGAGATGATCCAGAAGATCCGCGCGGCCTGCGACGCGCGCGCGGACGACTCGATGATGATCCTCGCACGCACCGACGCGCGCGCGGTCGAGGGCCTGCAGGGCGCGCTGGACCGCGCGAACCGCTACCGCGAGGCGGGTGCCGACTGGCTCTTCGTCGAGGCGCCGCGCACGGTCGAGGAGCTGGCCGCGATCCCGGCCGGCGTGCCCGGCCCGCACCTGTGCAACATGGTGATCGGCGGGAAGACGCCGCTGCTGCCGCGCGCGGACCTCGCGAGGATGGGCTACGGCGGCATCGGCTACGCGAACGCCGCGCTGCAGGCCTCGATGATGGCGATGCGCCGCGTGCTGGGGCACCTGCACGAACACGGCTCGATCGCAGGCGCCGAGGACATGCTGATGATGTTCGAGGAGCGGCAGCGGATGCTCGACCACGACGGCTTCAGGGCGCTCGAGAAGCGCTACGCGGCGGACTGACCATGGCCGCGCCGCGCACGAGCTTCGACAAGATGTGGGCGGACCATGCGATCCGCCGGATGGGCGACGACCTGGAGCTGCTGCAGATCGACCGGCTGGTGCTGCACGAGCTGTCGGGCAGCCAGGCGGTCCGCGCGCTCGCCGAGGCCGGGCGCGAGCCGATGTGCCGCGGCCAGGTCTTCACGATCATCGAGCACCTGATCTCGACGCGACCGGGGCGCGGGCCGAACGAGTCGGTCTCCAGGAGCGGCCCGCAGATGATCGAGACCACGCGGCTGGCGTCGCGCCGCTGGGGCTTCCACTTCATCGACTACGACGACCCGCGCCAGGGCATCGCGCACGTGGTCGCGCCCGAGGCGGGCATCGCATTGCCGGGCACCACGCTCGTCTGCTGCGACAGCCACACCAGCACGGTGGGCGGCGTGGGCGCGCTCGCCTGGGGCATCGGCGCCTCCGAGGCCGAGCACGTGCTCGCGACGCAGACGCTCGCGCAGGCCCGACCGAAGACGATGCGGGTGAACTTCCGCGGTCGGCTCGGCCCGGGCGTGCACGCGAAGGACATGATCCTCGCGCTGATCGGTCGGGTGGGCGCGAACGGCGGCATCGGCTACGCGGTGGAGTACGCGGGCGAGGCGGTCCGCGCGCTGCCCGTCGAGGGCCGGCTCACGCTGTGCAACATGGCGATCGAGTTCCAGGCGAAGTACGGCTTCGTGCCGGCCGACGAGACGACCTTCGAGTACCTCGCGGGCCGCGAGTTCTCGCCCGCGGGCGCCGACTGGGATCGCGCGGTCGCCTGCTGGCGCACGCTCGCGACCGACGACGGCGCGACCTTCGACCGCGAGGTCGACGTCGACTGCTCGGCGCTGCGGCCGCAGGTCACCTGGGGCACGAGCCCGCAGCACGTGGGCGCGATCGACGCGCGCGTGCCCGATCCGTCCGAGCAGCCCGACGCCGAGGCGCGCGGGCTCGCCGAGCGCGCGCTGCGCTACATGCAGCTCGAGCCCGGCACGCCGCTCGCCGGACTGCCGGTGGACGTGGCCTACATCGGCTCGTGCACGAACGCGCGGCTCTCCGACCTGCGCGCGGCCGCCGAGGTGCTGCGCGGCCGGCGCGTCGCGCGGGGCGTGCAGGCGCTCTGCGTGCCCGGCTCCACGCCGGTCAAGCGCGCCGCCGAGGCCGAGGGGCTCGACCGCGTGTTCCGCGACGCCGGCTTCGAATGGCTGGAGTCGGCCTGCGGCTTCTGCGGCCACATCGGCGACGACCGGTTCGCGGGGCTGCGCACGATCAGCACGACGAACCGGAACTTCGAGGGCCGCCAGGGCCCGGGCACGCGCACGCACCTCGCGAGCCCGGCGACGGTCGCGGCCTCCGCGATCGCGGGCCGCATCGCCGACGCGCGCGCGCTCGGCTGACGACGAGGAGCCTGGCCGTGGAAGCGTTCACCCGGATCGAGGGCATCGCGGCGCCGATGCTCGTCATCAACATCGACACCGACCAGATCATCCCTGCCCGCTTCCTCGGCGGCACCGACGCGAAGGGCTACGGCGCCGCGCTCTTCGCCAACGCGCGCTTCCTCGCCGACGGCTCGCCGAACCCGGACTTCGTGCTGAACCGCGCGCCCTACGACCGCGCGCAGGTGCTGCTCGCCGACCGCAACTTCGGCTGCGGCTCGTCGCGCGAACGCGCACCGAAGGCGCTGCGCGAGTTCGGCATCCGCGCGATCCTGGCGCCGAGCTTCGGCGGGATCTTCCACAACAACTGCTTCCGCAACGGGATCCTGCCGGTGGAGCTGCCGATCGCCGAGGTCCGCGCGATCGCCGACGAGGTCGAGTCCGCGGGCGGTCACGCCTCGGTGGCGGTGGACCTCGCGGCGCAGTGCGTGACGACGCCCTCGGGACGAACCATCGCGTTCGAGGCGCCGCGCACGCTGCGCGCGATGCTGCTGGCGGGCATCGACGAGATCGGGCTCACGCTCGCGGCGCGCGACGAGATCGAGGCCTGGCGCGAGTCGGATCGCGTGCGGCGTCCGTGGGCGTACACGGCGCCGGCAGGCTGACCTTCGACGACCGACACGTCGCGGGGACACCGCGGCGGGCAGGCCGGCGCCTGCGTCGGATCGGGACGCGCAGCAGGCTCGCGAGCGGTTGCTTCAGCGCCGGTCGTCGGCCACCGAGAACTGCAGGTTCATCTGCGCGCGCGTGCCCGGCTCCTCGCCCGCCGGCTGCGGCGCGTTGCGGGCCGCCTCGATCCGGTCGAGGTACTCGGGCGTGACGTCGCCGGTGAGGTAGACGCCGTCGAAGCACGAGGCCTCGAAGCCCGACAGGTGCGGCCCCAGCTCGCGGACCGACTGCTTCATCGACTCGATGTCCTGGTAGATCAGCGCGTCGGCGCCGATCGCCCGGCGGATCTCCTCGTCGCTGCGACCGCTGGCGATCAGCTCGGCGCGCGTGGGCATGTCGATGCCGTAGACGTTCGGGAAACGCACCGGCGGCGCGGCCGATGCGAAGTAGACCTTGTTCGCGCCCGCGTCACGCGCCATCTGCACGATCTCGTGCGAGGTGGTGCCGCGCACGATCGAGTCGTCGACCAGCAGCACGTTCTTGCCGCGGAACTCGATGCTCATCGCGTTCAGCTTCTGCCGCACCGACTTCCGGCGCACCGCCTGCCCCGGCATGATGAAGGTGCGTCCGACGTACCGGTTCTTGATGAAGCCCTCGCGGTAGTCGAGGTTCAGGCGATTGGCGAGCTGCTGGGCCGAGGGCCGCGAGGTGTCGGGGATGGGCATCACGACGTCGATGTCGCCCGCCCACAGCTCGCGTCGGACCTTCTCGGCGAGGTATTCGCCCATCTTCAGGCGCGCGTCGTAGACCGACACGCCGTCGATCACCGAGTCGGGCCGCGCGAAGTAGACGTACTCGAAGATGCACGGGTTCAGCGTTGCGCCCGGCACGCACTGGCGCGCGTGGAAGTTGCCGTCGATGTCGACGAAGACCGCCTCGCCCGGCGCCACGTCGCGCACGAAGCGAAAGCCCAGGCCCTCGAGCGCCACCGACTCGGAGGCGATCAGGTACTCGGTGCCGTTCTCGGTCTCGGCCACGCCGTAGCACAGCGGCCGGATGCCCCACGGATCGCGGAAGCCGAGCACGCCGTAGCCGGCGATCTCGGCGGTGCACGCATAGGCCCCCTTCACGCGCTTGTGGAGCTCGGCCACCGCCCGGAAGATCGTGTCGGGATCGAGCGAGACGCCCACGGCCGCGGCCTGCAGCTCGTTGGCCAGCACGTTGAGCAGCACCTCGGAGTCGGACTCGGTGTTGATGTGCCGGCGGTCGAACCGGAACATCTCGTCCTTCAGCCGGTCGCTGTTGGTCAGGTTGCCGTTGTGCGCGAGGGTGACGCCGAAGGGCGCGTTCACGTAGAACGGCTGCGCCTCCTCCTCGTTGCTCGCCGAGCCGGCCGTGGGGTAGCGGACGTGTGCGATGCCGCTGCGGCCCGGCAGGCCGCGCATGTTGCGCGTGCGGAAGACGTCGCGCACCAGGCCGCTCGCCTTGTGCATCGCGAAGGCCTTGCCGTTCGAGGTCGCGATGCCCGCCGCGTCCTGGCCGCGATGCTGCAGCAGCAGCAGGCCGTCATAGAGCAGCTGGTTCACCGGGGTCCGCGCCACGACGCCGAGGATGCCGCACATGGTCTGTCTCCGTTCAGGGTCTACGCAGCGCCCGCGGGTCGTGCGTGGGGAACATCAGGTTCGCCTCACGCCCGACAGGCGCTCGGGCAGGAAGGGCTCGGCCTTGTGCACCAGCGCGTCGAGCAGCGGTCGGCTGAACGCCTGCGTCCACGACGGGTGCTCCGAGAAGCCGGCGAGGTGCGCGCCGAGCGCCGCGAGCAGGATCACGATCACGGCTCGAACGGTGCCCAGCACCGCGCCCAGCAGCCGGTCGACGCCGCCCAGCCCCAGCCCCCGCAATCCGCGCGCGGCGAGCGAGCCGAGCATGCGGACCGCGACGAAGAGCAGCAGGAAGACGACGAGATAGACCACGGGTCGCGGCACCGCCTCGGGCAGCACGCCGATCACCGGCGGCGAGGCGAGCGGCACGCCGAGCAGGCCGACGACCCAGGCCGCCAGCGCGAAGACCGTCCGCACCAGGCCGCGGATCAGTCCGATCCCCACCGACAGCACTGCGACGATCAGGACGAACCAGTCCCAGCCGGTGACCGCGTCGAGCATCGCCGGGTTCCGTCTGCGTCACCGGGACGACGCGGGCGCGGGCGCGGGCGGCGGCGCGGTCCCGGGCGGCGGCGCGATCATCGCGGCCTGCACGCCTGCCGCCTGCAGCTTCGAGCGGGCCTGCTCGGCCGCCTCGCGCGTGGCGAACGGGCCGACGCGGACGCGGATCCGGTCGCCGGCGTCGGTCTTGACCTTCTCGGTGAACGCCCGCAGCCCGAGCGCGCCCACGCGCTCGACCGCGGCGCTCGCACCCGACTCGCCGGCATAGGCACCGACCTGCAGCAGGTAACGCGGCTCGCCGGCCTTCGGCGCGGCCGTGCGGGCCTGCGCGGACTCGGCGAGCTGCGCGATCTCGTCCTTGCCGGCGGCGTCCTTGCGCGCGGGCTCGGCGCGGGCGGCGGCCTTGGCGTCGCTCGGCTTCGATCCGGCGGCGGGCTCGGCGGGCCTGGCCTCGGCGGCACGGGCCGGGTCGGCGGAGCGCGGGTCGGCAGCCTTCGCGTCGGCGGTGCGCGCATCGCCGGGCTTCGCGGCCTCGGCGGCGGGCTTCGCGTCCGAGGGCTTCGCGTCCGAGGGCTTCGCGTCGGCGGGCTTCGGATCGGCGGGCGGCGCGTCGGCCGCGCCGCGTGCGACCGCGCCCTTGGGCTCGCCGGCACGCGGCGGCAGCGGCGTGTCCTTCGACGGGATGACGATCGCGACGTCCGACGGCGGCCGCGCCGGCTCGGAGTCGAGCAGCAGCGGCACCACCACCGCGGCGACGCCGCACAGGACGACCGCGCCGATCAGCCGGTGACGGGCTCGCTTCTTCTGGGGCAGCGCCGGATCGACGTCGCCGTCGTCGGTGCCGCCCGCACGCCGACGTGCGGGAGCAGAGGCCCGTGTTGCCATGGAGGGGACGTGGACTCAGGAGACCGGACGTCCGCGGTGCGCGAGCACGTCCGCCACCGTGAGGAACGATCCGAAAACGACGATTCTATCATTCTCGTCGCAGCGACCCCTCGCCGAGGCGAGCGCCTCGCGCGGCGACGCGAAGCATTCGATGGTCCGCTCCGCGTCCTCGCCCTGCCCCGGCACGATGCCGGCCTCGCGCAGCCGCTCGGCGAGCACCGATGCGGGCACGGCGCGGGGCCCGGGCAGGTCGACGCACAGCCAGTGGTCCACGCGCGAACGCAGGTGGGCGATCGCCCCGACCACGTCCTTGTCGCCGAGCATGCCGAATACCGCCCAGGTGTACGGATGGAAGCCCATGCCGTCGAGGTTGGCCGCGAGGTGCGCGACCGCGTGCGGGTTGTGCGCGACGTCGAGCACCACGGCCGGACGACCCGCCAGGACCTGGAAACGGCCCGGCAGCTCGACGGTGGCGAAGCCCTGCCGGACCGCCTGCGCGCTCACCGGCAGCCGGTCGCGCAGCGACTCGAGCACGGCGAGCACGCCCGACGCGTTGAGCAGCTGGTTCGCGCCGCGCAGCGCCGGATAGGCGAGGCTGTTGCGGCGCGTGCCGCGACCGCCCCAACTCCACTGCTGGCGGTCGCCCGCATAGTTGAAGTCGCGGCCGAAGCGCCGCAGGTCGGCGCCGATCTCGGTCGCGTAGTCGACGAGCGACTGCGGTGGCTGCGGATCGGAGCAGATCGCGGGCCGGCCGGTCCGGTAGACGTGCGCCTTCTCCCAGCCGATCTTCTCGCGGGTGTCGCCGAGCCACTCGGCGTGGTCGATGTCCACGCAGGTGACGATCGCGCAGTCGGCATCGACGATGTTGACCGCGTCGAGCCGCCCGCCCAGCCCGATCTCGAGCACCAGCGCGTCGGGCGCGGCCTGCTGGAAGAGCCGCAGGATCGCGAGCGTGGTGAACTCGAAGTAGGTGAGCGAGGTGTCGCCGCGCGCGGCCTCGACCGCCTCGAACTGTGCGACGAGCGCCTCGTCGGTCGCGGGCACGCCGTCGAGCCGCGCGCGCTCGTTGAAGCGCACCAGGTGCGGCGAGGTGTAGCAGCCGACGCGGTAGCCCGCGGCCAGCAGGATCGACTCGAGCATCGCGCAGGTCGAGCCCTTGCCGTTCGTGCCGGCGACGACGATCCTCGTGCCCGGCAGATCGAGCCCCATCCGGGCCGCGACCGCGCGCACGCGATCGAGGCCGAGCTCGACGGTCTTGGGATGCAGCCCTTCGATGCGCGCCAGCCAGGCGGCGAGCGCGGGCCCTTCGTGGTGCCCCGACACGCTCAGGCCAGCGCCTCCGACGGCTGTCGCGTCAGCAGCGCGAGCAGCTGGGCGATCTCGTCACGCATCTGCCTGCGGTGGACGATCATGTCGACCGCGCCCTTCTCGAGCAGGAACTCGGCGCGCTGGAAGCCCTCGGGCAGCTTCTCGCGGACCGTCTGCTCGATCACGCGCGGGCCGGCGAAGCCGATCAGCGCACGCGGCTCGGCGATCACCACGTCGCCGAGGAAGCAGAAGCTCGCCGACACGCCCCCCATCGTCGGGTCGGTCAGCACGGACACGTAGGGCAGCCGCGACTCGGAGAGCTGGGTGAGCATCGCGGTGGTCTTGGCCATCTGCATCAGCGACATCAGGCCTTCCTGCATCCGCGCGCCGCCCGAGGCCGCCACCGAGATGAACGGCACCTTCTGGTCGATCGCGGTCTGCACGCCCCGCGCGAAGCGCTCGCCCACGACCGAGCCCATCGAGCCGCCCATGAACTCGAACTCGAAGGCCGCGACCACGACCGGCAGCGCGCGGATCGCGCCGCCGACGACGACCAGCGCATCGGTCTCGCCGGTGGTATCCATCGCCTCCTGGATCCGGTCCGGGTACTTGCGGCTGTCGCGGAACTTCAGCGCATCGACCGGCACCACCTCCTGGCCGATCTCGAAGCGCCCCTCGGGATCGAGCAACGCGTCGATGCGCTGACGTGCGCCGATCCGCATGTGGTGCTCGCACTTCGGACAGACGTTCAGGTTGCCCTCGAGGTCCGCGCGGTAGAGCACCGAATCGCAGGCCGAGCACTTGACCCAGACGCCTTCCGGCACCGACTTCTTGCCGCTGCCGGCGAGGCCGGCGCGCTTGATCCGCGGGGGCAGCAGCTTGTCGAGCCAGCTCATCGTGTGGCCTCCTGGGTGGCGGGCACGCCAGCGTCCATCGCCTGGCGGATGCCCCGGATGAACGCGGCGGCGCGCTCGAGCGCATGCTCGGGGCCGGCGGCGTCGATCTCCTGGATCAGTCGGGTGCCGATGACGACCGCATCGGCCTTCTTCGCGATCGCGGCGGCAGTCGCGCCGTCGCGGATGCCGAAACCCACGCCCACCGGCAGGCCGGTGGCCGCGCGGATCGCGGGCAGCGCGGACAGCACCTCGTCGACGTTGAGCGCGGCCGAGCCGGTCACGCCCTTGAGCGACACGTAGTAGACGTAGCCCGCAGCGATGCGGCCCACCTGCTCGATGCGCGTCTTCGTCGAGGTCGGCGCGAGCAGGAAGATCGGATCCAGGCCATGCGACTTGAGCAGCGGTCCGAAGGCCTCGGCCTCCTCGGGCGGCAGGTCGACGACCAGCACGCCGTCGACCCCGGCCTCGGCCGCACGCGCGGCAAAGGCCTCGGCGCCCATCCGCTCGATCGGGTTCAGGTAGCCCATCAGCACGACGGGCGTCGCGTCGTCGGTGCGGCGGAACTCGCGGACCCAGTCGAGCACGTCGCCCAGGCCCACGCCCAGCGACAGCGCATGCTCGCCGGACTTCTGGATCACCGGGCCGTCGGCCATCGGGTCGGAGAACGGCACGCCGAGCTCGATGACGTCGGCGCCCGCCTCGGCGAGCGCATGCATCATCGGCACCGCATGCTCGCGGCTCGGGTGGCCGGCGGTGAAGTACGGGATCAGGGCGCGGCGCTGCGCCGCGCGCAGGCGGGCGAAGGTGGCATCGATGCGTCGGGACATGGGGGCTCTCGATCGCTCGCGGGGCTCAGACCTTCAGCCCGTCGCGCTCGGCGACGGTCTGCATGTCCTTGTCGCCGCGGCCGGACAGGTTCACCAGGATGACCTTGTCCCTGGGCAGCGTGGGCGCGAGCTTCGCGGCATAGGCGAGCGCGTGGCTGGACTCCAGCGCCGGGATGATGCCCTCGACGCGGCAGCAGGTGTGGAACGCGGCGAGCGTCTCGGCATCGTCGATCGGCACGTAGGACGCGCGACCGCTGTCCTTGAGCCAAGCGTGCTCGGGACCCACGCCCGGATAGTCGAGGCCGGCGGACACCGAATGCGTGTCGATGATCTGGCCGTTCGCGTCCTGCAGCAGGTAGGTGCGGTTGCCGTGCAGCACGCCCGGCGTGCCCGCGGTCAGCGAGGCCGCGTGGCGGCCGCTCGCGATGCCGTCACCGCCCGCCTCGACGCCGACCAGCTTCACGTCGTCGTAGGGGATGTACGGGTGGAAGATGCCGAGCGCGTTCGAGCCGCCGCCCACGCAGGCCACGACGTAGTCCGGCTGGCGGCCGACCTCCTCGGGCATCTGCCACAGGCATTCCTGGCCGACGACCGAGTTGAAGTCGCGGACCATCATCGGGTACGGGTGCGGACCCGCAACGGTGCCGATGATGTAGAAGGTGTCCTCGACGTTCGTCACCCAGTCGCGCATCGCCTCGTTCAGCGCGTCCTTCAGCGTCTTGCTGCCGGACTCGACCGGCACCACCTCGGCGCCGAGCAGCTTCATCCGGTAGACGTTCTGCACCTGGCGGACGATGTCCGTCGAGCCCATGTAGACGACGCACTTCATGCCGAAGCGCGCGCAGACGGTCGCGGTGGCCACGCCGTGCTGGCCGGCGCCGGTCTCGGCGATCACGCGGGGCTTGCCCATCCGCTTGGCGAGCAGCGCCTGGCCGATGGTGTTGTTGACCTTGTGCGCACCGGTGTGGTTCAGGTCCTCGCGCTTGAACCAGATCTGCGCGCCGCCGAGCATCTCGGACCAGCGGCGGGCGTGGTAGACGGGACTCGGACGGCCGACGAAGTGCTTGAGCTCGGAGCGGAACTCGGCGACGAACTCGGGATCGTCCTTGTACTTCGCGTAGGCGAGACGCAGCTCCTCGAGGGCGTGCATCAGCGTCTCGGAGACGAAGGTGCCGCCATAGGGGCCGAAATGGCCGCGGGCGTCGGGAAGGTCGTAGGGTTTCATCGTCGTTGTGCGTCCGCTGCGAGCACGGCGGCGAGGAATCGCTCCATCCGGGCCCTGTCCTTCGTGCGAGGGTCGTCGCCCTGGATGCCGCTGGAGACGTCGACAGCAAAGGGCCGCACGCGGCCGATCGCCTCGGCCACCGATCCCGCGTCGAGTCCGCCCGACAGCACGATCCGCGCGGGCAGCCCGGGAGGGATCCAGGACCAGTCGAACGCTCTGCCGCTGCCGCCGTAGCCGTCGCTGAACGCGTCCAGCACCAGGCATTCGGCGGCGCCGAACGAGCCGGACGATGATAGCAAATCGGTTTCCGGGCGCATCCGGAAGGCCTTCCACCACGGCCGGCCCGCGGCAGCCCCGGTCGCGGCGCAGGTCTCGGGCGTCTCGTCGCCGTGCAGCTGGAGCACGTCGAGGCCGACCGACCGCGCGGTCACCGCGACCTCCTCCGCGGGCGCGTTCACGAAGAGGCCCACGGCCGACACCCACGAGGGCAGGCGTCGCCGCAGCGCGGCTGCATCGTCGACGGCGAGCGCGCGCGGGCTCTTCGGATAGAAGACGAAGCCGACCGCGTCGACGCCGAGCGCGACCGCGTCGTCGACGTCGCCGGGACGGACCAGGCCGCAGTACTTGATGCGTGTCCTCATCGAGGGGGGCTCTCCGTCGCGCCCGGCACCGCGCCGAGCGGATCCGGTCCGCCCGTGGGCAGGCCGAGGGACGGATCGTAGTCCACCGCGGCGAGATAGAGGCCCGACGGCGAGAAGGTGGGCGCGCCGAGCGCGCGGCGGCGGGCCGCAAGCAGCTCGGCGAGCCATGCGGTCGGCTGGCGACCGGTACCGACGTAGACCAGCGCGCCGACGATGTTGCGGACCATGTGGTGCAGGAACGCGTTCGCCGTCAGCCCGATCTCGACGAAGTCGCCGCGCCGCGCGATCTCCAGGCGCGACAGCGTGCGGACCGGCGTCGCCGCCTGGCACTGCGACGAGCGGAACGACGAGAAGTCGTGTTCGCCGACCAGCGCGGTCGCGGCCGCACGCATCGCATCGACGTCGAGCGGCCGGAAGACCCAGCCCGCGCGGTCGCGCCACAGCGGATGTCGCACCTCGGCGCAGTGGATCAGGTAGCGGTAGCTGCGGGCACGTGCGTGGAAGCGCGCGTGGAAGTCGTCGGGGACTTCGCGGGCCCACTGGACGGCGACCCGCTCGGGCAACCGCGCGTTGACGCCGCGGACCCAGGCATTCAGCGGGCGCAGCGCGGTCGTGTCGAAGTGCACGACCTGGGCGATCGCATGCACGCCGGCATCGGTGCGGCCGGCGCAGACGGTGTCTACCGGATGGCCGGCGAGCGCGGCGAGCGAGACCTCGACCCGGTCCTGGATCGCTTCACCCGAGGGCTGGGTCTGCCAGCCTGGTGAGCCCGTGCCGTCATAGGCCAGGCCGAGCGCGAGTCTCACCGGACAGGGCGACGCGCGCGGCCCGGGCGGGCCGCGCGGCGTGCGTCATCAGCCAATCTTGCTCAGCATCGCGCGGGCCTTCTGCTGCTGGCCGCTGTCGCCGCCCTTGATCACTTCCTGCAGCAGCTCGCGCGCGCCTTCCTTGTCGCCGATCTCCTCGTAGGCAGACGCGAGATCGAGCTTGGTGGCCATCTCCTGCCAGCGGCCCGCCCCGCCCGCGAGCGCCTCCCCCTCGTCGGCCGCGACGGTCGCGGGCTCGAGATCCAGGCTGATCGGCGACAGGTCGAGACCGTCGTCGGGCTGCGAGGCGCCGGTCTGCGTCAGGCTCTCCAGCGCCGGCAGGTCGAGGTCGAGTGCGCCAGCCTGCTTCGAGCCGGGCCTGGGGTCGAGATCGAGCGACGGCAGGTCGAAACGCTCGTCGAGCGACGGCCCGAGGTCGGCCGGCGACCCGGCCGAGAAGTCGGGCCCGGACACGGTGTCGGTGACGCCGTCGTCCGCCACGCGGTCGATCCGAGTGTCGAGGTTGAGGTCGAAGTCCAGGCTGGGGATGTCGTCCTCGGCGGCGGCCGGCTTCGGCTCCGGCGCACGCGCCGCGGGCGCCTCGGGGATGTCGAAGTCCGCACGCGCCGAGGCGGCTGCCGACGCGCTCGCCGCGGCGACCGCGGCGGCGCCGGCGGCGATCACGCCCGGCGACGGCGCGACATCGCCCGCTGCCCCGCCGCCGTACAGCGGGTTGTTCGGATCGAGCGACAGGCCCATCGTCGCGACCTTCGGCCACTCCTCGTTGCGGCCGCCGGTCATCTCGTACATCTCGCGCGCCAGCGTCTCGAACGCGCGCCCGTCCTTGCGGCCCGAATAGATCTCGAGCAGCTTCGCGCGGATCGCCTGCCGCTCGGGCTGGCGCTTCAGCGCTTCCTTCAGGATCTCTTCGGCCTGCGCCTCGCGGCCGTAGGCGATGTAGACGTCGGCCTCCGCGATCGGGTCGACCTCGGTCGAGTGCACGTCGACCGCGCTGTTGGCCGTGCCGGTGGAGAACACGCTCTGGCTGGTGTCGACACTCTGGCCACCGGTGGAGCCGAACAGCGAATTCGCGGTGAACGCGTCGGCCGCGATCAGGCTGTCCTCGAACTTCTCGACCTTGCGGCGGCGGCGCATCGCGTAGAAGCCGTAACCCGCTCCGAGCAGCGCGAGACCACCGAGGCCGGGCAGCAGGAAAGGGTTCTCGAGCAGGTCGTCGAGCAGGCTGGTCTCGGCCGGCGGCGGCTCGACCACCGTGGGCTTCGCGACCGGCGGCTTCGGCGGCGCAGCGGCGACCGGCGGCTCGACCTTCGGCGGTTCGACGGGCTTCGGCGCCTCGGCGACCGGAGCCTCGACCGGCTTCGGCGGCTCGACGGGCTTGGGTGCCTCCGCCTTGGGCGGCTCGGCCTTGGGCGGCTCGGCCTTGGGCGGCGGCGGCGCGGCAGGCGCCTCGGCCTTCGCCGGCGGCGGTGCGACCTGACCGGTCACCGCCTTGGACGCGGCCCGGGCCTCGTCGAGCTGCTTCTGCAGGTCGGACATCGAGCGGTTCTTCAGCTCGAGCAGCTTCTGCAGGTCGTTGACGTTCTTCTCGAGGTCGGTGATCCGCGAGTTGGCCTCGCGCAGCGCGTTGCGTCGCGCGACCTCGTCCTCGCCCGACGCCCGGCTCGACTGCGAGCCGACCGCCGCCCCCGACGCGCCTGCGGTCCCGGGCTTGGACAGCTTCAGCTGGTCGCCGCCCGCGTCGCCCGAGCGGTCCGTGACGCGGCCGCCGACCGCACCGGCGGCCGTCTGACCCGGACGCGGTTCCTCGATGGTGCGGGCCGCGCCGGCGAGCTTCTGCCGGTACTGGTTGAAGTTGGTCGCCTGGAGCTTGACCTCGCGGCTCGCCTCGGCTGCGTCGACCGACGCCATCGCGGAGGCATCGGGGATCGCGAGCTTCGCGCCCTCGCGGACGAGGTTGATGTTGTCGGCGATGAAGGCCGAGCGGTTGGCGCGGTAGATCGCCAGCATCGCCTGGTCCAGGCTCACGCCCTCGGGCTTCGCGGCCCGCGCGATCTCGCCCAGCGTGTCGCCCCGCTTCACGTCGACGGTACCGGCGGCCGCAGCCGGCGCCGCGGACTCCGCGCGCGGCGCACGGGCAGGACGCTGGGCGGGCGCGGCCTCGGCGCGCGGCGCCTCCGCGCGCGGCGTTTCGGCGCGCGGCGTTTCGGCGCGGGGCGCCTCGACGCGCGGGGCTTCGACGCGCGGGGCTTCGACGCGCGGACTTTCCACACGCGGCGCAGGTGCGGGCGCCGCCGGCGCGGCGGGCGCCGCAGCCGCGGCGGCCGGCGTCGCGCCGCCCTCCACCGTCTCACGCGCGGTACGCAGCTCGGGCGGATCGAGCAGGAAGGTGTATTCGCGGACGAACTTGCCGGTGGCCCAGTTGAGTTCGACGAGCAGGTCGACGAAGGGCTCGTTGATCGGCTGCGAGGACGTGATGCGGACAAAGGTGCGACCGCCGCGCGACTCGATCGCGAAGCGCAGCCCGGCGAGCGCGGGGTTGTACTCGAGGCCGGCCTGGCGGAACGCCTCCTGGGGCGCGAGCCGCGCGCTGAGCGACTGGGCTTCCTGCGGGGTCAGCGACGTGACTTCGACCTCGGCGCGCAGCGGCTGGCCGAGACCGCTTTGGACGTTGAGGCGGCCGAGGCCGGCCGCATCGACGTTCGCCGACAGCGAGGCGAGCGCGAGGACGACGGCGGAAGCGAGGGTCCGAGGGGACAACGGGTGGGTGCTTTTCTGGTCGCGCGAGGCCCGTGTCGTCACGGCTTTTCCCCCGGTTTATCAGTCAATTTTGAGCGTAACATCAGACACTTGCGCCGGCAAGCTGACACAAAGACGCAGGTCCCGGACGCAACGGTTTCAGCGTTCCAGGAGGATCCGGAGCATCCGCCGCAGCGGCTCCGCGGCGCCCCAGAGCAACTGGTCGCCGACGGTGAATGCACCGAGGTATTCCGACCCCATTGCGAGCTTGTGCAGGCGGCCCACCGGTACCGTCAGCGTGCCGGTGACACTCGCCGGCGACAGTCGCCGCTCGGACGCCTCCCGCTCGTTGGGCACCACCTCGACCCAGTCGTTGCCGGCGGCGAGGATCGCCTCGACGTCCGCCATCGGCACGTCGCGGCGCAGCTTCACCGTCAGGCCCTGGCTGTGGCAGCGCATCGCCCCGACCCGCACGCACAGGCCGTCGATGGGGATGCTGCCCGGCGAGCGGAACGCGGGTCGGCCGAGGATCTTGTTGCACTCGGCGCCGCCCTTCCACTCCTCCTTGCTCTGGCCGTGTTCGACCGGCACGTCGATCCAGGGGATCAGGCTGCCGGCGAGCGGCACGCCGCGGAAGTTCGAGACCGGCAGCTCCGGCGAGCGCACCGCCGCCGCGACCTTGCGATCGATGTCGAGGATCGCGCCGGCCGGATCGGCCAGCTCGGCGGCGACCGACGCGTGCAGCGCGCCCATCTGCAGCAGCAGCTCGCGCATGTTCTGGGCGCCGGCGCCGCTGGCCGCCTGGTAGGTCATCGCCGACACCCACTCGACGAGGTCGTGCTCGAAGAGCCCGCCCATCGCCATCAGCATCAGGCTCACCGTGCAGTTGCCGCCGATGTAGTCCTTGACGCCCGAGGCGAGCGCCCGGTCGATGACCTTGCGGTTGACCGGGTCCAGGATGATCACGGCGTGCTCGGCCATCCGCAGCGTGGACGCCGCATCGATCCAGTAGCCGTTCCAGCCGGCCGCGCGCAGCCTGGGGTAGACCGCCTTGGTCCAGTCGCCGCCCTGGCAGCTCAGGACC
The DNA here is from genome assembly GCA_046046245.1 of Pseudomonadota bacterium. Taxonomy (GTDB): domain Bacteria; phylum Pseudomonadota; class Gammaproteobacteria; order Burkholderiales; family Burkholderiaceae_E; genus UBA4615. Next base: position 14,061 of record JBJOKE010000020.1, on the reverse strand, counting down.
ACGTCCATCTTCTTCAGCGCATCGATGTCGTCGGCGTGCGACAGCCTGCCGCCGCCGAGGGGCGCCTCGCCCCCCGCGTTGGAGGTGCTGAAGAACACCGGTTCGACGAGCGCGAAGTCGTTCTCCTCGCGCATCCGCTGCATCAGCACGGAACCCACCATTCCGCGCCAGCCGACCATCCCGACCTTCATCATCATTCTTCCACCGTGCTCGTGGCGCGGGTCAGAGTGCGGCGAGGACCGCGTCGCCCATCGCGACCGTGCCCACCTGCCGACAACCCGCTTCCGTAATATCAGCCGTCCGATAACCCTGCGCAAGCACCTTACGGACGGCGGCTTCGATGCGATCGGCGGCATCCGCCAGGCCCAGCGAATACCTGAGCAGCATGGCCGCCGACAGGATCGTGGCCAGGGGATTGGCCACGCCCTTGCCGGTGATGTCGGGCGCCGAGCCGTGGATCGGCTCGTACATCCCGAACGACTTCGCGTTCAGCGAGGCCGACGGCAGCATGCCGATCGAGCCGGTCAGCATCGAGGCCTCGTCGGACAGGATGTCCCCGAACATGTTGCCGGTGACGATCACGTCGAACTGCTTCGGGTTGCGGACCAGCTGCATCGCGGCGTTGTCGACGTACATGTGCGAGAGCTCGACGTCGGCGTAGTCCTTGTGGACCTCCGTCACCACGTCGCGCCAGAGCTGCGTGGTTTCCAGCACGTTGGCCTTGTCGACCGAGCAGACGCGGCGCGAACGCTTGCGTGCGGCCTCGAACGCGGTCACCGCGATCCGGCGGATCTCCGGTTCGCTGTAGCGCATCGTGTCGAAGCCCTCGCGCTCGCCGCGCTCGTTGGTCCGGATGCCGCGCGGCTGGCCGAAGTAGATGTCGCCGGTCAGCTCGCGCAGGATCAGGATGTCGAGGCCGGCGACCACCTCGGGCTTCAGCGACGACGCGTGCGCGAGCTCGGGATAGACGATCGCCGGGCGCAGGTTCGCGAACAGGTCGAAGTGCTTGCGCAGGCGCAGCAGGCCCTGCTCCGGACGCTGCGCGCGAGGCAGCGTGTCGTACTTCGGGCCGCCGACCGCGCCGAACAGGATCGCGTCCGAGGCCTCGCACAGCTTCAGCGTATCGGCGGGCAGCGGGTCGCCCGACGCGTCGTAGCCGGCGCCGCCCACCGGGGCGCTCGCCATCTCGATGCCCAGGCCCAGGGCCTCGATGACGCGCACCGCCTGGGCGGTGATCTCCGGCCCGATGCCGTCGCCGGCCAGCACCGCGATCTTCTTGCTCATGGGGTTCCTCTCGGATCTTCGGAAGGTCGGACGCCGCGGCGGGCCGGGGACCCGGCGCGGCGCGGGATTCGGTGGGCGCCAGCCAGGCGCCCGGGCCTCAGGCGCTCAGCTGCTTGCCGAGCCAGGGCTGCTCGGCGAGGCGGCGCGCCTCGAACTCGCGGATCCTGTCCGCGTGACGCAGCACCAGCCCGATGTCGTCCCAGCCGTTGAGCAGGCAGTCCTTGCGGAAGGCGTCGACCTCGAACGCGTAGGCGAGCGAGCCGTCGACGGTGCGGACCACCTGCGCCGGCAGGTCGATGACCAGCTCGAAGCCGGGGAACGCCGCCACCTCGTGGAAGAGCCGGTCGACCTCGGACTCCTGCAGCCGGACCGGCAGCAGGCCGTTCTTGAAGCAATTGTTGAAGAAGATGTCGGCGTAGCTAGGCGCCACGATCGCGCGGAAGCCGTAGTCCTGCAGCGCCCAGGGGGCATGCTCGCGCGACGAGCCGCAGCCGAAGTTCTTGCGGGCGAGCAGCACCGAGGCGCCCTTGAATCGCGGCTGGTTCAGCGTGAAGTCGGGGTTCAGCGGACGCGTGGTGTTGTCCATGCCGGGCTCGCCCCGGTCGAGGTAGCGCCACTCGTCGAAGGCGTTGGGGCCGAAGCCGGTCCGCTTGATCGACTTCAGGAACTGCTTCGGGATGATCGCGTCGGTGTCGACGTTCGCGCGGTCGAGCGGGGCCACCAGGCCGCGGTGCACGGTGAACTTGTCCATCGTTCGGATCCTCAGAGGCGGCGCACGTCGACGAAGTGGCCGAACACCCCGGCCGCCGCGGCCATTGCCGGGCTCACCAGGTGCGTGCGGCCGCCGGCGCCCTGCCGGCCCTCGAAGTTGCGGTTGCTGGTGCTCGCGCAGCGCTCGCCCGGCTCGAGCTTGTCGGCGTTCATCGCGAGGCACATCGAGCAGCCGGGCTCGCGCCACTCGAAGCCGGCGTCGCGGAAGATCCTGTCGAGCCCCTCGGCCTCGGCCTGCGCCTTCACCAGGCCCGAGCCCGGCACGACCATCGCGAGCTTGACGTTCTCGGCCTTGCGGCGACCGCGGACGACGGCGGCGGCCTGCCGCAGGTCCTCGATCCGCGAGTTGGTGCACGAACCGATGAAGACCTTGTCGATCCGGACCTCGGCGAGCGGGGTGTTCGGCGTCAGGCCCATGTACTGCAGCGCGCGCTCCATGCCCTCGCGGCGGACGGCGTCCTTCTCCTTGTCCGGATCGGGCACGCGGTCCTCGATCGACGCGACCATCTCGGGCGAGGTGCCCCAGGTCACGTGCGGCGTGAGGCTCGACGCGTCGATGCGGATCTCGGCGTCGAACTTCGCGCCGTCGTCGGAGCGCAGCGTCTTCCAGTAGGCGACCGCCCGGTCCCAGTCGGCGCCGGACGGCGACATCGGCCGGCCCTTCAGGTACTGCAGCGTGACGTCGTCGACGGCGACCATCCCCGAGCGCGCACCGGCCTCGATCGCCATGTTGCAGATCGTCATCCGACCTTCCATGCTCAGCGAGCGGATCGTGCTGCCGGCGAACTCGATCGCATAGCCGGTGCCGCCGGCGGTGCCGATGCGGCCGATGACGGCCAGCACCACGTCCTTCGCGGTCACGCCGCGGGGCAGCGGGCCGTCGACGCTCACGCGCATCGACTTCATCTTCTTCGCGGTCAGGCACTGGGCGGCGAGCGCGAGCTCGACCTCGGAGGTGCCGATGCCGAACGCGAGGCAGGCGAACGCGCCGTGCGTGGAGGTGTGCGAGTCGCCGCAGACGACCGTCATGCCCGGCAGCGTGGCGCCCTGCTCCGGTCCGATCACGTGGACGATGCCCTGGCGGCGGTCCGAGATGTCGAAGTACGGAATGCCCTGCTCGCGGGCGTTCGCGTCGAGCGTCTCGACCTGCAGCCGCGCGATCGGGTCGGCGATGCCGGCCTTGCGGTCGGTGGTGGGGACGTTGTGGTCGACCACCGCGAGGTTGGCCGAGATGCGCCACGGCTTGCGGCCGGCGAGCTTCAGGCCCTCGAACGCCTGCGGGCTGGTCACCTCGTGGACCAGATGACGGTCGATGTAGATCAGGCAGGTCCCGTCGTCTTCCTGGTGGACGACGTGGGCATCCCAGAGCTTGTCGTAGAGCGTGCGGGCGTGCATGGCGGGGGGGCGGGCGGGGTCGCCGGGTGCGAAACCTCGGGATTATGCCACCCCGGGCTCGCCGTCACTTCCTCGCCTGCTCGTAGAGCGGCATCACGCGGGCCGCGTAGACACCGAGATCGGCCTGCCGCGACTCCGCGGACGGGTGCGTGCTCATCCACTGCGGCGGCGAGCCGCCGCCGCTCGCCCGGGCCATCTTCTGCCAGAGCGCGATCGCGGCCCGCGGGTCGTAGCCCGCGCGGGCGGCGAGCTCGACGCCGATCCGGTCGGCCTCGGTCTCGTGGGCGCGGCTGTTCGGCATCCCGACCGCGAACCGGTAGGCGGTCTGGCCGAGGTCCGCACCGAGCTGGCCGGCGCCGAGCAGCGCCGAGCCCACGAGGATCACGGCACTGGCGGCCTGCTGCTCGCTCGCGCGCTCGCGGGCGTGCTCGCGCAGCGCATGCGCGATCTCGTGCCCCATGATCGCGGCGATCTCGTCGTCGGTCAGGTTCAGCTTCGTGATGATCCCGCTGTAGAACGCGATCTTGCCGCCCGGCATGCACCAGGCGTTCAGCTGGTCGGACTGCAGGACGTTGACCTCCCACTTCCAGCCGGGCGCGTCGGGCCGGAAGGCCGCGGTGTGCGGGATCAGCCGCTGCGCGATCGCGCGCACGCGCTGGACCATCGCCGGGTCGGCGTTCAGCGCGCCCTTCTGCCGGGCCTGTCCGATCAGCTGCGAGTACGCCTGCTCGGAGCCCTTGCGCAGGTCCGCCTCGGACACGAAGGCCGACATGTTCTGCTTGCGGTCGATGCCGACCGCACCGGCCGAGGTGGTCTGGACCGACTGGCAGCCGGCCGACAGCGCCACCAGCGCCACCGCCACCCAGGCCGCCGCTCGGCGCCCGGTCATCCGCTCGGGGGTCATCGGAATGCCTCCATCCATCCGCAATCGCGCAGCTTAGCCCAGGTGGCAGCCGCCCTTCATCCCCCCGGGGACGCCCGGGGCGGGGCGAGGCGGTCGAGCCGAGCGGCCAGCGCGACCGCCGCCGCGCCCGCGAGGCCGGCCACGGCGGCACCGGCGAACACCGCCGCCGGCGACACCGCCTCCCACAGCCAGCCCGACGCGAGGCCGCCGAGCGAGCCGCCGAGCCCGTAGGCCACGACGACGAAGGCCGCCTGCGCGCGGGCCTGCTGCGCGGGCTCGAACCAGCGGTGCAGCACCGCCATCGACGCGCTGTGGTGGAGCCCGAACGTGACCGCGTGCATCAGCTGCGTGCAGAGCAGGACCCACAGTCCGCCGCCCGAGGCCGCGACCATCGCGAATCGCAGGCCGCAGACGACGAAGCTGAACGCCAGCAGCCGCATCGGCGAGGCCCGGTCGAAGAGTCGGCGCTGGACGGTGAACAGCACGATCTCGGCGATCACGCCCACGCCCCAGATCGCGCCGATGGCGCTGGTGCCGTAGCCGTGGCGCTCGAGGTAGAGCGAGAAGAACGCGTAGAGCCCGGCGTGGGCGAAGACCATGAGGAAGGCGGACGCGAGGAAGGCGATCACCGCCGGCTCGCGCAGCCGCTGGCCGAGCGACGCACCGCCGGCGATGCGCGGCGGCGGTGGCGGCGGCTCGGCGAGCATGAAGGTCACCGCGGCGAGCCCGGTCATCGCGATCGCCAGCAGCCAGGGCAAGGCGGCCAGGCCGAGCACCTGCAGCAGCGGTCCGCCGGCGACGACGGTGGCGATGAACCCCACCGAGCCCCAGAGCCGCATGCGGCCGTAGCGGCCGGCGTCGCCGCGCGCGACCTCGAGCGCGAGCGCCTCGCCGATCGGGCCCTGCGCGGCGGTGAGGAAGGACAGCAGCAGGATCGCGATGCCGTACTCGAGCGGGCGGCTCGCGATCGGCAGCGCGAGCAGGACGAGGAGCGCGCCCACGGCGCTCGTGCGCAGCAGCCGCACGCGCCGCCCGCCATGGTCGGCGAGCCAGCCCCAGAACGGCGGCGCGACGATCCTCAGCACCTGGGGCAGCGTCATCAGCACCGCGATCTCGCCGATCGACAGGCCGCGCGCGTCGAGCCACAGGCTCAGGTAGGGCGAGAAGACCCCGACGTAGGCGAAGTAGGCGGCGTAGAGGGCGCGCACGCCGCCGGGGCCGATCGGCGCCCCGGCCGGCGCCGCACGCGGCGCCCCGCCTCCGGACCCGATGCCGCTCAGCGCGCCGTGCCCGGGATCCGCGGCGTGGCCACGCTCACGTCGCCGCACTGCGCTCGGTGCCGCAGCGCGTGGTCCATCAGCACCAGCAGCAGCATCGCCTCGGCGATCGGGGTCGCACGGATGCCGACACAGGGGTCGTGACGGCCGAGGGTCTGCACCTCGGTCGGCGCGCCGTCGATGTCGATCGAGCGACGCATCGTCCGGATGCTCGAGGTCGGCTTGATCGCGATCGAGACGGTGATCGGCTGCCCCGTCGAGAGGCCGCCGAGCACGCCGCCCGCGTGGTTGGTGAGGAAGCCTTCGGGGGTCAGCTCGTCGCCGTGCTCGCTGCCGCGCTGCACGACCGACGCGAAGCCCGAACCGATCTCGACCCCCTTGACCGCGTTGATGCCCATCATCGCGTGGGCGATGTCGGCGTCGAGCTTGTCGAAGAGCGGCTCGCCGAGGCCGACCGGGACACCGGTGGCCTCGACGTCGACGCGCGCGCCGACCGAGTCGCCGGCGCGGCGCAGCGCGTCCATGTAGGCCTCGAGCCGGGGCACGACCGCGGCGTCGGCCGCGAAGAACGGGTTCAGGGGGACCTGAGACCAGTCGGTGAGCGGCACCGGGATGTCGCCGAGCTGGCTCATCCGGCCGCGGACCTCGGCGCCGTGCCGTTCGCGCAGCCACTTGCGCGCGATCGCCGCGGCCGCCACCACCGGCGCGGTCAGGCGCGCCGACGAGCGGCCGCCGCCGCGCGGATCGCGCACGCCGTACTTGTGCAGGTAGGTGTAGTCCGCATGGCCCGGCCGGAAGGTCCGCGCGATCGCGGAATAGTCCTTGCTGCGCTGGTCCTCGTTGCGGATCAGCAGCGCGATCGGGGTGCCGGTGGTGACGCCCTCGTGGACGCCGGACAGGATCTCGACGCGATCGGGTTCCTGGCGCTGCGTGACGTGGCGCGAGGTGCCGGGCCGACGACGATCGAGGTCGGGCTGGATGTCGGACTCGGCGAGCGCGAGACCGGGCGGGCAGCCGTCCACCACGCAGCCGATCGCCGGGCCGTGGGACTCGCCGAACGAGGTGACGGTGAACAGATGCCCGAAGCTGTTGCCGGACATGGCGCTATGCTTGCCGATTTCGTTGGAAACTCGGCATCTTAGCCGCAACCCAGGAGACCTCCTCGATGGATCCTCGCCTTCCGAGCCGCCGCCGCCTCGTTCTCGCCGCCGCGGCGGCGGGCGCCGCGGGCGCCCTGCCCGGTGCCGCGTCAGCCCAGGCCGCCTTTCCGAGCGCACGTCCGGTCCGCCTGATCGTGCCCTTCGCGCCCGGCGGCACGACCGACATCGTCGCACGCGTGGTCTCGGACAAGCTCCGCGAGAACCTCGGGCAGTCGGTGGTCGTCGAGAACAAGGCCGGCGCCGGCGGTGCGATCGGCGCGCTGGAGGTGGTGCGGGCGCCCGCCGACGGTTACGTGCTCGGCATGGGCACGGTGTCGACCACCGCGGCCAACCCCGCGATCAACCCGAAGATCGGCTACGACCCGAACGGCGACTTCACGCCGATCACCAACCTCGCGGCCACGCCGAACGTGATCGCCGTGCACCCGTCGTTCCCGGCGAAGGACTTCAAGGCCTTCGTCGACGAGTTGCGCCGCAACCCGGGCAAGTACTCGTACGGCAGCTCGGGCACGGGCGGCATCGGCCATCTTCAGACCGAGCTGTTCAAGTCGCTGACCAGGACCTTCATGACCCACATCCCCTACCGGGGCGCGGGTCCGGCGCTGGCCGACGTGGTCGCCGGCCAGGTGCCGATCATCTTCGACAACCTGCCCTCGGCCCTGCCCTTCATCCGCGACGGCAAGCTGATCCCGATCGTGGTCGCGGCGCCCGAGAAGCTCTCGGTGCTGCCGGGCATCCCGACGTTCAAGGAAGTCGGTCTCGAGCCGGTCAACCGCATGGCCTACTACGGGATCGTCGGCCCGAAGGGGCTGCCGCAGCCCGTGGTCGAGCGCCTGTTCACCGCCGCGAAGAAGACGCTCGAGGACCCCGGCGTCGCCAAGCGGATCGCGGACACCGGCTCGCTGGTCATCGGCAACAGCCCGCAGGACTTCGCGCGGCAGATCGCGGCCGAGTTCGAGGTCTACAAGAAGGTCGTCGCCGAGCAGAAGCTCAAGCTCGACGCATGAGCGCCGACCTGCGGGACTTCGACGCGAGCCCGTGGATCGGCCGCGGCGCGAGCACGCGCGTGCGCGCCGTCCGCGAGACGGTGGAGATGCTGGAGCACAGCCTCGACCGTCGCCCGCCGGGCGACGGCGAGCCGATCGCGCCGCTGCGCCACTGGCTGTGGCTGTTCGCGCCGCCGGTCGCGCCGACGGCGACGCTCGGCGCGGACGGCCACCTGCCCACGGGTGACCTGACCCCCGAGTGGCCGCTGCCGCGGCGGATGTGGGCCTCGAGCGACGTGCGCTTCCTCGAGCCGGTGCCCGCGGACACCGTGCTCGACCGGCGCACGACCGTCGAGTCGGTGACCGTCAAGCCCGGCCGCAGCGGCACGCTGGGCTTCGTGGTCCAGCGGCATCGCTGGCTGCTGCCGGACGGACGCTGCGCGATCGACGACGCACAGACCGCGGTCTACCGGGAGGCGGTGCCGCCGGGTGCTCCGGCCGGCGCCGGTGCGGCCGCGGCGGCCGCGCCACCGGCCGAGGTGCCGGCCGCCGACTGGGAGGTCGAGCACCGGCCCGACGCGGTGCTGCTCTTCAGGTACAGCGCGCTGTCCTTCAACTCGCACCGGATCCACTACGACCTGCCGTACGTCACCGGCGTCGAGGGCTACCCGGGGCTGGTGGTGCACGGTCCGCTGATGGCCACGCTGATGCTCGACGCGTTCCGCGACGCCCACCCCGGCGCGACGGTGCGCCGGTTCACGTTCCGCGCACTGGCCCCGGCCTTCGCGGGCGCGGTGATCCGGTGCGGCGGACGGGCGCTCGGCCCGGGTCGGGCCCGCGTCTGGGTCCGCGACGAGGCCGGCCGCGAGCACGTCGCGGGCGAGGTCGAGTCCGACTGATCGGGCCGGCTGCGTGCTCGACGCGGCCGGGCGGCTGACCACGCCGGGCGACCGGCTCCTGACCTCGGTGATGGTCACGTGGCGGGGCCGGTCGAGTTCGCCGACACCGTGGGCAACCGCCGCACCGGCAAGGCGTGGCTGCGTCCGATGGGCGCGGTGGTCGCGGGCGTCGCCTGCGGACGCCCGTACCAGTCGCCGTTCCCGGTGCGCCGCGTCAGGCGCGCAGCCGCGCGAGCACCGTCTCGCGCGGCAGCAGCGCGAGCATCGCGTCGACCGACGGCGTCTGCGCGCGGCCGAAGACCTTCAGGCGCACCGGCACCGCGAGCTGAGGCATCTTCACGCCGTGCGCGGCCAGCGTCTCCTTGATCGCTGCGGCGATGCCGGCCTTCGTCCAGTCGCAGGCCGCGAGCCGGTCGGCGAGACCGGCGATCGCGGGCACCACCTCGGGCTTGATCTGCGCGGCGAGCTCCTCGGCGAGCGCCGGATTCGCCTGCGCGGGCTCGACCCACAGCATCTCGGCGAGGTCGGTCAGCTCCTCCAGGGTCTGCGCGCGGTCCCTGAACAGCGCGCAGGCGGCAGCGAGGTCCGGCGCACCCGGTGCGTCGACCGCGACGCCGCGCGCGCGCAGCCGATCGCGGGCGTGCGTGGCGAGCGCGTCCTCGGGCAGCGCCTTCAGGTAGTGCGCGTTCAGCCACTTCAGCTTGTCGACGTCGAACTGCGACGGCGAGTGCGACAGGTGCGCGCCGTCGAACCACGAGACGAACTGCTCGCGCGAGAAGATCTCGTCGTCACCGTGCGACCAGCCGAGCCGGGCGAGGTAGTTGATCACCGCCTCGGGCAGGAAGCCGTCGGCGTCGTACTGCATCACCGAGACCGCGCCGTGGCGCTTCGACAGCTTCTGTCCGTCGGGGCCGTGGATCATCGGCACGTGGCCGTAGCGCGGCAGCGCGGCGCCGAGCGCGCGCAGCACGTTGATCTGCCGGGGCGTGTTGTTGACGTGGTCGTCGCCGCGGATCACGTGGGTGATCCGCATGTCCCAGTCGTCGACCACCACGCAGAAGTTGTAAGTCGGCGTGCCGTCGGAGCGGGCGATGATGAAGTCGTCGAGCTCGCCGTTCGAGAACGAGATCGGGCCCTTGACGAGATCGTCCCAGGCCGTCGCCCCGTCGTCCGGATTGCGGAAGCGGACCACCGGCTTCGCGTCGTCGGGGGGCACCAGGCCCAGCCGCGCCCGGTTCTCGGGACGCCAGCGCCCGTCGTAGCGGGGCTTCTCGCCGCGCGCGCGCTGCGCCTCGCGCATCGCGTCCAGCTCCTCGGGCGTACTCCAGCAGTGGTAGGCGGTCCCGGCCTCGAGCATCTGCGCGATGACCTCGCGGTACCGGTCCATCCGCCGCATCTGGTAGAACGGGCCCTCGTCGTGGGCGAGGCCGAGCCAGGCCATGCCGTCGAGGATCGCCTGCACCGCCTCGGGCGTGGAGCGTTCGACGTCCGTGTCCTCGATCCGCAGGATGAAGGTGCCGCCGTGGTGCCGCGCGAACGCCCACGCGAACAGCGCGGTGCGGGCCCCGCCGATGTGCAGGAACCCTGTGGGCGACGGGGCGAAGCGGGTGCGGACGGTGGCGTCGGACATGGGCGTGGGCGCTGGGGATCGGCCGATCGCGAGGCGCGGGCGCGCCGGGGCCGGGAAGGCGCGATTCTAGTCGATCGCCGCACGCCGACCGGCGGCGCTCGGAGGCGGCGGCGGATCGCCGCTACCATCTCGGGATGATCACGTCCTCCCGCTGGCAGGGCCTCGAGACCCTGCTGATCGACACCGGTCTCGCGCGGTGCGAGATCGCCCTCCACGGCGGCCAGGTGCTGTCCTTCGTGCCGCGCGCCGACGGTCGCGACCTGCTCTGGTGCTCCGACGCGAGACTCGAACCGGGCCGTCCCGTGCGCGGCGGCGTGCCGGTGTGCTGGCCCTGGTTCGCGAAGCAGGACCGCCCGCCCGAGGCCATCCAGCACGGCTTCGTTCGCCGGATGGAATGGCGCGCGAGCACCTGCGCGGAACGTGCCGACGGCCGCGTGCGCGTGGTGCTCCAGGTGGCCGCGCCGGCGGGCGGCTGGCCCGGCGGCCTGGGCTGGCCGGACGAGTGCGCGCCCGAGCTCGAGGTGCTGGTGGGAGAGGACCTCGAGCTGTCGCTGCGGACCGTCAACCGCTCCGACGAGCGCGTGACCCTGACGCAGGCCCTGCACACCTACTTCCGAGTGGGCGACGTCCGGCGGATCGGGCTCGACGGCCTGCAGGGGCTGCGCTACCTCGACAAGCTGCGCGACTTCGGCGAGTTCGGGCAGGACAGGCCGTGGACCTTCGAGGGCGCCTGCGACCGCATCTACCTGCGCAGCGGCGCCCGCCACCGGATCGACGATCCGGTGCTCGCCCGCTCGATCCTCGTCGAGTCGCGCCGCTCGTCGTCGACCGTCGTGTGGAACCCGGGCGCGGAGGGCATCGCCGCGCTGGGCGATGTACCGCTCGCCGACTGGTACCGCTACGTCTGCGTCGAGGCGGGCAACTGCGCACCGCTCGACCGCGTGACGCTCGGGCCGGGCGAGGAGACGACGCTGGTCCAGCGGATCTCCGCGCAGCCGCTCGGCGCCTGATCGGCGGCGCCCGCGCGGCACGCGGCGCACCGGCCCGTGCCCCGGCGCCGACGGACAGCCTCCGGTTTTGCACGTCGCGGGTTTCGTGGCATGATTCGCGCCCTCGAAACCGGTCGCGCCAGCGATCGGCTCTCGGGCGGTTAGCTCAGCGGTAGAGCACTGCCTTCACACGGCAGGGGTCACTGGTTCGATCCCAGTACCGCCCACCAGTCGGTTCAAGCACTCGCCTGATCCGGCTCCCCACGCCCCTCGTGAATCGCCTGCGCCCTCGCAGGCCGACGCCCCCTCGAGCGCCCGATCCGCCTGCGGTCCGATGCCCCGCGCACCGGACCCTCACCTCGCCCGCCGCCCTTCCCCGGCCCGGACGAACGCCTCGAGCACCGCCCCCACCGCCGCCCCCGGCTCCGCGTCGCGCCAGACCAGGCCGACGTCTCCCGTGTCGTGCTTCAGCGCGAGCGGGAGGACCGCCAGCAGGCCCTGCTCCTGCATCCGTGTCGCGACCGCGCCCGACTGCACGCCCAGGGCGTCGGTCTCGCGCATCAGCGCGACGTTGACCGTCGCCGAGACCGAGGTCAGGAGCGCTCGGGGCGGCGCGGCACCGGCCGCCGCGAAGGTCGCCTGCAGCGCCTCGTGCAGCGGCGTGCCCGCGGCGGGCATCAGCCACGGATGGCGGGCGGCGTCGCGCCAGCCCGGCCGCCTGCGCCGCAGCAGCGGATGCTGGGGGCCACAGACCACGCGGTGGCGGTCGGCGAACAGGCGACGATGAGGACACCCCGCGCCGAGCGCGCGGGCGTCGAGGCGGGTGACCAGCAGGTCGAGCTCGTTGCGCTCGAAGGCGGACCACAGGCGCGCGGCGATGTCCTCGACCAGCGACAGCTCGATGCCGGGCGCGCGCTCGCGCAGCCGCAGCACCGCGGCGGGCACGAGCGACGCGGCGGCGACGGGCATCGCGCCCACGCGCACCCGCCCGGAGGCGCCCTCGCGGATCGCGGCCACCTCGGCGATCGCACGTCGCGCGTCCTGCAGCACCCGCTCGGCGTGCGAGACGAGGGTCGCGGCGTACGGGGTGGGCACGAGGCGCGGACTGCGGTCGAACAGCCGCACGCCCGCGGCCGCCTCGATGTCGGCGAGCCATTGCGAGACCGCCGGCTGGGTGATGCCGAGCGCGCCCGCCGCCGCGGTCAGGCTGCCGTGCCGCGCGATCGCGAGCAGGACCTCCAGGTGACGCAGCCGGATGCGCCTCGTCCACAGCGCGACCTCCGCACTGCCTGCCCCCTCGTTCATGACTGTCATAAGCATTCGCTGATGCCTCGAGTATCAGATAGCCGTATTCGATTATGGTCGTCTAGGCGATCATCGACACGAGCCAAACGGAGGCCCGCCATGTCGACGACCACGCCCCGCTCTCCCGGCACGCGCGAGGTGCGCACCGCCCGCCGGCGCGGGCTGCGACACCTGCTCGCCACCGCGCTCGGCGCGGCGGCACCGAGCGCGCTGCTGACCCGCCCGACGACGGCCGAGGCCCAGTCCACCCCAGGCGCCTGGCCCAACCGCCCGATCCGGCTGATCCACCCGTGGGCCGCGGGCGGCGGCGGCGACATCATGGCGCGGCTGCTCGCGGAGAAGATGCGGGCGGAGCTGGGCCAGCCGGTGCTCGTCGAGAACCGGCCGGGCGCGGGCGGCAACGTGGGCGCCGAGCTCGCCGCGCGCCAGGCGCCCGACGGCTACACGATCATGACGACCGCCGGCGGCTTCGCGATCGCGCCCTCGCTCTACCGCACCCTGAGCTTCGATCCGGTGAAGGACTTCGTGCCAGTCACCAAGATGGCGACCGCACCGCTGCTGGTGCTGGTGCGCGCGGACTCGCCGCTGCGCACGATGGCGGACCTGGTCGCTCTCGCGAAGCGCGAGCCGAAGACGGTCACCTTCGGCTCGTTCGGCAACGGCTCGCCGTCGCACCTGATCGGCGAGGCGATCAACCGGCTCGCGGGGGTCACGATGACCCACGTCCCCTACACCGGGGGCGGGGCGGCGAACGACCTGCAGGGCGGGTCGCTGACGACGGCGATCCTCGACGCGCTGTCGATGACGCCGCAGGTGAAGGCGGGCAAGCTGCGCGCGCTCGCGCTGAACGGCCCGAACCGGTTGCCGACGCTGCCGGACGTGCCGACGCTGACGGAGACCGGCATCCCGTTCGAGCTGGTCGGCTGGCACGCGATGTTCGCACCGGCGGGCACGCCTCGCGAGATCGTCGAGCGGCTGAACCGGGTGGTCAACCAGATCGTCGCGCAGCCCGAGGTGCGCGGCCGGATCCTGGAGCTGGGCGCCTTCCCGGTGCAGCCGCCCACCACGCCCGAGCAGTGGGGCACGATGTTCCGCGACGACGTGCGGAACTGGGCCGAGGTCGTCCGCTGGTCGGGCGCCTCGCTCAACTGATATGGCCCCTCCGTGTCAACAGGCGCGAGCCGGTTGGCACGCTGGAGTGGAGCGTGGAGAAGAGAGCGCGGCGGGACACCCGATGGGCAACGCGACGCGGCAGCTTGAAGCGACGGTGGATCAGTCTGATATCCGCGGGCTGGGTACCGCATGTCAACGGTTCGTCGCGGGCCTGCCTCGGTCTGATAGTCGGGGACCGTCGCGAGGACGCCCACGTAGTCGAAACGAGGATTGCCCTGATCGCGCCGCCGTGTCGCGTTGCCGATCGGGTGTAGATGAAGTGGATGGAGTCGGTGGGGCCCTGTACGA
>JBJOKE010000064.1:0-22353 GCA_046046245.1 Pseudomonadota bacterium | reverse complement strand
GCGCGCCGGGCCTGCTCGGGACCGTCGTCCGGGCGGTCGCGCCCGCGATCGCCGGCGGCGACGCGGGCGGCGCCGGCGCGCTGCTGGGCGGCGAGGGCCTGCTCGCGCCGCGCACCGTGCTCAACGCGGCGATCTCGCGCCGCCGCGCGTTCGGCACGCTGTCGGTCCCGATCGATCGGGCCCGCGCGATCGCGCAGCGCCACGAGGCGTCGCTCAACGACGTCGTGCTCGCCGCGGTCGGCCACGCGCTGCGCGGCTGGCTCGAGGCGCGCGGCGAGCTGCCGGCCGAGTCGCTGCTCGCCGCGATGCCGGTCTCGCTGCGCCGCGCCGGCGACACCGCGTCGAACACCCAGGCGATGATGGCGCGGATGACCCTCGCGACCGACCTCGCCGATCCGATCGCGCGGCTGCACCGGATCCGCGATGCGTCGGCCCGGATCAAGGGCGCGCTGCGCGACGTGAAGTCCGCGGTGCCGACCGAGTTCCCCTCGCTCGGGCTGCCGTGGCTCGGCAACGCGCTCGCCGGCCTCTGGGGCCGGGGCCGGCTCGCGAACCGGCTGCCGCCGCTCGCCAACGTCGTCGTCTCGAACGTGCCCGGGCCGGCGGTGCCGCTGTTCCTGCTCGGCGCGCGGATGCGCGCGTACTGGCCGGTCTCGATCCCCTACCACGGCCTCGCGCTGAACGTCACGGTCCAGAGCTACGCCGGCTCGCTCGACTTCGGCCTGATCGCCTGCCGGCGCGCGGTGCCGGACGTCGACGCGATCGCCGCGCGGCTGGGCGAGGCGTTCGACGCCCTCGACGCACCGGCCGCGCCCGGCGCGACGCCCCCCCGGGCGACGACGCGGGCCCCGGGGCGCGCCGCGAAGCCGGCCGCCGGGCCCGCCGCGAAGCGCCGCCGCACCGGGTCCGCGCCGGAGAGGTCGGCATGACGACCCGCCGTGAACGGGTCGGCCCGCCGAGCCCGCTGTGGACGATCCTCGAGTACCGCGCCCTGCTCGAGGCGGCGCTGCTGCCCTCGTCGCTGCCGCTGCTGATGTCGGCGCCGCGCGGCGACGGCCACCCGGTGCTGCTGATCCCCGGCTTCGTCGGCGACGCGGGCTCGATGCTCGGGCTGAAGGTCTACCTGCGCAACCGCGGCTACGAGGTCGACGACTGGGGGCTGGGCCGCAACGTCGGTTTCCAGCGCAAGCACGCGCGCGCGCTCGAGCAGAAGGTGCGGTTCCTGCATCACCGGCACGGCCGCCGCGTGAGCCTCGTCGGCTGGAGCCTGGGCGGCGTGTTCGCGATGTTCGCCGCGCATGCGGTGCCCGACTGCGTCCGCGCCGTGATCACCCTCGGCAGCCCGGTCAGCGGCGACCCGCAGCGCAGCGACTCGCCGGCGGTGGTGAAGGCCCTCTACCGGCTGGTCGCGCATCCGATGGGGCCGGTCGCGCACGCCGCGCACGTCGACGCGAAGCGCCTGCGGCAGCCGCCGCCGATGCCGGTCTCGTGCCTCTACTCCGAGACCGACGGCGTGGTGCCGCCGCACGAGGCGACCATCGACGGCGACCCGGAGCGGCACGAGAACATCCGCGTGCCGGGCAGCCACGTCGGGCTGGGCTTCAACGCGCTGGTGCTGTGGATCGTCGCCGAGCGGCTGTCCCAGCCCGAGGGCGGGTGGCGGCCGTTCGATCCGAAGGGGCTGCCGGGATCGCTGTACCGGCTGCTGACGCCGTCCGCGGTGCCGACCTGACGCGCCGCGCCGCGGGGGCGGTCGCGGCGGTCGTCCCGGCTGCCGTCGACGGGCGCGTGCGCCGCGGCTTCGCCGGCCGCGCGTCGGCGAGCGCGAGGTACTCCTGGAAGCTGTCGCGCACGCACTGCGCGAGGAAGCCCGGGTCCGGCACCTGCTCGCGGCAGGCGGTCGGCGAGACGATCAGCATGCCGTCGTAGCTGGTCACCGCGAACACCAGCCCCATGCCGTCGGCGATCGGCATGATCGCGGAGAAGTAGGTCATCCGCGCGCCGCCGAGGTAGAGCGGCACCGACGGGCCCGGCACGTTGACGATCGTGCAGTGCGCGAGCGGCGCGCGCCGTCCCGCACCGGCGGTCGCGCCACCGAGCAGCTTCGCGGCGAACGCCAGCGTCAGCGCCGGCGTGTGGCGCTGCACGTCGGTGAGCTCGCGCGCGGGCACCGCGCGGTCGTAGGCCTCGGACTCGACCGCCTGCGCGTGCAGGAACGCGAGCCGCTCGATCGGGTCCTCGAGGTGGGTGCCGAGCTCGGCGCGCAGCAGCGCGAGCTCGGTCCGAGATCCCGCTGCCTCGGTGTCGGCCTCGGTGTCGCGCAGCGTCGCCGGGGCGATCGCGACCAGGCTCGCCGCCGGCAGCTCGCCGGTGTGCGCGAGATAGCGGCGCAGGCCGCCCGCGCAGACCGCGAGCACGACCTCGTTCACCGTCGCGCCCTCGACCAGCGCGCGGATGCGGCGGAAGTCGGCCAGCGGAAAGCGCCGCGTCTCGAACACCCGGTGCGGCGAGACGATCGCGTTGAAGCGGGTGACCGGCATCGCGTCGGGCCGCATCAGCGCCTCGCCCACCAGCGAGGCGGCGGCCGGCGCGAGCCGCGCGGCCAGCGTCATCAGGGGCCGCGCGAGCCGCAGCGGCGAGATCGCGTTGCGGACCACGCTGCGCGCCAGCAGCGACAGCGTGCCGGGCGGCGACTCGGGGAACCAGGGCTCCGGCGGCGCGGGTGGCGGCGGGTCGGCGACCGTGTCGTGCAGCAGCATCGTCAGCTCGCTGCCGCCCTCGAGGTCGATCGCCGCGTGGTGCACCTTGGTCAGCAGCGCGAAGCTGCCCTCCGGCAGGCCGAGGAGCCCGTGCAGCCCCTCGATCACGTGGATCTCCCACAGCGGGCGCGACAGGTCGAGCGGCCGCGCGTGGATCCGCGAGGCCTGGATGCAGAACTGCCGCCAGTCGCCCGGCGCCGGCAGCGCGATGTGCCGCACGTGGTACTCGAGGTCGAAGCGCTCGTCCTCGATCCAGTACGGATAGTCGAGCTCCAGCGGCACGCGCAGCAGCCGGCGGCGGAACACCGGCGAGCGGTGCAGCCGCGCCTCGATGTGCGCGAGGATCTGCTTGAAGCGGACCCGGCCGCCGGACGCGGTCGACGGGTCGTAGATGTGGACCAGCGTGACGTTCGCGTTCGCGTGGTCCGAGTCCGCGTAGAGGAATCGGGCGTCGGGGCCGCGCAGCTGTCGCATCCGGGCAGGATGCCCGAGCCTCCGGGGCGGTGCAACGGCCGCCCGGCGTGGCCGCCGGGCGGAGGCCGCCCGGCCGTCAGGCGCGCGGCTCGCGCGCCGAGATCACGTAGCGGAAGTCGTCCGGGGCCAGCTCGTCGAAGCGGCCGGTCGCGTTCTCGCCGTTCGGGTACATCAGGAAGGGCAGGGTGTTCCTGCCGCGCGAGCCCGGCAGCGACACGTCGTGGCCGGTGTTCCAGCCGACCCAGTTGCCCTCCCAGCCGCCGAAGAGCCCGGCGTTGACCGGCGCGACCACCGGGTGCTTCGGATCGCGGATCCAGTCGCCGGTCTCCTGGCGCATCACCTTCAGCACGTCGGCCGGGTCCATCGCGACCCAGCCGTGGCCGGCCACGTAGGCCTCGGCGCGGCAGTGCTGCGCGCCCTTGAGCGACGCGGAGTTCGCGCCGAGCTCCTTGTAGCCGAAGGCCGACGGCGCGAGCCGCAGCCCGTAGACGTCGCGTGCCGGCACGCCCGAGGCTCGGCACAGGCCGACGAAGACCGCGTTCAGGTCGGCGCACTTGCCGCCGAGGTTGCCGGTCTCGAGCATCGCCCTGATGTCGCCGGTGCCGCAGCCGCGGGTCTTCGGCTCTCGGTGCGCGTTGGCGACCACCCAGTCGTAGATCGCGCGGACACGGTCGAGGTCGGAGCGCGCGCCCTTCGTGGCCTTCTGCGCGGTCTCGCGGACGATGCCGTCGAGCGGCAGCAGCTCGGTGGGCTGCAGCGACGCCCGCAGCACCGACGCGTCCTCGGCCGGCACGTCGCGTTTCGTCCAGTCGGTCGCGCGGTCGCGGGTGCGCACGCGGCTGGTCAGCGTGACGGTCGGGGCCGCCGTGCCTTCGGCGAACTCGGCGCGCAGCATCCGCACGCCGCTGCGCGGGTCGGCCACGATCGCGGCGCTGCGGCCGTTGCCGCTCCACGCGTGGTCGACCGGCTGCTGCCACGACGCGGCGACGTCGGGGATCGGCAGCCAGACCTGGACCGCACCCTGCACGTCGGCGACCGTCACGGTCGTGACGATCTCGAAGGTCCGCCAGTCGCCGGGCGTCGGCGCGAAGGTCCGCGCCTGCGCGGAGGCGGCGGCCGGCAGGCCGAGGGGCGCGAGCGCGGCGGCCTTCAGCAGCGCGCGGCGGTCGGTGGAGCGGGACATCGGGTGACCTCCTGTGTCTTGGTCTTCGATCGGAGTGCGTTCGGCGTTCAGGCGCGGATCAGCGGGTCGATCCAGCGCCGCGCCTCGGCGCCGGTCCAGTCGACCTCGCCGGTGACGACGAAGGCGACGCGGCCGTCGCGGCCGATCACCGCGGTGCTCGGGAACACGCGCACGCCCCAGGCCTTCGCGACCGCGCCGTCGGCGTCGCGCAGGATCGGCAGCGTGATCGGCATCGACGCGAGGAAGCGCCGCAGCGCCGCGTCGGTCTCGCGGAAGTTGACCGCCACGACCTGCAGCCGGTCGCGCTCGTGGCGCGCGGCGAGCAGCTCGAGCGAGGGCATCTCGGCACGGCAGGGCTCGCACCAGCTGGCCCAGAAGTTCACCACGACCACCTGGCCGCGTTGCGCCGACAGCGTCCACGCCGGGCCCTCCCAGGCGGGCAGCGCCACCTCGGGCGTCGGCCGGCCCGCGGGCCACGGCCGCTTCTGCGCGCCGCCCTCGGTGGCCGCCGCCTGCGCCAGGGCCCGTGCAGGCGCGACCGTGGCCGTGGCCGCGGCGAGCGCCAGGCCGCCGAGCAGGGCCCGGCGCGTCCCGGACCCGGGGCCGGCCGGTCGCCGGGTCGTCCCGCTCATTCCTGCGGGATCCCGCGCGATGCGACGATGCGCCGGAAGCGGTCGATGTCGCGCGCGACCCGCGCGCGGAATTCCGCGGGCGACGACGGGCTCGCGCGGCCGCCGAGGTCGTCGAGCCGCTGGACGGTGTCGGGCTGCGCGAGCACCGTGCGGATCGCCTGCCCGAGCCGGTCGACGATCGGCGCCGGCGTGCCGGGTGCGACCGCCACGCCAAGCCAGGACTCGTACTCGAGGCCGGGGATCGTCTCCGCCGCCGCCTGCACGCCGGGCACCAGCGCGCGGCCGGTGTCCGAGGTCACCGCGATCGCGCGCAGCTTGCCGCCGCGGACGTAGGGCAGCGCAGCGGTCGCGGTCTCGATCATCAGGTCGACGCGGCCGGCGGCGACGTCGGTGAACGCGGCGGCCGAGCCCTTGTACGGCACGTGGACGAGGTCGGCGCCGGACTCGGCGGCGATCCACTCGCCGATCAGGTGGTGTGCGGTACCCACGCCCACCGAGGTGAACGACAGCTTGCCGGGTGCCGCCTTCGCGCGCTCGACCAGGTCCTTCAGCGTGCGGATCGGGGATTCGGGCGCGACCGCGACGAACATCGGGTAGACGGTCAGCGTGCCGACGAAGGCGAGCCCGTCCACCGGGTCGAAGGGCATGCGCCGGAGCATCGCCGCCTGGCTCGCGTGACCGCTCGGGATCAGCAGCCAAGTGGTCCCGTCGGCCGGGCCGCGCGCCACCGCCTCGGCCGCGACCAGCCCGCCGGCGCCGACGCGGTTCTCGACGACCACCGGCTGGCCGAGCAGCGGCTGGATCTTCTGCGCGAGCAGCCGCGCGACGACGTCGGAGCTGCCGCCCGGCGCGAAGCCCACCAGGATGCGGATCGGCCGCGACGGCCAGGACTCGGTCGATTGCGCGCCGACCCAGGACGTGGCGGGCGCGAGCGCGGTCGACGCGAGGGCGCCGCGCAGCAGGGATCGTCTGCGGTTCGTGGTCATGGTTCCGGAGAAACGCTGCGGGTCGGCGCCCGGGCGGGCGCGGCGGCGGATTATCCCGCATCCGCGCCGACCGCGCCGACCGCCGCGTCGGCCGCCCACGGCCCGGCTGATACACTCGCGCCGACCCATGGACACCTCTCCCGAGCTCGCGCGCGAGGTCGCCCGCCGGCGCACCTTCGCGATCATCTCGCACCCCGACGCCGGCAAGACCACGCTGACCGAGAAGCTGCTGCTGTTCGGCGGCGCGATCCAGCTCGCCGGCACGGTCAAGGCGCGCAAGAGCGCGCGGCATGCGACCTCGGACTGGATGGAGGTCGAGAAGCAGCGCGGCATCTCGGTGGCCAGCTCGGTGATGCAGTTCGAGTACGACGGCTGCGTCTTCAACCTGCTCGACACCCCGGGCCACCAGGACTTCTCCGAGGACACCTACCGCGTGCTGACCGCGGTGGACTGCGCGGTGATGGTGGTCGACGCCGCCAAGGGCGTCGAGGCGCAGACCATCAAGCTGCTCGAGGTCTGCCGGCTGCGCGACACGCCGATCGTCACCTTCGTCAACAAGCTCGACCGCGAGGTCCGCGAGCCGCTCGAGCTGCTCGACGAGATCGAGTCGGTGCTGAAGATCCGGTGCGCGCCGGTCACCTGGCCGGTCGGCGCGGGCAAGCGCTTCCGCGGCGTCTACCACCTGCTGCGCGACGAGGTGCTGCGCTTCGCGCCCGGCGAGGAGCGCGCGAACCAGACCGTCGAGGCGATCTCGGGCGCCGCGCTCGCCGCGCTCGACGCCGAGTTCCCGCAGGAGATGTCGGCGATGCGCGACGAGATCGAGCTCGTGCGCGGCGCGGGCTCGGAATTCGAGGTCGACGAGTTCCTCGCGGGCCGCCAGACGCCGGTCTTCTTCGGCTCGGGGATCAACAACTTCGGCGTGCGCGAGATCCTGCGCGCGCTGGTCGACTGGGCGCCGCCGCCGCAGGGCCGCGACGCGGGCACGCGCGCGGTCGAGCCGCAGGAACCGGGCTTCACCGGGTTCGTCTTCAAGATCCAGGCGAACATGGACCCGAAGCACCGCGACCGCATCGCGTTCCTGCGCGTGTGCTCGGGCCGCTACGACCCGGGCATCAAGGTCTGGCACCGGCGCCTGGCGCGCGAGATGAAGGTGCAGAACGCGCTCACCTTCATGGCCAACGAGCGCTCGCTGATGGAGGTCGCCTACGCGGGCGACATCATCGGCCTGCACAACCACGGCAACCTGCAGATCGGCGACACGCTGACCGAGCAGAACGAGGCGCTGGGCTTCACCGGCATCCCGTACTTCGCACCCGAGCTGTTCTCGCGCGCGCGGCTGCGCGACCCGCTGAAGAGCAAGCAGCTGCTCAAGGGGCTGCAGCAGCTCGGCGAGGAGGGGGCGGTGCAGGTCTTCGAGCCCTTCGTCGACCAGACGCCGCTGCTGGGCGCGGTGGGCCAGCTGCAGTTCGAGGTGGTCGAGCACCGGCTGAAGACCGAGTACGGCGTCGAGGCGACCTTCGAGCGCGCGGGCATCGACAGCGCCCGCTGGGTGACCTGCGACGACGAGCAGGTGCTGCGCGAGTTCCAGCGTGCGCAGCAGCTGAAGCTCGCGAAGGACGTCGACGGCAACCTCGTCTACCTCGCCGACTCGGGCGTGAACCTGCGGCTCACGCAGGAGCGCTGGCCGAAGGTCCGCTTCCACGCGACGCGCGAGCACGGGCGTCGGATCGAAGCCTAGGGCGGCGCCGATGTCGGCTCCGGGCGAGTCGCCGGCGGCGGCGGGCGGCCAGGGCGGCGGCATGCTGCCGATGGTGGTCGCAGGCTTCGTCTGCGTGCTGGTGGGCTTCACCAGCTCGTACGCGATCGTCGTGCAGGCCGGCCAAGCGATGGGGCTCGACGCGGCGCAGCTCGCGACGATGACCGCGGCGCTCGCGCTCGGCATGGGGCTCACCACGCTGCTGCCGAGCCTGTGGCTGCGGATCCCGGTGGTGACCGCGTGGTCGACGCCGGGCGCGGCGCTGCTCGCCGTGTCGCTGCCCGGCGTGCCGCTGGCCGAGGCGGTCGGCGCGTTCGTCGCCTGCGCGGTGCTGCTGACGCTGGCGGGGGCCACCGGCCTCTTCGAGCGGTGGATGAGCCGGATCCCGATGTCGATCGCGAGCGCGCTGCTCGCGGGCGTGCTGCTGCGATTCGGTCTCGACGCGTTCGCGGGGCTGCGCGCGGTGCCCGCGGTGGTGGGGCCGATGCTCGCGGTCTTCCTGCTCGCGCGCCGAGGGTCGCCGCGCTGGGCGGTGCCGGCGACGCTGGCCGCGGGACTGGCGGCCGTGATCGCGGGGCCGGGGCTCTCGCCGGGTGGCGCCGAGGGCGGCGGGGCGATCGCGGTCGCGTCGTTCGCGCCGCTCGCCTGGCCGCCGGCGTTCTCCGTGTCGACCTTCCTCGGCGTGGCGCTGCCGCTGTTCGTCGTGACGATGGCCTCGCAGAACCTGCCGGGCGTCGCGGTGCTGAGGACGAACGGGTATGCCCAGGCGCCGATCTCGCGGCTGCTGACGGTCGCGGGCGTGGCGACGCTCGTGCTCGCGCCCTTCGGTGCGTTCGCGCTGAATCTCGCGGCGATCAGCGCCGCGCTGTGCATGGCGCCCGACGTGCATCCCGACCCGCGCCGCCGCTGGGTCGCAGCCGCCTGCGCCGGCGGCTTCTACCTGAGCGTCGCCGCGTTCGCGGGCCCCCTGGCCGCGGTGTTCGCGGCGCTGCCGCGCGAGATGGTGATCGCGGTGGCGGGTCTCGCGCTGCTGCCCACCATCGGCCGAGGCCTGCATGCCGCGGTGGCGAACGAGGCCGAGCGCGAGCCGGCGCTCGTCACCTTCCTGGTCACGGCCTCCGGCCTCGCGCTGTGGGGCGTGGGCTCGGCGTTCTGGGGCGTGGTGTTCGGAGTGGCGGCGCTGGTGGCGTGGCGGCCGGCGGGGCGATGAGGCGGTCAGGCGGTCAGGCTGTCAGGCGGACAGGTGCGGTGAGGTGCGGTGAGGCGGTGAGGCGGTGAGGCGGTGAGGCGGTGAGGCGGGCGCACGGTGACGTGGCCTGCTCCCGTTCGGACTAAGCCGCCGGCATCAGGCACCGCCGATGTTCCGGGATCCGGAGGGTTTCGATCGGACGGTCGGAGCCGCAGAATACTGGCATTGCATCCAGTATTCGAGGGCCGCGATGGATCGCTCCGCAGGACTCACCCGCTTCGATCGCACCGACGGAGACATCCATTTCGCGGACCTCTCGGTCTGTCCGTTCCACGCCGGCCGCGTCCGCGACCGCACCACCGAGCAGGCCGGCCTCCTCGACGTGGACGACGCCACCGGGTCCTTCGACGCTGCCGACACAGCCAAAGTAGCCGACACCGCCGACGTAGTCGGCGCCACCGACGCCACCGGCATCACCGTCGATCCCTCGACGCTGTCCCTCCCGGCACTCGAAGCCCGCATCACCGAACTCGCCGGCCACCTGAACGCGGCCGAGCACCGGTTCCTGGTGCTGCTGGCGGAGTTCGACCGCCGCGAGGGCTGGGCCGACGGCGCGACGCGTTCCTGCGCACACTGGCTGGGCTGGAAGTGCGGCCTGGACCTGGGCGCCGCGCGCGAGCGGGTGCGCGTCGCCCGCGCGCTGGAATCGCTGCCCGGGATCTCGGCGGCGCTGCTCGAGCGCGAGGCGCGCCAGCAGGCGAACCGCGGCCTGAGCTGGCACTGGGACGACGACGGCACGCTGCACCTGAGGGCGTGCCTGCCTGCCGACGAGGGGGCGCTGGTGCTGAAGGCGCTGCAGTGCGCGCTCGACGACGAGGACCGCGAGGCGCGTGCCGCGACGGCCGAGGCGGGCGTTTTCGCCGAAACATCGCCGGACACCGGTGACGGATCCGGCGTTGCCGCTGAAACGTCGCCGGGCTCCACGAACACGCCCTGCGCGTCCGCTGAAACGGCCTCGTGCTCGACGATGGCGTCCTGCGCGTCCGCTGAAACGCGCTCCGCCTCGACGATCGGCGCCGGCGTTTCCGCTGAAACGTCGCCATCCGGCACACGCACGGTCGCGGCCGAGCCCGCGCGCTCCGTCGCCCAGCGCCGCGCCGACGCGCTGGTCCGCTTCGCCGAGAGCTGGCTCGCCCACGGCGACGGCGAGCGGTCCGGCGGCGAGCGCCACCAGATCGTGGTGCACGTGGACGTCCGCACGCTGACGGCCGGCGCGGCCGGGCGCAGCGAGCTCGACGGGGACGGCCCGGTGCTGGCCGCCGAGACGGTGCGTCGGTTGGGCTGCGACGCGGGCGTGGTGGCGATCGTCGAGGATGCCGAGGGCACCGTCCTGGAGACGGACCTGACCCACCGACCGACCCGTCTCCTTCACGCCATCGGACCCGCCGGCACGGTGCCGGACGCCGCGGTCGCTTCGAGGGCTGCCCGACGTGCCCGACGAGCGGCCTGAACTCGCCGCCCCGGCGTCCGGGCGGGAGGGGACGGCCTCGGATAAGCTCCCTGTCGGCTGCCGTGGGCCCGATCGGGCACGTTGTCTGCGTGATCCCCTTCGCCCCGGCCGCGACTCGTGAGGAAGGACCGTTCGATGGAGCTGATCCTGTGGCGCCATGCACTCGCCGAGGACGGCAGTCCCGATGCCGCGCGGCGACTGACGGCTCGAGGCGCGAAGGATGCCGCCGCAGTCGGCGGATGGCTCCGGCGGCATGTCGGCGACGAGGCAGTCACGGTGCTGTCGAGCCCCACGCGCCGCACGATGGACACGGCCGCCGCGCTCGGTCTCTCGGTCGAGCCGTCCGACGCGCTCGGCCCCGAGGCCAGCGTCGACGCGGTGCTGGGCGTCGCCGGCTGGCCGGCCGGACGTGACGGGCTCGTCGTGGTCGTCGGTCACGGCCCGTGGATCGGGCAGGTCGCTTCGCGGCTTCTCACCGGTCGGGACGAGCCGTGGCCGTTCTCGAAGGGCGGTCTCTGGTGGTTCGGCTGGGCCAAGGGCGACGGCGGTCGCGCCGTGGTGAAGCTGAAGGCGGTGCTGTCCCCCGAACTGCTCGGCTGACCTGCGCAGGCCGAGCTGCCGAGCCGCCTCACACGCTCCCGCCCGCGTTGCCTGACGCGCCCTCGCCCGCGCCCGCTCGCGCGCCGGAGCGCCCGAGCGCCCGCCCGCGCGTCAGTCCGGCTTGATCCCCGCGCGCCGCACCACCTCGCCCCAGCGCTTCTGCTCGGTCCTGACGAAGGCCGCGTACTGCTCGGGCGTGCTGCCCACTCCGATCGCCGCGTCGCTGGCGAAGCGCTCGGTGACGGCCGACGCCCGCAGCGCGCGGCCGCACTCGTCGGCCAGCCGCCGGACGATCGCCTCCGGCGTGCCGGCCGGCGCCTGCAGGCCGTACCACTGCGAGGTCTCGAAGCCGGGGAAGCCCTGCTCGGCCACCGTGCCGACGTCGGGCAACGGCGCGATCCGCTGCGCGGAGCCCACCGCGATCGCCCGCAGCTTGCCGCTGCGCACGTGGGGCAGCGAGGCCGGCGCGCCGGTCGCGCCGCACTCGGTGCGGCCGGCGAGCAGGTCCACCATCTGCGGCCCCGTGCCGCGGTAGGGAATGTGGGTGATGAAGGTCCCCGAGACCAGTTTCAGGTACTCCATCGACAGGTGGCCCGCGCTGCCGTTGCCGGCCGAACCATAGTTCAGCTGGCCGGGCCGGGACTTCGCGAGCGCGACGAACTCGCGCATGTCGCGCGCGGGTACGTCCGGGTGCACGACGAACAGGTTCGGCACGCGCGCCAGCAGCGTGATCGCGACGAAGTCGCGGTCGACGTCGAAGGGCTGCTTCGGCAGCATCGCCGGGTTCACCGCGAGGGTGCCCACGTGGCCGAGGATCAGCGTGTGGCCGTCCCGGTCCGCCTTCGCGACCTCGGCCATCGCGACGGTGCCCGCGCCGCCCGGCTTGTTCTCGACGTAGACGGACACGCCGAGCTGCTTCGTCAGCTCGGCCGCGACCGAGCGCGCGACGATCTCGGAGCTGCCGCCGGGCGCGAAGGGCACGACGAGGCGGATCGGCTTGCGCGGCCAGTCGGGTTCGGCACGGACGAAGGCGGGGGCGGCGAGGGCGGCGGACGCGCCCAGCAGCAGTCGGCGGCGGGACATCGGAGGGGCTCCCTGTTCGTGGCGCCCCGGTTCGGTGCCGGGGCCCGGCGAGGGTAGAGAGGGCAGCGGGGCGCGTCAACGCGCGCAGCGGCACGTCGCGGTCATGCGTGCCGGTCAGCCGGTCAGCCGGTCAGTCGGTACGCCGAAGCCGGTACGCCGACGCGACGCGCGCCGTCCGACGCGGCATCATCGCGGCATGGACCCCACGATGATTCCCACCCGCCGGCTCGGCCGGGACGGCCCCTCGGTCGGTGCCCTCGGGCTCGGCTGCATGGGCATGAGCGAGTTCTACGGACCGGCCGACGAGGCCGGCTCGATCGCGACGCTCCACCGTGCCGTCGACCGCGGCTGCACGCTGATCGACACCGCCGACATCTACGGCCACGGCGACAACGAGGCACTGGTGGGCCGCGCGCTCGCCGGCGGTCGCCGCGACCGCGTGGTGCTCGCGACGAAGTTCGGCATCCTGCGCCGGCGCGACGACCCGTCGTACCGAGGCGTCTCCACCGCGCCGGACCACGTGAAGGCGGCCTGCGACGCGTCGCTGAAGCGGCTCGGCGTCGAGACCATCGACCTCTACTACGTCCACCGCATCGACGGCGTCACGCCGATCGAGGACACGGTGGGTGCGATGGCCGATCTGGTCCGCGCCGGCAAGGTCCGCTGGCTGGGCTTGTCCGAGGTCGGGCCCAGGACCGTCCGACGCGCGCACGCGGTCCATCCGATCGCCGCCGTGCAGACCGAACACTCGCTGTGGAGCCGCGACGTGGAGCCGCTGCTGCCGGTGCTGCGCGAGCTCGGTGTCGCGTTCGTCCCCTACAGCCCGCTCGGCCGCGGCTTCCTCACCGGCACCACCACCGACGCCGCCTCGCTCGCCGCCGACGACTTCCGCCGCACGCAGCCGCGCTTCGCGGCGGAGAACGCCGAACGCAACCGCGCGCTGCTCGCGTCGTTCGCGGCGATCGCGGCCGAAAAGGGCTGCACGCCCGCGCAGCTCGCGCTCGCCTGGCTGCTCGCCCAAGGCCCGGACGTGATCCCGATCCCCGGCACGACGAAGGTCGCGCGGCTCGACGAGAACCTCGGTGCGGCGGACGTCGCGCTGTCGGCGCGCGACCTGGCGCGGATCGACGCGCTGCGGCTGCACGAGCGGGTGGCCGGCGACCGCTACCCGGACATGCGCTGGGTGATGCGGGAATCGCCGTGACGATTCCGGACGCCGTCGGACGGGCGGTGCGGCGGCCCGCCGTGCGCGGGCTCGCTCGCGACGGCGCGCGCGGGCCCGCTCAGGCCGGCGCGCGGCCGACCACGGTGTAGGCGTCGCCGTTCGAGGCCAGCCAGCGCTCGCCGAGCGCGCCGCCGTGCTTCGACGGATGGAAGTCCGGCGACAGGTAGGCGCGCCACGCGGCGACGTTGCCGCGTATCCAGCCGTCCCGGCCGAACAGGAAGCGGGCCGCGCTCGTCCAGGTCGACGGCCGGAACAGCGCGCCGTCGTCCCAGAGGTTGCGCAGCGTCTGGCGGCCGATGTCGATCACGAAGGTGGTCGTGACGAAGCGGAAGACCCGGACCCGCCACGCGTGGCTGCCGCCGAGCGCGGCGTAGACGTCGAACGCCGTCGACCGGTGCTCGGACTCCTCGGCCGCGTGCCACTCCCACAGGCGCCGCAGCCGCGGCTCGGCGCCCTCGAAGAGCTCGGGGTGCCGAAGCGTCCATTCGGCGAAGATCGCGGTCAGGTGCTCGGTGGCTGCCGTGGCCGCGACCCGGTTGCGCACGTCCACATGGGCCTCGGCGTAGGCCATCCGCCGGCCCGCGCGGCCCTCGACGGTGTTGACCTGGCCCTGCGCCGCGAGGATCGCGTTGAAGCGCGCGTGCAGGTGCCGGTGCGTGGCCTCCTGGCCGACGAAGCCCTTGATCTCGGCGGCGAAGGCCTCGCGCCGCTCGGGCGGCATCGCCGCGACGCCGGCGCGCAGCGAGTCGATGAAGAACTGCTCGCCCACCGGGAAGCTCATCGACAGCGCGTTGAGCAGCGCCGACCGGAACGCGTCGCCGCCGGCCCAGCGGACCGGGAACGGCGTGTCGAGGTCGACGGCGAGGCGGCGGACGGGATAGCTGCTCATGGCGGACGCCCGGGAAGATCAATACACCATTGTACGGTGTGCGTCGTCCGGGCCGCGAGCGGTGCCGTTCGCCCGTCAGTCGAGCTCGACCGCCAGCGCACCGAGCGGACGGGCCGTGTCCGGCCCCTCCTCGTCGGCACGATCGGCATACGCCGGATCGAGCAGGGTCCAGCGGACCCGGTCGGCGCCGAAGGCGACGGCCGCGCGGTCGGCGAGCGGCATGCGGCCGGCGGTCGAGGTCGCCGCGCCGGGCACGCCCATCAGCGCGAACAGCCGGGCGCGCCGCGGCATCGCGCGGCGCGCCGCGGCGAGCGCGTCCAGCGCGGCCTGCTGCAGGTCGACGGCGCCGTCCGTCGCGTCCTCGACGTCCGGCAGCATCGCGACCCAGAGCGCCGTGCCGCCCAGCCCCGCGAGGGCGAGCCGCGGCGTGCTGGCGCGCAGGTCCGCCAGCCCGAGCAGCGTGCGCGACTCGGGCACGCCGTTCAGCACGCGGTTCAGGTCGGCGAAGGCCAGCGCCCGGGGGTCGCGGTCGAGCATCAGCCGCATCGGCGCGTCGATCGACAGCGCGAGTTCGCCGCAGCCGCAGCATGGGTCGACGAGCACGTCGGGTGCGCCCCAGGTCTGCTGGCCGAGCTGCAGCAGCAGCGCGCCGATGGCATCGCCGTCGTCGGTGTCCGGCCGCCCGGGGCGTGCATCGGCGACGAACACCTTCCCGCGGCGAGGGCTCGCGCGGACCTGCAGCCGTCCGCCGGCGACGAGGCCGGCACGCGCGAGCGCGCCACCCTCCGGCAATGGCGACCCTTCGGCAGCCGACGTCAGCGCGAGCAGCTCCGTGCGCATCGCCCAGGCGACCGCGAGCGAGCGGCGGGCGTCGGCGAGGACGTGGAGGAGGTCGTCGGTCGGGAGCGCGAGAGGATCCATGCGGGTGCGGGAAGGTGTCGGTGGCGAGACGATTGGACGCCGGCCCGGCGAGGCGGCGCGTGACGAATGTCACGCTGCGACCGTGCGGTCCGACACGCGGCGTCCGGCGACGGAGGGACGGGCTCCAGTCCCGTCGGCACTCGCCGGAACGGGTGAGCCGCGGTCTAGCGATTGCGGTCGATCAGCCGTTGCAGCGCGTCGACCAGCGCGGCGGCGTTGCGCTCGCCGAACGGCTCGAGCACCGCGCGCTCATGGCCGCGCGCGGCCTCGATCAGCGGGCCGGCGACGCGGCGGCCGCGTGGCGTGAGGCTCACCACGACGCGGCGCCGGTCGGTCTCGTCGGGCACCCGGTCGACGAGGCCCTGCAGTCGCATCCGCTCGAGCAGCTTGGAGACCGTCGGCTGCTTCTGCAGGATGATCTCGGCGACCTCGCTCGCCGACTTCGGAGCGTCCCAGAGCGCGGCCATCACCCGCCACTGCATCACCGGCACCTTCCTCGCGGCGAGGTGCTCGTGGAACTGGCCGGAGATCAGGTGGCTCGCGCGGGCGAGCAGGTACGGCAGGTAGCCGGCGATGAAGCCCTGCACCGGGTCGTTCGCCAGGGACGGGTCCTCGGGCGTCGCGGACGCGGCCCCGGCCTCGCGGCCGCGCGCGGCGTCGCCGGCGCGCCGCGCCACCCTCAGGCCTCCGTCCCGCGGCGGTCCACCTCAGGCCCCGCCCGGCACCAGCGCCAGCACCCGCAGCGGGCTGCCGCTGCCCTGGCGGATCTTCAGCGGCGGCGCGATCACCACCGACCCGGTGGGCGGCAGCAGGTCGAGGTTCGTCAGGCACTGCAGCCCGTAGCGGCCCGCACCGTGCATGTAGTAGTGGCAGGGGTAGGGCGGCCGCTGGTGGAAACCCTGACCCGCGTCGGTGCCGATCGCCTCGGAGCCGAAGCCCAGCACGTCCCGCTCCTCGACGAGGAAGCGCGCGACCTCGGCGTCCGGCCCCGGCGTGTGCTGGCCGGTCTCGTCGAAGTTCTGGTACTCGACCGGGTCGGTGCGCCTGGACCAGTCTGTGCGCATCAGCACCCAGGCGCGCGGCGGGATGCGGCCGTGCCTCGACTCCCAGTCGAGGACGAAGGCCTTCGTGAGCAGGAAGTCGTGGTCGGCGGCGGATTCCTTCGAACAGTCGATCACGCAGGCCGGTCCGATCAGGCGCTCGACCGGGATCGTGTCGACCGCGTTGTTCGGCAGGTCGCGACCGCTGATCCAGTGGATCGGTGCGTCGAAGTGCGTGCCGGTGTGCTCGCCGCAGCTGAAGTTGTTCCAGTACCAGCCGGGGCCGCGGTCGTCGTAGCGCGAGATCTCCTCGATGCGGAACGGCAGGCACTGGCCCATCTCGGGCGGCAGCACGATCTGCGGGAACTCGGGCGCGAGCGTCTGCGTCAGGTCGACCACGCGGATGCGGCCCGACAGCAGGTCGGCCGCGAGCGCGGCGAGGGTGTCGGAGGGAGGAAGGCGGTCCATCGTCTGTGATCCTCCGCGGCTCAGCCCGAGATCTCGCGCTCGAGCGCCTTCGGATTGTCGCGCCAGCGCTCCAGCCATTCCTGCGCGACGTCGCCCGGATAGACGTCCTCGACGCCGTCCTTCAGGGCCCCCACGATCGCCTTCGCGACCGCCTCGGGCGAGAGCTTGGGCGGCGGCAGCAGCTGGGTCCATTCGTCGTCGATCGGGCCGGGGAAGAGGTTCACCACGCGGATGCCGGCCGGCCGCATCTCGGCGCGCAGGCACTGCGCGAGCGACAGCGCGGCCGCCTTCGACGCGGAGAAGGTGCCGTGCTGCGGGAAGTTCGCGAGCGCGAAGACCGACAGCAGGTTGACCCACGCGCAGGCGCCGGTCGGTCCGTCGGCCGCGCGGGCGCGCAGCGCGGGCCCGAAGGCCTGCGCGAGCCGCAGCAGGCCGAAGTAGTTGACGTCCATCTCGCTGCGGGCGGTCTCGACGCCCACGCGGTGGCCGATGCCCTGCGCGCGGTGGTACTCGGCGGTGTTGACCACGATGTCGACCTTGCCGCCGATCTCGCCGGCGAGCTCGGTCACCGAGCGCGAGTCGGTGAGGTCCAGCGGCACCGGCGTGACCTGCGGCAGCGTCACCAGCTCGTCGAAGCCGGGCAGCTTCTTCCACGGCTCGGCGTGACCGGCCCAGACGATGTCGGCGCCGGCCGCGACCAGCGCGCGGACCACCGCCTGGCCGACCGCGGTCTTCGCGTCGGACACCAGCACCTTGCGGAACTTCGGGTCGCAGGTCATCTCGCGCAGCTGCGGATCGTCGCTCATGAACGGGGTCTCCTTCTCGGGCAGCGCGACCAGCACCGCCTGGCCGGCGCGATCGAGCCGCGCGCCGACGGTCACGCGCGCGGGCGCGCCGCCCACGTCGCCGTGCAGGTGCGCGACGACGGTGGGACCCGCGTCCAGCCTCACCATGCCGAGCCGCCACGGCAGGCGCTCGCGGAAGAACAGGTCGTTGCTGTGGTGGAGGGTGGTGGTGGCGAGCAGCGCGCCCGCGCCGTCCTGCCTCGTCCACCTGAGCTTCACCGACAGGCAGCGGTGGCAGGCCTCGCGCGGCGGGTACTGGACGGCCGCGCAGTCCGCGCAGACCTGCAGCGCGAAGCGCCCCTCGGCCGCGGCCGCGGTGAGACCGAGCGCCGCGCGGCTGCGGCCGCCGGGCGGCAGCGTCGGCACGCGGGTCGCGAGGACCGGGTTCTTGCGCTTCGGGCGGACGAGGGGTTCGGCCATGGTCTCAGTCCGCGCGGCCGAGGAGCGCGGCGCCGCTCGCGAGGCCGCGGTCGAAGTTGATCATGCCGAAGCCGCTGACCAGGCCCACCTTCGCGTCGGGCACCTGGCGCGCGCCGGCCTCTCCGGTGAGCTGCCGGATCGTCTCGACCAGGCCGATGTAGCCGCCGGCGCAGCCCGCCTGGCCGGCCGACAGCTGGCCGCCCGAGGTGTTCAGCGGGAACGAGCCGTCCCAGGTGAAGGTGTGCTCGCGGACGAACGCCGGGCCCTCGCCCTTGTCGCAGAACCCGAGGTCCTCGATCTGCATCAGCGTGATCACCGGGTAGTCGTCGTAGGGCTGGAACAGGTCCACGTCCGCGGGTGTCAGGCCCGCCTGCGCGTACAGGTCGTCGCGGTCCATCGCCCAGCCGCCGCGGAACTGGATCGGGTCCTCGGGGAAGCCGTTGTGCCGCTCGATCGTGCCGAGCAGCCGCGCGTGGGGCAGGCCGAGGTCGCGCGCGCGCTCGGTGCGCATCACGAGGAAGGCGTCGGCGCCGGCGCAGGGCATCACGCAGTCGAAGAGGCCGAGCGGCTCGGCGATGGGCCGCGCGGCGAGGTATTCCCGAAGCCCGAGCGGCTTCCTGAAGATCGCCAGCGGATTCTTCAGCGCGTTGTCGCGCTGCGCGACGCAGAGCTTGCCGAAGTCCGCGCGGGTCGCGCCGTAGGTGCGCATGTAGTGGTCGGTGAGGAACGCGAAGCTCGCGTTCGGGCCGCCGGCGCCGTACGGATAGACCGCGTCGCGCGCGAACATCGAGAAGTTCGACAGCGTGAGGCGGAAGGAGTCGACATGGTTGGTGTCGGCGGCGATGCAGGCGACGACGTCGGCGTCGCCGGCCTGCACCGCGCGCGCGGCGCGGCGCACCGCGGCCACGCCCGAGGCGCCGCCCACCGGCAGCCAGTCGAGCCAGCGCGGCGACAGGCCGAGGTGCTGCATCAGGCCGATCGCGCTGTCGGGCGCGAGGGTGAAGCTGGACACGCAGGCGCCGTCGACCTCGTCCTTGGCGAGCCCGCTGCGCTCGAGCAGCAGCTTCAGCGCCCGGGCCACGAACCAGTGACCCGCCCGGATCGAATAGCGGACGTACGGCACCGTCACCGGGGCGACCAGCGCGACGTCGTCGTAGCCGAGGCGGGAGCGGGGCATGGTCGGGATCGGCGTCTCGGGGCTCGGGGTTGACGCGGGCATCGTTCAGGCTTCAAATACCATCGTTGCATGAATTTTCATCTATTGCAATCGCGCCGCAGCGCGGTCGCGAAGGTGGCACCGAGGAGCGCGGCGTGGCCGAACGGTCGTTCAAGAAGGAAGTGCAGTCGCTGCGGCTCGGCGACGGCGACGAGTTCCGCGGCGAGGGCATCCTCGCGGTCACCAAGGCGCTGCTGCAGTCGGGCGTGTCCTACGTCGCCGGCTACCAGGGCGCGCCGATCTCGCACCTGATGGACGTGCTCGCGGATGCGAACGACATCCTGCAGGAGCTCGGCGTGCGCTTCGAGCACAGCGCGTCCGAGGCCACCGCCACCGCGACGCTTGCCGCGTCCGTGAACACCCCGCTGCGCGGCGCGGTCACCTTCAAGTCCACGGTGGGCACGAACGTCGCGTCCGACGCGCTCGCGAACCTCGCCTCGGGCGGCGTGACCGGCGGCGCGATGCTGATCGTCGGCGAGGACTACGGCGAGGGCTCCAGCATCATGCAGGAGCGCTCGCACGCGTTCGCGATGAAGTCGCAGGTCTGGCTGCTCGACCCTCGGCCGCACCTGCCGAAGATCGTCGAGATGGTCGAGCAGGGCTTCGAGCTGTCCGAGGCGTCGAACACGCCGGTGATGCTCGAGCTGCGGATCCGCGCGTGCCACGTGCACGGCCGGTTCGCGACGAAGGCCAACCGGCGCGCCGCGTACTCGCTGAAGGACGCCATCGAGCAGCCGCGCCGCGACACCAGCCGGATCGTGCTGCCGCCGTCGAGCTACCTGCACGAGCAGGAGAAGGTCACGAAGCGCTGGCCGGCCGCGGTCAGGTTCATCGAGGAACGCGGGCTCAACGAGGTCTTCGACGGCGACGTCGACGATGTCGGGATCATCCTGCAGGGCGGCATGTACAACGGCGTGGTCCGCGCGCTCGAGGTGCTCGGGCTGGCCGACGCGTTCGGCCGCAGCCGCATCCCGCTCTACGTGCTCAACGTCACCTATCCGCTGGTGGACGCCGAGGTCACGCGCTTCTGCGCGGGCAAGCGCGCGGTGCTGCTGGTGGAGGAGGGGCAGCCCGACTTCATCGAGCAGGCGCTGAACACGCTGCTGCGCCGCGCCGACCTGCAGACGACGGTGCACGGCAAGGACGTGCTGCCGATGGCGGGCGAATACACCGGCGGCGTGCTGGCGACGGGCATCGCGAGGTTCGTGATGCGGGCGGCGCCGGCGCTGCTGGCGGGGCGTGCGTTGCCGCGGGCGGCGGCGGGCGTGGCCCCGGCGGGCGCGACGCCGGTCGCGGCGGACGCGCCGGTCGTCGCGCGGATCGACCCCGCGTCGATCCCGCGGCCCGCGAAGCGCATCGCCGACCCGGTCGCCGCCGTCGCGGCGAACGTCCACCCGAGGCCGCCGTCGTTCTGCACCGGCTGCCCCGAGCGGCCGATCTTCACCGCGATGAAGCTGCTCGAGCGCGAGCTCGGCAAGCACCACGTCAGCTGCGACATCGGCTGCAACCTGTTCTCGATCCTGCCGCCGTTCGAGATCGGCGCGACCACCATGGGCTACGGCCTCGGCTGGGCGGGCGCCGCGGCGCTCAACACCACCGAGACCACGAAGCGCACGATCAGCGTGATGGGCGACGGCGGGTTCTGGCACAACGGCCTGACCTCGGGCGTCGGCAACGCGGTCTTCAACCGGACCGACAACGTGCTGCTGGTGATCGACAACGGCTATTCGGCCGCCACCGGCGGGCAGGACGTGCTCTCGTCGAAGGCCGAGAACGCGATCCGCTCGACGAACAACCCCATCGAGAAGGCCGTCCGCGGCGTGGGCGTCGACTGGGTCCGCACCGTGACGCGCACCTATTCGGTCTCGCAGATGCGCGACGTGCTGCGCGAGGCGCTGACCACGCCGGACCGCGGCCCGAAGGTGGTGATCGCGCAGAGCGAGTGCATGCTGAACCGGCAGCGGCGCGAGAAGCCGAAGCAGCGTGCCGCGATCGCCGCCGGCGAACGCATCGTGCGCGAGCGCTTCGGCGTCGACCCCGACACCTGCACCGGCGACCACTCGTGCATCCGACTGTCCGGCTGCCCGTCGCTGACGGTGCGGGACAACCCGGACCCGCTGCGCACCGACCCGGTGGCCGCCGTCGTCGACTCCTGCGTGGGCTGCGGGCTCTGCGGCGAGGTCTCGCACGCGGCGGTGCTGTGCCCGTCGTTCTACCGCGCGGGCATCGTCCACAACCCGGACGGCGGCGACCGGCGGCGCGACCGCTGGCGCAAGCGGATCATCGGCTGGTTCCAGAAGCGGATCGACCGCCGCCTGGAAGGGCTCGCGGCATGAGCATCGAGAACGTCTCCCGGCCGCGCGGCGACGGGGCCGCGGCCGCGTCGACCCCGGCGGCAGCGTCGACCCCGGCGGCCGTGTCGGGCACGGCGTCGCCCGTCGCGCCCGGGTCCGCCCGCGCGATCACCGTCGCGATCCTCGCGATGGGCGGCGAGGGCGGCGGCGTGCTCGCCGACTGGATCGTCGACCTCGGCGAGTCGAACGGCTTCCTCGCGCAGGCCACCTCGGTGCCCGGCGTCGCGCAGCGCACGGGGGCCACGATCTACTACGTCGAGCTGTTCCCCGAGGCGGCCGCGCGCGCGGCGGGCCGGGAGCCGGTGCTCGCGCTGATGCCCACGCCCGGCGAGGTCGACGTGGTCATCGCCTCCGAGCTGATGGAGGCGGGCCGCGCGATCCAGCGCGGGCTGGTCACCGACGACCGCACGACGCTGATCGCGTCGACGAACCGCGTCTACTCGATGACCGAGAAGACCGCGATGGGCGATGGCCGCGTCGATGCGACGATGCTGCTCGAGGCCGGCCGCGCGAGCGCGCGGCGCTTCGTCGCCGCCGACTTCGCGGGGCTCGCCGAGGAGGCGCGCAGCGTGATCGGTGCCTCGCTCTTCGGCGCGCTGGCGGGCACCGGCGCGCTGCCGTTCGCGCGCGCCGCGTTCGAGGACGCGGTGCGCCGCGGCGGCGTCGGCGTCGAGACCAGCCTCGCGGCGTTCGCGAAGGGATTCGACGCGGCGAAGGCCGCCGCGGACGAGGCCGACGGGCGCGCAGCCGACGCGCGCGCAGCCGACGCGCGCGCAGCCGACGCGCGCGCGACCGACACGCCG
>JBJOKE010000055.1:0-9266 GCA_046046245.1 Pseudomonadota bacterium | reverse complement strand
AGGACTCCAAGGTCATCGTCGCGATCAACAAGGACGCCGAGGCGCCGATCTTCGGCGTGGCCGACTACGGCCTGGTGGGCGACCTGTTCCAGGCCGTGCCCGAGATGGCCGGCAAGCTGTAAGACGCGATCGAACACGACGAAGGACGACGGCGATGAGCTACCAGGCCCCGGTCAAGGACATGCTGTTCACGATCCGCGACGTCGCGGGTCTGGAGTGCGTGCGGCAGCTGCCCGGCTTCGAGGACGCCACCGACGACACGGTCGAGGCGGTGCTCCACGAGGCGGCGAAGTTCAACGGCGAGGTGCTGGCCCCGCTGAACTGGACGGGCGACGTCAAGCCCTCGTCGGTCGCCGACGGCGTCGTCACCACCACCCCTGGCTTCAGGGAGGCGTTCCGCGCCTTCGCCGAGGGGGGCTGGCAGGGCGTGCAGCACCCGACGGACTTCGGCGGCCAGCACCTGCCGAAGCTCGTCGCCACGGCCTGCACCGAGATGATGAACGCCGCGAACCTGTCGTTCGCGCTGTGCCCGCTGCTGACCGACGGCGCGATCGAGGCGCTGCTCACCGCGGGCTCGCCCGAGCAGCAGCAGCTCTACATCCCGAAGATGGTGAGCGGCGAGTGGACGGGCACGATGAACCTGACCGAGCCGCAGGCCGGCAGCGACCTGTCGCTGGTCCGCTCGCGCGCCGAGCCGCTGCCCGACGGCACGTACCGGATCTTCGGCCAGAAGATCTACATCACCTACGGCGAGCACGACATGGCGGACAACATCGTCCACCTGGTGCTCGCGCGCACCCCGGGCGCGCCCGAGGGCGTGAAGGGCATCTCGCTGTTCATCGTGCCCAAGTTCCTGGTCGACAGGGACGGGAACCTCGGCGCGCGCAACGACGTGTTCTGCACCTCGGTCGAGCACAAGCTCGGCATCAAGGCGAGCCCGACCGCGGTGCTGCTCTACGGCGACGGCAAGTTCCCGGTCGCGCCGCAGGGCGGCGGCGCGGCCGCGGCCGGCGCGATCGGCTGGCTGATCGGCGAGGAGAACCGCGGCCTCGAGTACATGTTCGTGATGATGAACGCCGCGCGTTTCGCCGTGGGCATGCAGGGCGTGGCGGTCGCCGACCGCGCCTACCAGAAGGCCGTGCAGTACGCGCGCGACCGCGTGCAGAGCCGTGCGGTCGAGGGCTCGTCGGGCCCGGTGGCGATCATCCGCCATCCGGACGTGCGCCGGATGCTGATGACGATGCGCGCGCTCACCGAGGGCGCCCGCTCGCTCGGCTACGTGGCCGCGGCCGCGTTCGACACCGCGCACGCGTCGCCCGACGCCGAGGTGCGCCGCGCGAACCAGACGGTCTACGAGTTCCTCGTGCCGATCGTGAAGGGCTTCTCGACCGAGATGAGCCTGGAGGTCACCTCGCTCGGCGTGCAGGTGCACGGCGGCATGGGCTTCATCGAGGAGACGGGCGCGGCGCAGTACTACCGCGACGCGCGGATCCTCACGATCTACGAGGGCACGACCGCGATCCAGGCCAACGACCTGATCGGCCGCAAGACCGTCCGCGACGGCGGCCGCACCGCGATGGCGATGGTCGGTCGCGTGCGCGAGACCATCGCGGGGCTGCCGACCGATGGCGACCTCGGCGCGATCCGCTCGAAGCTCGTCGAGGGCGCGGCCGCGCTCGAGTCGGCCGTGGCCTGGTTCGTCGCACAGGGCAAGGGTGATCCGCGTGCCACCTACGCGGGCAGCGTGCCCTACCTGATGCTCTGCGGCACGGTGCTCGCCGGCTGGCAGCTCGCGCGCGCCGCGCAGCGTGCCACCGAGCGGCTCGCGCAGGGCGGCGAGGACGCGGCCTTCCTGCAGGCGAAGATCGCCACCGCGCGCTTCTACGCCGACCACGTGCTGAGCCGCGCGAGTGCCCACGAGGCGGCGATCGTCGACGGCGCGGCGGGCACGCTGGCGCTGGAAGACGCGATGTTCTGAAGGGTGGGGCGGCCGGTCGGGCCGCCCGTCCTCGCGGCACGCGGGCATACTCGCTCCACACACCGAGGAGGAGACCCCCGTGAGCGCACCGCAGAAGCCGCCGTACCGCGGCGTCTTTCCCGTCGTCCCGACCACGTTCACCGAGACCGGCGAGCTCGACCTCGCCAGCCAGAAGCGCTGCGTCGACTTCATGATCGATGCCGGCTCGGACGGCCTGTGCATCCTCGCGAACTACTCCGAGCAGTTCGCGCTCGCCGACGACGAGCGCGAGACGCTGACCCGCGCGATCCTCGAGCACGTGGCCGGCCGCGTGCCGGTGATCGTCACCACCTCGCACTACTCGTCGCGGATCTGCGCGGCCCGCAGCCGGCGCGCGCAGGCGCAGGGCGCGTCGATGGTCATGGTCATGCCGCCGTACCACGGCGCGACGATCCGCGTGGCCGAGGCGGGCATCGCCGCGTTCCTGCGCGAGCTGTCGGACGCGATCGACATCCCGATCATGATCCAGGACGCGCCGGTCAGCGGCACGCCGCTGTCGGCCGAGCTGCTCGCGCGGCTCGCCCGCGAGATCGAGCACGTGTCGTACTTCAAGATCGAGACGCCGTTCGCCGCCGCGAAGCTGCGCGAGCTGATCCGCCTCGGCGGCGATGCCATCGTCGGGCCCTGGGACGGCGAGGAGGGCATCACGCTGTTCGCCGACCTCGACGGCGGCGCGACCGGCACGATGACCGGCGGCGGCTATCCGGACGCGTTCCGCGCGATCCTCGACCACTGGTTCGCGGGCCGGCGCGCCGACGCGCTCGCCGCCTATGCGCGCTGGCTGCCGCTGATCAACCACGAGAACCGGCAGTGCGGGCTGCTCGCGGCGAAGGCGCTGATGTGCGAGGGCGGGGTCATCGCCTGCGACGCGCCGCGGGCGCCGTTCGCGCCACTGGCGCCCGCGGCGCGCGCACTGCTGGTCGAGATCGCGCGGACGCTGGACCCGGTGGTGCTGCGCTGGGGCCGCTGAGCGGCTCGTCGCGCAGCATCGCGCGCAGGTCGGCGAACCACCAGCTGCGCAGGCCGACGACCATCGTGTAGGCGCGGCGCTCGTCGGCCTCGAGACGCTGGTCGGCGACGTGCTGCTGCGCGAAGTCCTGCACGAGCCGCTGCAGCCGGTCGACGAAGGCCTGCGCGCGCGCCGGCGCGACCTGGCCGTGGACCAGCGCCAGGAGCTCGCCGTCGCCGTCGAAGCCGCCGGCGAAGTAGTCGGCCATCGCCCGCTCGCGGAAGAAGCGCATCAGCGGACCGTCGGGCTGCCAGCGCAGCGTCTTGTCGATCCGCAGTCGGTAGCGGTTGTTCGGCCGCAGCTCGATCAGCCCGAGCCGGTCGAGCGCCGCGAGCGCGGCCACCACCTGCGGCGGCGACAGCCGGTACGACGCGACGATCTGCTCGAAGCTCCACTCGCTGAGCGTGCACAGCGCGACCGTCAGCAGCTTCGGGTCGGCGACCAGCGCGCGTTCCTGCTCGAGGCCGAGCGTCCGCCGCGGTGGCCGGCGATCGACGACCTGGCGGGCGAGGTCGGCGAAGTCCATCCGCAGCACGCCGAGGATCGCGTCGA
Source organism: Pseudomonadota bacterium (assembly GCA_046046245.1). Taxonomy (GTDB): domain Bacteria; phylum Pseudomonadota; class Gammaproteobacteria; order Burkholderiales; family Burkholderiaceae_E; genus UBA4615. The sequence goes on along the minus strand of JBJOKE010000055.1, from coordinate 5,688 downwards.
TCCGCTCCAGCGTGAGGTCGCCCTTCGCGAGGATCCGCTTGACGCTCGACTCGGCCAGCCCCAGCGGAGCGGCGAGCTGCGCGTAGGTGATCCCGGCGCGCCGCAGCTCGGCCTTCAGCGCATCCACCAGCTCGTGGGTGCTGCTCATCGTTGGCTCCGTGAAGTATCGCAGGATGATACCGAAAGTCGGTCATGGAGCGACATGTCGGATACAGGTTGATACCGACGGTGGCGGAGCCGTAGCGTTCGGCCCGTGTCCAACCCACCCGTCGAAGCGATGCGTACCGTTCCCGCCGTTCCCCGTGAAGACACCCGCGCCTGGAAGGTCCAGGTCTGGGCCGCCTTCGGTCTCGCCACCGCGCTCTGCGGCAGCGGCCTCGCCTGGCTCCCCGGCGAGGACCTCGACCGCGCGTTCATGTTCATGGCCTACCTGTTCTGCACCTCGGCCGCCTTCGTCGTCGCCAAGCACGTCCGCGACGCCGAGGCGAAGCGACCGGAGGCGCCGATGTGGTCGCTGGTGGTCTGGGGCGGCTTCGCGGTCGCCGTCTCGCTGACCGCCTGGGGCCTCGTGCGGATGGAGATCTCGCCGACCTACAAGGCGTATCTCGGTGCGAGCTGGCTGTTCCTGGTCTCGTCGGTGTTCACGCTCGCGAAGACGCTGCGTGACGCCCAGGAGGTGCTCGTCGCGCGGAGCCGCGCCGCCGCGATCGCCGGCGTCGAGGACGGCATCCGTGCCGACGTCGACACGGATGCGCGATGACCGTCCCGACGGTTCCCGTACCCGTCACCGTTCCCCGCAAGGAGCCCTCGATGAAGCTCGACCTGTCCGTCCCCCGCGCGGCGCTGCGCGCCGTCGTCCTCGCCGCCGCGCTCGCGTCGGCCGTCCACCCCGCGGCGGTGTCCGCTGCGCCGCGCCCGAGCGACGCGAGCACCGCATCCGCGATCGGCGTGGCGCTGTCGGTCGCCGCACCGCTCGGCCTGCTGGTCGGCGGCGCCGTGCTCACCGTCGCGTCGATCCAGGCCGTCGGCCAGGGTACGGTGATCGTGCTGGAGCGCGCGTCCGACGGCGCGCGGGCGTCGGTCACGGTGGCCGAGGCCTCGCTGCGCGAAGCGGCGCTGGTCACCGGCGCGGTCATCGGCGTAACCGCGCTGTCGACCGGCCTGCTGCTGGCGACCGGCAGCCGAGCGATCGCCTTCGTGCCGAACGAGCTGGGGCGGGCGCTGCTGCACGACGAACGGGTGACACGGTGAAGCGGCGCGCGTTCGTCGGCGCGGCGGCCGCCGCGCTGATCGGCCTGCCGCACGCGGCCGCCCGGGCGGGCCGCGACTGCGAGGCGCGCGCGGCCGACGTCGACGCGTTCGGCCGCGGCATGGGCCTCGCCGAGCGGCTCGCGGCCACCCTCGACGCCTCGCGCGCCGGCGTCGTCGTGCTGGCCCGCGCCGGCCAGGACCTGCGGCGCTGGGGACTGCGCTGGTCGCACCTCGGCTTCGCATACCGCGATGCCGCCGCGGGCGGCGCCTGGCGCGTGCTGCACAAGCTCAACACCTGCGGCAGCGACCGGGCGGCGATCTGGCGCCAGGGCCTGGGCCAGTTCTTCCTCGACGATCCGTTCGAGTACGCGGCCGCCTGGGTGGAGCCCGTCGACGGGCTGCAGCGGCGCCTGCATGCGATGCTGCTTCAGACCCTGCCGGCCCTGCGGATGCACGAGCCGGCCTACTCGATGGTGGCCTATCCGTGGGCGCAGCGGTACCAGCAGTCGAACCAGTGGGTACTGGAGACGATCGCCACCGCCTGCGACCCGCCGGCCACCGACCGCGAGCGCGCGCAGGCGGCGCTGAAGCTGCGCGGCTACGCGCCGACGGTGGTGCGGGTCGACGCGCTGACGCGGCTCGGCGCCCGGATCGGCAGCGCCAACGTCGCCTTCGACGATCACCCGGGCGAGAAGCGCTGGGCCGGCCGGATCGAGACGGTCGGCGCCGACTCCGTGCTCGAGTGGCTGACCCGCAGCGGGCTGGCCGGCGAGCGCCGGGAACTGCGTTGAGCCGCCGCCTTCGCCCGCAGGGCGGCCCGAGGTGCCGCGCCGCCGGTGGCCGCGCGACCCTGGGGGCCGACGGCACCGGTCTCGGTGCCACGGACGCGTCGTCCGACCGCCGCGCCGTCCGCCTGCCCGATCGACCCGCCGACCCGCCCGTCCCGCGTTCCGCCGACCGAACCACCGACCGAGGTGCCGCTTGAGCGCTGCCCAGCCCAATCAGTTCGCGCTGCTGCGCCAGCGCCGATTCGCGCCGTTCTTCTGGACGCAGTTCCTCGGCGCCGGCAACGACAACCTGTTCAAGTTCGCGTTGACCGTGATGGTCACCTACCAGCTTCAGGTCGACTGGCTGCCGCCGTCGCTCGCGGGCCTGGTGATCGGCGCGCTGTTCATCATGCCGTTCCTGCTGTTCTCGGCCACCAGCGGCCAGCTCGCCGACAAGCTCGACAAGGCGCGGCTGATGCGCTTCACGAAGTCGCTGGAGATCGCGGTCATGGCGATCGCCGCGGTGGGCTTCTGGACGCAGACCGTGCCGCTGCTGCTGGGCTGCGTGTTCCTGATGGGGCTGCACTCGACGCTGTTCGGTCCGGTGAAGTACGCCTACCTGCCGCAGCACCTCGACGAGCGCGAGCTGACCGGCGGCAACGGCGTCGTCGAGATGGGCACCTTCGTCGCGATCCTGCTGGGCAACGTCGCCGGCGGCCTGCTGGTCTCGATCCCGGACACCGGCGCGCGCTGGGCGGCGGCCGGCTGCGTCGCGGTGGCCGTGCTCGGCCGCCTGGTCTCGCAGGCGATCCCGGTTTCCCCGCCGGCGGACCCGGGGCTGCGCATCGAATGGAACCCCTTCGTCGAGACCGTGCGCAACCTGCGGCTCGCGCACGGCAACGTGGTCGTCTTCCGATCGCTGCTCGGCATCTCGTGGATGTGGTTCTTCGGCGCGGCCTTCCTGTCGACCTTCCCGGCCTTCGCGCGCGACGTGCTGCACGGCGACGAGCGGGTCGCGTCGCTGCTGCTCGTGGTGTTCTCGATCGGCATCGCGACCGGCTCGCTGCTGTGCGAACGGCTGTCGCACCGCCACGTCGAGATCGGACTGGTGCCGCTGGGCGCGCTCGGCATGACGGTGTTCGCGATCGACCTGTGGCTCGCCACGCGCGGCCTGCCGCCCGGTGCGGGGACGCAGGGCGTCGCGGCCTTCCTCGCGGTCCCCGCGCACTGGCGCGTGCTCGCCGACCTCGCCCTGCTGGCCCTCTTCGCCGGCCTCTACAGCGTGCCGATGTACGCGCTGATCCAGCTGCGCTGCGAACCGACCCACCGGGCGCGCGTGATCGCGGCGAACAACATCCTGAATGCGGTGTTCATGATCGCGAGCGCGCTCCTCACCGGCGCGCTGCTCGCCGCCGACCTGTCGCTGTCGCAGGTCTTCCTCGTCGTCGGTCTGCTGAACGCGGTCGTCGCGGCCTACATCTTCCTGCTCGTGCCGGAATACCTGCTGCGTTTCCTCGCCTGGGTGCTCGCGAACCTGATCTACCGCTTCCGCGTCCGCGGCGGCGAACGGATCCCGTCGGAGGGCGCGGCGCTGCTGGTCTGCAACCACGTGAGCTTCGTCGACGCGATCCTGCTGATGGGCGCGAGCCCGCGGCCGATCCGCTTCGTCATGGATCACCGGATCTTCGCGACGCCGGTGCTGGGCACGGTGTTCCGGCTCGCGAAGGCGATCCCGATCGCCTCGCAGAAGGAGGACCCCGAGACCTACGCGAGCGCCTTCGAGGCCGCGCGCGCGACGCTCGACGACGGCGACCTGCTCGCGATCTTCCCCGAGGGGGTGATCACCCGCGACGGCACGCTCGGCGAATTCCGCGGCGGCGCGATGAAGATCCTCGCGACGAATCCGGTGCCGGTCGTGCCGATGGCGCTGTCTAACCTCTGGGGCAGCTTCTTCTCCCGCGTCGAGGGCGGGCGGGCGATGGTCCGGCCGTTCCGGCGCGGGCTGCTGAGCCCGGTGGGGCTCGACGTCGGCGAGCCGGTGCCGGCCGCCGAGGTCACGCCCGAGGGACTGCGTGCCCGGGTGGCCGACCTGCTGGCCGCCGCCGAGCCGCCGCGTGCCGACGCCCCCACACCGGCCGCCGGATAGACTGTATATTCATCCAGTGTCGCCGCGATCGGTCCGCGGCGAGGAGGGCGGATGCTGCAGCCGGTCACGGTCGTCAGGAAGGGGAGGGGGGCGGTCTCGAGTCCGGCGGGTCGCTTCGAGGCGGACCTCCGGGAGCGCGTCGACGACGGTTGGCCGGCCGACGACGACGCGCCGCCAGAGCCGGTGACCAACGTCGTGCCCGACGCGGCCCGCTCGATCGTCTCGCGCAACCGTTCGCCCGACATCGGCTTCGACCAGTCGATCAATCCGTACCGCAGCTGCGAGCACGGCTGCGTCTACTGCTACGCGCGCCCCGGGCACGCCTATCTCGGGCTGTCGCCGGGCCTGGACTTCGAGACGAAGCTGTTCGCGAAGCTGCAGGCGCCGGCGCTGCTCCATGCCGAGCTCGCCGCGCGAGGGTACCGGCCGGATCCGATCGCGGTCGGCGCGGTCACCGATGCCTGGCAGCCGGTGGAGCGGCGGCTGCGGCTGACGCGCGGCTGCCTCGAGGTGCTGGCCCGTGCGCGCCATCCGCTGTCGCTCGTCACGAAGTCCGCCGGCGTCGAGCGCGACCTCGACCTGCTCGCGCCGATGGCCGCCGACGGGCTCGTGCATGCGATGGTCACCGTGACCACGCTCGATCCGGCGCTGTCGCGGACCCTCGAGCCGCGTGCGCCGGCGCCGTGGCGACGCCTCGAGACGATCCGCCGGATCGCCGCCGCCGGCGTGCCGGTCGGCGTGTCGCTCGCGCCGGTGATCCCGTTCGTCAACGAGCCCGAGATCGAGGCGATCCTCGAGGCCGCCCGGGACGCCGGCGCGAGCTTCGCGAACTACGTCGTGCTGCGCCTGCCGAACGAGCTGGTCCCGGTCTTCCACGACTGGCTGGGCGAACACCTCCCCGAGCGGCGGGCTCGGGTGGTCGCGCGGTTGCGCGAGATGCGCGGCGGGCGCGACAACGATCCGCGCTTCGGCTGGCGGATGAAGGGGCAGGGACCCTGGGCGGACATGATCCGGATGCGGTTCCGCGCCCGCGCACGCCGGCTCGGGCTCGATGCGCAGCGGCCGTCGCTGCGCACGGACCTGTTCGTGCCGCCGCCGGGGCCGGCGGCCGCGAGGGGAAGCGGCCGACGCGCCGACCCGCCGTCCGATCCATGCCCGGGCGCGCCCGTCTCCGTCCAGGGCTCGCTGTTCTGACCCGGGTGGAATCCCTTGTGTTCCGCCGCGCAGCGGCTAGAATCGACGAAACTCCCTGAAAAATCAGGGTGTTAAGTTTTCCGACACCGCGTGTCGGAGGGGAGGCTGCGATGGGCGTGCTCGGGCGGGTGACGAAGGCGGCTGGGTGTGCGGCGGTGCTGGCCGCGGCCGTGGCGCCGGTCGGAGCGGTGCAGCCGGCGGCGGGTGTGTCGGGACCGAACGCGATCGTGGGCGGTGGCCGGGCCGTCGGTGCCGACGCGGTGCAGCGCGCCGGCCGCGCCGTCGAGGGCACGCCGGCCACCACGATCTTCCAGTCCCGGCTGCCCGACG
>JBJOKE010000032.1:0-13490 GCA_046046245.1 Pseudomonadota bacterium | reverse complement strand
TGGCCTTGATCGCCTGCATGCGCAAGCTGATCACCCACCTCAACGCCATTGCCCGCGACCATCTGAACGCTCACGATCGGCTCGCTATCGCTTGACGCAGAACACGGTTACTCAGTCCGCGCCCGCGGTCATCGCATCGAGCGCGGCGGCCGCGTCCTGCGCGTCGTTCGGCGCGTCGCGGACCACGCGGCCGTCGCGGAACAGGATGATCCGCGACGCGAACGCGGCCACGTCGGCCTCGTGGGTGACGACGACCACGGTGATGCCGCCGCGGTTCAGCGACTGCAGCAGCGCCATCACCTCGACGCTGGTGCGCGAGTCGAGCGCGCCGGTGGGCTCGTCGGCGAGGATCAGCGACGGGTCGTTGACCAGCGCGCGCGCGATCGCGACCCGCTGCTGCTGGCCGCCGGAGAGCTGCGCGGGGTGATGGTCCATCCGTTCGCCGAGCCCCACCTGCCGCAGCCGGTTCGTCGCGCGCTCGCGCCGCTCGGCACGCGGCGTGCCCGCGTAGAGCAGCGGCAGCTCGACGTTGTCGAGCGCGGTGGTCCGGGGCAGCAGGTTGAACTGCTGGAAGACGAAGCCGATCCGCCGGTTGCGGATCGCGGCGAGCGCGTCGCGGTCCATCTCGTCGACCGCCTCGCCGGCGAGCCAGTACTTGCCGGCGCTCGGCCGGTCGAGGCAGCCGACGAGGTTCATGAAGGTCGACTTGCCCGAGCCGCTCGGCCCCATGACCGCGACGAACTCGCCCGGCATCACCGACAGCGTCAGCTCGCGCAGCGCGTGGACCGTGCCGCCGCCGACCTCGTAGCGCTTGGCGAGCGCCTCGCAGCGGATCAGCGGTTCGCCGGAACGCACGGTCTGCATGCTCGCGGGTCGGTCCGGGGCCGGGCCGGCGGTCAGAGGCGCGGGCCGGCGGGCCGCCCGGGCACGCTGCCCGGACCGGGCGTGTTCGGGGCGCCGGCGACGCCGACGTAGACCAGGTCGCCAGCCTCGAGCTTGCCGCCCGCGGTCACCGCGATCACCTCGGTGAAGGCGCCGTCGGACAGGCCGAGCCGCAGCTCGAGCGCGACCGGCTTGCCCTCGGGGCCGGGGACGAAGACGCGGCCGCGCGCGACGCTGCGGCCGGCGAGCTCGACGAGGATCTCGGCGTACTTCTTCTTCTGCGCCGGATCGAGGATCTCGCCGATCTGCGCGCGCATGTCGGCGCGCAGCCGCTCGGCAAGCTTCGCGCGCTCGCCCTCGGGCGCGTCGCGCAGCGTCGCGAAGCGCTCGCGCATGCCGGAGAAGATCGCGTCGAGCTGGCCGCGCTGAGCGTCGGTGAGCGACAGGTCGCGCTCGAGACGCTGGCGGAAGGCGGCGAGCTGGCCGCCGCGCTCGCCGCCGCCGCCGGGACGGGGCTCGGCCTTCGCTTCGGCCTTCGTGTCGGCCTTCGCGTCGGCCTTCGTGTCACCGCGGGCCGTGCCGGACGTCGACGCCGCACCGGCATCCGCGGCCGGACGCGCGACGCCGGTGGCCGAGCCGCCCGTCGCCGTACCGCCCGCTGCGCCCGCGGTCGCGCCCCCCGCCCCCGCCCCACCCTGCGCCGCGCGGCGCGCATCGATCTCGGCGTTGATCGCCGCGAAGGCCGCGCGCTGCGACGGATCGAGCGCGGCGGCGACCTGCGTGCGCAGCGTCTCGCGGCTCGACGCGGCGAGCGCCGCGCGCTCGGCCTCTGGCGCCTCGCGGATCGATCCGAAGCGCTCGCGTGCCGCCGCGAAGGCCGCGTCGACCTTCGCCTTCTGCGCGTCCGAGAGCGTCAGCTCGCGCTCGAGCCGGTCGCGGTAGGCCTGCATCGGGCCGCCCGGGCCGGCCTGCGCGTGCGCGTCGGTCACCACCGCGTCGAGCGCGGCCCGCAGCGGCGCCGGCAGCACAGCCGACTTCGGCGCCTCGGTCCAGCCCGGCGGCTTGAAGCGCAAGGCCGCGTTCGGCACCTTCAGCACGTCGTTGCGGGTGTCGGTCACGATCCGCACGTTCGCGGTCATGCCAGGCAGCAGCGCCTGCGACTCGTTCTCCGCGGACACGACCGCGGTGTAGGTGATGACGTTCTGCTCGTTCTTCGACGCCTTGCGGACCTGCCGCACGGTGCCCTCGAAGGTGCGGCCCGGGAACGCGTCGACGGTGAAGGTGGTGCGCTGGCCGACCCGCAACCGCGCGACCTCGGCCTCGTCGATCGACACCTCGACCTGCATGTCGCGCAGGTTCTGCGCGATCAGGAAGAGCTCGGGCGCGGCGAGGCTCACCGCGACCGTCTGGCCCGGCTCGATCGAGCGCTTGATGACGACGCCGTCGACCGGTGCCCGGATCACCGTGCGGCCGAGGTCCACGCGCGCCGACGCGACCTGCGCCTCGCGCTGCGCGACGGTCGAGAGCGCGTTGCGGACCTGCGCCTCGGCGAGCTGCACCTGCGCCTGCGCGCTCGCCACGTCCTCCTCGAGCGCCCGCGCGACGGAACGCGCCTTGTCGCGCTCGGCGGGCGAGATGAAGTTGCGTGCGACCAGGTCCTCCTTGCGGTCGAGGTCGCGCCGCGCCTCCTCGAGGTTGATCCGGGTGCGCGACAGGTCCGAGCGGCGCGCCGCGACGGTCGCCTGCTGCACGCCCACCTGCGCGCGCGCGGCGTCGAGGTCGGCCTCGGTCTGGCGGACGCGGTACTCGAAGGTCTCGGGGTCGATGCGTGCGAGCACCTGCCCGCGGGCCACCTCGGCGTTGAAGTCGGCGAGCACCTCGCGGATCTGGCCGGAGACCTGCGAGCTCACCTGCACCTGAACGGTGGCCGCGAGCGTGCCCGAGGCGGCGACCGTCGCGACCAGGGTGCCGCGCTCGACCTTCGCGGTGCGCAGCGCCGGTCCGTCGGACGCCTTGCGCTGGTCCCACCACCACCAGCCGCCGCCGAGGACGGCGGCGACCAGCACACCACCGATCAGGGAACGGAGCTTCATCGTGCGGCGGACTTCCGGGAGCGGCTTGGAGGAAAGGGTCGGATGCCCGGTCGGTGCCCGGGCGGCCTGATCTTACCCCGAGCGGGCAGAGGGCCTCGCGAAGCCCCGGCGGCCCGGATTCAGGGCGCGGTCAGGCGTTCGAGCCGGCCGAGCCACGCGATCGCGGCCTCGCGGTCGTCGCCGCACATCTCGCGCGAGGGCCGCAGGCCGGCGCAGAACGCGGGCCGCTCGGACCGGCCGAAGAGGCCGCAGCGCATCGCGTCGTCGAGGTGCAGGCAGCGCGTGCCGGCGGGCTTGCCCCGCGGCATGCCGGGCATCGGCGTCGCGATCGACGGCGCGATGCAGCAGGCCCCGCAGCCGGGGCGGCACGGCGGGTCGTCGGTGCGGTCGAGGTGGGTGACGGGCATCGATCGCATCCTGCCACGGCCGCGCCGACCGGCGGCGCGGCCATGCTCCCGGGCGAACGCCCGGAAGGCCTGCGTGATCCCGATCGAGCGCGAGCGCAGCCCGATCCGGGCGCCGTGCTCAGGCCTTCGCCCAGCGCCCGTCGTCGAGCCGCCGCACCCGCCCCGCCTCGCGCAGCTCGTCGAGGTGCTGGGAGATCGTCCGCGTCTCCGCGCCGTCGATCCAGAGCTCCTCGTAGCCCTTCGGATAGGTGAGCCGCTCGGCGACCAGCCAGGCCAGCGTGCGCGGCCCGCCGTCGAGCATCGCGAGCAGCTTGGCCTCGCGCTCGTCGAGCTTCGCGGCGAATGCGGCGAGCGCGCGCTCGAACGCGTCGCGCTCGGTCACGACGCCGCGGTGGTGCGACGTGACCCAGACCTTCGCGGGGATCGAGGCGACGGTCGCCAGCGTACGGCGGAACGACCGCAGGTCCGAGGTCGCGTCGCCGTAGTAGGGACCGAATCCCGAGAGGTCGATGTCCCCGATGAACGCGACGCCCACCGGCTCGACGAGCAGCACCGAGTGACCGGAGGTGTGCCCCGGCATGTGCACGGCGGTGACCGACACGCCGCCGCCGAGGTCCCAGCGCGCGCCGTCGCGGTAGGCGACGGCATCGGGCCGCGGCACCCAGTCGAATTCCCTGACGATCTTCGCGTGCAGGCCGTCCAGCACCGGCGCCTCGTAGCCGTAGTGGCGGGCGAGCCCCTCCCAGCTGCGCGCGGCCTCGACGTCGGCCTCGTGCACGTGGACCGCGGCGCGCGGGATCCGGTGCAGGCCGGCGAGGTGGTCCTCGTGGACGTGGCCCTGGATGACGAGGTCGGCCTCGTCGAAGGCCGGGCCGATGCGGTTGGCCACCTGCGGCGAGTCGAACACCGCGAGCGTGTCGCCGCCGCGGACGACGACCTGGTTGCCGTCGGGATACTTGCCGTTCTTCTCGCCGAAGAACACGGTGACGGGGCCGAACTCGGCGCGGGGGGTGTCGGCGTGCATGGGTGGGCGATGCTCCTGCGATGGCGCGATGCTACCCGCGGGCGACCGCGCGGCGGCGCGGCAGGCGCACCAGGCCGAGGGTCAGCGCGGTGCCGGCCAGGATCACCGCGCAGCCGGCGAGCATCCGCGGCGTGACCGGCTCGCCGAGGTAGACCGCGGCCGAGGCCATCGCGACGACGGGGTTCAGGAAGGTGACCGAGGTGGCGCGCACCGCGCCGATCGCGCGCAGCAGCCTGAAGTACAGCAGGAAGCCGAGACCCGACGAGGCGGCGCCGAGGAACACCACCTCGGCCCAGGCACGGGGCCCGGGGTCGGCCTGCGGCCAGGTCGCCCACGCGAACGGGGCCAGCACGAGCGCCGCGATGCCGAGGCTGCCGGTGGTCAGCGTCAGCGGATCGATGCCGGCGAGCCTGGCTCGCGCGTAGTTCGACGACACGCCCCACATCATCGTGACCGCCAGCGTGACGAGGATCGCGAGTCCGGCTGCGTCGGTCAGCGACACCTTGTCCCAGACCAGCAGCGCCACACCGGCGATCCCGACGACCAGGCCGGCCGCCCGGGTCGGTCCGATCGGCTCGCGCAGCCACAGCGCGCCGACGATCGCCGCGAAGATCGGCGCCGAGGACTGCAGCACCGCGAGCAGCCCGGCGGAGATCGAGAGCGCCGACCAGCCGAGCCCGACGAACGGCAGCGCGGTGAACAGCAGTCCGTTGACCGCGATCGGCCCGATGTGCCGGCGCATGGACCCGAACGCGCCGCGCCACAGCGCGAGCGGGCCCAGCACCAGCAGGCAGGCGAGCGCCATCCGCAGGAAGATCATCGGCAGCGCGCCGAACGCGGGCGCGGACGAGCGCATGAACAGGTAGGCCCCGCCCCACAGCAGGGACAGCAGCAGCAGCTGGGCGACGTGGGCGGGGCGCATCCGGGGCGAAGTATCGTCGGATGCGACCGCTCCCGCACGCGGCGCGCGCGGATCGTGGAGCGGCGCCGCAGGAGGGCGCCGGGCGCTCGAGCGAAGTCGGCCGCGTCAGCCGCGCGGGCCGGCCGTGCCCGCGCGCAGGTCCAGGCCGAGGAACCGCGCGCCCGGCACCGGGTTGAACACGTAGGGCTCGATCGGCACGAAGCCGAGCTTCGCGTAGAGCGCGATCGCGGCGGTCATCGACGGCAGCGTGTCGAGGCACAGGCGCGTGCAGCCGGCCCCGCGGGCCTCGTCGCACAGCCGCCTGACGAGCCGTTCGCCGAGCCCGGTGCCGCGCATCGACGGCCTCAGGTACAGCCGCTTCATCTCGCAGCGTCCGCCGTCGAGCGGCCGCAGCGCGACGCAACCCACCGGTTCGCCGCCGCGCCACGCCAGCAGCAGCCGACCGGACGGCGGCGAATACGCCCCCGGCAGCGATGCGAGCTCGGTCGCGAAGTCCTGGAAACACAGGTCGACGTCGAGGCCGGCCGCGTAGTCGCGGAACAGCCCGACGGCCGCGGGCCGGTCCTCGGGAAACCGCGCGGGCGCGATGTCGATGGGGTCGGTCGGGTCGGACATGGTCGGGGCGATGCGGCGCCGAGCCGCACGATGCCCGAGTGCCCTCCGGGCGGCAAGCGGACGGCGACCCGTCCGGTTTGACCCCCTGCAGGCGGGCGGCCTATACTTACTGACTGATCGGTCATTTACCCATGCATCCTGCCGTCCCCGCCTCCGGGGCGCCCCACGCCCCGCGCTGGGAGCGCCGCAAGGAAAGCCGTCCCGCCGAGCTGCTCGCCGCCGCCCTCGACCTGTTCGTCGAGCGCGGCTACGCGGCCACGCGCCTGGACGACATCGCATCGCGCGCGGGCGTCTCGAAGGGCACGCTCTACCTGTACTTCGCGAACAAGGAGGAGCTGTTCAAGGCCCTCGTGCGCGAGAACATCGTCGTGCTGCTCGACCGGTTCCGGACCGAGATCGCCGACTCCGACGCGCCCGCCGACACGCTGATCGAGCAGTTCCTGCGCAGCTGGTGGCACGAGTTCGGCGGCACGCGGCTCGCCGGCATCGCCAAGCTCATCATGGCCGAGGCCGGCAACTTCCCCGAGGTGGCCCGCTTCTTCCACGACGAGGTCATCCGCCCGAACGGCGAGCTGTTGGGCTCCATCCTGGCGCGCGGCATCGAGCGCGGCGAGTTCCGGCCGGTCGATGTCGAGCTGGCGTCGCACCTGTGGATCGCTCCCCTGGTGATGAAGGCGATGTGGAGCCACTCGTTCGACCTGTGCAGCATCGCAGGCGCCTCCGTCGACCCCGAGCGGATGCTCGACGCCCACCTCGACCTGATCCGGGCCGCGCTGCGCCCGGCGCCCCGATGAAACGTGCCCTCCTCGTCTCCACCGCGCTCGTCGCCATGCTCGCCGCCGGGGGCGGCTGGATGCTGAAGCAGCGCGCGGCCGTCCCGTCGGCCGCGCCCGTCGCCGCGGCCGCGCCCGCCGAGGTCGCTGCGGTGGAGTTCGCCGCCGCCGACATCGAGACGCTCGCGCCCGCGACGCTCGCCCGCACGGTGCCGCTGACGGGCTCGCTCAAGCCGGTCGACCAGACGGTGGTCAAGACCAAGGTGGCCGGCGAACTGCGCGAGGTGCTGGTCCGCGAAGGCCTGCCGGTGCGCCGTGGCCAGCCGGTGGCCCGCCTCGACCCGACCGAGTACGAGGTCCGCGTGCGCGAGCGCGAGGCGACGCTCAAGGCCGCGGTCTCGCAGGTCGACCAGGCGAAGCGCACGCTCGACAACACCGCGCAGCTGAAGGAGAAGGCCTTCGTCTCGCAGAGCGCGCTCGATCAGGCGCAGTCGGCCTGGGAGGTGGCGGGCGGCAACCGCGACGCGGCCGCCGCCCAGCTCGCGCTCGCCCGCAAGCAGCTCGCCGACACCGTGATGAGCAGCGCGATCGACGGCGTGGTGGCCGAGCGCTTCGCGCAGGCCGGCGAGAAGCTGCCGGTGGACGGCCGCGTGCTGTCGGTGGTCGACCTGTCGCGGATGGAGATCGAGGCGCCGGTGCCGGCCGCCGAGGTCGGCGCGGTGCGGGTCGGGCAAACGGTCGAGCTGCGGATCGAGGGCGTGGCCGCGCCGCAGGTCGGCCGGATCGCGCGGATCGCGCCGTCGACGCAGGCGGGCACGCGCTCGGTGCCGGTCTACATCGCGCTCGACAACCGGGATCCGAGCGTGCGCGCCGGGCTCTTCGCCCAGGGCTCGCTGACGGTGGAGCGGCGCGAGGGCGCGCTCTCGGTGCCGCAGACCGCGGTCCGCGACCGGGGCGGGCGGACCTTCGTCTACGCGATCGTCGACGGCCGCGTCGTCGAGCGCGACGTGAAGCTCGGCCTGCGCGACGAGGGCAGCGGCACCACGCGGGTCGAGGTGCTCCAGGGCCTGGCCGCCGGCGAACGCATCGTCGCCGCGAACCTCGGTGCGCTGCGCGCCGGCGCCCCGGCGCGGATCGCACCCGGCACGGGACCCGGCGGCGGCCCCGGCGGCGTGCAGGCCGCGCCGGCCGCCGCCACGGCGAGCCGCTGAACGCGCCCCGAGGCCCTGCCCCATGTGGTTCACGCGGATCTCGATCGGCAACCCGGTACTGGCGACCATGATGATGGCCGCCTTCGTCGTGCTGGGCCTGTTCTCGTACAACCGGCTCTCGGTCGACCAGTTCCCGGACGTCAGCTTCCCGGTGGTCGTCGTGCAGACCGAGTATCCGGGCGCCTCGCCCGAGATCGTCGAGTCCGACGTCACGCGGCGGATCGAGGAGCAGGTCAACACCGTCAGCGGCATCAACAAGGTGTCCTCGCGCTCGTACGAGGGCGTGTCGGTGGTGATCGTCGAGTTCGACCTGCTGACCGAGCCGGCGCGTGCCGCGCAGGACGTCCGCGAGAAGGTCGCGCTGATCCGCGCGGCCTTCAAGAAGGAGGTCAAGGAGCCGGTCATCTCGCGCTTCAACCCGGACGACCAGCCGGTGATCTCGCTGGCCGTGCGCTCGCCCAAGCGCGACGCGCGCGAGCTGACCACGCTCGCCGAGCAGGTGGTCAAGCGCCGGATCGAGAACGCGCGCGGCGTCGGCCGGGTCACGATCGTCGGCGGCGTGCGCCGCGAGGTGCAGGTGGTGCTGCGCCCGGCCGAGATGGAGGCGCTGAAGATCGGCGTCGACCAGGTGCTGAACGCGATCCGCAACGAGAACCAGGAACTGCCCGCCGGCAGCATCGTCACCCGCGAGCGCGAGCAGTCGGTGCAGATCCGCGGACGGCTGAAGTCGGTCGCCGATTTCGAGCGGATCGTCGTCGCGCGCCGCGGCGGCCAGCCGGTCTACCTCGGGCAGGTGGCCCGCGTCGTCGATGGCCAGGAGGAGCGGGAGTCGCTCGCGCTGGTCGACGGCGAGCGCGCGATCTCGCTCGACATCGTCAAGGCCCAGGGCGAGAACACGATCGCGGTCGTCGACGGCGTGCGGCGGATCGTCGACGAGCTCAGGCGCCAGCTGCCCGAGGACGTGACCGTCACCGTGGTGCGGGACCAGTCGACCTCGATCCGCAACTCGGTCAAGGGCGTGCAGCGGAACATCGTCGAGGGCGCGATCCTGACGGTGGTGATCGTCTTCCTGTTCCTGTCGTCGTGGCGCTCCACGGTGATCACCGGCCTCACGCTGCCGATCTCGCTGATCGGCACCTTCCTCGTGATGTACGCGATGGGCTTCACCATCAACCTGGTGACGCTGCTCGCGCTGTCGATCTGCGTGGGCCTGCTGATCGACGACGCGATCGTCGTGCGCGAGAACATCGTCCGCCACCAGGCGATGGGCAAGCACCACCGCGACGCCGCGCTGGAGGGCACGGCCGAGATCGGCCTGGCGGTGACCGCGACCACGTTCACCATCGTCGCGGTGTTCCTGCCCGTGGGCTTCATGGGCGGGATCATCGGCAAGTTCTTCAAGCAGTTCGGCATGACCGTCGCCTTCGCGGTGATGCTGTCGATGTTCATCAGCTTCACGCTCGACCCGATGCTCTCGTCGGTGTGGCACGACCCGGATGCGGAGGGCGCGAAGGGCACGGGGCCGGTGGCGCGGCTGCTGCGCGCATTCGAGCGGCGGATGCGCGCGCTCGAGAACGGCTACGTCGCGATCCTGCGCTGGGGCCTCGCCCACCGCTGGGCCACGCTCGCGCTCGCGCTCGCGACGCTGGTGGCCGCGCTCGGGCTCGGCCGCGCCGTCGGCTCGGAGTTCGTGCCGCAGGCCGACAACAACGAGCTCTACCTGCAGTTCTACACGCCGGTCGGCTCGTCGCTCGACCTGACCGCCGACAAGGCGCGCCAGGTCGACGCCGCGATGCGGGAATTCCCGGAGGTGGTCTTCACCTACGCGACGGTGAACACCGGCGCCACGCAGGGCAAGAACTACTCGACCGTCTTCGTGCGGCTCAAGGATCGCACCGAGCGCGCCCGCTCGATCAGGCAGCTGATCGCGCCGGTGCGCGAGCGCATCGAGCGGATCGCCGGCATCACCATCACCAACCTCGGCGTCGCCAGCACCTTCGGCAACAAGCAGATCGAGGTCAGCGTCCAGGGCCAGGACCAGCGCCAGCTCGAGCAGATCGCCGCGCGGGCGGTCGAGGAGATCCGGAAGATCCCCGGCGTCGTCGACCTCGACACCAGCTCGAAGCCCGCCAGGCCGACGATCGCGGTCGAGGTCGACCGCGCGGTCGCGGCCGACCTCGGCGTGGGCGTGGCCCAGGTGGGCGGCGCGCTGCGGCCGCTGCTGGCAGGCGAGGTGGCGAGCACCTGGAAGGCGCCCGATGACGAGAACTACGACGTGCGGATCCGCCTGCCGCTCGAGGGCCGGCGCGACGTCGAGGACCTGGCGCGGCTGACGGTCGCCTCGAGCCTGGTCGACGCCGACGGCGCGCCGCGGATGGTGCCGCTGCGGCAGGTCGCGAAGCTCACGCCGGCCGAGGGCCCGACTCAGATCAACCGCAAGAACCTGACCCGCGAGATCGCGATCACCGCGAACGTGTACGGCGCCGCACCCGGTACCGTGGGACTGGAGATCCAGAAGCGGATGGCCTCGATCCCGCTGCCGCCCGGCTACCGCTTCATGACCGGCGGCGCCACCAAGGACATGCAGGAGAGCTTCGGCTACGCGATGCAGGCGCTGCTGCTGGCGATCGTGTTCATCTACATGATCCTGGCCTCGCAGTTCCGCAGCTTCATACAGCCGGTGGCGATCATGGCCTCGCTGCCGCTGTCGCTGATCGGCGTGATGGTCGCGCTGCTCGCCTGGCGCTCGACGCTGAACATGTTCTCGGTCATCGGCTTCATCATGCTGATGGGCCTGGTCACGAAGAACGCGATCCTGCTGATCGATTTCGCGAACCAGCAGCGCCGCGCCGGCGTCGAGCGCGCGCAGGCGCTGCTCGCCGCCGCAGAGATCCGGCTGCGCCCGATCCTCATGACGACGCTGGCGATGGTCTTCGGCATGCTGCCGCTCGCGATCTCCACCGGCGAGGGCAGCGAGCAGCGGGCGCCGATGGCGCATGCGGTGATCGGAGGGGTCGTCGCCTCGACGCTGCTGACGCTGCTGGTGGTGCCGGTCCTCTACACGCTGCTCGACGACCTCGCGGCCCGCGTCGCCGGCCGCGGCCGGCGGGGCCAAACGGTAGAATCCGTGCCTTCGGCCCGAGGGGAAGGATGAGGAACATGGACATCGAACGCGCCCGCTTCAACATGATCGAGCAGCAGATCCGGCCGTGGAACGTGCTCGACCAGGACGTCCTCGACCTGCTGTCGGTGGTCCACCGCGAGGACTTCGTGCCGCCCGCCTACCGGGCGATGGCCTTCACCGACATGGAGGTCCCGCTGACCGTCGGCGGCCGGGCCACCGGCGAGACGATGCTCGCCCCGAAGGTCGAGGCGCGGATCCTGCAGGAGCTGGGCGTGCGCAGGCACGAGTCGGTGCTCGAGATCGGCACGGGCTCCGGCCACATGGCCGCGCTGCTCGCGAACCGGGCACGACACGTCGACACCCTCGAGATCGACGCCGACCTCGCCCGCTTCGCGACCGAGAACCTGTCGCGCGCCGGCGTCTCGAACGTCACCGTCCGCCAGGCCGACGGCGCCGACCCGAACGGCAACCTGCCCACGTACGACGTGATCGTGCTGTCGGGCTCGGTATCGGCGGTGCCCGAGCGGCTGCTCGCGAAGCTGAACGCCGGCGGCCGGCTCGCCGCGATCGTGGGCGAGCTGCCGGTGATGCTGGCGCAGATCGTCTCGCGCGCGCAGGGCTCGGGTTTCACCACCCGCCCGCTGTTCGAGACCGTCGCGAAGCCGCTGCGCGGCTTCCCGGCGAAGTCCGCCTTCCGGTTCTGACCGGCCCGGCCGCCCCGCGATGCACGCGCTCACCGCCCCCGAGCTCGCCGCCTGGCTCGCCGATCCGGCCCGTCCGGCCCCGGTCCTGCTCGACGTGCGCGAAGCCTGGGAGGTCGCCCACGCGTCGATCCCCGGCGTCGTCGCGATCCCGATGGGCCAGATCCCGGGGCGCGTCGACGAGCTCGAGCCCGACCGTGCCGTGGTCTGCGTCTGCCATCACGGCATGCGCAGCATGCAGGTCGCGATGTTCCTCGAACGCCGCGGCTTCACCGACGTCTGGAACCTGTCCGGCGGCATCGATGCCTGGTCGCGACAGGTCGATCCGTCCTGCCCGATCTACTGAGCGTCCGCGCCACCTCGCCCCCCGGAGCCTCCGCATGAACCGCCGCCTGCTCGCCGCCGCCGTCGCCGCCGCCTTCGTCGCCTGGGCAGGACCGGCCGCCGCCGCGATGGACCTCGCCGAGGCGGTCCGCGCCGCCGTCGAGCTCGACCCGGTCGTCGCGAGCACGCGCGCGCAGCTCGCCGCGACCCAGCAGCGCGTGCCGCAGGCGCAGGCCGGCCTGAAGCCGACCGTCAACGCGACGGCGAAC
This sequence comes from Pseudomonadota bacterium, assembly GCA_046046245.1. GTDB lineage: Bacteria > Pseudomonadota > Gammaproteobacteria > Burkholderiales > Burkholderiaceae_E > UBA4615. Next base: position 1,145 of record JBJOKE010000032.1, on the reverse strand, counting down.
ACGAACTACAACGTGCTCGACACCAACGTCGCCAGGACCCGCGACTGGGACGCCCAGTCGCTGGGCGTGGTCGCATCGGTGCCCGTCTACCGGCCGGCGAACCGCGAGGTGCTCAAGCAGAGCGAGCTCGGCGTGCAGGCGGCCGAGTTCCAGCTGGCGCAGGTCCGGCAGGACCTGATCCTGCGGGTCGCGCAGGCCTACTTCGACGTGCTGGCCGCACAGGACAGCCTCGCGGTGATCCGCGCGCAGAAGCAGGCGATCGGCGAGCAGTTCGCGTCGGCCAAGCGCAACTTCGAGGTGGGCACCGCGACGATCACCGACCAGCAGGAGGCGCAGTCGCGGCTGGACCTGAGCCGTGCGCAGGAAGTCGCGATCGAGAACGACCTGGAGGTCAAGCGCGCGCTGCTCACGCAACTGGTCGGCCGGCCGGTCACCGAGCTCGCGGTGCTGCGCCCCGACGTCGACGTGCGCGCGCCCGCGGCCGAGCGCGAGGGCGAGTGGGCGCAGATCGCGCGCACGCAGAACTGGCAGGTGCGGCAGGCCGAGGTGTCGGGCGAGATCGCAAAGCGCGAGATCGAGCGCCAGCGCTACGGCGGCTTCCCGACGCTCGACCTGGTCACCCAGGCCAACGCGGGCCGCAGCACCAACGGCGCGACCTCGGCCGCGGCCGTCGGCATCCGATCGGCGAGCGGGCTGGTGGGCCTGTCGTTCGCGTTCCCGGTCTACACGGGCGGCGCGGTCGACGCGCGGGTGCGCGAGGCGATCGCGCTGCAGGACAAGGCGCAGTTCGACGCGGAGACCGCGCGACGCAACGCCGAGCAGGCGGCGCGGCAGACCTTCCTCGGGGTCAAGAGCGGCCTGGAGCAGGTCCGCGCGCTGACCGCCGCCGAGAAGTCCAGCCAGCTCGCGCTGGAGTCGAACCAGCTCGGCTACCAGGTGGGCGTACGGATCAACATCGACGTGCTGAACGCGGCCCAGCAGCTGTTCGCCACGCAGCGGGACCTGTCGCGAGCGCGGTACGACGTGCTGCTGAACGGCCTGCGGCTGCGCGGCACCGCCGGCGACCTCGACGAGACCGCGGTCGCGACGGTGAATGCGCTGCTCGCCCCGCCGCCGCCCCCGGCGCCGCGTGCGCCGGCGGTGCA
>JBJOKE010000002.1:0-3247 GCA_046046245.1 Pseudomonadota bacterium | reverse complement strand
ACGCCGGGAAGACGACCACGACCGAGCGCATCCTGTTCTACACCGGCGTCAACCACAAGATCGGCGAGGTGCACGACGGCGCCGCGACGATGGACTGGATGGAGCAGGAGCAGGAGCGCGGGATCACGATCACGTCCGCCGCGACCACCTGCTTCTGGAAGGGCATGGACATGTCCTTCCCGGAGCACCGCATCAACATCATCGACACCCCCGGGCACGTCGACTTCACGATCGAGGTCGAGCGCTCGATGCGCGTGCTCGACGGCGCGTGCATGGTCTATTGCGCGGTGGGCGGCGTGCAGCCGCAGTCCGAGACCGTCTGGCGCCAGGCCAACAAGTACAAGGTCCCCCGGCTCGCGTTCGTCAACAAGATGGACCGGACCGGCGCGAACTTCTTCAAGGTCTACGACCAGATGAAGCTTCGCCTGAAGGCCAACCCGGTGCCGCTCCAGGTGCCGATCGGCGCCGAGGAGAACTTCAAGGGCGTGGTCGACCTGATCAAGATGAAGGCCATCTGGTGGGACGACGCCTCGCAGGGCATGAAGTTCGAGTACGGCGACATCCCCGCCGAGCTCGTCGACACCTGCAACGAGTGGCGCGAGAAGATGGTCGAGGCCGCCGCCGAGTCCAACGAGGAGCTGATGAACCGCTACCTCGAGGAAGGCGAGCTGTCGGAGAAGGACATCCTGGCCGGCCTGCGTCAGCGCACGATCGCGGGCGAGATCCAGCCGATGATGTGCGGCTCGGCGTTCAAGAACAAGGGCGTCCAGGCGATGCTCGACAAGGTGATCGAGCTGATGCCGTCGCCGGTCGACATCCCGCCGGTCAAGGGCATCGACGACAACGAGGCCGAGGTCTTCCGCAAGGCGGACGACAAGGAAAAGTTCGCCGCGCTGGCGTTCAAGCTGATGACCGACCCGTTCGTCGGCCAGCTGACCTTCATCCGCGTCTACTCGGGCGTGCTGAGCTCGGGCGACACCGTCTTCAATCCGATCAAGGGCAAGAAGGACCGTGTCGGCCGCCTGCTGCAGATGCATGCGAACCAGCGCGACGAGATCTCCGAAGTCCGCGCCGGCGACATCGCCGCGTGCGTGGGCCTGAAGGAGGTGATCACCGGAGAGACGCTGTGCGATCCGGAAGCGCCGGTCATCCTCGAGCGGATGGTGTTCCCCGAGCCGGTGATCCACCAGGCCGTCGAGCCGAAGACCAAGGCCGACCAGGAGAAGATGGGTGTCGCGCTCCAGCGTCTCGCCCGTGAAGATCCTTCGTTCCGCGTCCGCACCGACGAGGAGTCCGGCCAGACCATCATCGGCGGCATGGGCGAGCTGCACCTCGAGATCATCGTCGATCGGATGAAGCGCGAGTTCGGCGTCGAGGCCTCGGTGGGCAAGCCGCAGGTCGCGTACCGCGAGACCATCCGCAAGCCGGTCGACGAGGTCGAGGGCAAGTTCGTCAAGCAGTCGGGCGGTCGCGGCCAGTACGGTCACGTGGTCATCAAGCTCGAGCCGCTGCCCCCGGGCGGCGCCGGCTTCGAGTTCGTCGACGCGATCAAGGGCGGCGTGGTCCCGCGCGAGTTCATCCCCGCGGTCCAGAAGGGCATCGAGGACTCGCTGCCCTCGGGCGTGCTGGCCGGTTACCCGGTCGTCGACGTGAAGGCGACGCTGTTCTTCGGTTCGTACCACGACGTGGACTCGAACGAGAACGCGTTCAAGATGGCCGGCTCGATGGCGTTCAAGGAAGGCATGCGGCGCGCGAGCCCGGTGCTGCTCGAGCCGATGATGTCGGTCGAGGTCGAGACGCCCGAGGACTACGCCGGCTCGGTGATGGGCGACCTGTCGTCCCGCCGCGGCATGGTGCAGGGCATGGAGGACATGGTCGGCGGCGGCAAGGCGATCCGCGCCGAGGTGCCGCTGTCCGAGATGTTCGGCTACTCGACGTCGCTGCGTTCGCTGACCCAGGGTCGCGCGACGTACACGATGGAGTTCAAGCAGTACGCGGAGGCGCCGCGCAACGTCGCCGAGGCGATCATCGCCGCCCGCACGAAGTAATCGACGAAGCACCGTTCAACATCCGTTCTTTTTCGAGAATCGAGGTAGAGAGATATGGCCAAGGGTAAGTTCGAGCGTACGAAGCCGCACGTGAACGTGGGCACGATCGGTCACGTGGACCATGGGAAGACGACGCTGACGGCGGCGATCACGACGGTGCTGTCGTCGAAGTTCGGCGGCGAGGCGAAGGCGTACGACCAGATCGACGCGGCGCCTGAGGAGAAGGCGCGCGGGATCACGATCAACACGGCGCACGTGGAGTACGAGACGAAGGCGCGGCACTACGCGCACGTGGACTGCCCGGGTCACGCGGACTACGTGAAGAACATGATCACGGGTGCGGCGCAGATGGACGGCGCGATCCTGGTGGTGTCGGCGGCCGACGGCCCGATGCCGCAGACGCGCGAGCACATCCTGCTGGCGAGGCAGGTGGGTGTGCCGTACATCATCGTGTTCATGAACAAGTGCGACATGGTGGACGATGCGGAGCTGCTCGAGCTGGTCGAGATGGAAGTGCGCGAGCTGCTGAGCAAGTACGAGTTTCCCGGCGATGACGTGCCGATCATCAAGGGCTCGGCGCTGAAGGCGCTCGAGGGCGACAAGGGCGAGCTGGGCGAGGGCGCGATCATGGCGCTGGCCGACGCGCTGGACTCGTACATTCCGACGCCGGAGCGTGCGATCGACGGGACGTTCCTGATGCCGATCGAGGACGTGTTCTCGATCTCGGGTCGCGGCACGGTGGTGACGGGTCGGATCGAGCGCGGCGTGGTGAAGGTGGGCGAGGAGATCGAGATCGTCGGCATCAAGGCGACGGTGAAGACGACCTGCACGGGCGTGGAGATGTTCCGCAAGCTGCTGGACCAGGGCCAGGCGGGGGACAACGTGGGCGTGCTGCTGCGCGGCACGAAGCGCGAGGAAGTGGAGCGTGGCCAGGTGCTGGCCAAGCCGAACTCGATCAAGCCGCACACGAAGTTCGAGTGCGAGGTGTACGTGCTGTCGAAGGACGAGGGGGGGCGGCACACGCCGTTCTTCAACAACTACCGGCCGCAGTTCTACTTCCGCACGACCGACGTGACGGGTTCGGTGAAGCTGCCGGAGGGCACGGAGATGGTGATGCCGGGCGACAACGTGAAGATGGAAGTCACGCTGATCGCGCCGATCGCGATGGAGCAGGGCCTGCGCTTCGCGATCCGCGAGGG